>CAZUMW010000003.1:0-208040 GCA_964621615.1 uncultured Thermodesulfobacteriota bacterium
CGGCAAACGAGGCGCCCCATGATTGTTTATATATTGTTTGCTTTTCTCTGTTTGCTGAGGCGCCGGTGATGCTGCAGAGAAAGCCCGCCGTAATATACGGGATACAGCAGGGATAATACAGCCAGGTACCGTGCCCAGGGCTGGTGCGGCTTCAGGCAGATTGCACCGAGCGCCACCCCCCATATGCACGTAAAAACAATTGTCGGTCCGCGGAGCCAGACGGTGCGCGTGGGATATATGTAATGAACCGGTATGAACACAAGGACCGACAGGATAAGCAGAATTCCGACGACAGCCCCCGCAGCAATATTCAACACATAACAATACACAAACACAACATTCCAGTAGGACGGAAACCCCACAAAAGACTGGCCGGTTTTAGCAGTTTGCCGGCAGAAGCCGTAGAGGCTCGCCAGCATCGGCAGTACGGCAATCCACCAGAGCTTCCAGGGCAGCACCCCGAATTCAACCAGCGCAAGTGCGGGAAGAAATGCATAGGTAATATAATCCACAATATCGTCCAGCCGTGCCCCGTCAAATCCTGGCAGGATTTTTTTGACCTCAAAGTATCGTGCCAGAGCACCGTCGGTTCCGTCTATTATAACGGCAACAAGCAGAGAAACCAGAAATCCCTCTATGTGGTGGTTTTTCAGGCTGACTGCGGCAACGAACGCACAGACAATTCCCAGGCTGGTATACATATGCACGCCTGCGGCGAATGCTTTTTTCAACATCATAAAATGTCCGAAAAATAGTTGTGTAATGCTTTCCTGTGCCGTTATGGTTAGAATAATCACGGTATTTGGTCTATAAAGGTTCGTATTGTCAACAAGAAAAGATTTTGCAACACCACCGTGATTTTGTTAATAATACATTAATCAATAATTTTTTTTAAGGAGTATATTTATGAAGCCAAAACACTGTGCAGCTGTGGTGCTGTGTGTATGTGTGCTGTGCGCCTGCATGCAAAGTGATCACCCACCGCTTCCGGAAGCCCTTGATGCGCTTCAGACTGACAATGCCGTTACCTATGAAAAGATAACGGTAAGCGCATGGGAGGGGGATCCCTGCTATATATTTAAACCGGCAGCAGATAACGCGACAACCGGCCTTATTTTCTATGGGGGCTCACAGGTTGACCCGCGCTCCTATGCACCGCCGGCCCGGGATATTGCCGCACAGGGATTTCTTGTGGCCCTTGTAACAACACCCCGCGATATGGCATTGCTGGCGCCCGGGCGCGCAGGTGATGTGATTGATTATTTTCCCGAAATTGACACCTGGGCGGTCGGCGGACACTCCATGGGCGGCATCGCCGCCTGCGAATATGCGCACGATAATGCTGCCAGCATAAATAGTGTTGTGCTGTGGGCATCCCGGCCGACCGAGGAAAACAGGCTCGATGAAACCAGCCTTGACGTGCTTTCAATTTATGCAACAAACGACGGCATTTATAATGCAGAAGTAATTGAGGAATCCCGTGCGCATCTCCCGGAGGACACCGTCTGGGTTGAGATCGAGGGGGGCAATCACTACCAGTTCGGCTGGTATCAGGATGACCATGCCCCTGTTGACGGCGAAGCGCAGATCAGCAGGCAGGAGCAGATGCAGCAGATTGTTTCAGCGACAGTTGCTTTTCTCAGTGACAGGGGATATCCTTACAGAAAATAAGGGGCACATTTTTGATGATTCTGCAGAGCTGTTAATGATATGTTTGTTTTCCCGGCAGAGGCCCGGCAACCGGTGGTTTCCTCCCATAATTGTGCGCTATGTGCTCTATCAGCTGCCTGCTTTGCTGCTGGTGATCGCCGGAGCGGCTGCGCTGGTACGCTGGTTTGATGTGCGGCCCTGGATTGCTGTTGCTGTCGTTCTTGTATGGGCTATAAAGGATGCGGTGCTGTATCCGCTTACCTGGAAGGCCTATGACCGCGATCGCCGAGACGATGCGCACACGATGGTCGGAAAGTGCGGCACGGCGCGCGAGCGGCTTGACCCCGACGGGTATGTTGTAGTCGACGGCGAGCTGTGGCGTGCCCGGCTGGAGCGGGCGTGCCGGCCGGTGCAGAAAGGATGTCCGGTTATAGTGAAAAGGATTGAGGGGCTCACGCTGGTGGTAGAATATCAGCAGAATGTACCGGGGTGAAGGTATGGCAGATGCCTGTTTTGTGCACATTATTGAGCTGTGCCTGGAAATAGACCGCATCGCAGCGGATATCTATACAATGCTTAACCGGGAGGAGGCTGACTCGCGGCTTAAGCCGTACTGGGCAGACATGGCCCGTGATGAAAATGAGCATGTTCTATTCTGGGAAAGGCTTCTGGCTGAGGTGCGGGATAATGAGGTCCCGGATATTTTCGATGACCCTCAGGCGATGCGGGAAACGCTTGTGCAACTTAAAGAGGACGTTGCCGCTTTGCGGTCCACTCCGGTAAGCCCTTCCGATCCTGCTGTTTCATTTATGCTTGCCTATAAGCTTGAGTTTTATCTTCTGCATCCCGCATTCGCAGCGCTGTTTCGGCTGATGCGCCGCCATACCGGTGATTCCTCCCCTGAGGACAAATACGAAGAGCATATTGACCGCCTGATTCAGGCACTCAAGGCGATCGGGGCAGACACCCCGGTGTTCAGCCTTTTTGCCGATATTATTCACCGCGTCTGGGTAACCAATAATGAGCTCGCCAAAAAAATCGGGGAGATAAAGACCCTGCGGAATCTAATTCCCATGTGTACCAATTGTAAAAAAGTGATCAACTGCAAGGGATATTGGGAAACCATGACATATTATCTCAGGAAGCACCCGGATTCTTCATTTACGCACTGGCTGTGCCCGGACTGCCTGGAAAAGCTTTACCCTGAACAATCAGCGCGCATAAAAGGTCGATTCAGGCCCTGAAAGGCTAATTGTGCGATACTGTATACTGAGCGCTAATGCGCAAATAAATCAGGCCCCCAGTGTTCGGACCGGCTGGTGCTGCCTGTTGTCATTATCTCAGCGAGCGCTTCGATTACAGCCATGATCGGGGGGCGGGGCGGCCCGGCAAATTCTCCCCGGGTGTTTCTGCACCAGAAGGGATGCGCCTCTCCGTACGGGTTAACCAGCACATGGTGGTAGCGGACGGCAGCCTTCATTTCGTCGTAGGCGTCTATGGCGCGCGCCACCGTATCGAGCGTTGCCTCTCTGTTGCAGATATCTTTGCCGTGCATAGCATTGCGTGCCGTCACCATGGCAGCGGTAATGCTTGCACAGTAGCGCTCGAGCGAGAAGCCCCTGCGCTGTGCTGCTCGCATCCCGCTTCCGGAAAGAGGTGAGATAAACACGCCGACAACCCGTACGCCGCGGGTGCGCAGGAAGGAGTTTTCAAGAAGCTTTTCGCCGAGAGCATAATACTGTTCTGAAAGAATTATATTTTCCGGGCACGTGGCTATTTCTGCCAGATTGCATGCCTGTATGTTTCCTCTGCAGAACCCGGTGAGGTAGGAGGGGTCGTCTTCCAATGATTCAATATCTTTTTGGGGCCTGAAAAAGCGGGGATTGCTGAATTTATCAGTCTCATCGGGACGGGGGCCATTGGGGCGCGATTCATGTGCCCGGATCACTTCCGGCTTGAAATAGCGAATCCCGGGATAAAATGCCGGGATCGCCTGGAGCAGCGGGCTTTTCCCGACCCCTGCCGGGCCGGACACAAAGATGTAGCGTTTCTCTGTCATGGCTCACGTTATCCCTGTGTGCAATGCATATGTTTGACCGCGTATTATCTCATTATACGTATAAGAACGCAAGGACGGAGCAGTTTCTGCAGCGTATATCGGCTGCTCCCCCGCTGGTGCTGCGATACAGCCTCTCAACCGAGACCTGACAAAAAGGCGTGTTTTCGGCTATTAGTCTTGTGAGTGCCGAACGACATACAAATGATATCAGAGCAGGAGGGAAACGCATGAACACACTTGAGTGTATAAAATCCAGAAAAAGCGTACGCGCCTTTGAGCCGGATGTTCCGCATCGCGGCGTGATTGAGAAGTGCCTCGAAGCGGCTGTGTGGGCACCCAATCCGACATGCCAGCAGCCATGGCGGTTTTATGTTTTTACCGGGGATTCGCTGGAGCGGCTTCGTACTGTTGTTCAGGACAGCTTTGAATCATCGGCGGCGGCCAGGGCAGGGCTGTCTGCCCCGGAGATGAGCGGTGAGATTACCACTATGCTTGAAGCACGGAAAAAGAGGAATTTCAATGAAATGATTCTGTATCTCAAAGAAAACGATGTCGACCTCCAGGCCCTGGGCAAAGGAAATGTTACGTTTCACGGTGCGCCGGCTGCTGTTGTTTTCGGCGTATACCCCGCGCGGGATAATAATTATTTCAAATCAGCGGTGGCCGCTATGGAAAATTTTATCATTGCGGCGACCGATTTCGGGCTGGGCACCTGCTGGGCCAATGCTGTTTCAATCTGCGGCGATGCAATCAAAGAAGCCTTCCATTTGCATCCGGACATCTGTCTGGTTGACGGCGTTTCACTGGGATATCCTGCCGAGTCGCCGGTGAACACCGTGCCAAGAGCACGGCTGCCGCTTGATGAGGTAACCGACTGGTTCGACTGAGAAGCCATGACAAGGATGGGGATACTACGAATACCGTGTAAAAACTGCATGCTGCTGGATGCATGATGCCGGGCATTTGTATTGCGGTTTCAGCCGGCAGGGGGTACAATGCATAAAACTCTTTGAGGTGGTTTTTGCGACAATTCCCTGCATAACAGGTGATTGGTATGGGGTGCTGCGGTAACCTTGTCAGTGCGGCAGGTGTCGTTATTCTGATCGGCGGGGCGTGGAGCTTCTGTCCGCACAAGAAAAAAGTAAACTGGCGGCTTATATTTTTCGCGACAGCGCTGCAGGCATGCTTTGCTTTTTTTGTGTTTGTTCTGCCTGTCGGAACCAGCATTTTTTTGTGGGTCAACAAGGCCGTTCTGCTGGTGCTGGATTCTGCCTCTGCGGGTGCCCGGTTTGTGTTCGGCCCCCTGGCGCTCCCGCCCGGTGCCGAAGGGGCGGCAGGAGAAGAGTCGCTGGGTTTTATTCTTGCCTTTCAGGCGTTCCCGACAATTATCTTTTTTTCAGCACTCATGGCTGTTTTGTACTATCTGCGTATTATGCCCCGGTTAATCAGCGCATTTGCAAAGTTTTTCACCAGGCTGCTGCGCATTTCCGGCGCAGAGTCGCTGTGTGCCACAAGCAATATTTTTGTCGGCGTGGAGTCGGCCCTGACCATTCGTCCCTATCTTGAGCGCATGACTCCCTCCGAGCTGTGCACCGTACTCACCGCGGGCATGGCAACTGTTGCCTCCAACGTGCTTGCGTTGTATGTATTTACCCTTCAGCAGCAGTTTCCCACCATTGCAGGGCATCTTGTGTCAGCCTCCTTTCTTGCGGCGCCCTCTGCGCTGATCATGTCCAAGCTTCTTTTGCCTGAGGCCGGGGCTCCGGAGACAATGGGGGTTGCTGTTTCGGTATGGTATGAGCGGGAGGACAATCTTTTTGCAGCTGTTATTGCCGGGGCCAATGCCGGGGTGCGCGTGGTCGTGGGGATTGTCGCGCTTCTTCTGGCTGTGCTCGGCCTTGTCGCGCTGTTTGATCTTGTCATCAGCACTGCCGGCGGCTACATTAACATGTTTGCCGGCACCGGCATCGACTGGACCCTTAAGGGGCTTCTCGGGTATGTGTTTTACCCCTTTACGCTGATAATCGGTATACCATTTTCCGATGCAGCTGAGATTTCACGGATAATCGGCGAGCGTGCGGTGCTTACCGAAATTGCGGCATACAGAGACCTGGCTGCCCTGATGGAGGCCGGCGCTCTTGAGCACGGCCGGTCGGCAGTTGTTGCCGCCTATGCGCTGTGCGGTTTTGCCCATGTTGCATCGCTGGCTATTTTTGTCGGGGGGATTTCCGCTATTGCGCCGGGCACAACCAACGCGCTTACCAGGGTCGGTCCGCGGGCGCTTGCTGCAGCAACGCTGGCCTGTCTGCTCACCGCATGTTACGCCGGAGTTTTTTTTAACGAAGGCTCTCTGCTGATGGGATGAGCAGCCGGCCTGCCTGACGGTTGCCGTTGCAGGCGCCGTGCGGGAAGGTCTCTGTGTTGCCTGCATTTTTATAGCGCTTTTAAAATAGCACTGCTTTTGTTATAGTTAACTGATTTTTTACTGACATTCCACGGCAGATAAAAGGAGATGGAAATGATTGACCGGTATACCAGAGACGTCATGAAAGAAATTTGGTCGGCGCACAATAGATATAAGAAATGGCTTGAGGTTGAGGTGTATGCCTGTGAGGCGCTTGCCGAGCTGGGGCTTGTGCCGCCGGAGGCGCTTAAAAATATACAGCAAAACGCCTCATTTGATGTCAACAGAATCGATGAAATAGAGCAGATCACCCGCCACGATGTTATTGCATTTACCACCTGCGTGGGTGAGCATGTCGGCGAAGACTCACGCTACATTCACTGGGGGCTTACCTCGTCCGATGTGCTTGACACGGGATTCAGCATGCTGCTGAAAGAGGCAGCTGAAGTTCTGCTGCAGGACATCGACGAGCTGCTTGCCGTTATAAAGGAAAAGGCATATGCATACAAGGACACGCTCATGATCGGCCGCAGCCACGGCATCCATGCAGAGCCGATCACCTTCGGCATGAAAATGGCGGTCTGGTATGATGAAATGAAGCGCCAGCGCGAAAGAATGCTTCGCGCCCAGGAGGCGGTAAGCGTCGGCAAGGTGTCCGGTGCGGTCGGCACCTTTGCCCATAATCCGCCGTTTGTCGAGGAGCATGTGTGCAGGCGGTGCGGGCTTAAGCCTGCACCGGTTTCGACGCAGATTATCCAGCGCGACATATACGCCGAGTTTTTTACCACTCTTGCGGTCATCGGGTCCTCAATTGAAAAATTTGCCGTCGAAATCCGCCACCTGCAGCGAACAGAGGTTTCAGAAGTCGCGGAATATTTCTCAAGCGGCCAGAAGGGCTCATCGGCGATGCCGCATAAAAAAAATCCTATTTTGTCGGAAAATGTTTCCGGTCTGGTTCGGCTGCTGCGCGGAAACGCCCTTGCAGCCATGGAAAATGTGGCCCTGTGGCACGAGCGCGACATCAGCCACTCGTCGGTTGAGCGCGTCATCGGGCCTGACAGCACGACGGTGCTTGATTTCATGCTGGTGCGATTTGCCTCGCTACTGAAAAATCTGCAGATATATCCTGATGCAATGCAGAAGAATCTCGAAAAAACAAAAGGGCTTTTTTATTCACAAAAGATTCTTCTTGAGCTTACCAAGCGCGGGGTTTCGCGGGAGCAGGGCTACCATCTGGTACAGCGAAATGCGCTTCACGCATGGGAGCACAAGAAAGAATTCAAGGATGTTATTATGCAGGACAGCGAGGTTACGGCCGTCATTTCAGCCGAAGATCTTGCACAGTTTTGCACCCCCGCCATTTTTGCCGGTCATATCGATGATATTTACACCAGGGTGTTCGGCAAATGAGGTGGGCTGTTTTTCTGGACAGGGACGGCACGATAAATGAGGATATAGGATATCTGAGCGAGCCCGGTCAGCTCAGGTTTATAAAGCGGTCAGCCGAAGCGATGCGGATGCTGAACCGCGCGCGCATCCCCGCGGTGATCATAACCAATCAGGCGGGCATTGCAAAAGGGCTTATCCCCGAAAGCGCTGTTGCGCCCATTGAGCGGCGGTTCAGGCAAATGCTCAACGAGGAGCGCATCAGCATCGACGGGCTCTATTATTGCCCCCATCATCCAGATGCTGTTGTTGAGAAGTACAGAAAAGCCTGCTCCTGCCGCAAGCCGGCCCCGGGGATGCTGTTCAGGGCTGCCGGCGATTGCGGCCTTGACCTTGCCCGCTCTTTCGTCGTCGGCGACAAGGCGAGCGATATCCAGCTGGCGCACAATGTCGGCGCTACCGGCGTAATGGTGATGACCGGCTACGGCCGTGAGCATATGAACAACTATCCCCCTGAATTCAGCCCCCCGCATCATGCCTGTGCAGACCTGTATGAAGCTGTTAAGTGGATTCTGGCGCAGCGCCGCTTAGGCGGCGATGATGCCGGGCTGCAACCGTAAAGGCTTTCGTGACGGCGGCCAGGGCATACCCCGGGGTGCGGACAGCATGCAGATACTGATTATACGGCTGAGCTCAATCGGCGATGTCATACACACGCTGCCGGCAGTCGGGCAGATCAGACGTTCCTGCCCGCACAGCGTCATTACCTGGGTTGCTGAGCAGCCGGGCGCCGATCTATTGATGAGCTGCGAATGGGTTGACAATGTGATCGTGTTTCCGCGCCGGCGCTCAGGTGTTCGGGGGGCAATCCGGAACCCTGTGGCTGCGGCTGCCGGAGTGACTGCTTTTTTGCGCACGCTGCGCTCACAGCGCTATGATCTTGTTATTGATTTTCAGGGCCTTGCCAAAAGCGGTGTCATCACGCTTGCCGCCCGCGGAGACAGAAAAGTCGGATTTTCCCATGCCCGTGAGGGCAGCCGCTTTGCCTATCATGAAGCGGCGCCGGCTCCTGATTTTTTTGATCACGGGATCGAGCGCCATATGAGCATGACGGGATATCTGGGCATGAGAGATGCTGCTGTCAGGTTTCCCCGTTTTTTTACCTCTTCGGACCGTCAGGCTGTCAGCCGGCTTTTGTCAGCAGAAGGGATAGGTGCAGAGCGCCCGTATGTATGCGTTCATCCGGCCGCCCGATGGCCGACAAAACTGTGGCCTATTGAAAGTGCCGCCGCGCTGTGTGCTGCAATCACGCGGACATACGGCATTTCAGTGCTGCTTGTGGGAGACCAATCGCAGCGCAGCCGCTCCGATGATATTTGCTCCCGTGCAGGCAGCTCGGTGATCAATGTCGCCGGCCGCACGTCACTTTGCGAGCTTGCCTGTCTGATTAATGGAGCAGCGCTTATGGTTTCTATGGATTCCGGTCCTCTGCATCTTGCCTGTGCAGTAGACACCCCGACAGTGGGGCTGTTCGGTCCGACCGATCCCCGGCGCACCGGCCCGTTCGGAGAGCGCTCGTCGGTGGTGCACAAAGCGCTTTCGTGCAGACCCTGTTTAAAAAAAAACCGATGCCCGCGTGGACATTACCGGTGTATGCGCGATATCACGGTTGAAGAAGTGTTTCAATTGTGTTCTAATTATTTAAACAGTTATAAATAATTATATAATTTCACTGGTGTCCACAATAATGTTTAATTTATTTTGGACACATTTGATATGATTTATATACAGTGAGGGAAAAAGATATGGCACTTAACAAAGAACTTCTTGATATTCTGGCATGCCCGAAGTGTAAGGGGGATATTCGGCTGAATGAGACTGGAGACGGTCTTGTCTGCGATCACTGCAAGCTGCTGTATCATATAAAAGACGATATTCCGGTGATGCTTATCGATGAGGCTACTCCCATTGAGGAGTAGAGCCGGTTCCGAATAGCCGCTGCACAGGGAATCATTATGGCCTCTTTGTTTAAAAAGAAACCGGTTCTGCTGCTGCTTTCCGTAGCTGTGTATGCAGCAGTGTTTGTATTGATGCACCTTCTGTTTGGCCATGCCATGGCTATCGCTTCGGTTATACCGGCTGTCGCAGCGGGATGGCTCTACGGTCTGTGGTATGGAGTTGTTGTCGGGGTGCTTACGTTTCCTGTGAATTGTTTGATGTGTGCAGCAGTGGGGGTTGACTGGGTTGACCGGATTATTATTAAAGGGGGATTTATTGGAACCGTCGCTGTTGTGCTGATTGGTGCCGTCGTCGGGCGCATACGCGATTTATCATCAAGGCTGCGCACCGAGCTTGTAAGCCGGCAGCAGGCCGAGCAGGAGCTCAAACAGCATCGTGATAATCTTGAGCATATGATAGAGCAGCGCACTGCCGAGCTTCAGCGGACAACATACAAGCTGGAGAACCTGATCGCCTCGTCTCTTGATCCGATAGTTATATGTGATAACGAGGGCATTGTCGAATCGGCAAATAACGCATTCTATACGCTGACTGGCTATTCAAAGGATGAAGTCATCGGGATGCCGATCTATTCCTTTACCATTGCTGAAGCAGGGGGATATACAGCTTCAACCGGAGAGCATATTGCTATCGAGGGAACATATTTTGATGAAAAAGCACTGTACATGCAGGAGCTCTCGCGCGCCGGTACGATTTCAAACTGGCAGACCTATTCCCGCAGAAAGGACGGCATTATTGTCCCGATACGCATTAACATTGTCGGCCTTTTTGATGATGACCGATCAAAAGCAGGCTCTTTTGCCATCATTCGCGATATAACAGAGGATCGAAAATCAGAGCTCTCGCTTATTAAAGCAAAAAACGACGCCGAGGAAGCCAATCACGCAAAAAGCAGGTTTCTGGCCAATATGAGCCATGAAATCCGTACCCCAATGAATGGTGTGGTCGGATTTACCGATATGCTGTTTGAAACAAAGCTCGATCCGGAGCAGTACGAGTATGCACAGACCATCAAGCAGAGCGGGGAGGCGCTGCTGTCACTTATTAATGATATTCTTGATTTTTCAAAAATCGAAGCCGGCAAAGTGCATCTGGAGAAGATCGATTTTGACCTTGAAGTTCTGGCATATGATGTCTGTGATATGATACGCCCCCGCCTCGCCGGCAAGGAAATCGAGCTCATGTGCCGCGTCGGGGACGATGTGCCTGCTCAGGTTAACGGGGACCCCCACCGGTTCCGTCAGGTTCTTATAAACCTGCTCGGCAATGCGGTCAAATTTACCGATGACGGGGAAATCGAGCTCTCCGTGGATGTCAGGGAGCAGCGCGAGCACAGCATTGTGGTGCACGCTGCGGTACGGGACACGGGTGTGGGCATACCCGAATCGAAGCGCGAGCTGGTTTTTGAGGTGTTTCAGCAGTCGGACAGCTCGACAACGCGGCAGTACGGCGGAACCGGCCTGGGGCTGTCGATCAGCAAAAAAATAGCAGAGCTTATGGGCGGCGCCCTGTATGTGGAAAGTTCAGAGGGCCGCGGCAGCACATTTCACTTTACCGCCGAGCTGTCCCTGGCAGCGGCACGGGCAGTCGACAGGTGCGCTGCCGTTGCGCTTTCAGGGAAAAAAGTGCTGATGACCGATGACAATCCCACCAATCTTGGTATTCTGGAAAATATCCTCAAAACGGAAGGCATGCAGGTGAGCGGATTCCGCACTGCCCAGAAAGCGCTCGAGGCGGTAAAAAGCGCTTCTTCTTCGGGTGACCCCTTTGACATTTGTGTGCTTGATGTGCACATGCCCGGCATGTCCGGATTTGACCTTGCCCGCAGCATACGCGATACAGTCAGCAAAACCATTCCGCTGCTGGCCTTTACATCGTCCACCTCTGCCGGCGGTGCCCGGCAGTGCGAAGATGCCGGTTTTAACGGATTTCTGCCCAAGCCCGTCAAGCGTATACGGCTTTTAAAGATGATGGAGCGCCTGATTGGAGAGGCCGGGTCCGGCGCACAGTCTGCTGCATTAAAACGCGAAATTGTTACTCAGCATTCCATGCGTGAGGAGGCAAAGTACAGCAGCTGTATTCTTATGGCAGAGGACAATCCGGTAAACCAGAAGCTTGCCGTAAAGCTGCTTGAAAAAGCCGGCTATCGCGTGGTGGTTGCCCAGAACGGGCGGCAGGCGGTTGATGCGTTTCGGGCCGATCCCGATGCGTATGACATTATTTTTATGGATATACAGATGCCTGAGCTTAACGGCTACGATGCAACAAGAGAGCTGCGGGCACAGGGCTTCACCCGGGTCCCTATTGTTGCCATGACGGCCAACGCCCTCAAGGGCGATCGTGAGAAGTGCCTGGCCGCCGGCATGGATGACTATATATCAAAGCCGATCAAGCGCGAGAAAGTGTTCGATGTGTTGAAAAATCTGGTTTTCGAACGCCCGCTTGCTGAAGCGGACACGTACTGTCAAACCGTATGATCCGTTGGTGCGGAATATTCTGCATTCTGTTTTTTGTGCTGTCCTCCTGTGCGCCGAAGCCTTTTCGCATTGCTGAGGAGCAGCACCCGACCGTCCTCGATCGTGTTATGCGCCGCATGAGAGCGGCTCCCGGCGATTTTTCCCGTACAAAATACCTCCGGCGCGATCCGTTTCTGCTGCGCAATGTTGCGGGGTGCCTTGCGGATCCTCACAGCTTTGTTTCCTATGCGCACGGGGTGGACGCTCTGTTCGCCGGCCGCCAGTTAGCGCTCGATGACTTTATTAGTGCCTGTGCATATCTGATTGATGCGGACCCGTCGGGATACGCTCCAGCGGATGCCGGCGGCACCGGCAGCGAAGCCGGGGCTGCTGAAACGCTTTATGCTTCACTGACTCTTGCCGCGCGCGTGTTTCAGAAAGCTTTCAGCGGGCTGAGCGATAACGAAACAGAAAATGCAAAGCAGCGCATAGAGGAAATGCTGTTTCGCGGTGACGTTGCGACAGGCCGTACCCGCAGAGAAAAACAGCAGATCAAAGAGCAGGTGTTCGCAGCGGCATCGCTGATAGACGTGGAAGCTGTTGCCGGAGCAGCATGGATAATGTCTGCTGCCGCAGGGCGGATAGCCGCCAGCCAGCCCGCTTTTGAAGCACGCGCAAAGCCTCTTGTCCGCACTACCCCTTTAGGGGCGGTAGTAATCGGGACGCCGGGTGATGATATCTATGTCGGGCCTGCCCCCTGTATTCTCCTTGATCCGGGCGGAAACGATGTCTATATGTTTACGCAGCAGGCGCAATTCAGTGTTATTATTGATTATTGCGGTGATGATACATACCGGGGGTCTTCCGGCTGGTCTCCTGCGTCCGGTGTTGCGGGGGTGAGCATCCTCGTGGATCTTCGGGGTGATGATCTGTATCAGGGGGACCGGTTCAGCCTGGGGTGCGGTTTTATGGGCGCCGGTGTGCTGTGGGACGGTTCAGGGGACGACCGGTATGCGGGCGGCATGTTTTGCCAAGGCGCAGCAGCTCTTGGCATAGGGGCTCTTTTTGACGGTGAAGGTTCGGATCGTTATACGGCAAGCCTGTTTGCACAGGGCTTTGGGTATGTCGGCGGGGCGGGTGTTTTGGCGGATATGGCAGGCGACGATGTGCTGGTATCCGGAAACGTGGTTCCCGATGCGAGGGAACAGGACGGTGCATTTCAGACCTATTCACAGGGGTTCGGCCTTGGATGCCGCCTGTTTGCCTCAGGCGGTACCGGCCTGCTGCTGAGCGGGGAAGGAAACGACCGCTACCGGGGAAGCTATTTCTGCCAGGGCGCAAGCTACTGGCAGTCCATGGGAATGCTTATTGACCGCAGCGGCAACGATATTTATAATGCACGCCGGTATGCGCAGGGCGCCGGCGTGCACAGCTCCGCAGGAGCCCTGATTGACTGCGGCGGCGATGATGCGTACCGCTCGTGGGGGGTCTCTCAGGGCTGCGGACACGATTATTCCGCAGGGCTGCTGCATGATGTTGCCGGCGATGACAGCTATGAGGCGCAGTGGCTCTCTCAGGGGGCTGGAAGCAGCAGGGGAGCGGGAATGCTTGTTGACGAACGCGGCAGTGATACGTTTCAGGCGGGACGTCAGAGCTCGGTTCAGGGGGGCGCACAGTATGATGCGCGCCGCGATGCGGTGAGCTTCGGCATGCTTATCGATGGCTCGGGCGATGATATGTTTTCCTCTGCCCCAGCTAAGCAGGGGGTCTGGGTCCACGGCAGCGTGGGCGGCGGAGCGGACGCATCAGGGGAATATGTTTCACTTCACCCGGGCCCGTATAAGAAAAATGCGCTCGACAGCATTGAGATGGTGCCTGTCCCGGATGCCGGATTGCAGAAGTATGCGGAAAGCGCCCAGGTCCTTGAGGCGCTCGAGCAGCCGCTGTTCTTAAAGGACTCGTGGAATCGGGCAGCGGCATCCCTGGCCGAAAAAGGCCCTGAAATACTGCCGCCGCTGTGCAGCTATGTATCCATAAAAGACGTGTCAGTGCGGCGGGCCGTTGAGGAGACCGTTAGAAAGATTGCAGAAAGCCATCTGGAGAACATACATGAATATGTTCTTAAAAAAGAAATCCGGGCTTCTCACAAACGATTCCTTCTTTTTGTTTTGGGGGAGGTGGGCTCACGCGAATCCTATGATGTTTTTATGCAGTATATATCTTCTGAACATGCCGCTTTGCAGGCGATGTCGCTCAGGGGGCTCTCTATCCTAAAGGAAGCCCCGCCTGCTGAGATGCTTTCCCGGCTGGCGGAGCATGAAAACAGCGCCGTGCGGCGATATCTTGCACGGACGCTCGCGTATTCACAGGCGGCTGATGTGCTGCGCGTATGCGCGGGCTTGCTTGCAGATGATGATTTTGATGTTCGGCACGCAGCATTTCACAGCATAAAAAAACATGCTCGGCAGGCGCTGCCGGTTTTGAACGCCCTCAGGGAAGACCCTGCCTGCACAGGACTATCCCGTCTGCTGGTTGACGATTTGATACGCTCCGTGTACCATAGCGGTGATGAGCAATAAGGAGGATTTATGGACGAACCCGGACAGAATACCCGTCGGAACCTCACCATGGCAAGCCTCGCTGTCAAGGTGTTTGTTGTCGTGTGCTCGTTTGTTGTGGCCATTAACAGCGAATCGCTGAGCGTTAAAATTTTCTACCTGGTCATCGCTGTTGTTTTCAGCGGGCTGTTCGTGTTTCAGCTTCAGCACTTCCGCGACGGGTCGAAACAATAAAGAAAAGAAATACCGTTCTGCCCGTGCAGATGCCGGCGGCAGCTGCGCCAATGGGCAGATCATAGTGTACACGTTCGGGGCCCGGCTGGCAGTGCGATAATATAAGCCTGTGTTTCTCGCAAATAAATTCACATTTCAGGGGGTGCTATGGCAGGGTGGTGGAAAAAAAAGGAGCGCCGTAAAAAGGAGCGCTTTCCCGTTGATCTTGCTGCGCGCTGTATGACAGAGGCGGGCAGTGAATCAAAGCACTGCAAGGTAAGCGAAATAAGCCGCGATGATTTCGGGGTGCGGCTTAAGCTGCAGGAGGAAGTGCGTGTGGGAGAGATACTGTCTCTGGAAATGCCTATTCCGAAACAGAGTGAGACAATACATTTTACAGTGAACGTACGGTGGACCGAATCCGTTGCCATTACTGATGATGTGTATTATGTTGCCGGCTGCTCGATGCAGGAGATCGATCCGGGCCAGAAGCGGCTGCTGCTTGAGTATGCATACGGGAACTGGTTTAAAAGAATTTAACAGGGTATGCGTGTCAAACATAGCAGCTGCGCATGTGGCAGAACCGCCCGGGCCGGGGCTGATGAAAGAATTAGCCCGGACCTTAATGATAACAGGTTTATGCACAGGCGGTTAAGAAAGGCGGGGGTATGGATGCGCGCATAAAGTATCATAGAGAGCTATCCGAAGAGGGGTTTTCAGCCCTGGAGCGCGTTATTGCGTACAGCTGCTCGCGCTGCGGGCTGTGCGCTGCGCTGTGCCCGACCGGTGCCATAGAAATGATTGACAGCATTCCGACCCTTGTCGGCAAATGCACGAAATGCGGCCTGTGCTATCAGGGATGCCCCCGCAGCTTTGTGCCCGGAAGCCGGATAAAAAAGCGCTGGTTTGGTGAGGAGCAAACAGAGCTTGACAAGCGTGTGGGGCGGTGTGTTGATCGTTTTACGTCACGGTCGCTTACCGATGAAATATTTGATCAGGGAGCAACCGGCGGCACTGCAACCGCTTTGATAGCCTACCTGCTTGAAAAAGGGTACGCTGATGCCGTCCTGCATCTTGAAAGCATTCACAGCGAATCCTATATCTGCCATCACGGGCGAACCAGAATAAGCACCTCCCCTGCTGATGCTCTCAAGGGAGCCCGCTCAAAAAATCAGCTCACCCCGATTCTCCATGATTTGCCCAAGCTGTCGGGCTACGGCCAGGCCGCGGTTGTCTGTCTTTCATGTCACGTTGAGGCGCTGCGCAAGCTGCAGCTTGTCCGGGAGGATGCGGATCTGCGGAAAGCGTTTCCGGCGCTTGCGGCACGTGCAGATAGGCTTGTGGGCAATCTTGCGTTCGTGATTGCCATTAACTGTTTTGCAAACACCAAGCCCGGCGGGATCGATGCAATCTATGAGCATTTCGGTGTTCAGGAGCGCGATGTTATTAAATATGCCGAGGACACCAAAAAGAGCCTGTATCAGCTGCTCAATGAGGGGAAATCCTTTTTGTGGTTTGTGCAGGATGGGTTCATGACCCGCCGGGGCAGCTATTATCGCTTCAAGTATACCGATTTTCTTGAACAGACGATCCCTATGGGGTGTATGGTCTGCCCGAGCTTCATCGTCTGCAAGGAGGCTGATGTGAGCATCGGCGTAACCGCTTCTGACACCAAGCTCTATGAGTTCGGATACAACAGCGTGTTTGTGCGCAGCGAGCGCCTTCGCGGTGTTTTGGCAGAAATGGTTGACGAGAAAAAGCTGCTCAGAAGGCCGATGTGGGAAAACAAGGGGGCCCTGTTAAGGAAGTTTGTCGAACGTATGATTCCGGCAAAAGATATGATTAATTTTAGAGAGTATGTGCGTACCGGCTCCTGGAATCCTTCTGACGATTTGTATAAACGTGCATCTTCTGCACACAGCGGACGCATTATGGGGCTGCAGCGGCTGTTTTTGGCCCAGACGGTCAAGAAAAAAATAATGTATGTGCCTGCTCTAGCGGCTCTTAAAGCCGAGGGGAAGCACGTCGCTGAAAATATTGATACGCCACATTAGACCGACCCGCAATAATCAGAATTGCACGTTTCCGCATTAGAGCTTTTAATAATAGCTGAGTGGATATGAGGGGGCGTGTTTGACGCTAGCTTCTAAACCAGTTATTAAAGGCATGCTCGAGCAGGGCTCGCCTGTCCCGGGATGTGATATTTACAACCCGGCACCCCGCTGTGAATGCTGCGCTGCCGGCAGCTTTTTTTACCCATTGCAGCTCGCAGACAGAGTGAATCGGCTCAGCGTTTTTGGTAAGCTGAATGCAAAGGCTGATATGTGTGCCGATATCTGCACCGTTGTGCTTTCCGCCGCCTATTGCCACCCCGTCCCTGCTTATGTTATGTATACTGCACGGTACCGTAGCGTGTTCGCCGGCGCACCGGTATGCTGCCGGCACTTCCAGCGGGTATCGCGGAGATGTGCGCTTGTCTTCAGAGGTTTTTTTGCGGGTGAGCTTATCCAGTATGCGCATATGCTTTGCCGGTAAGCTTCGTGTGTTTTTTGTGCAGAAATAAATCGGTTTCAAAGTTCGTGAATACTATAGAATAAGCCCGGTGATTTGTCAAATGCCGGGAACAAACGTGTCCACAATAAATGAAAGCATTGAGCAAAAGCCGGTTCGGGCGGGGCTCTGCGCAGCCGCCGCCAGATAAAACCTCACTTCATGGGCGGCCCGATGCTGCTAAGGGTAACTACGCAGCAGGCATTGTGCAGGGATTGTCCCGGGCAGCACCGTCCGCCGGGCCGTGTGTGTACTGAAATATAACGGCACATGCCGCTGCATAACCTTTTGAACGTGTTGCGGGGGCTTTGCAGAGCCCCCGCCCGAACCGGCTTCGTACATTATTTTGGACACTACTGTGCCGGAAAAGTGATTTGAGCTCGGCCAAAGTCTGCACCGGCGCGGATGAAAAGGTCTGGGCACTGCAGTGTTAGGCACTGATAAAACGATTTTGTTGTTTTGCACCTTTTGCGGGATGCGGATGAGGTGTGTATGAGAAAAAGCTCTTTTGCTCTGGTTCCGATGATTGCCGGTCGCGTGCGCCTTCTGTTTTCTTTGATAAGAGACTGGCTTTCGGGCAGCTATCCGCGAACGCCCTGGTATGTGCTGTGCGGTGCGGCCATTGCTGTGCTCTATGTGGTAAACCCGCTTGATCTCGTACCTGATTATCTGCCTGTTCTCGGCTGGCTTGATGATACAGTAATGCTGTTTGTTATATGGCGGCTGGTGCGGAAAGATCTTTATTATTATGCGCTGTGGAGGCAGCCCGGAGGGCGTAAAATGGAAATGTAGTTGTTAGAGGATCAATGTTTTTATCGCCGAGAGTACTCTTTGTTCAGCCCGGAGTGACTCGCCGCATAATGCTGCGCACATAGGGGAGGCAGGAGATCAGGGGCTCCTCTTCCGGGTGATGCCGCATGTGATTTCGCGCACCATTTTTTTGATAACGCGCACATCGTCCTCTATCTGGCCGGTGAGCAGGCGGTACCAGCAGAACCCGAACAGCATATCGATAACAATTTCAATATCTACGTCAGGCCGCAGCTCACCACGGTCGGCCGCCCGCTGCAAAATAACCACAAGCCTCCATCGACGCTCAGGAAGGAATGTTGATCGCCACTGCGCGATGGCTGAGGAGTCGGCTTGGGCTTCGGCTATCATTGATTTGTATGCCTGACCGCTTGGGGTTTCGCGCCACAGCTTCCAAATTGCACGCACAAGAAAGATAATTTCCTTTTCAACGCTGCCGAAGTCAGGAACCGGGATGTCCTTTTCAATATCTGCGCTGTAAATATCCAGCAGCAGATGCATTCTGGTGGCCCACCACCGGTAGATCGTGCTCTTTGATGCGCCTGACCTGCGCGCAACTTCCTCTATGGTGAAGTTTGCATAGCCTTTATCCTGCAGCAGCGAAGCGGCCTCATTAAGAATGGTCCGGCTTGTTGCAAGGTTGCGCTTGCAGCCGGTTGATTTTTTAGAACTTTGAGCGCCGGAAGAAATCTTTTTTGTGTCGTTCTGCATATGTCCCCCCGTTGATATGCGGTGTTAATGCAGAGCAGGCGCAGCCCGAAGCCCGCGTTTTTCATGCCATCCGCCGCCAAGAGCTTTGCACAGCGCGATAACCGCCTCAAGGCGGCTTTGGCGTGCCTCTGCGAAATCAAGCTCTGCGCTCAGGGTGTGTCGCTCGATGTCGAGCACATCGATGACGCTGATATAGCCGTGTTCGTGCTGGATTCGGGAAAGCTCAAAACTCCGCCGCATGGCTTCGGCGCGCGCGCGGGATGCATCAAGAGCCTGGGCTGTTTTCGCGCCGGCGACCAGCGCATCGCGCGCTTCCCTGAAGGCATTCTTTACCGTGTGCTCATAGTGTGCGAGCATTTGTTCGCGGCGGGCTTTTGCTGCTTGTTCGCGGCCGCGGAGGCGGCCGCCCTCAAACACCGGCTGCGCAAGCGATCCTGCGATGGACCAGACGTTTGCCCCGTCGGTAAACAGGTCCTGAAGATCGGGGCTTATAAATCCGTATCGTCCGGTCAGTGCTATAGAAGGGAAATATGCCGCCCGGGCTGCTCCTATGCGTGCATTGGCTGCTATGAGCTTCTCTTCAGCCCGGCGGACATCAGGCCGGCGGGCAAGCAGATCAGAGGGGATGTGTGCGGGTGTTTGCGGCAAGGCGCCTGTACTGTCAAGAGCGATTACTTTGCCGGAAAATCCTTCTGCAATTTCGCGGGGACTTCTGCCGAGCAGCACCGAAAGCGCGGTTTGCGCCCGGGAAAGCCGGTTTTCCAGCTGGAACAACAGC
This sequence comes from uncultured Thermodesulfobacteriota bacterium, assembly GCA_964621615.1. GTDB lineage: Bacteria > Desulfobacterota > WTBG01 > CAIYCZ01 > CAIRTM01 > CAZUMW01. The sequence goes on from CAZUMW010000003.1 coordinate 19,595, forward strand.
GCTTCCGTGGAATAGCGGTCAGCCTCGATCCTGCGCAGGTCAAGCTCCTGCACATAGCCGTGCTGCAGCCGTTTGCGGTAAAGGTCGCAGGTTTTTGCATAGGAGTCGAGGCGGCGGCGCGCGATGCGCGTCCTGGCCTGCAGGGTCCGGCATTTAAAATAAAAAGCAGCTACCTGTGCCGTTAGGGAGAGCTGTATCGCATCGCGATCAGCCTCGGTTGCAAGAAGCTCGGCGCGTGCCGCTTCGTCGAGCCGCTTATATTTTCCCCAGAGGTCGATCTCAAACGAGCACAGGCCGAGGACGTCGAATAATTCGCCGGTGCGGCTTTCCCCTGCCCGTGCAGCCTCATCTGCCGAGCGGCTTCGCGCGGCACCCGCCTGCATGCCGATTGCGGGAAGCCGGTCGGCAAACGCAATGCGCGCCACGGCGCGGGCTTCATCAACCCGTGCCATGGCGTGTTTCAGCTCACGGTTGTGGGCAATGGCCTCTTGTTCGATCCGGCTAAGTACAGGGTCGCGAAAAACAGTCCACCACTGAGCAGCGATAAAGGGAGCGGCCAGCGATGCTGCGTTGTCGCTTCCCTGGGGTAATTCCTGTACAGGCCGCATATAGTCAGGCCCGAGCGCGCACCCTGAAAGCAGAAGCAAGAGAAAAAATAAAAAGCGACAGTCTTCCAGCATACCTTAATTCCGTTTTTCCGGCCTGTATCTGTTCCTGCCGGGCAAAGCCGGCAGCAGAAAAACAGGCCTGAATGCTCCGAGGCGCTCTGCAAAGCGCATGACGCCCACAAAAAACAGGGGCACAAAAAAGGTTGCGATAAAGGTCGAGGCAAGCATGCCCCCCACAACGCCCGTGCCGATTGAGTGACGGCTCGCGGCGCCGGCGCCTGAGCTGATCGCGAGCGGCAGGCAGCCAAGAATAAATGCCAGAGAGGTCATGACAATCGGCCTGAAGCGCTGCCGGGCTGCCTCGACAGCGGCCGGTATCAGCGCCGTTCCGCTCAGGTGTTTTTTAAGGGCAAACTCGACAATCAGAATCGCATTTTTGGCCGACAGCCCGATAAGCGTTACCAGCGCAATCTGAAAGTACACATCATTGGGAAGACCCCGCATCCAGATAAGCCCTATAGCCCCGAACATGGAAAAGGGAACCGAGATAAGCACCACAAAGGGCAGCGACCACTTTTCATACTGGGCTGCAAGGATCAGAAACACCACGATGAGCCCCATGATAAAGGCAAGCAGCGATGCGCTGCCGGCAAGCTTTTCCTGATAGGAGCTGCCGGTCCAGGCCAGGGTGTAGGTGCCGGGGAGGGTTTCCAGAGCGAGCTCCTCCATTGCCAGCAGGGCCTGGCCCGAGCTGTACCCGGGCGCGGGCGCGCCGACGATTTTGCCGGCCGGAAACACATTGAAGCGCTCCACGATGTCGGGCCCCACGATGGGCGCCAGCCGCACCATCGATGACAGCGGAATCATATCACCATCCGCCGTGCGCACGAACACCTCCCGCAGGTGTTCGGGAATGCTCCTGAACGCTGCGTCCGACTGCATCATAACCCTGAAGGTGCGGCCCGATTTGTTGAAATCGTTGATGTAGTAGTCGCCGAAAGTTGCCTGCATGGTGGTGAAAATCATGTCTTTTGAAATTCCGAGCGCATAGGCTTTCTCGAGGTCTGGCTTCACCCGGTACTGCGGCGCTGCAACGCGAAAGGTCGTGTCGATGCGGGATATTTCAGGCCGGGCGACGGCGGCCTCCAGAAAGCGGTCGATCTGCCGGCCCAGCTCCGCGCTTCCGTCGTCGCCGCGATTCTGGATGTAGCCCTCGAACCCGCCGGTCAGGCTCATGCCTTCAATCGGCGGCGGGCTGAAGATAATGAAGCGCGCATCAGGTATGCTCTCCCCGGCCTCCCGCATAAGCTCTGCGGCGATGCGCTCCGGCGACTGGGACTCATCCGGGCGCTTGTCCCAGTGCAGCAGCGGCATGAACACCGAGGCAGAATTGTTCTTCATGGCGCCGGAGAGCAGGTCGATGCCGGCATAGGTCTCGATGTCGTCGATCATGGGATGCGCGAGAGCGATTTCCGTAAAGGCGTCCATGGCCCGCTCGGTCCGCTTGAGCGAGGCGCCTTCATCCAGATTGGCAAACCCGAAAAGGTGAGCCTGATCTTCATTCGGGACAAGGCTGCCCGGAACGGTACGGAACAGCACATATGTCAGGCCTGTCATGAGAAAGAAAACAACCAAAGCGGCCGGTGCGTGACGGATAACGGATTTGACAAGGCGGATATAGCCGTTTGTGCACGTGCCGAACCAGGCATCAAACCGCTCAGGCAGCCCCTTTCCTGACCCGTCACCTGGCTTCAGCAGAAGCGCTGAAAGGGCGGGAGTGAGGGTCAGGGCGACGATGCCTGATATGATGACCGAGATGCTGATGGTAATGGCAAACTGCCGGTACATGGTGCCGGCCAGCCCCTGCATGAAGGCAACCGGCACGAAAACAGCGCACAGCACGAGCACAATGGCGATAATGGGCCCGGTGACCTGCTGCATGGCCTTTATCGTGGCATCCCGGGGGTTGAGCTTCTCGTCCCGCATGATGCGCTCGACGTTTTCAATGACGACAATGGCGTCATCGACCACGATGCCGATCGACAGCACCAGGCCGAACAGCGTCAGCGTGTTGATTGAGAACCCGAACGCATACATCCCGGCAAAGGCCCCGACAATGGAAACCGGCACAGCCAGGCACGGGATGAGGGTTGCCCGCAGGCTCTTGAGGAAGACAAAGACGATCAGAAATACCAGCACCGCAGCCTCGAACAGGGTGATGACCAGCTCATTTATGGAGATGCGCACGAATGTGGTCGTGTCATAGGGGACGCCGTAGTCGACTCCCGGTGGAAAGCGTTTTTTCAGCTCCTCCATGCGTGCCAGCACCGCATCCGCGGTTGCGATGGCGTTTGCCCCGGCAGAGAGATTGATGATGATCGGCACGGCCAGGTTCCCGTTCATTTTGCCGGTAAACTCGTAGACCTGCGCGCCCAGCTCCACCTCGGCAACGTCTCTGAGCCGAAGGCAGCTGCCGTCGGGATTGGCGCGCAGGATGATGTCGCCGAACTGCCCGGGGGTGTCCAGGCGGCCGCGCACGATCAGGGAGTGGACCCGGCCGGTGTCCTTTCCTGTCGGGGGCTGGCCGAGCTTGCCGGCAGCGTACTGCATATTCTGCGCGCGCACTGCCGTGGCAATATCGGATGCCGTGAGCCCGAGCTGGGCCATTTTGTCGGGCTTGAGCCAGATGCGGATGGCATAGTCGCGTGCGCCCCACAGCCAGGCCTGCCCCACGCCGGGAATGCGCTTGAGATCGTCCATTACGTTGATGAGCGCATAATTGCTCAGGTAGGTGGTATCGTACACGCCGCCCGGAGAGAGCAGTGTTATTACCAGAAGGATTGTCGGCGACTGCTCCTCGACCGTGACCCCGAACCGGCGCACGTCCTCCGGCAGGGTCGGGAGCACTGTCTGCACGCGGTTGTTAACATCGATTGTGGCCTGGTCGGGATCGGTCCCCACGGCAAAGGTTACTACAATCTGCAGCTTTCCGTCGCTTGAGGCGAGCGAGTTCATATAGATCATGTCATCGACGCCATTAATGGCCTGTTCAAGCGGGGCGGCAACGGTCTGTCCCACCACTTCGGCGCTGGCGCCGGTGTAGGTGGCGCGGACCGACACCGTGGGCGGAACCAGGTCGGGGAACTGCGAAACGGGAAGCCGGCTGAGGGCGATGGCGCCTGCCAGGACGAACAGCAGGGATATGACGCTGGCAAAAATAGGTCTGTCGATAAAAAAGCGCGAGATCATGGGCTCTCCGTGCCGGCAATCGCCTCAGGGGGGGCCGCGCGAACCGTCACGCCGGGGCGGACTTTCACCATGCCGGCGGTAATTATTGTTTCACCGTTTTTCAGGCCCGAGGAGATAATGCTGCGGCTTCCGATGGAAAAGCGCTCGGAGACCTGCCGCATGGCGGCTTTCATCTCATGGTCCACAACGTAGACCGACGGCCCCTGCTGGGTCGTGAAGATTGCCTGGCGCGGTATGTACACCACGTTTTTGAGCCGCAGACCCCTGAGCCTGACGCGCACGAACTGGCCGGGCATGAGCGCTCTGTCCGGATTGGGCACCTCGGCTTTTGAGCGAACCGTTGCGGTGCGGGGATCCTCGACGCTGTCGGTGAACACCACAGTGCCCGGCTGCGGGTGAGCGCGCCCGTCGGGATAGACAATTTCCACCTGCTGCTTTCCCGCCGACCGGGTGAGTATGCCCTCGCGCTGGAGTTGGCGTATCAGATTAAAGTCTGTGCCGGGAATGGAAAAGTTTACATACAGCGGGTCAACCTGCACCATGGTGGTCAGGAGGCTTGCATCGGTTGTGGTCGCCACCAGCGTGCCGACAGAGCAGGACTCCTTGCGCACAATTCCTGAAATAGGAGCATTCACTCTGGTGTACTCGAGCTTAACGCGTGCGTCATGCATGTTTGCCTGAGCAACCTGCAGATCGGCCCTGGCAGCCTCGTATGCCATTTCAGCCGCATCCCGCTCTTTTTCGCTTACCGCATCTTTTTCAAATAGCGGAGCAATTCGCCTATACTCGCGCCGTGAGCGCTCAAGCGCGGCTCGTGCCTGTGCCAGCTGCCCCTCTGCGCGGTCACGCGCTATCCGGTACGGGACGGGATCTATCTGGAAAAGCCGGGTGCCCTGCTTGACAAGCTGTCCTTCCTCAAAGAGCCTCTTTTCAAGAATTCCGCCGACCCGTGCCCTGATCTCAACTTCAAGATACCCTGCTGTCTGACCGATGAATTCAGGTGCCCAGTCAACGTTTTTTGCCGTAACAACCGTTGTTTCCACAAGCGGAGGAGGCGGGGCGCTTTTACGAGTGGTGTCTGAGCAGCCTGCTGCTGCCGATAAAACAACAAAGACTACAAGCAGTGCGCCTTTATCGAGCAATGAGACTACCGTTGTTTTCATCTCTATATGCCTTTTAGAGGTGTATGTAATTACTAATAGTGCAGTCGTATCGTGAGATTAAACAGATGTGCTTACGGCATGGCGGTGAGGCATGCTGCAACGTACATGTTTATTGAGACCCCGAAGGCGGGGCGGTTTTATCGATACGATACGTTTCGTTTTGAATCTTAGCCAAAGCTTACCAGCGTGTCAAGACAAATCGGATTCAAAAAAAGGGGGCGGCATATATCGTTTGCCGCCCCCTTTATGTTTGCGGAGCAATGATGGTGAATTACGTGTGCTGATACAGCTCAGTTTTTGCTTTTTTCCGCTGCAGGCTCTTTGTAAAGGACGTTTGCCCCGTACAGGGAGGTGATCCGATCGGTGCTGTACCCGAGGGTGTTTGTTAAAATTTCTTCAGTGTGCTCGCCGAGAAGCGGCCCGTGCCCCTTAACGCCGCAGGGGGATTCTGACATCTTAAGCGGGCTGCCGTACATTCTCATTTTACCCACAAACGGCTGCTCAACATCCACCATCATTTCCCGTGCCCTGATATGCGGATCATCGTCGGCAAGCTCTTTAATGGAGCGGCAGCGCAGGCAGGGCACCCCGTGCTCGGTGAGAATGCGCTCTGCTTCCTCGACCGAGTCCTGTGCCATGACCCACTCTTCGACAATTTTGTGGATAAACGGGGCGTTTTCCTGGGTGCAGCGCGTTGACACGCTCTCTGCCCGCGGATCGTCTCTGAGCCATTCATAATCCTTGCCCAGCGCGTCAAGAATGCCTATCCAGCGGGGCTGGGTGAGGCTGGCGATAACGATAAGCCCGTTTTTACCCTTGTAAATGCCATAGGGGGCATATCCGGGGTGCAGCCGTCCGATTCTCGGCGGCTCAACCGGCTTGTCCAGGGCGCTCGAGAGCAGATACCAGGGCAGCGTGTTTTCGTGGAGCGAAAAAAGGCAGTCCATCATGGAAATATCAATATACTGTCCTTTGCCGTGCGTGGTGCGGTAGTACAGGGCTCCCAGTATGGCGGTGGTTGCATGAATGGATGCGGTCATATCGCCGATGGAAACCGGGGCGATCTGAGGATTTTCATTCTGGTCGGTCCAGCCGCTGGCGCCCTGCGCGATCATATCATAGCCGGGCAGCTTGCTGTAGGGCCCCGAGTTTCCAAAGCAGGAAACAGAGCAGTAAATAATATCCTCTTTTATCTTCTTTACGCTCTCATAGTCGAGGTCGAGCCGCTTCATAACCCCGGGAGCGAAATTTTCGATAATAACGTCACTTTTCTTAATCAGCTCATGAATCAGCTCTTTTCCCTTCGGCTCTTTGAGATTGATGCAGATGCTTTTTTTGCCGCGGTTGCAGTTGATATTGTATGAGCTCTGCTTAACGGCTTCATGGGTTTCCATAATGAGGGGCAGGTGGCGCTCATTGGTGCCGTCCTTGTAGCGCTCGACTTTTATGACATAGGCTCCCATATCGGCAAGCGTTCGTGTGGCAAACGGCCCGGCCAGCACCCAGGTGAAGTCAAGCACAGTTAGACCTTCCAGCGGCCCCGGTTTTGTTTGTTCCATGTGTAACCTCCGCAATTAGTTTGTCATTGTATTACCGTAATCGGTTTGTTGATGGAACCATAAAATGTACTAAATAAGTTAGTAAATGTCAACATTTCAAAATGTTTACAATATGTTGCGTTTTCAGGGGGGAAGGCATTTCGTCTGCACGCCACCGGCCGGACGTCTACCGGCCTTTCCGGAAGTCGTCGATGGACTTTCCCCGGATGCATTCGGCAAGCTCCCACACATAATCATACAGGTGCAGCCCCTTTGAAGAGGCGATCATCGCACCGTCATCAACGCCGATCTCCGAGGCGATGTATTCCTTCATGACCTGAATGCCCGCCAGGTTTGCGGGCATGCCTCCCCAGAGATCCCAGGACCTGAAATAAATGATAAAATGGAGCTTGCCGTCCTGTATTCTGGTGTCGATGCTGCGAAGGCAGGGCGGATCGGCGAGCAGCATATCGCACGGGTGGGCTACCTGAAGAACCATCTGGTTGTTCCGGAAGCCTTTGTTTTTATAGGTCCATATCAGCAGCTCTATCTGGTTGAGGTACAGGTTGCCGTTTTCGCGCACAATAATGTTTTCATTTTCCCAAATATCGCGTTCCTGTACCAGAATATCGGCATTGGAGCTGCTGCTGTAGTCATGATATTCAGGAGGAAGCGGATATTTGCATATGCGCTGACCATAGGTGTACGACTCCCCCGGCTTGAGCGCCCCGGTCATCAGATACGGTACGTAATCGTCAAGATAGTCATCCCCGACAGGGTTGGGCAGCCCGTAGTGGCCGGGAATCCGGGGAAGCAGCGGCCGCACGCCGGGGTATTTAATGTGCAGCGTTATGTAATCGAACTCGAGGCGCTTTTGGCCTTCATAGGAGCCCCGGTCTATTGTGTGGTCTCGGCCGGTTTCGATGCATTTGTATACCGCCTGAAACCAGGCGTCGGAAAGCGAGGTTGCTTCGATGTGAATCGGTGAAAATGCTGCTGCCTGTGTGCTCATTGGATCATGCTCCCTGATTCGTCTGAAGGACTATAGCAGTGTTTGCTTTTTACTTCGCGCGCACAGTGCACGGTATCTGTCAAACAGCTATACGGTTCCGTTTCAACTGCATAAGCCTAAAAGCCGGGGCCCGTATCATCCGGCATTGTCAGCGTATGCGCACTATCGGCAAGCGCTGCTGCAGGCAGTACCGGCAGGTGATCATATGCCGGTATGACGGCTGCCCACAAGGGGGTGCGTATGTCGTTGTTGCCGATAAAACCGCTCTGAGCGTCGAAATATCCGGGGTTGCCAAGCTGTACAATAAACAAAATATTGTCGATGTCATCGGTGTTGGCGCTGCGGTCCGCAAGGTGGCTTTTTATATCCTCAAGCGCATCAAATATTTCCTGAGTGGTGGAATCCGGGGAAACAGTGATATCCGAGTCCGCCCGGCTCAGTATCCGGTTAAGGACTTCCGTGAGCGCCTCACCGTCAAGCGTGCCGGCCCGTATCCATTCTGCAATGGCTTCCCGGTACAGCGCGGCCACGCTCCAGCTTTCAAACAGGCCGTCAGTGCTGTTGTCCGATGCGGGTGCAAGTGCCAGGTCAACCGCGCCGCGATTGTCTGCACGAACAACTGCGCCGCGGTAGATATAGTTTGCCGCTACGGATGTTTCTCCGTCAACAAAATCCTTTCCCCCGCTTAAAATCGACATAAGATAGGGGTAAAAGGCGCTGCCCTCGGCAACAGCCACGTTGGTGTAGCTGATGTTGCCCGACATGTAGAAGGTGCTGTTATCCTGAGACACTTCAAGCCACAGGGCGGCAGGGATATTTTTCGCTGAATCCTGTGAGGCATCCCCGGAATCGAGATTGGCTGCGCGCAGCTCCATTAGATGCCCGCGGCCCGGATCCTCAGTGTCAAAGGTGAGGCGGTACAGCGGGGAGCCGTATGCGTCACCCTTCAGGTCTCTGGCATAGATAGTTCCTGCATACCGCTGCTGCTCTTTTGTGAAGCGCATATCGAGAACCTTGACCCATGAGCCGGGCTCCTCCCACAGCTCGATTACGTAGCCCTGCTCCAGGGCGGAAACCTGTATTTTTTCGCTGCCGCTGTCTGATGTCCACAAAATGATTCCCGTTTTGTCCAGAATATCCATGAGCAATTGATTGGAAAAAATGGATGTCTGGATTGATTTGAGAAGATCCTGTGTAAAGGCGATGGCTTCGGCTGCCAGTGGGTTATACGTATCGCGTACCGGATTGTAGATGGCTGCGATTTCATCAAGAACAGCCTGCTCGGATATTCGTGCCGCCGCTGCGCTTTCGTTGTCCCCGCCGTGCGAACCGCTTTGTGCGGGTGCGCTCACCGCCTCCGGCAGTGAAAGCAGTGTGTCATCGAGCTGGATTTTTCCCTGTTCTGGCTTCGGGTCATGCCTGTCGCAGCACAGCAATGAAAAAACAAGCACAGAGATTTTCAGGACTGCACGGTACCGGTACATCATGGTGAGCGTCTCGCTTTCTAAAAGGCGGATAAAGAGTATATCCGGATTTCGTGAAAGATACAACCCGAAAGTATGCACAGAGCATCATGGCTCGTTGGTAATATTATTGACATAAGTTGATTATTGGTTAGAATATGTTCTAATTTGTCAATATATGCAAAGAAGGTATCTATGGCCCGTTTCCCGCGCTTTGTTTTGTGCCTCTTTCTGTCCCTTATATGTGTTCTTTCACTTGCCTCGTTCTGCCATGCCGGTCCGCTTGCAGATGAGAAGCTTCTTGAAATACTTGAAAAAAAAGGTTTTCTGACCCCCGGGGAGGTCGAAACGGTCAAGGCCCTCCTGGTGAAGGAAGAGCAGGCGGCCAAAAAGGACAGCGACAAAGAGGTTGAGGTCGTGTTTGAAGAGGGCCTCCGGATACGTACAAAGGACAGAAAAACATTTACCGCCCGGATCGGCGGCGTCATTCAGTCCGATCTCATTATGTTTGACAGTCACTATCCGGTTGACAATGATTTTGATATCCGGCGCGCGCGTATTTTTATTGAGGGCCGCCTGTATGATTATTTTGCCTATAAGTTTGAGGCGGAGCTTGAGGGCAGCTCAAGCAATCGTCTTGTAGATGCGTATATCAACTTTGATTATTTTCCCTGGCTTCAGCTTCAGCTGGGGCAGTTCAAGGAGCCGTTCAGCCTTGAGCACCTCATATCGGATAAGTACCTGCCGTTTAACGAGCGCTCGATGGGATATTACCTGACTCCGGCCCGGGATGTTGGCTTTATGGTGCACGGCGCGCTGCTGGGAGATTCAGTGCATTATGCGCTCGGCTATTTTAACGGTGACGGCCGGGATGCGAACAGGCGAAGCCAGAAAGACGATAAAGAGGTAACCGGGCGGATTGTTGTGCAGCCGTTCCGACACTGGGGGGGCCGTCTGCTGCGGGGGCTCTATGTCGGGGGCTCCGGATCATATTCTCGGCTTGATACGTCTGATTTCAACTACAAAATGCGCACCCCGGCGCGCACCACGTTTTTTACCGTGCAGGCGCGGGCTAAATTTCACATGACCCGCGAGGTGGACACGCTTGAGCGCTATGCAGCCGAGCTTGCCTATACGTGGGGGCCGCTGCTTGTGACGGGAGAGTATTTCCGCAACAGGTTCAGCGATGTGAAGCTGGCGGACACGACCGTATTTGATTTTGACATGAGGGCCTGGTATGCGGGGCTTCTTGTTATGCTGACCGGGGAGCGTCCGGTTATGAAAGGAGGTGTGCTGCAAAAAATACGTCCTCGACACTGTTTCAATATCCGGAAGCGAACCTGGGGGGCGTTCGGCATAGGATTCCGATTCCAGGAGTTCGAGGCCGGCCGGGTTGTGTACCGGTCGCTGGTGCAGGAGGGGCTCAGCGTCCGTGAGGCGGAGGCGTTTACCATTGCGCTTAACTGGTATCTGAACGATATGATGCGCTTTTCGTTCAACTACAGCCGGACGCATTTTAAAGACCCGCTGTATCTCGGCACGCACTGGAAGGGATATTCCTATTACGAAGACACAGAGCATGCGTGGACAACACGGTTTCAGCTGGAATTTTAACGATACCGCAAAAAGGGAAGGAGGGTTCAATGAAAAACGCAATCGTAACGACGGCAGTATCAGGATTTTTTCTGGTGGCGGGATTCTGCTGCACTGCATTCGGTGCATATCATCACATGGATGAGCAGGACTCGCCCAAATTTCAGCAGGCATATCCGGCCTATGCAGGAACGAAGCTCGATGACTGCGCGCTGTGCCACAGCGGTGGCGAGTATGAAAAAAAGCCCGGCAAGTTCAAATCTGTGGGCAGCTGCCAGTGGTGCCACATGACCTATGGGTATGACGGAAGCGGGGATATTTCAGAGACGCTCAACGGCTACGGCGAGGATTATCTCTCGGCTGGCAGAAGCGTGAGCGCCTTTTCCTCAATCGAGTCGATGGATTCAGACAATGACACCTACAGCAACAAGGATGAGCTGCAGGCCATCCGGTATCCGGGGGATCCGGACGATGACCCCAGCAAGGTTCCTGCCCCGCGCATTGTGTATACGCTTGATGAGCTCGAGGCCATGGATACGCACATCCAGTTTATGCTCATGAACACCAGCCGGGGCGGAACGGATGCCTGTGACTATTATGCCCAGTATACGGGCGTTACGCTTGAACATCTGCTCGACGTTTCCGGCATGCGCAGCAAAGCGGAAGGCATTACCGTTTTTTGTGCTGACGGGTGGTCGCAGACGTTTGACCTCGAGCCGGGAGGCGAAAGCTACTATGTGAACGGCACATACCCGGAAGCAACCTATTATTACGATGCCGAAGCGGACGTGGCAAACGGCGGCTGGGTTGATTATTCCTCTCCGGGCTGCCAGGGGAGGGAAGACGGTCAGATAATCAGCAATGAGAGCGGCCTTCGCTGCATGCTGGCCTACAAGCACGACGGCGCATATCTTGAGCCGGGGCAGCTTACCAGCGAAAACAAGCTTGATGGCGAAGGACCCTACCGGGTTGTTCCTCCACAGAAAACGCCGGGGCCGCCCGATCAGCTTTCAACCGCTGCGAACCAGAACGTTATCTGGCCCTATGACGAGGATGAAGATGAGACAGATCATAATGCGGGCGGTTCGCCCAGAACCTCAACCGCAATCCGCGTGGATCCGCTGCCGGACGGGACCACGGATTTCAACTGGAACGAAGGCGGCTGGGATTATGTTGACAACAAGCAGATTGTGCTCTACGGCCTGCTCAGAAACGGTGACATTCAGGGCGCTATTACGGATAACAGTACGGGGCAGCCGGTTGAGAACGCAAAAATAAGCACGGACCGGGGAGGATATGTCGCTTTTACGGATGAGGACGGCAGCTATTCACTGAGCGGCGTTGTGTGCGGTCCGGATACCGCGACCTATACGCTGACCGTATCGGCAAGCGGCTACTCCTCTGCAAGCAGCCAGGTGACCGTTTTGAACAAGGAAACGATTGTTGCCGATTTTTCTCTGAAAGAATCGGACAATGCGACCTGTCCGGCTGAGCTTGCAGCCGGAAGCAAAATCGATCTCCTGTCTGTCTACCGTCAGCTGAGGGACCGGGTCCTTTCCGAAAGCAGTGCCGGCCGGATGTATGCGCGCCTGTATTACCGGGTTGCTCCCGAGATAATGGCGCAGGCCCTTGGTTCAAAAGAGCTGAGAGCGGATATGCTTGACGTGCTTGAAAGCTTTTCACCGGCGGCAGCCTCCCTTGCTGCGGGAACGGGCGCGGACGTATCACGCGCACAGCTGGCAAAGCTTTCAGTCCTTATCGATGCGCTTAGACAGAATGCAAGCCCGCTGCTCAAACGAGTTCTGGATATGCTGGAGCGCGACATAAACAGAGGAGCGTTTGAATCGGCATTTCCGGTATCGATTCAGCGCTGAAACAGGCAAACGACAAAAAAGGGGGCGCCGCCATGCCCCCTTTTTTGTTATGTGGAGGATATGAATGAAAGATAGACTGTGTATTCGTGCAGGGCTGCGTGCTGTATTTGCTGCTGCCTGTGTGTGGTTTCTATTCGCCTCATCAGCATATGCCCAGCAGGTCACCGGGAAAAGCTACACCACCTTTATTTATTCCGATCTGGTTGAGGAACCCTCAACTGAAATGTCGTTTCAGGAAAACGGGTCCCTGCATATTGATGCTTACAGCGGCGTGGGGCTGTACGCGGCTGCGGGGCCGGTTTTTGCCGGAACGTTTTCCGCACCGAATTTCACTGAAACAGAGGACCTTTTTCTGATGATTGCCGGAGCGGTGGTGACCGATTTTATCGGCGGCATCGGCCTTGCGTTTGTCGATGGAGCGATTCGCGACCAGTTTGTTTTTTTCGGCTACGCCCGGTAATGTTGACAAATAACAGTATACAATGGGGTGCCACGGATAAACCGTGGAAGGAAAAAAAAGAGAGCCTCTTCAATTAGTAGCCACCAAGTCGATATATGTGCTTTTTTGAGTGATGCACCCGCAAAAGTATCCCCCTGCGCTGGAGGAATATGATTATACGTTATATGTGTGCAGGAATATGTCTTATTATGTTTGTTTCGGCATCCTCGTGCCGTGATGGTAACCCGGAAAAACATCTTATTATCAAGCCCGCAGACAATACTGAGTGTAGAGGCGGGGAATCGATAACCTTTGAGGCGTCCGTTCCGGAGGCGTTCGGGCCGGTTTCTTCAGCCCGATGGCGATTCGGCGACGGTGTTTGTGCCGATGGCATGGCCGCAGCGCATGCGTATGATTCAAAAGGTCGGTATACCGTTTCATTTACCGCGACAAATGAGTTCCGGGAGCAGATGAGCGACAACCGTACCCTGGATATAACCACAAGCCGGTTTGTAAAGCTCGATGAACAGGGATTGCCTGTTGCAGATAATGCCTCAATCTGGGCTGCGGTGTATGACGACAGCACCGGGCTGGTGTGGGAGGTGAAAAACGATTTTGACGGGATCGCTGACTACAGCGATCCCGGCGATGCTGATAACACCTACACCTGGTATGACAGCGACCGGCAGACAAACGGCGGCGATGCCGGAACCCCCGGTGATGGTACCGATACACAGGATATGATCAGCGCGCTGAACCAGAAATCGTGGGCCGGGTTTACTTCCTGGCGCATGCCGACATGTGAGGAGCTTGCCGGGCTGAGGGATGCAGGCCGGTTCAACCCGGCTGTCAATGCACGCTATTTCCCTCAGACGGCCCCCTGGTATTACTGGTCATCCACAAGCTACGACCCGCCATTCCATTATGCCGCCTGCCACATAGATTTTCTGGGCTCTTCTGATAGGCAGTGCCCCGCCCTGATAACCAGTTTTAACCATTACGGCATGAAGGATCTGCGCTACCACGCGCGCGGAGTTGTGCCGTGCCCCGCACTTTCGTCTGGAGCGACGTCATCGAACACCGCCGCTTGCTTGCATGCACAATGATGCACGATTGATTTTATGCTTCCAGCATTAATATGCATCCATGACCCTGCTACGCGGTCCACGTATATCTGCTTCGAGCTGTGTGCCGGTATCGAACGTCATGCCCGGTATTGTTTCCGTGTATACGGTTTTTCAACTGGCGAAGCTCTTGTACAGCGTTCTGAATAAGTTTCCAGTGGTGGTATGCCGCAGTAACATGTTTGAATTTTTCTTCGCTTTCTTTGTTTCCCGGCATGACATCCGGATGATGAATATGGGCAAATCTTCGAAAAGCTTTTTTGACAGTTTCTGGGGATGCGTTATTATCTATCCCCAAAAGCTGAAAAATGTTTTTACATTCCATCGCGCCTTTCTCTCCCCGTATAAATAGAGTATCTTCTGATTTCTTTTAATCTATCATCAGGAGTTCAAGGGTGTATAAGGGCTTTGTAAAGTTTTGGTAAAGAAGGTTAGCGAGGCAGGAAAAACCAAACCGCGGTTTGTTTGTCGCTGCTGTCAGCACCGACCCGGCCTCCATGGGCCTCAACAAAACCTTTAACTATAGCCAGGCCGATGCCTGCACCGCCACGGTCACGATTTCGCGAAACATCGACACGGAAAAAACGCTCAAATATAAAGGGGAGTCTATCGTTTGGTATTTTTTTACCCGTGTTTGCAACAGCAACACGCATGCCCGATGGTTCCATAGCCGAAGAAACAGTAATTGTTCCTGATCGAGGGGTATATTCAACGGCATTTTGTATGAGATTTCTAACGACAAACAACATTAAGCGCCCGTCTGCATGAATAAACTGTTCGCTGTCTTGCATGTCGGTTACAACACTCAGGTTTTTTTTCGCAATCGTATCCTCGTAATATCTTAGGACTTTATCGATCAGGGGCTTTAGCAGGAATTCGGTTTTGCGGATATTGTCCTTGGCATGATCTGCCTTGGCTAGCTGTACAACATTTTCAACGAGGTTTATAAGACGCATTACTTCCTCATGGAGCAGTGTAAGCGTCTCCTGTGAGGAGGGGACTATGCTTCCGATCATTCCTTCTATATACCCCCGGAGGTTGGTTAGGGGCGTGCGCAATTCATGAGCGATGTCTGCAAGCATGACCCTTCGAAGATTTTCGATTTTTGCTATATCCTCAACCATGTGCTCAAAAATGGCTGAGATCTCTTCCAGTTCATTGTTTTTAAGGGTGGCGATTGTTTGCGCGGAATGGCCGGCTTCTATGTTGCGGATCAGCAATTTTATCTTTTTTATCGGTTTCAGCATTCGTCGGGTAAGCATCCCGAAAAGAAAGCCTGAAATGAGCCCTCCAACGAGAATGCCAAGCCAAAAATACGGCTGGATCGCCTTGAGGAAGAGCTCCGGTGTGATCCTGGTGGAAATGCTGTGCCTGCTGGAAAGTTGTGCAAAAGGGTCGGTTAGAAAAAAGAATAAAGAAATCTCTATGACGATAACCAGAACAGTCAGCGACAGCATATTGACGATCAGCAGTTTGCCTGTCAGAGATTTCACCATTCAGCCAGGCTGCTCCCCCTTTTCAATAAATTCATACCCAAGCCCTCTGACTGTTCGGATGTAGCGGGGTGAGGAGAGATCGGATTCGATTTTTTGTCTGAGCTTTCCGATATGGACATCGATTACCCGGTCAACAACCGCCGTGCGGGCGTTTGGGTACAGATGATCAAGCAGCTCAGCCCGGCAGAATATTTTCCCCGGCCGCCGCATAAGCGCCGAAAGCAGAATATATTCATGTGAGGTGAGCGATACGGGCCGGCCGCCAAGGGTTACTTTGCGTTTTTCCGCGTCGAGCACCAGGCTGCCTGAGCTATAAAAATTGTTAGGCTGCCGGTGGTTTCGGCCACAGCTTCTGCGGAGAATTGCCCGTATCCGCGCTACCAGCTCGCTGGGGCTGAATGGCTTGACGACGTAATCATCAGCACCCATCCGTAGACCCGAAACTCGATCAATCTCATCGCTGCGAGCGGTCAGCATCAGAACAGGCACATCACTGGCTTTGCGGATCTGCCTGATAACATCCCACCCATCTGCTTCGGGAAGCATAAGGTCAAGTATAATGAAGTCAGGTTTGTGGCGCGAAAACAGAATTAAGGCCTCGGCGCCGGAGAAGGCCGCTATGGTGTGAAACCCCTCATGATCGAGATATCGGGTTATAAGATCATTTGTTTTTATATCGTCTTCGACGATGAGAATGGATGCGGTGGCCGGGGACATCATTATATTACTTTCTTTTTTGAAAATTGTAATTAGGGTATGCAATGTGCATAACAAATATGGGGTCTGCCCGACTTTGCCGGGTATCTGGTGTGTCAATTACGGCAATACCTGGCTTTCCTGGTGACTGTATACGTATAGTGGGGTTATGGTAAAATGGATTACCGTCTACACATGCAGTAGTAAATAAAGAAACCAGATAACAGCTGTAACCGCCTTATACGTTCAGACGTTCCAGTGTGATTCCGGCAATTAAAATAGTGTACATTTAGATACGCCGGAGAAGCTATTGTGCCGCACAACAGGGATTGTTACAGTTGTTGTCCGTGTAGGCGCGGGTATATGTGCCGCTTTGAGCGGCTCCTCATAGAGTCTCCGGCTTTATCTGAAAGGGCTTTTGTTTTATGTATAATGAGTTTGCCGGGGGGTGTCAAGGGCAGTGCTCGCCGGAAGTAAACATTTGTGTTACGGTTAAAAAATTCTTCAATAAAAGGGAAGTAACATGGAAAAACAATGTACGGGTAATCATGAAATACATATATGTGAAATGGCTTCCCGGGATAAGTTTGAAGAAATTCGGAGCTTAGTTGATAAGCCGGAATATGTCTGCGGAAACTGCGGACGGATTGCCAATCTAGACAAAAATCTTTGCCGGCCGATACCTCTTGATGATGTTCTGCCTAAGCTTTGTCTCGATTGAAAATCATATCTCTATAAAACAAAAGCAATTATGAGCCATCGCTTGTGTGCTTTTGCTGAAACGCTGCTGCTTATTGTCTCTTTCGGGAAGCAAAGCCCTCGGCTTCCCTGACATGCGGTCGGAATCTTCGCTCCGCCCCGGCGAGATCTTCGACGGGCGAAGGCTTCACGTTAAGGGCCGTAGACATTGCAGCCGTGGAGTATCTGGTTCATCCTTCAGGCAATTGACTCATATTCCTTCAGCGCTTTGCCGGCAACAGAAACACCGGAATCGCCGCTGAGTTCGGCGGCGATTCCGGATGTCCATGGCTTTCGATTATGGTACAATAAAAAGTTCCTTCGTCTCTAATGCTCATCTTCCAGATGGACATGCCTGCCGAGCGTAAACACCCACTGGAGAAACACCTCATTTGAGTCCTTGTCGTGATTGCGCTGCGTATTTTTAAACTGGAGGCGAAGCCGGTTGCTTTTTGTATAGTCGTGAGTCAGATAGGCAGAATATTCGGTTATGTGATCGCGTGAGCGCAGGGGTCGCTCAGCATAGTCGTAGCGCAGGCCGGCGATCCAGCGCGGGGCAAACGACCAGTCGAGAAAGCTGTAAAGGCCATATGAGCGCTCCCAGCTCGAGCCTTCTTCTATCTGGGCGGCGATAAGCTCGGACTGCCACCGGATGCGCCGGTGCGGATCGTCAAGCGGTCGCCACAGCACGGTCAGATCGCCTGCCTCATAATAAAAGCGCGGCGAGTCGGAATCGTCTTCGAACCTGCCGGTAAGGCCGGACAGGCCCCAGCATACTTTCACCGATTCGGTTTCGGGAAGGGTGTTTGTCAGCCGGGCGACATATACAAGATCGTCATAATCCTTCAGGCGCCGGTCATCATCCGCATCATCGTGATCGTGCAGGACGAGGTCGTCATCATGGCCGTGGTGATGCCGGTTCCCGTTAAGCATCTGCAGGGTATAGGTAAACGGAGTCCCCCACAGCGACGGGAATGTGCCGCCGATGCCCACGCCCTCATCGATATAGCCTTCATGCCCCAGATATTCGCGGTACATGAGCGGGTAGTCAACCTGGGGAAGCGCATGAGGATGGATGGTGTTCAGAAGTCCGAAGTTGACCCTGAAACGGCCAAGCTTTGCATCGGTGCCCAGCGGCAGCAGGTCGTATACATCAAGAAATCCCTCTTCAAGGCTCACATCGTCGTCGTGATACGCAAAGTTGAACACCGCCCGGGCGACGTTATCAATGGTGCCGGTAAAAGTCAGATCGACCCCCCGCAGATCGAACCGGTCATCATAGGTTCGCAGGTGATGGTCCTCGGAAAGATTTGCAACAAAGTCGCCCGTGACGCTGATATTGGGCTTAAGGCCGGACAGCAGCTCATGGAGATCGGCTGAATGACCATCCTCAGGCTTATTCATATCGTGTTCCTCGGATTGTGCAACGACATGGTCCCCGGATCCCGGTACAATTTCAGTCTGATGACCGCGAAGCCGCTCAATGGTTTTGCTTTGATCTTTTATAATATTTTTCAAATCGCCGACGAGTGATTTTAACTCCTGCATTTGTTTTTTCAGCGCTTCAACTTCTGCGCGGCTCGCATAATCCTGTGCCCATGCAGCAGTCGATGCGAAAAAAGCCAATAACAGACAAAATGTAGCTGCCGTGGCTGTCTTTTTCATGTTCGGTCTCCTTAGCAAACAAATAGTCAATTTTTGTGAGGGATATGTTTTAGACTATGGGGAATATATTTTTTGGAGGTGCCCGGGCAAAAAGGCCAGTGTAGCGTGTGTTTTTATGTATCCTGGAGGCAGTGGCGATGAGGATAATGGATCGACTGCCGGGAATGACCGCAGTCATGCATGGGCAGGGAAGGGTGGCCGGTGCGTGCGGGCCTGCTGTTTTATCTCTGAACAGCTTGCCGTCTTTTATGCATTTGCACGCGGCGCTGTGCTCAAGCCCGTGTGCTTTGTGGCTGCAGGCTATGTGCACCATCGGCGCAAACAGCCCGGTGCCGGCAAAGAGGGCCAGGACGAAAAAAAGGTAGGCTATTGAATAAAAATAAGAATCGGTTCGCTTCATGGGTAGAAAATTGCCGCTTCTATTGAAGCTCTCATAATACCACAATCCCCAGATAAAAAAACAGTTTATTAGCGGGCAGGAGTTTTTACAAAAAAACGGCAAAATTGCGTATAGTCAGTAATGACAAGTATTGTGGTAGTAGTACCCGGCAAGGCATTCAATTATGTATTGATATTCCAAATTATTTTTGTAAACACCATAATTTTTATTGATTTTACTTTGTTTTTTAATTGACATATGTGGACCATTGTTATATAAAGATATGATACGCTAACGTCAGACGAGCAAACAGCAGATGAGGAGGAAAACAGTATATGTCGATGAAAAATTATTTGTTTACATCCGAGTCGATTACGGAAGGCCATCCGGATAAAATTGCAGACCGGATTTCGGACTCCGTGCTCGATGCAATTATTGGGCAGGACAAGAATTGCCGGGTCGCCTGTGAAACGCTGGTAACAACAGGGCTGGCGCTTATTGCCGGTGAAATAAGCACGGACTGCTATGTGCATCTGCCTGACATAGTGCGCAACGCCATTAAGGAAATCGGCTATGATGATGCGTCAATGGGCTTTGACTGGGAAACCTGTGCCGTTATGAATTCTCTTGACAAGCAGTCGCCGGATATCGCGATGGGCGTGGATGAGTACACCGGTCATGAGCAGGGTGCAGGCGACCAGGGGCTTATGTTCGGCTTTGCCTGTGATGAGACCCCGGAGCTTATGCCCATGCCGATTCAGTTTGCCCACGGCCTTACCAAGCGCCTGGCCTTTGTCAGAAAAAACAACATCCTTGATTTTCTCCGGCCTGACGGGAAATCACAGGTGACCATTGAGTATGATAACAAAAAGCCGGTACGTGTTGATGCCGTGGTTATCGCTACACAGCATACCCCTGAGGTAAAAGACAAAGCCCTTAAGGAAGGAATTATCGAAGAGGTTATTAAAAAGGTTATTCCTGAAGGCATGATGGATGACAATACCAAGTTTCATATTAACGCAACCGGACGCTTTGTCGTGGGCGGCCCGCAGGGTGACTGCGGCCTTACCGGACGCAAGATTATCTGTGATACCTATGGCGGTCAGGGAAGCCATGGCGGCGGTGCCTTTTCAGGCAAGGATCCCTCCAAAGTCGACCGGTCGGCATCATATATGGCCCGCTATGTTGCCAAGAACATAGTCGCCGCTGAGCTGGCAACGCACTGTGAGGTGCAGCTGTCCTATGCAATCGGTGTTGCCACCCCGGTGTCTATCATGATCAATACGTTCGGTACAAGCAAGATTTCGCCCGACAGAATTGCCGAAATCATCAACGAGGTATTTGATTTCCGGCCGGCTCAGATTATCAAGAAGCTCAGGCTGCTGCGGCCGATTTATACCAAGACATCATCATACGGTCATTTTGGCCGCACTGATGAGGATTTTTCCTGGGAAAAAATCGATATGGCTGAAGCTATTCGCGAAAAAGCCGGTATATAAGTTTCTGGATATATGTTTTGACATTACAAAGGGGTTTGGGTTTTTGCTCAAACCCCTTTTTTTATAGGTGAATAGCGGATCATTAAATTATTTTGGACACCAGTGACGTATGGTATATCATAATTGAGGTTCACTGGTGTCCAAAATAATGTAACGAAGCCGGTTCGGGCGGGTCTCTGCGCAGCAGCCGCCATATGAAACCTCACTTCATGGACGGCCCGATACCGCTCACTGTACTTATGAACGGGCATTTTGCAGGGATTGTTGCAAACAGCAACTTCCTCCGGGCCGTGTATCTGCTGAAATGTAACGGTACATGCCGCTGCATAACCTCTTTACGTGTTGCGGGGGCTTTGCAGAGCCCCGTCCGAACCGGCTTTTGTTTAATGCTTTAATTTATTTTCGACACGTTTGATTGCGGTTATATAGTTAACAATTTCAATCCGTGGCGCGCGCTGTCTGACAGTTTTCAGCTGCACTGCCACATACGGTTTCGGATTAATGTGCGGCATTTGCGGAAAAATTTATTATGACCGGTCCCGGCCGGCCGAGGCTGAAGTCATTGAGCGCATGGTTGATGCGCTTCGCCATCGCGGCCCCGATGACAGGGGAGCGTATGTGCAGGGAAACGTCGGTCTCGGGCACTCGCGGCTCAGCATAATCGACCTTTCTGCTGCGGGCCGGCAGCCCATGGCAAACGAGGATCAAACTGTGCGGCTTGTCTGCAACGGGGAAATTTACAATTACCGGGAGCTGCGCGCTGATTTGACCAGCCGTGGTCATGTGTTCTCTTCGCATACGGATACGGAGGTAATTATCCACCTGTATGAAGAAAAGGGCATTGAGTGTGTGGGGCAGCTTAGAGGGATGTTTGCCTTCGCCCTGTGGGATTCCCGTCTGCAGCGGCTGATGCTTGCCCGGGACCGGGCGGGCCAGAAGCCCTTACTGTATGCTGAGGCTGCTGATGCTTTTGTTTTTGCTTCAGAGCTGAAGGCCGTGCTGCAGGATCCCGCTCTTGGGGCAGAGCTGAACCATGAAGCCGTACACCACTATTTGACCTACCAATACATCCCCGGATCCATGAGCATTTACAAAGGAATCAAGAAAGTGCCGCCCGCACATGTGCTTGTCTGTGAAAAGGGCAGGACCTCGCTTTCCCGGTACTGGGATCTGTCTTATAGTGCTAAGCTCCGGTGTGCCTCCGATGAAGCATATGCCGAAAAGCTGCGCGAGGTTTTCGGGGAAGCCGTCAGGCTCAGGCTTAGAAGCGATGTGCCGCTGGGGGCTTTTTTGAGCGGGGGGCTTGACTCGAGCGCTGTGGTTGCGGCCATGAGCGGCTATATGGACAGGCCGGTTAAGACATTTTCCATTGGATTTGAAGACGGTGATTATGACGAGCTGGCGTTTGCCAGAGCTGTTGCCGATCGCTACCGGACCGAGCATACAGAGTTTGTGGTGAAGCCTGATGCGATCGCCATACTGCCCGAAATTATCCGGTGCTATGATGAGCCGTTTGCCGATCCCTCTGCCATACCGACCTATTATGTTTCACAGCTCACACGTCAGCATGTTACGGTTGCGCTGAACGGAGACGGCGGCGACGAGTCCTTTGCGGGATATGAGCGCTATCTCGCAAACACGCTTGCCGCTGCGTATGCGCGCCTTCCGCGAATCATTCGAGAGCACGTGATCAGGCCCGCAGTCAATATGCTTCCCTACCGCGAATACCGGTGGAGCGTCATCAGGCGCCTTAAGCGGTTTATTAACGGGGTGTGCGATGACCCTGCAGAGCGCTATGTTCAGTGGCTGTGCTATTTCACCCCGGAAATGAAGGATGCGCTTTACACCTCTGATTTTATCCAGCAGACGGCAGGAAGCGACTCGGTCAGGCTGCTTGCCGATATATTCAACCATGCCCCTGCAGAAAGCCTGCTTGAAAAGAGCCTGTATGCGGATGTGATGCTGTACCTGCCCGGAGATCTTCTGGTGAAGGTTGATATCGCCAGCATGGCACACAGCCTTGAGGCGCGCTCGCCGTTTCTGGACCATAAGGTGATGGAGTTTGCAGCATCCCTGCCTCCGCATCAGAAGCTGCGCGGCACGCAGACAAAATATCTGCTCAAAAAATCGTTTGCAGATATGCTGCCGCCGGACATACTGTACCGGAAAAAAATGGGGTTCGGCGTCCCGCTGCACCGGTGGTTTCAGCATGAGCTGAAGCAGGCGGTCTATGATGTTCTGCTGGACAGCCGCACCACCCGTCGCGGCTTTTTCCGGAAAGACTATGTGCAGGCCCTGCTTGATGAGCACGTGCAGCGCAAAGCCGATCACAGCTACCGCATCTGGGCGCTGTTTTATTTTGAGCTGTGGCAGCGGATGCATATAGATAAAAGCGATGTGCTTGGGATATAAGCAGGCGTCAATACCCGGCGTGATAATACGCACAGAAGCATCTGGATAGCCAAAACCGGGATATTTTTAATCGGGACCACTGGAAACATACCCTCTCAATCACTATAGTGTCAACAGATACCGTATGAAACCCTATGAGCTTTTGGACCACACAGCCGACCTGGGCCTGCGTATTTACGGCGCATCCTGCGCCGAATTGTTCCAGAACGCAGGCCGGGCACTTTTCGATGTGATAACCGGCATCGACCGTGTCCGACCGATGGACACGAAGCGTTTTTCGGTTGAGGCCGCATATGCTGATGAGCTCCTGGTTGCCTGGCTGGGCAGGCTTTTATATGTGTTTGATACAGAACTTATGGTGTTTTCCCGCTTCAGGCTGATATCCTTTCGGGAAACAGCGCTTGTTGCCGAGGCTGCGGGCGAGCAGCTCGATGATCAGCGCCATGATATAAAAACCGAGATCAAAGCGGTCACCTATCACGGCCTTCAGCTTGCCGAGCACAACGGCATCTGGGAAGCAACCGTGATACTGGATGTGTGAGCGTCTGCACTATGAAGTGGGTATGTAAACAATAAGAGCGGACAGCATCGATGCAGTTTGAAAAAATAGACGATTACCGGTGGCGTATACCGCGCCGGGAAAATATGAAAACGGACGGGCTCATATACGCCGATGCAGCAATGCTGGACGTGCTTTCAAAGGATCAGAGCCCGGTTCAGGTAGCCAATGTTGCCTGCCTTCCCGGCATTGTCGGCAGCTCGATGGCCATGCCTGACATTCACTGGGGCTATGGCTTTCCCATCGGCGGGGTTGCCGCTTTCGATCTGAAAGACGGCGTGGTTTCTCCAGGCGGTGTTGGCTATGATATCAATTGCGGAGTGCGTCTGTTCAGGACCGGCTTGTCGCGCGCCGATATAGCGCAAAATATGGCCGCCCTTGTTGACGGATTGTATGCAAACATCCCCGCCGGTGTCGGGTCGAGGCGAAAGGATTTCACGCTGAAGCAAAAGGACTACAAGGACGTCCTGGTGAATGGAGCGCGCTGGGCGGCCCGAAAAGGTTTCGGCGAAGAAAGTGAGCCGGAGCATATTGAGGACGGCGGCCGCATTGCCGGTGCGGATCCGGATGCTGTTTCAGAAAGAGCGTTCGAGAGGGGCAGAACTCAGCTGGGTACGCTGGGGTCAGGAAACCATTTTGTGGAAATCGATTATGTTGATGCGGTGTATGACCGGGATTGTGCGGATACCCTGGGACTTTACCCTGATGGCATTACGGTGACCATCCATACCGGGTCCCGGGGGTTTGGCTACCAGGTGTGTGATGATACAATAAAAAAAATGCTTGCGGCATCGCGAAAGTACGGCATTGAGCTTCCTGACCGTCAGCTGTGCTGCGCGCCGCTCAGCTCGCCCGAAGGCACGGCATATCTTGCAGCAATGGCCTGTGCCGCAAACTATGCCTTCGCAAACAGGCAGATTATCGGCCATTGGGTTCGTGAGACTTTTGAGCGGGCGCTGTCCATATCCCCTGCAGCGCTTGGGATGCAGCTCGTGTACGATGTGTGCCATAACATTGCAAAAATTGAAAATCATGTTGTCGGCGGGAAGCCTGTGCGTCTGTGCGTACACCGCAAGGGAGCAACCCGGGCATTCCCCCCCGGGCATTCCGCGGTGCCTGCAGACTACCAAAAGACCGGTCAGCCGGTGCTTATCCCCGGAGATATGGGACGGACCTCATACGTGCTGGTGGGAACCCATCGGGCGCTTGAGGAAACATTCGGCAGCACCTGCCACGGGGCGGGCCGCATGCTGAGCAGAAATCAGGCAAAAAAAGCAGCACGCGGCAGATCCATAGCACGGGAGCTGCAGGACCGGGGTATCTATGTCAGAGCTGCGGGCAGAGGAACGCTGGTTGAGGAAATGTCCGATGCGTACAAGGATGTGGAAAAAGTCGTTGACGTTGTGCATGCTGCCGGCGTGGGGAAAAAGGTTGCGCGGCTGGTTCCGCTTGGGGTCATAAAGGGGTAAAATGGTTTTTTGGGGAAGCCGATGATTTCCGGAAAATGTGAAACCTTTCTACTTCGGCAGGCCGGCTGGGATACAGACAGCCTGCCGCCCGCTAAAACGCTTCAGCAGCTTGCCCAATCAGTAAAAACGCTCTCCGACCACTATATCTCATCACATGTTGACCCAGGCCGTGTTTATACAGACAGCGCGCTGCTGCAGGCCTATCTGCTGTATTATGTCCCGGCAAACATCATTAAGCTCACGCCGGTTCTCGATGAGGTATGCCGCTGCCCGGCGCTACGCCCGCTGGGCACCCGCGATGGCTTTTCCATGCTGGATCTGGGCTGCGGCCCGGGGACCTTCACGCTCAGCGCGCTTGATTATTTGTGCCGCTGCTGGCGGAATTCAGCCAGCTCATTTCCCCGCACCATAAATCTGCAGGGGATTGACGCTGCCGGAGATCATGTCAAGGCGGCGCGGCAACTGGTAGGCAGCTACAGCTCCGGTTTGCTCTTTGCAGATTGTACCCATACCTCCGTTCGTTTTGAACAGGGCCCATTGCTTTCAGCCTCTCTTGCGCGCCGTTTTTCAAAGATGCGCGATTGTTTTGATCTTATCGTTGCCGGAAATGTGTTTAACGAAATGCCCGGCGAAGAAGCTGTTTCGCTGTGCTGCTGCCTTGAAACGCTGCTTGCCCCGCATGGTGTGCTTGTCTTTATCGAACCGGGTACCCGGCGATCGTTTTTGAATCTCATCGGCATACGCGATGCTGTCATGGAGAATACCGTACTTTCTTTGTACGCACCCTGCATGAGCGAACATCCCTGTCCATCCCGCGCGTCGCCCCATCACTGGTGTCATGAGCGGCTGGGCTGGAATCCCCCTGCTTTCATACAGGCAGTCGATCGATATACGGGATTTGCAAAGCAGAAGGGCGTGACCTACACGTACTGCACCTTCTCAAAACAGCCGCACAATGTTTCAGAAACCGTCGCTGCTCCGGAGCATGGCTGTCTGTGGAGAGTTGTCAGCTACCCCATACAGCAAAAAGGACGTGAGCTTCTCTATGTCTGCAACGGCAAAGAAAGAAGGCTTCTCAGGCGGCTCACCAGGCATGCCTCAGCGGGTAATGCCGATTTCGGCCGTGCCGGCCGGGGGGATATTGTTTCAGTGACCGGCTGCCGGGATCATGGTGATTTTTATGACATTGCTCCGGACAGCAGGTTTGCTGTCTGTTCTGCTGCCGACAGGATGCCTTTATCCCGTGTAAATGAATTCCCTTGATCTTAATCGTTGGTTGAGAAAAGCATGCAGGAGGGATACCGTTATGAACAGCGTTGCCCGCGTGATGAAAACATGGCCTTCCCGCCGCTCTTTGTTTGCGGCAGGGACACTGCTGCTCATGCTGTGCTGCGGTGTTCATGTGTCCGGCACTGATGCAGGTGCGGCACAGGCTGCGTGCACAAACTGCATCGATGTGTTCGAGCATGATATGCTTATGGCCGTGGGAGACAGCCTGACCCATGGTACGATGAACGGCACCAATAATGAAACCAACACCCGGAATGCCTACCTGCAGCAGATCTATGAGTCCCTGTCAGCGGTTGCCGGCATTTCTTTTTTCCAGCCGTATTTGGATATTACTGAGAGCCGAAAAAACCCCTTTGCGATTCCGACCAACCTTGGCGTTGACGGATCGGATATTTTTTCCGCTGAAGGTGTTGAATACTACAAGCGGGGAGGGGCTGAATTCTCATATACCACACGGGCGTATCTGTGCGACAGGCTCCTTCCCGGCAGATTCAGCGATTTGTATGACAGCGTTCTGTATCCCCTCAATATCGTTGAAAAAAAAGCGGTGTCTCAGATTGATGCAGCTGTCCGGCTGCTGCAGTCTGCTGCAGGGACTGACAATGCAACCCGTGCTGTATTTGTGTTCTGGATGGGAAACAATGACTCTTCAAATGCTACGCTCGGCATGGGCACACGGAACCCCGCCTTTATCCCGCTTCCGTTTGATCTGATCGCGCCGCACCTGAAGCCGATGGCGAGGCAGCTTATGTCGTGGGGCGAGCAGGCCGGTGTGCTTTCTTTTACGCCCTATACGCTTGAAAATATAACGCGAAATCTTACCGAGCCGGTCGATTTTCAAAAACAGTATGACCGCGTCGTGAATCGGCTGCTGAGTGATGTTTCTTCATTTGATGACCGGGCTGACCTGTTTTTGTGTACGCTTCCCTATTACAGCTCTGTGGGATATTTGTTTGACGCGGAGGACATTGAATTTTATCTGCAGCAGATCAATCCCGGATACTCTGTCCCGACGAGCTTCAGCCGCGGCGCTCAGGGGGACGGCGTGCCGCTGAATGGTATTCAGGGCGACCGCGTGCCGCTGTTTACGTTTTTGTGCATGTACGCGTTATTGAGTGAAGGCGCGTCGGTCGATATGGTCAACTGTGCACTTGAAACGGACGGGGTGCAGCGGGACGGGCTTGTCCTGTCAGCAGCCGAACAGCAGTATATCCGCACACGGATTAACAGTTTCAATACATCAATCAAAGAATCTGACGCCCTTTCACACCGCTCGGTGCATCTTGTCAATACCGGTCAGTACATAAACGATATTCTGGGCGGCCGTGAGACCGTTGTGATAAACGGCACCACATTTACGCGCCGCTGGGGCCGGGGCGGCAGCTTTTGTCTGGACGGTGTGCATCCGGGCTACACTGCCCAGGCGGTTATTGCAAATTATATACTTGAGCGGATAAACAGCGTATGCGGATATGGTGCGCCCGAAGCTGATTTGGCTGATGTGTATAAAAATGATCCCTATATCGACCGTGACGGTGACGGCTGGGTGCCGGGGCCCGGTTATGAAGCTCCGGGCATCCCGTCTGTGCTTTTGCTGTTTGCCGATCCCGATGACACAGACCCTGCGGCAGTGCCTGTTTTGCCGGATAATGTCTGGGACAGTATCTCGGAAATTCTGCTTGAGGAGTTTTTGCTGTAAGGTGCTGTGGTGTGAAAAATCCTCTGCTCCAACGGTGATCAGCACGTAGTGCAGGTTTGTTTCCCTCAGGTGTTCAGAACACCTTTTGCTTCGTTTTTATCCTTATAGCATCTCTCGATTATTCGCAGGTGTATGTGTTGTTTCTTTAAGGGATTGTTCTTAGCCGGCGATATCTTTATAAGAAAAACTGTATTTTAAGGGTAAAAATGATAATAAAAAATAAAACTATTTTGCGTGCTAACCATAAAATTTAATATAAAGTTGAAATAGTATATAAACACCGAAAGCATTATCTTGACAACTATTGATAAATTAAGTACTACGTACACAACAGGGAAACTTCAAAAAATAAACTATTATCGAAAATAAAACATTAATGCCGAAACCGAAAAAGGAGGGCGCTGGTATGAAAAAACTGTTAACATCGTTTTTTATTTTAGTATGTTCATGTGCCGTAAGTACCTGCGTGTATGCAGGCGGCAGCGAGCCTGAACCTCCGGGTCAGCCGTCTGCCGGTTATGGCTCTTCTGCC
Source organism: uncultured Thermodesulfobacteriota bacterium (assembly GCA_964621615.1). GTDB lineage: Bacteria > Desulfobacterota > WTBG01 > CAIYCZ01 > CAIRTM01 > CAZUMW01. The sequence goes on from CAZUMW010000003.1 coordinate 48,092, forward strand.
AATTACATTTCCCCGGCAATTGATTATCATGATGCCATAACGATCGGCGATAAAGAGGATGGAACCAGGACATGGATTTTTGTGCCGCAGAACCTTAAAAACGGATCAACCGCACCGGTTGTGCTTTATATGCACGGGTTTATGGTACCGGTTCCGCCGGTGTACCAGGGACAGATCGATCATCTGGTCAAACAGGGCATCATTGTCATTTTCCCGCAATTTAACCTGAATGGATTCGACGGCATTTTTAACGATACCGATCAGTACCAAATGCTTGACCGTGCAGTGCAGTCAGTCGATGCAGCCCTTGGGCTGCCTGAAGTGAGTGCCGTTGCACAGATGGACAATATTACGCTTGCCGGTCATTCGCTGGGCGGGCTGCTGGGCCTGTGCTGGGCTGCCCGCGGCGGTGTTGAGGTGAAAAATATGGTCCTTCAGCACCCCAATATTTCGCTTGAAGCAATTCCGGGCTTTGTCAGGGATCTGTTCCTCGGGGATATGATTACCCTTGATTATGAAACCATGGCCCGGGAAACGACCTGCCCGGTCATTCTCGTTGGCGGCGAGGATGACACTATTGCCAAGCCCGAACACGTTCAGGCGGCATATGATTCCCTCACCAATGTATCCACGAAAGTATATTATGAGTTCAAGACAGATGAGCATGGCGATCCGGATCTTGATTCAGACCATATGGCCGCCTGTCAGGACGACGGCGCGATACCGGGCTGGCTGCTTGATCTCATGGGCGGTATGATGGGATTTGGCGCCATGGAAGAAGATGCGATAGACTTCCGCGTTGAGTATGCATCCGTTGATGCGGCAGTTGATGATCAGGCCCGTGTTTCCTTTGACATGGGCGAGTGGAGCGACGGCACGCCGGTAAACGGAGTTGAGCTGGTTGCCGAGCAATAAAAGCGATAAACAGATTGGACCAGAAAAGGGATGCCGCATGCGGCATCCCTTTTCTTATGGAGCAAATGTAGTCAGGCACTACGCCATACGGTGTCCGGCAATGTTGGTTTATGGGGAATACGATAGAATGAGCTCGTTTCCGACGATGAATATGTCAGCTGAAGAGCATCCCCATATATCAAGAAGAGAGGTGTTTACTTGTGCCGCTAACGACCAGGAGGTTCCATTGTAGTGATATACTGCCCCCTGGCCGCTTATGTTCTCTCCCACAGCATATACATTATCAACAGCTGTTCCCCATACCCCCTTAAGCGTATATGAGGTGTCTATAGCCATCTGCGACCAGGTTGTACCGTTGTCTGTCGAATGAAGCACGGCCCCGTTTGCAGAAAACGTATTACCACCGACAGCAAATATTTCCTCTGTTGTTCCCCATACGGCAAAAAGCGGTACAGTGCCGTCATAGCTGGAGGACCACGGGGCAGAGCCGGTAAAGCTCAGTATTTTACCGGAGGGGGATGTCGGTGAGTGGACTCCGCCAAAGGCAAAGACATTTGCCGCAGATGTGCCCCAGACGTCTCTCAGATCATAGTCTTCTGAGCCGCCAACAGGTGCTGAGGGCAAATTTAATGCGGGATTATCCAGGTTTGAAGTGTGCAAAATTAGCCCGTTGCCGCCCACGGCAAATATTTCACTTCCAGAATTGCCCCACAGTCCGTACAGCGGGTCATCTATTGAGGACACACTTTGATCAGACCATGCGCTGCCGTTGTAATACACATATGCAGCGCTGCTGCCGGCAGCCCCGATATTGCCGGCAGACGTGCCCCATACGCAGTAAAGCGTTTTTGATATGCCGCTTTCCTGTTCGGCCCAGCTGCCGCTTCCGTTATAATGCAGAATTTTTCCCGAGCTGCACACTGCATACACGTCAGTTGCCGAGCTTCCCCAGACAGCTTTTGGGTAGAAACCCTCAGTGCCGCTCATAATAGACCAGCCGGGTATTGTTGAGGTTGTGGTCGAGCTCGAGGTGGATGATGAGGAGCTGGAGCTCGAGGATGACGAGGAGCTGGTGCTCCCGGACGTGCTTGTGGTGGTTGATGAGCCGGCTGATGTTGTTGTGGTCCCTGCTTCCGGTGCAGTGGTGGTCGACGATGAGCTGCTCGATGATGTGATGCTGGTGGTTGTCGTAAGCGCAGGATTGCCGATAGTGATGCGGACCATGTCTTGATGACGCGCGCCTGATGAATCAGTTGCGGTTGCGGTTATGATGTGGTGAGCAACTGACAGAGATTCCGCGGCAAACGGAGTGCCCTGTCCGATGAGCCCGTCTGTGTCGGAGCGCCAGCTTATTGAGCCTGCTGAGAGAACCCCATCTTCAGGATCCTGTGCCTGTGCGGTAAAGGTAACCGGTACTGTTGCATCGAATTCAGTGCCGTTGTCCGGGCTGATGATTATTATTATCGGTGAGGCGTTTCCTATAAAAATGGACACGCTGTCATATGAGGTGTGTCCGTCTTCAGAGGTGGCGGTTACCGTAATGGTATGATTGCCTGTCGAAAGATCATCGCGGTAAAAAGTGCGCCCTGTACCGATGACTCCGTCAGCAGACGATTTCCATTCTATGGAGCCGGCAGTAATTTTTGTGTGCCCGGTGTTTTTCCCGGCATCGCCTTTCTGTGTCTGCGGTCTCTGCGCTGCTCCCGGCTGTTGAAATTCGATCTCAGGGTCAAAGGCCACACATGAAAAGCGGATGTTGTCCCGTACCCTAAATGTGCCGCTGTCGCGCGGGGTAATGATTTCGACAACCGGTTTGCACCCCAGCACAAGAGAACACAAACTCAGGAGCACTGAATAGCGAAATAAATATGTCCGCATAAAAGCACCCTGCAACTGTTGTTTTCTTTAGTATACGATAATTAGCGGACCGGGCGCAAGTGAACTGCATTGCAAAATCTTTTCCGAAAAGTCTGCAATGGTATTAGCATAGAGTGAACCGCATCACATTTTATGTGAAGTTTGGTAAAAAAAGTTTTTTATCAATCAGAATGAATAAAAAATAATAAACGTATCAATACACTGCTGTAGGCAGTCATTCTAAAAAGGGACAAATAGTGCTTCCCTGATATTATGTGATGAGGCGTTTTTGCCATTGACTTTGAAGGTAAATTTTTTTAAGTCTTTAGAGACCGGTGTCGATAATTCATAGAAATGCCGCGCGGCAGCTTGTTTTACCATTACTTGACGTGTAATTTACCGATTCGGGAGTAATGTACATGCAAACACCATTTTATTTTTATACCGGCCTCAGCCTTGTGGAGCTTACCGGCAGACGCGCCCGCAATCTTCAGGACCTTTTGGACGAGCTTGAGTCTCTTCCGGGGTCATCGATCTATTATCACACGCACCGCTTTTTGCTGCAGCACCATTACCTGGAATCAGAGCCGCTTAATGATTTTGCCTTCTGGATTATAAATATTTTACAGGAAGCGCTGCTTGGCGAGCGGGTTGCCAGCATCGATATCATGCAGTTTGCCAGCATACGGCAGATCCGCGAGCAGTTTATTGAGCTTATTGAAAATTACCTCAAAGAAAACAGGGAGCTGCGCACCGCCCCCCCGGGGCAGGAATTTCACTTCATGAAATGCCGCACCTTTGTGCTGCCCACACCGCACAGCGCCTCAAACCTTGAGGAGTTTGCCGAAACCATCAAAAAAGTCAGCAGGCATTCGCTTTATTTCCATGTGTTTGAATCACGTCTGAGGGTGGAAAATGAGTGGAACGATTTTTCCTACTGGCTTGAATCAAATCTCGGCGAAAAGCAGCTTGCAGATAAAATTGCAGGACTTGACCCGTACACGCACACACTGGAAGGCCTGCGAAAAAAAATCTATTCGCTGGTGCAGGCCAGAATACAGGAAGGAGCACGCTGATATGGAAGGAATCAGGGATTATGTCCCGGTTGTCGGACAGAGCATTATAGATGAGCTGTACCTTCTTGCTGAGCGCCTCGAGGGTAAAACCATTCAAACAATTAATTCCACTGCAGTCGGGGGCGGTGTAGCGGAAATTCTTAACCGCATGGTGCCGCTGATCAACGAGCTCGGCGTCAACATGTACTGGGATCTGATCAAAGGCGGTGAGAATTTTTTTAATGTGACAAAAAAATTCCACAATGCGCTGCACGGCCGCGACGAGGAAATTACCGACGACATGCTGGATATTTTTATGGACACCAGCATGCAGAATGTCGAACACATGAAGATGAACGGCGATATTATTCTTGTTCATGATCCGCAGCCGATTGTGTTAATAAAGAATAAGCATAAGCTGCCTGAAAGCCATTGGATCTGGCGATGCCACATTGATGTTTCCAATCCCGACCGGAAGCTGTGGCGGTTTTTGCGGCAGTTTATGATGGACTATGACGGATGCATCTTTTCCGCGCCGGTGTTTTCGCAGAGGCTTTCCGACATCGACACCGGCAGGCAGGTGCCTCAATTCCTCATTTCTCCCTCTATTGATCCCCTGAGCGCAAAGAACAGGGAAATACCACGGGAGGCTATTGACGACGTTCTGGAAAAATACGGAATCAGCAACGGTAAGCCGATTGTTTCGCAGATATCGCGCTATGATTATCTGAAAGATCCTGTGGGCGTAATCAAGGCATTCAAGCTGGTCAAAAAGTATATCGATTGCCAGCTCGTGCTGGCGGGAAATGTTGCATCGGATGACCCTGAACACGACAAGGTTTTTTCCGAGGTTCGTGAGCACGCCGACGGCGATCCCGATATTCATCCGCTGGTGATCGACCCTGCGCACAACGATATCGAAATAAACGCTCTTCAGCGTGCATCCGATGTCGTGGTTCAGAAATCACTTCAGGAAGGGTTTGCGCTGACGGTGACTGAGGCTCTGTGGAAATCAAAGCCGGTTGTGGCAAGTGCGGTCGGCGGGATTCCTCTGCAGATAACTCATGAGCACTCCGGCATTCTCACGCGCACCATCGAAGGCACGGCGCGGGCGATACGCCAGGTTCTCCAGTCGCCCGACTACGCAAAGCGCCTCGGCGAAAACGGCCACCTGCACATAAAGAACAATTTTCTCATCACCAGGCACATACGTGATTATCTGCTGCTGTTTCTGTCCTGCTTTCATAAGGGGGATGTGGTCAGCTTTTATCCGTCGGGAGAGTAGGGCAATAGCACGCTCACTGCCCATCAAGAACGCGCCTGACTGCCCGTGCAAGCTCGGAACGCGTGCTCGGCTTCGGGATAAATGATTTTACCCCGCTTTGTTTTATCCGCTCGCTGTCGATCATATCATTGTAACCTGTCATGAGAATCACCGGAATATCCGGACGGGCGGCAAGCACTTCAGCCGTCAGCCGGTCACCGGTAAGGCCCGGCATGGTGAGATCGGTGATAAGCAGGTCATAATCAGAGGGTGATTGATGGAACCGCTCCAGTGTTCTGATGCTGTCGGTCAATCCCTCTACCGTATAGCCGAGGTGCTCGAGCATCTCTTTCATTGTGTAGACAACAGACTCTTCATCATCGACAATAAGGATTCTCTCGATACCGCCCTGAATGTCAGCCGCTGTATGCTCGGTCTCGTCAGCTGCCCCCGGTTCTACTACCGGTAATACAACAGTAAACACGGTTCCTTTGCCCGGCTCGCTCTCAACCGATATTGCCCCGCCGTGGTCCCGTATGATGCCGTCGACAACCGATAATCCCAGGCCGGTACCTTTGTTTGTTTCTTTGGTGGTAAAAAACGGGTCAAAAATACGATCGATAATATCCGGTTCTATTCCGGGGCCGGTATCGCTGACAGTTAGCTGTACATAGTTTCCCGGCTTGATATTGTGAAAAAGCAGTGCCGCTTCTTTGTCCAGATAAACTGAAGAAAGGGTAATTTCCAGGACGCCGCCCGTTTCCTCCATAGCATGGACTGCATTGGTGCACAGGTTCATGCCGACCTGCTGCATCTGGGTCGCATCGGCCATAACCGTACCGGCGTGTTCGTCAATAGCTGTTTTTATTTCTATATTTGCGGGAATGATATTGCGGAGCATATTCAGCTGTTCAATTAGTGATGGGTGTACCTGATGCGGCATTTTGTTGACTGTGTTTTTGCGGCTGTAGGCGAGCATTTGCCTGACGATATCCCGTGCGCGCCCGCCCAGCTTCAGTATGCTGTCAAGAAATGTATATGCAGCGCTGTCCGGCGATATTTTATCTTTAGCCAGTTCGGCATACCCCATTATGCCGGCGAGAATGTTATTGAAATCATGTGCGACACCCCCGGCGAGGGTGCCGACCGCTTCCATTTTTTGTGAATGATATAATTGCTGCTCTATTTTTTTATCGTGGGTGACGTCACGGTTGATGGAGCTGTAAAATGTCTGACCGGCAATTTCCCAACACGACACCGAGCTGCTGACATACAGTTCTGACCCGTCTTTTCTTTTCGTGACTGATAAAAAAGTCTCCCCCGGCTGCGGTAAGGTCTTTTTCCTGAAACGCTCGTCGTCCTGATTGCGTTTTTCCGGAGAGACCAGCTTGGTTACCTGCTTGCCTGTCAGCTCCTCCGGCTTGTAACCGAACACCGTTTGCGTTGCGGGGTTGCAGGATATGACCGTCCCCTGACTGTCGGTAATAATGATAGAATCGGCAGAGGAGTTGAAAATCGCCCTGAACTGTTCCTCAACCTTTTTCAGTTCAGTAATGTCATAAATTATTGCACAGAAATAAAACTTTCCCTCGTTCTGCCAGCTTGAAAGGGTAAGCTCCAGCGGGAACACGGTGCCGTCTTTTCGCCGGGCATAGGAGCGGCCCGCCGATTCGAATACCGGCGATTCTCTGATGTCATCATACGCTTCAAATGCATTGTCTTTTGATTGTTTTTCATTGTCCAGCAGAAGAATGTCCACCGAATGGCCTAAAATTTCCTTTTCAGTGTAGCCGAATATTTTCTGTGAGGCTTTATTCCAGTAGATGATTGTTCCATCTTCGTCGGTCAGGAAAATAGAAGCAGAGGTATGCTCAGCGACAGCCCGAAACTGCGCCTCACTCTCCCTGAGATCGTTTTCGGCACGCCGTTTGTCGGTAATGTCCCTGAGAAACGCAAAAAAGCACTCCTCAAACTCTGATTGATATTGAACGCTCACCTCAACATGTATAATGTCACCATCTTTTCTGCGGTGTCTGGTTTCAAAGCGGTCTTCACCCAGCGCTTGTATGTTCTGGCTGCGCGCCAGAATAGCTTCCGGTGTTTCAGTTGCTTCCAAATCAGCGATGTTCATGTCCAGAAGTTCATGCTTGGTGTAGCCGGTCATGTTACAGTAGGCATCATTTACTTCTTTCAGGCGTCCGTTGGCATCCATTAAAATAAATCCATCCATGGCAGTTTGCAGTATTTTTCTGTGTTTTTTCTCGCGTGCCTGCAACGCCTCCTCAGCCTGTTTGCGCTCTGTGATATCCAGATGTGTCCCGCATGCTCTAACCGGTCTGCCCCGGTTATCCCACTCGATAACCTTCCCTCGGGACAGCACCCACACCCATTGGCCGGACTTGTGCAGCATCCGGAACTCCGCTTCATAATATGGGGTTTTCCCCTCTACATGGGCATCGAGGCTATCCTCTGCGTTCGGGAAATCGTCCGGGTGAACCAGCTTTTTCCAACTGCTCAAAGTGGGCGTTATTTCGTGCAGAGCGTATCCCACCATTTCTGTCAGGCGTTCGTTGTACTGTACATCATTTGTTTTCAGGTTCCAGTCCCAGGTTCCCAGATCAGCGCCCATCAACGCCAAGCTCAGCTGCTCTTCCCTTTTCAGAAGTTCCTGTTCGACCTGTCTGCGTTCGGTCATAATCGGCCACCTGAAATAGTTGCAGTAAGGAATAATCACCACGCACAGAGAGGGCCATCCGGTTTGCATGATACGTGCGGGATATCACTGAAATGGGGTATATGTTCAATGTGCCTGTGTACCCTGTGTCAACGGAAAGCCTTTCCCTGCACGTTCCAGAAACAGTAGAGTATATTTATATCTGAAGTTCTTTTTGATTACACCCTAACGCAATATCATATTTACTATCGGAACAAAAAAACAAAAATTAAAACAGATAATTTTATTTTTACATAAAACAAGATCAACCTGTTTTTTTTAAGGTGTTTGAAGCATTTTTGCGGTTCTCATTGCAAACGTATAGGAGAACGTTTGAAGGAGAAAGCATTTTGCCAGCGCACCGAATTTTCCTGAAATAGTTCTCATTCGTACATACTTTAAAGACGATTTCAGAAAGCAGGCCGGACATTTTTTTTGTCCGGCAATAATAACTGAATTTCAGCTGCAACGGTGATGACCTTACCGGCATTACCGAGGCTGCCGGCCGAAAGAGAGAAGTTGAGTGCCGGGACGGTAAAATACCAAGGATCATTTACCCTGACGGCGATAGCTCGTGGACATATAATTATGAGGGTGATTATCTTATCAGTGCCGTTTATAAGGCAGTACGTAGAGTGGGCGAACCCAAGCAGAAGCCACCATTGCAGGGCCTGCTCAGCGCGGATCTCCTGGGGAAAATCGAATGGATTAAGACTCCAATTGAGGGTGCAATCAATTTTTGACTTACCTATAAATCAAGGCATTATGACACATCCTGTTCCAGATGCCGGCCATGCTGTGTTGTGTGACACACGTTAAATCAGGCGCTACTTCACCTCAGCCTGTATTTCTCCGACAGTCGTTTCCGCGCTGATCCAGCCGTCGCCCGTGCCGAGGGTGAACGTCGCCGTTGATCCGGTACCATCGCTGCTCTGCTCATACTCATCGATTCCGCTGACGGAAATGCTGCCGACTTCTGTTGTCAGATCGACGATGCAGGAGAGATTTTGCGAAAGGCCGATATCGATTGCGCCGGTGGCGGTTTGTGCCGAACCGTTGACAGCGCCGGAACCCGTCACATACACGCTGATGTTCCCTGCCGAGGTCTCCATGTCGAAGCTGTCACCCGAGAAGGAGTCGATATCGATGGCCCCGGCCTCGGATAGCACCGTCAGATCACCCTCCGCCTGCTGGACGGAGACCGAACCCGCGGCTGCCGTGATATAGCCGCCGGTAATGTGTTCACAGTTTACAAGGCCCGCTTCAGTGTCGATGGTAACTCTTTTCTTCGACATGTTGCTGAAGGTGATAGCAGCTCCGCCTGCTGCAAACGGCGGCCCGCCCCCGTCGTCCCAGGGCGTATTTACGGTCACGCTGCAGGTGTCGCCGTCGCGCTCAACTGTGACTTCGATTTGTTCAAGCACTGCCCGCGCAGCAGATTCTGATAGGGCGCTGACCTGTTTCTCGACGGTCAGGCTGATCTCGCTTGCGTTGTCTGCGCTTTCATCAGTCCTGATAGTTATGGTGCCCGCCGTATTGCTGACGTACAGCGAGCTGAAATCGTTTGTTGTTGTATACGTTTCCGTTTCGGTTTCCTGGACACGTTTGCAGGCTGACAGTAAAAGACCAAGCATACAGATAATAACGGCTTTTTTCATAACGCACCCCCGATGGCTGTTCTCAGCAGCAATTTTCTGAACTCATGTTGTTTCCGCTCAGGCGTTTTTGGGCACAATTTTAAATTATAATTCACGTTATTGCAAACACTTAGCTTAGTCCGACCCCGGTATGGCCGCACCATGGGGGCCTTATTCTGTGAAGGTGCGTTTTGTGGATTGCTTATGTTTAATCGGTCTTCCGAACTGACGAATGCATAAGTAAAAACAAAGCCCCTGAATCCACTCGCTGCGGCATAAGTGCCGATTCCTCAAATTTGCGAATAGCCTCGCGTAAAATTCGAGGAACAGCGCTTCCCCAAAAGCAGTGCCTGCTGTTTTATATTGACATAGCCCCGATAACCGCCTACACTTTTCGCTTCGAATACAGATTAACAGAACAGGGCAGCCGTTCGAAATGAAAATTCTTGTTATTGTTCAGGGCGCCTACGGCGAGCGTATTGTCGACAATCTGAAAAACCGCGCGCCTGCCGAGTGGGAAATAGTTTCTGTTCAGTTAACGCCCGGGCTTCCGCACATCATCGATCACCCTGCAGACTTTCTGCCGCCCGACATTCCCGGGTGTGACCTGCTGCTTTTTTTGAGCGAGTCGGACGCATCGGCCCAGCTCATTCCCGAAATAGCCAGGCAGGCACGTGCAAAAGGCGTTATTGCACCGGTTGAAAACTCCGACTGGCTTTCCCAGGGGCTGAAGGGACAGGTGCAGCGGGAGCTCGAGCGAGCCGGCATCGGAAGCGCGTTTCCAAAAAATTTCTGCACATTGACCCGGAGCACCTACGGCTACCGTGGCAGGGCCGAATCCTATGACTGCCCGGTCATATCGCAGTTCGCAGAACACTTCGGGCAGCCCGAATTTAAAGTCGAAGTGGACCATCGGGGAGTCATTAAAAACATCACGGTCACGCGCTGTTCTGCCTGCGGAGCAACCTATCACGCCGTCAACAAAGTAATCGGCAAGCATGTGGATGAAGTCATTCCCAATGCGGGCCTGCTCAGCATGCAGTTCCCCTGTCTGGCTTCAATGCAGATGGAACATATCGACAAAGATCTGTACAACACCCTCATGCATCTTTCAGGGCAGATATTCAACGACCAGCTTGAGCCGCACATCGAGCCGTATTACTCAGAAAATCGACGCAAAAAAAAGGGGGAGGAAGGGTAGGACGTTGCTTCTGGCATTTCGAGCGTGCACATAAAACCTTATCACTGCACCCCCGGAACTTCTCGTCGATGCAGAGGTAAGACCGTTAATCCCGCGGATTGCTCATGATCATCACCGTGCTCGGTCATACTTTCATCCAAGACCCTATATCATCAGGAAAAGAGCTGCGATTCCTGTAAGGGACAAGCGGCGCCGCGTACCACGGGCTATGCTCAAAGCACGCCCGTGTAAGAGCCGGTTCTTTCCGATTTTCTTTGAACTTTTTTTATCGGCAAGCATTCTGCTTGGACGGTACACCCCAAAAACTGCTGTTTATTGGTCTCGCTGCATATCATGTTCACCAGTCGCGCGGCAACAGGTATTTTATGACTTGTCGGTTTGCGCCGCATGGTAGAAATTGAAATGGCCGGTCAGCCTGCATTGCAAGCATATCCAGAAAATTGCACTTCGTCCCGTCAACCCACACAACAGCCGTATATTTAATATTTAAGATGTGACCCTTGTGCCCTTTTGTTTCACTCGCAGGTATGGTATACAGACACCCCCCGTCTTTCGAGCTCGGGAATATATACTGTGCAGGATGCCGTGTTTAATTCGTTGTCGCGCACAGATACTGTGTCACCGGTGCTTAAGCCGGAGTTTGCCGTAAGGACGTAAATGTCTGCTATCTGATTGTTATCCAGGTAAAGATACTGCAGGTTCAGAAGTTCGGAAAGCGCGCTGATGTCCGCTATCCGGTTGTCCTGCACATAAAGGTATCTCAGATTTACCAGTGCGGAAAGCGGGCCTATGTTTGCTATCCGGTTATATTCCAGGCTAAGCCAGTACAGGTTAACCAGCCTGGAAAGCGCGCTGATGTCCGCTATCCGGTTGTCCTGCACGTAAAGGAACCTCAGGTTCTCAAGCCATGAAAGCGGGCTGATGTCTGCTATCTGATTGTTGTCCAGGTAAAGATACTGCAGCTTCGCCAGTACTGAAAGCGGACAGATATTTTGTATCTGATTGTTCCCCAGGGTAAGGGACTGGAGGTTTGCAAGCGCTGAAAGCGGGCTGATGTCTGCTATCTGATTGTTATCCAGGTAAAGGGTCTGCAGGTTCCTCAGTCCTGAAAGAGCGCCTATGTCTGCGATCTGGTTGTTCCCCGCTGTAAGGTAGCGCAGATTCGCAAGCCCAGTCAGCGGGCGTATGTCTGATATCCGGTTTTCATTCAGGACAAGCCTCTGGAGGTACACAAGCGCTGAAAGCGGGCTGATGTCTGCTATCTGATTGTCAGCCAGGACAAGCCTCTGAAGATTCACACAATACTCAATCCCCGCGATGTTCGAAATACCCTGCGAAGATGCATACAGTGTTGTAATCGATAGCAGATCGCTGCTGAAAATATCTTCACCCTCATGTTTCCCTGTCGCATCCCGTATTGCCGCTTCCAGGGCGGGATCGGGAAACGCAACCGATTCATCAGCGCAATAATTGTTCACGGAGACACCCCGCTCCTCCAGCTCAGGTATGTACATCCAGCAGGAGGCCGGGCTTAACGGATTGATGCTCAAATCGATCACATCGCCCGAACCTATGCCGGAATTTTCAACAAGACTGCGGATGTCCGTTATCTGATTAAAGCTCAAGCGAAGCGTCTGCAGGTTGACAAGCCTTGACAGCGCGCTGATGTCTGCTATCTGATTGTGATATAGGTTCAGGTACTGCAGGTTCTCAAGCCCCGCCAGTGGGCGTATGTCGGGTATGTGATTGTTGAGTAAGCTAAGGTTCTGCAGGTTTATACAATACTCAATCCCTGTAATGTCTGTAATACCCTGTGAGGATGCATACAGCGTTGTAACCGATAGCAGATCGCTGCTGAAAATATCTTCGTCTTCATATTTCCCTATCACATCCCGTATCACCCCTTCCAGAGCGGGATCGGAAAACTCAACCGATTCGTCAGCGCACAAATGGTGTACCCTCACCCCCTGTGCCTCCATTTCAGGTATATACAGCCAACAGGAAGCCGGGCTTAACGGGTTGTACTCCAAATCGATCACATCGCCCGGATTTATACCGGGATTTTCTGTAAGGGCGTAAATGTCTGCTATCTGATTGTCCGCCAGGATCAGCGTCTGTATATTAACCAGCTTTGAAAGGGTGCCGATGTCTGTTATCTGATTGTAGTGCAGGTAAAGCGTCTGCAGGTTGGCAAGCCCTGACAGCGCGCGTATATGTGCTATCCGGTTGTGAGCCAGGTGAAGCGTCTGCAGATTCGTCAGCCTTGAAAGCATGTAAATATCTGCTATCTGATTGCCTGTCAAGATAAGCGTCTGCAGGTTGACAAGGCCTGACAGCGCACATATGTCTGAAATCCGGTTGTAGTGAAGGTACAGGATGTTCAGCTTCACAAGCCCTGACAGCGCGCTGATGTCTGCTATCTGGTTGTCAGCCAGATGAAGCGTCTGCAGGTTCACACAATACTCAATCCCTGTAATGTCCGAAATACCCTGTGAATTTGCATGCAGGGTTGTAATCGATAGCAGATCGCTGATGAAAATATCTTCATCTTCATGTTTCCCTATCGCATCCCGTATCACCGCTTCCAGCGCAGGATCGGGAAACTCAACCACCTGATCGCCATCCCCTCCAGGCAGGGCGGAGGTTGTTGCAGGAGAGCCGCCGCCGTCTCCACCCGGCGGCACGGCAGTGGTTGTGGTTGTAGTGGTCACAGGAGAGCTGCCGCCGCCTCCGGATGAGGCGGTGGTGGTCGAGCTTGATTCAATGACTGTCGTGGTAGTCGGCACAGGCGTTTCTTTGCCTGATTCCACAGCAACATTTACCGAATCATACGCTTTTGAGCCATCAGCACCCGTAGCTGTAATCATGTATGTTGTGGTTTCTCCCGGAGACACCTCGATGCTGCCCGAGGTCCCCACCTCGCCTATGCCCTGATCTATGGATGCGGCGACAGCATTGTCCGATGTCCAGCTGAGCGTCGATGTCCCCCCTTTTTCTATTGTGAGGGGATCCGCGCTGATACGTACCGAGAGCTCAGCGGGAGGCGCTTTCGGCGCCCCGGCCACAGCGAAATTGCAGCTGATCGTCTTTTGAAAAACCCCGAGGCGGATTTGTTGCGGATTGTTTGACCTGCACTCATTGCTGTTAGCGGATGTGTACTCCACAATGTAATTGCCCGCCCGGAGGTTTGAAAAGGAGTATTCACCGTCGCTTTCTGTCGTTGCAGTATCTATTTTGACCGGGAATATGAAAAAGATTAATTTTTCAAGTGATATTTCTGCCCCGGAAAGGCCCTCCTCCTGCAGATCCATCCGGCCGTTTTCGTTCTCGTCAATGAAACAATAGCCTGAGATCTGTCCCCGTAACAGTGGTTGGGAGGATATGTCTCGGCTGTCGGCGCCGTAGAGGGTGAGCGGCAACAACACGGCTGAAACCACTGCGGTACAAAGGAAATATTTTATTGTGTGAGCTTTAATAATCATTTTTTTGCATTGCGGAATGAAGCTGTGACATTGACTTGTCAGCAGCAGCCTGCGGCGCGCTTGTGCTGCCGGTAATTAAATAAAAATTAAGATCGCGGGGGCACAGCTCTGAAACGTTGAGCGCGTTCGATATCCTGCAGCAAGCACCGTGCAGTCATGCAGTATAGCTTTTGTTAGTGGAGCTCATCGTACAGTATGTTTGGCAAGGAATCATATTGAGAGGTTACGTTATTGTACATGCCGGTCCAGTCACCATCTGCGGGAGCGCTGAGCGCACCGTCCGCGTTGGTGTCGCCACCGTGAAGATCGTCCTTATATGAAGTAAAATATACTCCCTGCGCATCGTGATTGTGAATATTGCCGTAATGGATTATTTCGCTATCCCGCATAAATTTAACAATGACGTTGGGAGCAAGAGTAAGCGATGCGGTTTCTTCCACCCAAAGGTCGTTATCGTCAACCACAAACGGCACCTCTTTTTCCTCCCAGGATACCCGGGACACAAAACGATGCGGATAATCCAGAAATATGCCGTTGTAGGTATTTTTTCGGGAGGAATTGTCAGGGTCATGGAAGCTGTTTGACGCATTGAGGTCAAAGGTGGTGTTAATGAACAGCGGCTTTGTGTTGTCATAGAAAATGCAATTTTTAATTATTGTCCCGGCAGCAGCATCGGATGCATCGAGCGCTCCGGCTGTCAGCCCGTCATTGCCGGCGAATGTGCAGTTGTCCAGCGTGGCCCGGGCATCCCATATTTCCATAGCGGTGTCAGCATAGGAGAACCGGCAGTGAGAAAAAACAGACCCGCTTGACTGAATAAATACCCCGGACCAGTCACCGGATACCGGAGCGGTATTGGAGCCGTCACTGTTTGTGTCGCCTCCCCACTCATCATCACAGTACGTTGTCCACACTATGGGGTGAGCTGCTGTTCCGTTTGCCAGAATGGTTCCGGCATTCCCCACGCTCAGCGCGGGTCCCTCGTCCGGGTCAAATTTAATAATGGCCCCGGGCTCGATTTCAAGCGTGGCGTTTACCCAGCAGTCCCATGCTTTTATCACATATATGGTGCATTTTTCCCAGGTGGTATTTGTTTCGATGTCCTGAGTAACTTCAACGACGGGTGGCGGATCTATAGTAATGGTTATGGCAGCCTTGCCGATTTCACCGTTTGTGTTTGTTGCGGTCAGCGTTATGTCATGTGTCCCCGGAGAAAGGCTGCTTTTGGTAAAATCGGTGCCTGTGCCAAGCAGCCCGTCAAGCGATGATTCCCACACCATATTTTCTGTTATATCGCCGTCCGCCTGGTCTATTGCTTTGCCGGAAAAGAATATCTCTTCACAGTAGCTGTAGCGGTCCAGCGGCTGAGGCGAAATGATCACGGTCAATGGTTTGCATCCGGCCGTCAGCGCTATTGAAAAAAGTAAAAAAGCAGCATATTTTTTCAGCATGACTCCCCCCTGTCATATGTGTTTAACAGTTGCCGGAAAAGGCTAACATATTCCTGCACCCCCCTATTTAAAAAATATAGAAAATATATTTTATATGTCAATCAAAGATTATTTTTTATTTTAATTTGTTAAATTTAAAACATAGATGAGCGCCCATTTATATGCAGTCCAAAAAGAAACGGAGGAATAAACGCTATTGTCGGGGTGATTGGTCGATTGCCGGGTGACAAAATAACCGTATAGCCCTGTGCAGTCCAGAAGGACCAGGGGCACATCTTCATATGTCAGATTATTACTTGGGGAATTTTATCGGTCTTGAAAATAGGGCGCTGTTCATTGCCTTTGGATAGGACATGATAGTAGGTTTCGGGATAATCTATGCGAAGTGGCCGTGGTGGCGCTTCAATGCGTAGTACTGTGCGCGGCCGGCTAATACTTGCCGATCGTTATATGACATATGAAGATGTGACCCCTTTTTCCCTGACCCCTTTTTCCCTTTTTCCCTCATTTGAACATTCCCGTCAGCGCCTTCTTTTGAACAGCCTTTTGCGCTCCCCCGGCTTTTTCAGCCGCTTTCCGAATTTTCCGCCGGTTATAAGCTGGACTATGTTTTT
Organism: uncultured Thermodesulfobacteriota bacterium; assembly: GCA_964621615.1. Lineage (GTDB taxonomy): Bacteria > Desulfobacterota > WTBG01 > CAIYCZ01 > CAIRTM01 > CAZUMW01. The sequence goes on from CAZUMW010000003.1 coordinate 64,281, forward strand.
ACACTCTATGTAATCTTCAGGTATTTCAAATAGCCGTTCATCAGGCACTTTTTTCTGTATGTTCGTGAATCGTACCCTTGTTGTACCCTCCACGCCTTTTGCCGTAGTAAAATCATTGATTATTTTAATCGGAAACCGGTTCAGCTCCTGTGCAAGCCATGCATGGATGTCACATTTCATGCCGCTGGCAAGTGTCATGACAAGGTGTATTTTTTCACACGTATAGCCGTCCAGAGTTTCTGTGCCCAGCTTTTCCTTGTGCTCTATTTTTGCACGTTTGTCATCATAGCGTTCTTTCATTTCGCCCAGCAGCTCACGGGTTCGCTCCGGATCGAGCTCCATGTAGGTTTTTTTTGCAGGAAGGACGAGGTAGGCCTCCTTTTCAAGGGGATAGCGGAGCATGTAGGAACCGCTTAGCATGACCGGCTTTTCGGCCCAGGGAATGTCAAGCGTGCTTTTATTATCGATGCGCACGCCGGTGATGCTTTTCTTGTAGACACGTGAGTCTGTGGTGACAGTTGCTCCCAGCGTTTTTGTCGCGGTCGACATATCGGCAACAAGCGACACATTGACCGTTTCCCAGTCCAGATAGCCGGTCACTTTTTCCAGGTTCAGATCGACCCCCAGCGTTTTCAGCGCTTCTTCAGCACCGTACTGTTCGAGCTTTTTACCGATGTCCCCAAGGTCGAAACACCGGCCGGTAGCGGGAATGAGCAGCAGCATAAAAAGCACTGTTCCGATCCATTTTTTCACGCAGCCTCCTTTGGGCAGCATTATTGCCGGACAGGCTTCGCTTTGTCCGGCCTACAGCTGGTCTTGGCTTGACTCACCATTTGGCATTAATTTGAAAGGGGGCGGGAGGGATTTTACCTCCATCAGCCCGGCGAAGCCGAAAACGCAAAGTACGGCATTACACATTCCAATAACCTGTAGAGTAGAAAACTATTCAGTAACTAAGAACGAACCCGTTAAAATCAATGGTGTTCGGTTGCAGATTTTCAATCCGGATCACAGATATATAAGTGAGGCAAAAAACGTATCGTAAAATTCTTTGAAGCGGTTGTTTTTAACAGCGTCGCGCATATCTCTGCAGAGGGAGAGGTAATAATGAATGTTGTGGATCGTCATCAGAATTACGGCGGTAATTTCATTTGCCATGAAGAGATGACGGATATAGGAGCGCGAAAAATGTCTGCAGGTATAGCAGGCGCAGGTCTCATCGATCGGCCGCATGTCATCCCGGTGGCATGCGTTTTTTATGCGCAGCCGGCCCTCGCGGTAGAAACACATGCCTGTCCGGGCGCAGCGGGTGGGCAGCACACAGTCAAACATATCGATGCCGAAGCTTACTGCGCGGACGATGTCTTCGGGGAATCCGATGCCCATGAGATAGCGGGGCTTGCCGGCGGGAAGCAGCGATGCGGCATATTTGATAACCGGGTAGCTTTCCTGCATGTTTTCCCCGACCGAAAAGCCGCCGAGGGCATAGCCCGGCAGATCAAGTGAGATAAGGGACTCGGCGCTTTGCCGGCGGAGATCGTTGTGCAGGCCGCCCTGTACAATGCCGAACAGTGAAGATTCGGGGCTGGACCACGCAGCGCGCGATTTTTCTGCCCAGAGCGCGCTGCGGCGTACGGCAGCTGCGATATCTTTTTTTGCGGCATCGGCGGGTGGGCATTCATCAAGCTGCATCATAATATCCACGCCGAAGCTCTCCTGTGTTTTCACCACATTCTCAGGCGTGAAAACAAAAGTAGAGCCATCGATGTGTGATTTAAACGATACCCCTTCGTCTGACACGCTGCGCAGATCGGCAAGGGAATACACCTGATAGCCGCCCGAGTCGGTCAGGATGGGGCCGTCCCAGGCAATATAGTTGTGCAGGCCGCGGGCTTTTGAAATAATGTCGCATCCCGGGCGCAGAAACAGATGGTAGGTGTTGCCCAGGATGATGCCGGCGCCAAGATCTGAAAGGTCGCGCGGAGTGAGGGCTTTTACCGTGCCCTGAGTCCCGACCGGCATGAACACCGGTGTTTCGACGACCCCGTGCGGGAGCGTTAATGTACCTGTCCGGGCACCGGTGTTGCTGTCTGATGTGGTGCAGATAAAATCCATTGTTATGAGGTCAGAGATATGTGTAATTTGGCAATTGACAGGGAACCATATGCGGCGGGCACCGGTCTGCTTTGCCTTGGAAAGCATAATACCAAAAAAGCGGGCCGGGAATCAAGCACGCGTATCTATAAGGATACACGGTAACATGATTTCGAATACAGTGAAGCCGGCACCCCTGCCAGCGGGGGGATAGATGTGCAAGCGGAGCTGCCGGAGCGTACTGTTATAACGATTGCAGCAGTGGCGATTTTTTGTCATCAACAGCACTGAATGGGTGCTCTGCTGTTTTTTTCGCTGCGGGTGTGTAGGGGGCTCTCTGAGCATCCTGCAGGCTGAGCGTAGCGGACAGATTCAGGTTGTGATCTCCCGGTTTTTCAAGCAGCGCGCATGCTGCAAAAGCAGCTGCAATAATAAGTATCTTTTTCATGGGCATACCTTTCTGTAACATGTCTATATATTGTAGTATATTTCTTTTTAAATTCAATATGTAGTATTTTTAATTAACAAAAAAAAACTTTTAGGTGTCCTGCAGTTCCATGAACCACAGACTTATACACAAGTATTGCACATGGGTGTGACAGATGAGGTCACAAGGGGGAATTTTTTTTATCTTTGGTGGCGTCAAGGCTATATGATAGTATAAAAATAAACAATCTTTTATTATTAAATTTGATATAATATCAATATAATTTTTGCTATAAACTTTGAATATGCGGAACAACTTTTTAAAAAACCAGCATGGTATTGGTTCATGAATCGCATTTTTCAGATAAGCAAATATGTTCTTCTGGTCGGGTTGCCCTGTGTGCTGGGAGTATGCCTTCTGGTACGGCAGCGCTATCCCGATATAGAAGCCGCTCAGTGGGTATTTGTCATCGCACTGGCCGGGTTTGTGGGGATCAGCACCAACACCATAGCCATCAGGATGCTGTTTCGCCCCAAAGAGCCGACGTTTTTCGGCAGGCAGGGTATCATTCCGAAAAACAAGATCCGCATTGCACAGAAGATCGCCGATGAAACCGAAAAGCGGCTGCTCAATGTTGAAACCATTATGGTTCACATTGAAAAGGGGAGGGTAATCGAGGAAACCGTGGGCACATTCTCCCGGGCTCTTGAACAATATCTCGCAGATCCTGAAAACAGAAAAACAATAGCCGATACGATACGAAAGTATTATGCCGCGTATGCAGACAGCCTGTTTACCTGGGCAACCACCGCCAGCGAGCGGTACCTTGCCGATCTGATCGGGAAACAGCTTACCGTGGAAACGGTCTGGAGCTGGATCAAGCCCCGGCTCAAGACCTTTTTTGAATCACCGGGGCTCAGGGAACGTGCATCCCGGTGGATTATCGACAATCTGACGCGCAGGATACCTGAGATAGCCGATATGCTTTCCGCGATGCTTGATCGCTATATCGACAATCAGGTCCGGTGGAAGCGAACGCTTTTGAAAGTGGTAAAGGAAGTTTCCGGCGTCAGAAAAGAGATTATTGCAGACACCATCCGAGACATTCTCAACAGCCCGGAAACCTACCACTATATCGTGAAAATTGTCGAACAGAATCTGGATAACATCGAGGAATATTTCGAACAGCCCGATATCCAGCAGAAAATAGAACGGATGCACCATACCCTGAAAACCTATTTCCTCCAGACCACACGGGAAAAAGCCATCCCCTGGGCGCGCCAGCGGATCGACAGCTTTCTTGAGAGCGAACAGTCCTGGGTGATTATCGACCGGTATATGGTTCGGGTGCTGAATTCGCTTTCAAGCGCGTTTAAAGCATATCTCCAGCGCCCCGAGCATGTTGAAACCATCCGCAGGTTTATCCCCGGCGTTATCGACAAGTTAAATATTACACAAATTGTTAAGGAAAACATTGAGGGACAGGATACGGAAGAATTCGAGCGAATGATTATGAAAATGACCGGTGAAAATTTTGCTGCAATCGAAGCGCTGGGCGGTATTCTGGGTATGCTGGCCGGTCTTGCGATCAAAGCGCCCCTGTTTCTCATCATTTTGCCGTCGGGCATTGCGGCATTTCTGGGTGTGGAATATGTGCTGATGAAGATTAAAAAAATATTCTTGGATCGCCGGTAGAGGGTAGGCCGGACAATTGTTTGTCCGGCAATAATAACTGCCGGCCTAGGACAGCATATCTGGAGGTTTTTTGACTTTTTGATATATGAGGAAGATATGAAAAAAATTACTTTTGATTCGAAAATGGACAAAAAGTCATTCAGGTATATGAGACGTGTTATTGTGATTCAGTCTCTTTACCAGATAATGCACCGCAAGCCCGGCAAGAAAACCGTATGCCATATTGCTCGCAACCGACACAACAACCGTTGCCCCCAAAGGTGCTGCGTCTTTTTTCAAACGCACATCTTTTGCAAACTTGATGAGCTCTATTCCGACCAGAAACATCATGGCACCGATAATGGCGGTGGGGAACGCGGCAAACAGCGCCGCAATCGACGAGCACAGAAACAGGCCCAGCAGGATTTCGATTGCCCCTTCCATGATGTTTGCCCCGCCTGAGCGCGCGCCGAAGTAGTACTGGCCGGCAAGCCCGCCTGCGCCGTGACACATCGGCATGCCCCCGAACAGCGGCAGAATGAGATTCATGATTCCCATATTAAACGAGAGCTGCTTTTCGCTCACCTGCCGGTCGGGCCAGTAGGTTTTTATCAGCAGCGCAGTCGCAATTACTGCATTGGTTGCAGTGAGGGGAATTTGTGCAAACCCCGCCAGCACCATTGATCGCCACATGTCTGCGGGGTGAAAGCCGGTAAATTCCGGGACGCAGATCTCCGGGGCACCAATGATGCCGAGATTCCTTTTGAGAGCGATAATACATGTGCCAAGGATAACGAGGATAATTGCTGCAGGGGCATAGCGGTTTTGGCGCAGCAGCACTACGATAACTAATGAAACCGCGCCCAGAGCCCACCAGGTCGACAGCATTGAAAATGCCTCAACGCTCAAGAGAGTGCCGAGCGCAATCTGGATGCCCCGTATCACCGAAACAGGGGTGATGTCGGCGATCCGGCCTATTACGCCGGTGACCCCCAAAAAAAGCCATATAATGCCCATGGCAAAGCCTGATGCATATATCATCGAGGGCGTCCACTGCTGGGCAATGGCGATAACGGCAATCACCTTCATCGGCTGAATGGGTATTGGAATGCGGTATACAATACCGGTTGCGATATTTGCTATTCCCAACATAATAAGAAGCCCGGCGGGATTCAGGTCGCAGACGACGATGTAGCCAATCGCCAGCGGTAACAGTGTCCCGAAGTCGCCCATTGAACCGGCAAGCTCCCGCATATTGAATTCAAACGACCCTGCTTTCACAAGAATTTCCTTTACCCTGTACCGCTTGACGGCCCGATAGAATTACTGCTGATAATTGAGAAAATACCATAATCCGGGTTTCTATGAAACAAAGACGTTCTCTGTGCGTACTGTACAACGGCTGAACAGTAGCGCAGACATCGCAATTGCAAGATACTCTGAAATAGACTATATTTTTTAAGTATCATCAGACTGCACGTTTTACAGCAGGTGCTTTTGTATGAGCTCCATCATACATCCCGCAGCAGGCTATACCGCAGTCACCAGGCATGGATACCTGCGCGGTTTTCCCAAAGCAAAAAAGGCACAGACCGTTTCCGGTTTTGAGCGTTTTTCATCGCTGCAGAGGACCCCCGGCAGTTCCGCAGCCATTCAGCGTGCTGTGTCGCTTTTGTCCGAAAAAACAAGCAGCCTTGCAGCTGCGCTTGCTATGTTTTCTTTTCCTGCCGGCGCATCAGCACTGCAGTATCGCTCCGCAACGGTATCGGACTCAGAAAAAGCATCGGCCCGCGCAGCGGCCGGCGCGGAGGAAAAAACCTATACGCTTGACATCGATGCGGTTGCCTCGAAGAAAACGGTGAACAGCAGTGTGCTGGTCCGCGATGCCGCTGCAGCGGTATCCGACGGTTCGCACGCTTTTGTGCTGACTGTTGACGGCGAGGAGCATACCCTGAAGATCGACGTTAATAAAAGCGGCGATTCGCCTGATACCAACCGGGACGTGCTGAGAAAGGTTGCCCGCGCCGTTGAGTCCGCAAGCAGCGCGCTTGAAGCGTCGGTTCATGAATCAGAACGCAGCGCCTACAGCGCTATCGATGAAGATCTGACCGAAACGCTTGCCTATCTTACCATACAGGCTGCCGAGGCAGGTGAAGAAAACGATTTCAGCCTCGAGGATGCTGCCGGCGGAAGTCTCCTCGCCGATCTCGGGCTTGACCACGTCACAGTTTCGGGAAAAAATTCATCCTATTTGCTGAATAAAAATCGAGCAGCATCTGACAGCAATACGATTACTGCAGACAGCGGCCTGCTCGAATTTACTCTGCTTGAAAAAACCGGTGATCCGATCGAAATAACCGTAGCCGGCGGCGCCGATGAGCTTGCAAAAGATATTACCGGTCTTATCGCAGGATACAACGCCTATATTTCCTGGTTAGATGAAAACAGCGACCGCATTTCATCCGAGCTGAAAAACGCGCTGAGCCGCGATGTGCAGGCTATTTCTCGGGATCTCTCAGCTGCGGGTTTGAAGGTAACTGCAAACGGGATGGTGGGCGTAAGTAAGCAATTCGGGGAGATTCTGGAAGCCGAGACCGGCTCAGTTCGTGCGGCCCTTACCGGTGATACCGGGCTGTTCACCATCGTAGCATCTCACCTGGAAACAGTGCAGGAGCTTGGTGCGTCGTCATATGCAGTCAGCTCAGATGAACAGACACAGGGGTTTGTCATCGATGTATATGCATGAGATGGATCCTGGGGGAGCCGCTTTCTTTTTTATCACCGTGGAGCGGGGAAGCCGATCTGCCTCCTGACGTTTCGGTATTGTGCAGTAAAACCCAGATCCCTGTTTCGGATAGTCAGGGTTTCCTCTTGCTTTGCTTCAGCCGTTTTCCCTTTCACAAAGCTGAAAAGCGATATGAGCGAGGGCTTTCCCGCACGGGGAACGACATGAATCTCTCGCTCACAGGAAAACCCTGTCGTTTCTGCTGCGTTGATAACCCGCTCTGTGTATTGATAGGGGTACACGGTTATGAAATGCCCTTGTGGAACACACAGCCGGGATGCTGCATCAAAATAGTCATGAATCGACCCCTTGAGCTCAAAGCGCACCCTCGCCCGGTCAGTATGGGGGCTGACCGGGCCTTCCTCCGGCTGATAATAGGGAGGGGATGAGGTGATGAATTCAAAAGAGCGCTTCAGGTGCAGGCGGCGCAGGTCTCCGTTTATCAGCAGAAAACGGCTGTCAAGGGCGTTTGTGGCAAGCGAGCGGCGGGCAAGCCGTGACCGCTGATTTTGAATTTCGACCCCGATGCCGGCAAGCCCGGGAAATGACCACATCACGATCATGGGAACGCTGCACAGGCCAGATCCCAGGTCAATAAACATGTCCGGAATTGAGCTCATCCGCCTAAGCGTGCGTACCGCCATCCAGCCGGCAAGCATGTCATCGGTAGTGTAGCGCTGGCCCTCCCGGGGCTGATATATGACATAGCCGCCCGACAGGGTATCACAGCGGATGTGCAGGTTTCTTTTTGTGCTTTTTGAGATTTTGTGCATTTTTCATATAGTAACGGAGAACGTGCTGTGTCAGCAACAGGAAAAATTTATTGTGTGCTGGATAGCGACTTTGCTCGGCGGATATTTTTTTTTGCTTTTTCCAGTGACTTTAAATAAAATCGTTTAATTATGGATACCGTTGAAAAACTGTGTGATCTTCTTGTTGACGTTGAAGCTGCCTATCTTTTCGGCTCGTGCGCCTATGGCAGGGAAGATGAGTACAGCGATCTGGACATTATGATTGTTAGCGAAACAAACGAGGATTTTTTCCACCGGCATAAAGAGTTTCCACAATTGTATGAACTTGGCCGTCCCATCGATCTTTTCGTCTACACACCCGAAGAATTCAAACAAATGAAAGAAGCCAAAAACCCGTTTGTAATGAATATACTCAAAACAGGAATACGGATTAGATGAAAAACAGTACGGAAGAATCACGGCGCTGGCTGGCGCAATCGCACAATGATCTTAAATTTGCACAGCTGGCATATGCGGAAAAGTATTATTCACAGTGCTGTTTTATTGTCTCCTTCGGGGTTTAAAACCCTCGCCTTTAGGCGAAGAATGATTATTGGCTCAGAACGTGCTGTTCGTATAGGGTGCTTACCCTCAGGAGAATTTTTGTAGTTATGTGTTTTTCCTTTAGTCCCGACACGTCGGGAAAACTGAATCCACCGGCTTGTAGCCGGTGGTATTTCAATTCCCAGCAGTCGGCAGAGAAAGCAGTTAAGGCTGTGCACTACGGGAGCGGTGAACGGTTTGTAACCGGACACTCGATTTTTAAATTGCTCAGCACTCTCCAGCAAAAGGTTTCCGGTGATATAATTGAGAAAGCAAAAGTGCTTGATCAGTTTTATATCGCAGCCAGGTATCCAAACGGGTTGCCCGGAGGTGCTCCATATGAGGTGTTTACGCAGTCGCAGGCAAATGAGGCGCTGGAACATGCACAGCAGGTGTATGCCTGGGCACATAATGAGCTGAAAGGATAAAAGATATGTGATTCACGTTTCCAAAAAGGGACATGCTCACAATATCTTATTTGCAATATAGCCCAGTATGAGAACCTGAGGAACTGCGGCAATCGGCAGAAAGACAGCGGTTTTTTTGCCGACATTTGACCAGAGCAGCCCGATTTCGGTATAGTCGGTAACGACTCCGGCCATGAGGAATACAAAGCTGTTGCCGACGGCGCCGGTTTGTTTGAAGATTTCAAAAGCGATCGGCGCCGACCCTTCCGAGCACACCTCAATCACCGTGGCAAACGCAAGCGTTATAATAAGGCCCATCAGGGTCGGCCCCATGTAGTTCATGAAAAAATCGGATGGAATATATGCGCCGGCAAGAGCGGCCAGGCCCATGCCGATAAGAATCCACCACAGCACCATGTTGCCCAGAGATACCGCCCCGCTCCAGATGCCGCTTAGATCCTTATGCAGTCGATCCATGGAAAAACAGTATCCCCGGTACCGCTGCTTTATGTCTGCGACGATAGAGAACTCTTTTCCCACCTGAACGCTGTTCGGGTTTTGTTCGATAACACCTGCTCGCTCCAGGATCTGGTAGATGAACCCGGTTATCACGGCTATCAAAATTGCCGCGCCGATTATATAAAAGGCTTTCAGTCCGAAAAAGCCGATAAGCAGGATGGTAAGCGGCATGTTCGCCCAGGGGCTTGCAAGTAAAAAGGCCACAACTGCAGCATTTGCCGCTCCTTTTTTGTGAAGCTGGATAGAAAGGGCGAGAATACCGTGGGAGCATGTGCTCATTAAAAAGCCGGTCACAACAGCATACGGTATTGTTCTTTTGAGCGGCCGGGCAAGAATGTGTGAAATATACTCGCGGGGAATAAAGTGATCGATCAGGCCGCCGATACCCAGCCCGAGCAGCACCGCCCACCAGAGTGTGGATACATACATCATCAGCCGAGACCGGAAGGGGGCAAGCAGCGGTATCGGATAGGATGCAAGCACAAGGATCAGCAGCGCGCCTGAAATAATAATGGTTTTATTTGTGTACCAATGCTTTTTGTGGTGCCCGGCCCGTGCATCGGCCAGCTGCTGCTCGGGAATGTAGTAGTCGCGGGCGAATTTTTCCATGCACCGGGGGTTGCAGAAATAATAATCAGTGCCGCTGTATGACAATCTGAGGCCGGTTTTTTCATCCACCTGCATGCCGCAGACAGGATCCTGTGCCATGTGTTTTCCCTCCAAGAGCAATTCACTTTTTTTTGCTTGCTCCAAAGAGCGCAGCATCCGCTGCTGCGTAATAAAGTGAAAAAAAAGGGTACCCTGCAACGTGATCCGGCTTTGTATGGATACCTTCGCGGCACGATTGTAGCCGGCGAGGCGCCAAACTCGCCGCTGCAGGCGGGGGCTCATAGATTCCGCCCTTTTGACCCGGCTGCACTCGGCTGCGTTGCAATAGGATGAGTAAAGACCACACAGGGGCGGAGCATCCATCCTGCGTAGCAGGCTGTAGTAGAGGACGCAAACCCAACCGCACCTGTTCTGTCTGTTCTAACAAATAATTCCAGGAGCAAGAAAGTTCAAGGTGGTTTAGCAGTCGCTATTTAAATTTTATAATCCTGAATTTTTTGAAAAGGGTATAAGGGGGGCAAGCGGGTAAAAAAGGCAGCAGACGAAGCGTCTGCTGCCTTTTGTGAACGCTTTTGAGAGGGATGTTACGACATGCTGTCGCTGAGCGTCCGCGACTGCTGCTTGCAGATTTTTTCCCATATTTCAGGGCGCTCACGCTGTATCTGGTCATCCTTTTTGTGAATCTCACGCCACATCATGCGCGGCGAGTCATACTGGCTCCAGCTGCCGTTCATGGTTACATCATCAAGAAGCGAGAACAGGTACACGACTTCTTCATCGGTATAGTACGGGATAAGGGCATAGCCGCTGGTAACCTGCATCATTCCGTCATCGTTAAACTCAAAGGTTTCAAGCCAGGTCTTCGTATACTCTTCAAAGCCGGGCTTTCCTTCAAGCTCTTTTTCAATGGCGTCAGCCGCCCAGTAGGCGCAGTTAAGCGCTCCCTGTGCCTGGGTTTCAACAAATGCAGCAGCGTCGCCGATCATGAGGCAGTTACCCTTGTACGGCTTTTTAAGCGGTGAAAAAGCCTTGGTGCAGCAGCAGTGGGACTGCTCGATTTTTGCGTTTTCAAACATATAGGCAACAGGGCTCTTTTTAGTGAAGAACTCAAAAAGGTCCCCGGGCATCTGCTTGGGGTGCCCGATGAGAATGACGTCCGCCCAGTCAAAGTGCCCCGCAGGGCCGGTTCCCAGAAGAGGAGCGAAGTTGGAGCCGTAGCACAGGCCCCAGAAGCCGCGCCACTCATGAGGGCTGTAGTCACGTACATTTGACATATACACAGCAAGGGTAAGCGCTGAGGCAAAGTATACCCGGTCCTCGTTCATGCCAAGCGAGTTTGCAATCTGTGCGCTGGCTCCGTCTGCGCCGATCAGCTTTCTGGCATGCATCCTGAACCGTTTGCCCTTGCTGACGCACTTGAGCTCAACGCCGTCGGCGGAGTCAATTACATCATAGCAGGTGGTCTCATTTATGTAATCAATCCCGAGCGGCAGCACTTCGTCGAGAAGCTGCTGAAGCAGCCCCGCCTTGTCATATTTCCAGGCAAAGGGGCTTTTGTCCGGCCAGGCATAGTGGGCGTTGTGCTCGAGCTTTGCAGAGTGATACAGCTTATCCGTCACAGGACACAGGGGGCCGACATAGTCCACTTCCCAGTCGAAGCGCGATGATTTAATCTTGTTGTGGCTTTTTTCGCTGACAAAGCCGTCCGGTCCGATCGGCTCGCCCGGCTCAACAATGATTGTGTCGCCGTTGTAGCCCTCGTCCAGAATAAAGTGCTCGCTGCAGTAGCGGGTCATTTTTGAAATATCGGCACGCTTTTCAATCACGGCAACCTTGAGCCCTTTTTTGGCCGCCCATTTTGCCGCGTGCAGCCCGCCGGGTCCGGCTCCGACGATCGCAAGATCATAGACAACAGACATGTCTGTTTCCTCCTTACTGAATAAGTGTTGTATTAGCTTATTGCGCCAACCGGGCAATAGATTTCACAGGTGTGACAGGCCATGCAGTTGTTCTGAAACACCATGGATTTTTTATCATAGCCGCCTTTGTCCTCAAGCTCAAGCGCGCCCACCGGGCAGTTTTCCATACAGGAGCCGCACCCGAGGCACTTGTCGGTGTCGATCTCAGGGTACTTTCTGCATGAGGGGCACAGGTTGAAAAACTGCGGCAGAAAATGAAACTCTTTGGTCAGCTTGTCAAGGTGCGGGACCGGAGCGTACGGGTTTCCGCACTTGGTACAGGTTTTCAGCGGATATTCCACCTGCCAGTTAAGAATTTCCCGCTTCGGCCCTTCCTGCTCACAGCCCTCGGGAGAGCAGGCTGCCGAAGATTCAAGATCGTTTTTCTTGATAATTCCGGTCGGGCAGACGAACGCGCACGATCCGCAGGCGATGCAGTCTTCAGCAGACTGATGAAACGGGCTGTCAACAACCTTTTCTGCCCCTTTGCCGGCAAACTGAATTGCCGCTGCGCCGACGACCTCGTTGCATGCCCTGACGCACAGTCCGCAGAGAATACAGTATTCATTGTCTTTGCCCCACTCTGCTGAGCTGTCCGCGAGGCCGTATTCCTGTGCAAGCTGCTGAACGATTTTCACATTCGGGCAGCGGGCGAGCAGCAGCTCCAGCACGAGCTTGCGGCCTTCAATGACCCGCGGGCTGTCGGTTTTAACGATCATGCCGTCCTCGACCGGATAGGTGCACGATGCTTCGATTGATTTGCGTTTGTTTTTTTCTATTTCCACGATGCACAAACGGCAGGCCCCGTAGCCTTCAAGGGCGTCGTTGTAGCAGAGGGTGGGGATATCGATGCCGTTGGCGCGTGCAGCCTCGAGCACCGTCGTTCCTTCCTGTGCTTTGATCTTTTTTCCATTAATTGTCAGTTTAACCATCGGTCCTTCCTTTATCCCTGTTGGTGATTACTGGTTTATTTTTTTAAGCATCCGGCTGTTTACGTCTTTGGGAAAGTGCTTGATGACGCTCAGTATCGGAGCTGCGGCGGTTTTGCCAAGCGCGCAGAAGCAGGTGTTGTTCATTGCATCGCCCATTCGCTTGATAACGGCGATCTGCTCCTTAGTGCCGCGCCCTTCTGCCAGAGTGGTTACTATTTCGCTTATGCGCTTTACGCCCTCTCTGCAGGGCGTGCACTTGCCGCACGATTCCTCAAGAAAAAACTCGGTTAGAAACCGCGCCAGCTCCACAACATCGGTGTCTTCGTCAGCAACCAGCAGGCCTCCGGAGCCCAGCAGCGTGCCCGCTTTTGCAAGCGCATCGTAGTCGAGCTTTGTTTTGAGCGATTTAGCGGGAAGCACTCCGCCGGAAGGGCCTCCTGTCTGAAACGCTTTCACCTTTTTGCCGCTCGCGGTGCCACCGCCGAAGGTGCTGATTATGTCCTCGATTTTTATGCCCATGGGCACTTCGACCCAGCAGGGCTGAGCGACGTTTCCTGAAAGTGCGACTATTTTAGTTCCTTTGCTCGACGGGGTGCCTATGCCGGCAAACCACGTGCCGCCCTTGAGGACGATGGCCGGGATATTTGAAAGCGTTTCAAGGTTATTGACAACTGTCGGCTTGCCGAAAAGTCCCCTTTCAACCGGAAGCGGCGGGCGGGGACGGGGCTCGCCGAAGGTTCCTCCAAGAGAGTTTAAAAGCGCGGTTTCCTCTCCGCACACATAAGCTCCGCCGCCGCGCTTAACGGTCAGGTCAAAAGAAAAGCCGGTTCCCATAATGTTGCGGCCCAGAAGGCCCATGCTGCGCGCCTGGTCTGCTGCTGCCTGGACGCGCTCTGCTGCAAGCAGGTAGCGATCGCTCAGGTATACATAGCCGTGCTGTGCGCCAACCGCATAGCCGGCGAGCATCATTCCCTCTATCAGCATGTGCGGATCCGACTCCAGATAGCTTTTGTGAAGGCCGATTTCAGGGTCGCCCTCGCTGCCGTTGCACACAATGTATTTAACGTCGCCGTCTGCTTTGCTGCAGGCCTCCCACTTAATGCCGGCGGGAAAGCCGGCGCCGCCGCGGCCGCGAAGCTTGGAGGTTTTTACTTCTTTCACCACGTCTGCAGGCTTCATGCCGGTAAGGGCTTTTGTCAGTGCGCTGTAGCCGCCCAGCGCTATATACTCTTCAATGCGCTCGGGGCTTACGGTGCCGCAGTTTCTGCTCACTATCTGTTCCTGCGATTTATAGAAATCGTGTTTGCTCTGTTCCTTTATGCCGGTGAAGGATTTCGGAAGCGTGCCTTTTGAATAGGTGATTGAATCGGAAACCACATCGGATTTCACTTTGTCGCAGCGCATGAGCGCCAGGTCCTCAACCACTTTTCCGCTGGATATTGACGATACGATATCGGCAGCGCGATCGGCAGTGACGTTTCCGTAGGTGATCCGCGGCTTTCCTTCCTTAATGACGCTCACCACCGGCTCGGCAAAGCTCATGCCGTTGCTGCCCACCAGCACCACGTCCGCTTTCACTTTCTTTTTTTTCAGCTCAGCCTGAAGTGCCGCGGCAACGGATGCCGATCCCTTTGCAAGCCCGCAGCTCGCCGCGCCGACGGTTATGCGGGTGGTTTTCGGCACCAGAAGGTCCATGCCCTGCTTTTTGATTTTATCCAGATCGGCAGGCGATGACACTTTGCCCTTCGGCTTCCAGCTTACTTTTGTCGATACCGGAGAGTCATTTTTCGCTGTCTGCTTTTTATCGATCCCCAGAGCAGCCATGAGCGCGCTGCGCTGCGGCTCGGGCAGGTCCTCGGAAACAAAGGTCTCAACCAGCTTTTTGCTCACCTTCTTTCCGGCTGCTTTATTTGTCAGCATTTGAAGCAGCTTCGGCTTGACCGCCGCGCGCATCCCTTCGGGCACTGCAGCAATCACCTTGTCAAATGCCTTTTGTCCGTCAGGTAACCACTTAATATCTGCCATTTACCCTTCTCCTTTCAGGGATAGATTATCCGTTTAATATTTCTTCCAGCTTTGCCTGAGCCTGAACGCCGGAATAAATTTCCCCGTCGATCATAACCGCCGGCTCGATGTTGGCGCATCCGAGATCGCGGGCGGTTTCAAGCGTTACATCGGCGCCGGACTGCTCGATTTTTTCCTTGATCTGCTGCAGCAGGGCCCCGCCTCCATTCACCTGAGCTGCGGTGGAGGTTGAGACGGTAATCCTGTGCTTGCCCGGCTTGTCGAGGCTGAACGCGCTGTAGGAGGTCGCCAGCCGGTACATGGTGCTCAGCGGAATATCTTTTTTCTGTGCAATGAGCACCAGCGCCTCTTTTGGAATATAGCCGAAGGCTTCCTGGGTCCGGTGCAGAATGCTGAACACGGCTTCCTGGCCGCCGGGGGTGTTTTCGATCATCTGCTCGACCTGGCTGAGGTCGACGCCGCCCATTGTGGCAAAGGCTTTGAGAATGTTTGATTTAAACGGATCCGGAACGATTTCTTTTACGATGGAAACCACGTGGGCTTCTGTAATGGGGCCGCCCTGGGCTTTTTCATTGGCAATGCCCATCAGCTTGCCGCGGAAAACCTCCCGCATCATGTCGGGAACTTCCTGGAGCATGCGCTCGAACATGGCTTCGCTGTTGCCTTCCCATCCGGCAGCGGCCTGCGCGGGGGCAGCCTCCTGCTTGGCGCCGCCCTCGGGCTCCATGCCCAGAGCCTTCATGAGCGCGCTGCGCTGCGGCTCCGGCAAATCCTCTTTTACCCAGGTTTTTACCAGGTCGGCGCTTACCGGCTGGCCTGCTGCTTTTCCGGCGAGCATCTGAAGCAGCTTCGGCTTGATCGTATCGCGCATGGCTTCGGGTATGGCGGCCATAACTTTGTCAAACGTTTTTTGTCCGTCAGGTAACCATTTGATATCTGCCATTATCCTGATCTCCTTTAATCATTATGCTATAGCAACGCAGCCGGTTACTCTGCCGGCTGAATGTTTTCAAGCAGTTTTTTGTATTCCTTTTCGACCGTGCTCTGTGCCGATTTAATGTCTTTGTCGGTTGCCGAGCTGAAGCGTCCCTGTGCGCGGATGTATTCTGAAACGGGACGCGGATTCATCGTTGTTACGGTCAGGTTGTAGTAGCCGCTTCCCACCTCATACAGCGGGAAGGCCCGGGATTCGACTGCGCTGAAGCCCACCTTGACCGTATCCTCTGTCGGATACTGCCATGCTGCAGGGCAGGGGCACAGAATGTGTATGTAAGCGCTTCCGTCTGCTTCAAGGGCCCGCTTTGCTTTCTCAAGCAGATCGAACGGATAGCTCGGGCAGGCGGTAGCCACGTATTTGACCCCTTCGGCGACAGCGACAGCGGGCAGATTTTTATGTACCGCCTGCTTCAGCGTGCCCTCGGGCTCGTCATCCAGGCAGATAATCAGCTCTTTTTTGCCCTGCTTTATTTTCAAGACTGCTGCGTCGGTCGTGCAGCCGAACAGCGCGCTGCCGGTTCCGCGCTCACAGCTTGCTTTGCCGAGAAGATTTTCCGCGGCTTTTCCCACAAGGCGGACGGCAAGCGATACGCCGCACCCGATGCAGGTTTGATTGTGCTTTGAATCAAAATATTCCCCGGCGGGCAGAAAATTCGGTACATAGAGACTGTATTTATCCATAGATTAGCCCTCCTCAACCATGCTGACAACGCCGAACCAGCACTCACGATGACAGATGCCACATCCGGTGCATTTGTCTTTGATTACATCAAAAAAACCGTCATCCTGTCTGTACACCGCGCCGTGAGGGCAGTATACATAACACACGCCGCATCGTATGCAGCGATCCTTGTCCCATTCAGGCAGTGCCGCCCGCGGGCCGCCTTTTTTAAAGGGCTGTGCGATACCGCGTGTTACCGCTGTGCACTGTACTGTTTTTTTTGAGCCTTTTGCCGTTGCTTCCAAAACCCTCTCCTTTCATTCAGACTGTGAGTTAGGTGCATCCATTGATGTTTTATACTTCTTCCGGAGCTTTCATTGGGCATACTTTTACACATGTTTTACACTCAAGGCACAGTTCGTTGTCGATGCATGCGCGGTCTTTCACAAAACGAATTGCCGTTCTCGGACAAAGATCAACGCACCCACCGCAGCCTACACATTTTTCTCGGTCGATTCTAATCATTTCACATGCCTCCTTTTATGAGAATCACTGATTTAATTAATAAGTGGGGAAATTTGCAGTAAGTATGTGCGGCACCAAACATACAAACACTTGAATTGTTTGGCCGCTAACTTTTTGCGAGCTATTATTATATATATATTTAATAAGATATGTCAAGCGTAATGAACAATAGAGCGGTATCGAAACCAGCTTGATAAACTTTTTCAATAATTTGAATTTTCTTGTCTTTTTCTGTCCGGCGGCGTCAGGCCGTCAATGCTGCTGCTCGCCTCGGCGGGGATTTTCCGCTTTCCGGCAGCGGTGTGCGGAACATTTCCGTACCGTAAGATTGTATATAGTCCGCCGGTAATAGACCTTGACAGATATACGCGTTTAAATTTATACTTTAAAATTAAGCGATTTTTCTTTCAGATCATACTCCCATCCTTTGCCCTCCAGAGGAATGGTAAGAGCATAGCCGCGCTGCAGAACGTTCGCAGCATTGTGTTTTTATCTGCCGTTACGGACACGCACATGAGTTTTGACACCAGCCACCGCACAGATGATTACGGTAAGCACCTTTTTCATTCCGCAAATGAGGGTATTTTTTTTGCTGACCGGGAGGGGCATATTACCCGGATCAACCCTACCTTTACCGAGATGCTGGGCTACACCCACGATCAGATAGCGGGCAAGCTTTTCAGCGATATCGTTCACCGGAGCAAAAAAGTTCAGAAGCTCACCGCATTTAACAAGCTGTATCATTTTATTCAGTCCGAGCAAAGCGCGATCGAGATGATGGTGATTGCAAAAGACGGCACCAATGTGCCGGTCAGGCTCCGCTCGGCGCTCATTAAAGATGATGCGGGACAGGTTCAGGAGGCAATCGGTATGCTTGCCCCTGTCCCTCAGGAGGACGGTAAAAAAACCATCGACCAGAAAACCTGGGAAGCGCAGCAGGATTTTGCAAATGTTTTAAAATACTCCGGGGACTCTATCATTATATGTGACGTGAGCGGTACGATAAAAACCTGCAGCGAGCAGCTGGAGCATATGCTTCACTACTCTCAGGAGGAGCTTCTGGGAAAGCACCTGATAGAGCTGTCCCCTTTTGAGGGTATCTATACTACGACAGTAGGCGAGGAAGTTACCATTGACGAAGAGTATGTTACCTATCAGGTCAGCAAAGCAGAAGAGCTGTTTGTGCACGGGCGCGTTACCGGGTACCAGCTCTACTTTATTAGAAAAGACAATGTGCTGGTACCGGTCGAGGCAACGGTATCGGTGCTGAAGGACCGGGACGGCGAGCGCCGCGGCTCGATAACCATCTGCCGGGATGTAACTGAGCGGAAGGTCTCCGAGCGCAAGCTGCTGGAGGCGAATCAGAAGCTTGAGGGTACTAATCAGGTGCTTCAGATCGCAATACAGCAGGCGCACAGCATGGCGCAGGCTGCAGAGCAGGCCAACCTTGCGAAAAGCGAGTTTCTTGCAAATATGAGCCATGAGATCCGAACCCCTATGAATGCGGTAATCGGGTTTACCGATATGCTTTTTGACACCGGCCTCACCGAGGAGCAGGGCGATTATGCCGGTACCATTAAGCGAAGCGCCGAAGCCCTCCTTTCCCTTATAAACGACATACTTGATTTTTCAAAGATAGAAGCGGGGCAGATCGACTTTGAGGATATTGAGCTCGATCCCGAAATCGTTGCCTATGATGTCTGTGACATGATACGGCCGAAGGCGGATGAGAAGCCCATAGAAGTGCTGTTCAGGGTAGGTGACAATGTGCCCCCCGCCGTTACGGGCGACCCGTATCGCATCAAGCAGGTTTTGATAAACCTGATGGGCAATGCGGTCAAGTTTACCGAGGAGGGGGAGATTGAGCTTTCCCTTGACATCGAGGAAGAAAAAGACGACGCCGCAAAGCTTCATGTCCGTGTTCGCGACACCGGCCTCGGCATACCGAAGGACAAGCTCGAGACGATATTTGAGGCGTTCAAGCAGGCAGACGGGACGACAACACGCCGCTACGGGGGAACCGGCCTCGGCCTGTCCATCTCAAAAAAAATAGCGCAGCGTATGGGCGGGGATACCTGGGCTGAAAGCCGGCAGGGCAACGGCAGCATTTTTCACTTTACCGCGTGGGTCGGCAAGCCGGAAAAGCGGCCTGCGAGGCGGCTGAACCTTCAATCCATTGTCGGCAAAAAAGTGTTTGTCGTCGATGACAACTGGAACAACCTCGCCATTATGGAACATATTTTAACAACTGCCGGGATGCGGCCCGTGATAGCCGACAGCGGTGAGCGTGTCGCCGATATTTTCAGGGAGGCAGCATCAGCCGGCGATCCGTTTGACATCGCCATTCTTGATATCCAGATGCCCCGCGTCAGCGGCTATGATGTGGCACGGAAGATACCAGCGCTTGATCACCCCCGCACTCCGCTTATTGCCTGCTCATCCCTGGCCGAGCGCAATGCAAAAAAATGTGAGGAAGCAGGCTTTGACGGGTTCCTGCCGAAGCCGGTAATGCGGCACAAGCTGCTGCGCATGATGGAGTTTCTGCTCACTGAAGATGCTGCACAAGAGCCGGGATCGCAAAAGGAACCGATACTAACACAGCACTCTATGCGGGAGCGGGCAAAGCAGTCGGTATCGATTCTCCTCGCCGAGGATAACCCCGTCAATCAGAAGCTTGCCAAAACAATGCTTGAAAAAGCAGGCTATCGTGTTGCTGTTGCCTCGGACGGTCGTGAGGTCGTGGATATGTATGCCGGCAGTCCGGAAACGTATGATTTGATCTTTATGGATGTGCAGATGCCTGAAATGTCCGGCATCGATGCCACCAGGGAGCTTCGATCACGCGGCTTTCGAGCCGTGCCCATTG
This sequence comes from uncultured Thermodesulfobacteriota bacterium, assembly GCA_964621615.1. Classification (GTDB taxonomy): domain Bacteria; phylum Desulfobacterota; class WTBG01; order CAIYCZ01; family CAIRTM01; genus CAZUMW01. Next base: position 84,093 of record CAZUMW010000003.1, read on the forward strand.
TTGCCATGACTGCCTATGCCATGAAAGGGGACGACGAAAAATGCCTTGCAGCAGATATGAATGATTATATAACCAAACCGATTAAGCGGGAGGTCGTCTTCGAAATGGTGAAAAAGTGGGTGCTTGAGCGGGAGACAAAGGGCAGTGATTGAGGTGCCCGCGCGCACTGGCTTCAGGATCGTGGCTGAAAGGGATCACGCCTCCTCATCTATGTACCGGCCCTTATGATTTTCCGCCGATCTTCTGCGGTCCTCTTCGCGCTCTTCCTCACGGCGAATCTCCTCGCGGCGCCGGCGCTCACGGTCCTCCATTCGCCGCAGCTCTTCCTCCCTGATTTCACTGGCCCGCCGCTGTTCGTCTCTGGCGGCTTTTCGCCGCTCCGCCTCGCGCGCATCAGCGGAATCCTCGCGACGCTCCAGATGCTTTCCGGCCGGTGAATCATTAACGGGATCAACTGACATGATCGTTCTCCTGAAATTGCACCTGTTTGCTCACTCTTCTTGTCGGCAGTTTTCTGGTAAAACTTGAGAGTGCAGAAAAAATAACATCATGCCTCAGGCGGAATGATACAGAGGATTATCTAAAAGGAGCTTTATGTATAATGCCTGGAGACGCCGGACAGGCCGGGGCATGAAAAAAAAGTATCTGTATTTTGATTAAACAGTTTCCCCCGATCTTCAAAAACAGGCGTTGCCGCTTCTGCATTTTTATAACCCTTGTTATGGCTGATTGTTCGTATTTTTGACTCGTATTTTTGGGGAATGTTCCGGGTGCAATGCCTGTTGACATGCGCTGTTGCACTTTCTATACTTGGTCACATTTATTTTTGCCAAGCGGGCAGCGCTTATTACGGTGTGTTAATGAACGCGATTGTTGCTGAAAAGCTTACAAAGAGGTTTTCCGCACTTACGGCGGTGGACGGTGTATCGTTTTCGGTCGAGAGCGGCGAGCTGTTCGGGCTGCTGGGCCCTAATGGCGCCGGGAAAACCACCACCATAAATATGCTTTCAACCCTGCTAGCCCCCACATCGGGAAGGGCGCTTGTCGCCGGCTTTGATGTTACAAAACACCGGGATGCCGTTCGGCGCAGCATCGGGGTGGTATTTCAGGAGCCTGCGCTTGACAGCAAGCTCACCGGTCGGGAGAATCTTGATTTTCATGCAATGATGTACGGCCTTGGCCGGCGGGAGCGGGCTGAGCGGATCAGTGAAGTGCTCGATCTCGTTGATCTGAGCGATCGGGCGGATGTGCTTGCTGACAACTATTCGGGCGGGATGAAGCGCAGGCTTGAAATTGCCCGCGGCTTTGTTCACCGGCCGCAGGTGCTTTTTCTCGATGAGCCCACCCTTGGCCTTGATCCCCAGACACGACGCCACATTTGGGAATATATCCGCCAGCTCAACAGGGAGCAGCGTATGACCATTATTTTAACTACTCACTATATGGAGGAGGCCGATTTTTTATGTGATCGGATCGCAATCATGGATTCGGCGCGCATTGTTGCCATGGATACTGCCAGGCGCCTGAAGGATGTGCTGGGCGGTGATGTGGTGACGCTTGAAATTGACGGCGATGCTGGAACCCTCGCACGCCATCTGCAGCGCACCGCCTGGGTGCGGGATATCGGCAGCCACGAGCGCTGTCTGCGGCTCACCATGGAGCACGCCGAGAAAAAAATTCCCGAGCTTGTGGCAATGGCCCAGAGCGCCGGGGCGGTTATCGAGTCGGTTGAGCTTCACAAGCCCAGCCTTGAGGATGTGTTTCTTCATTTTACCGGCAAAACCATAAGGGAAAGTGACGCATCCTCCCGCGAGCGCATGCGCGCCCGGATGCATGGAGGCACAAGCCGATGATCAATTACACGGCTGTGTATGTTTTGTGGCTGCGGGAAATGAAGCGCTACTTCCGTGCGCGGTCGCGCGTGGCTGGTACGCTTGCCATGCCGCTGTTTCTGCTTGCGTTTTTCGGTATGGGGTTCAGGGGCATGCAAATTCCCAACATCCCAGACGGGGTCGATTACATTAATTATCTGGTGCCGGGTATCGTCGGCATGAGCATGCTGTTTACCTCTGTGTTTGCCGGCCTCTCGGTGCTCTGGGACAGAGAGTTCGGATTTCTGAAAGAAATTATGGTTGCACCGGTAAACCGTGTTTCAATTGTGCTCGGACGGATTGCCGGCGGCTCGACCACCGCCCTTGTTCAGGGATGCATGATACTGCTGATCACCATGCTGTTCGGCTTTCGGCCGCACGGGGTGACCGGCTTTTTCTTCGGGCTGGTGTTCATGGCGTGCATAACCACCACCTTTATCGGTATGGGCCTCGTCCTTGCCTCGCGCATGAAGGACATGCAGGGATTCAGCCTGATTATGAACTTCGTTATTTTCCCGATGCTGTTTCTTTCCGGAGCCTTCTACCCGGTGGAAAATCTTCCTCAATGGGTTGCCGTGCTTTCTTTTATAGATCCGCTCACCTACGGAATCGACGGCCTGCGCGGTGCGCTTATCGGAGTTGCCTCGCGACCGCTTTTTGTTGATTTTGCGGCAAGTATCGCCTTTGCTGCAGCTATGGTTTTTCTGGGGGCTTATTTTTTTGAAAACAGCGAGGCGGTGTAGGGGGCTGCCGGTTGTGCTGTTGCATTCACTGCAAATACACCGGCTTCATAATAGGGGCTTCCGGTATCCTCATGTCCTGAAGGCTATCGATATCCGGCCTCCCGCCAGTTATGCAACGGTTTTTTTCGAGCCTTTTTTTGTCAGCCGTGTCTTTTCTGATGAGCCACCACGAGCGGGCCTTTTCGTAAATGCGCGGATTAAAACGCGTTGAGCGTGCATGCCCGCGCTTCTGCACTTCCCTGCTGCAAAGCGACTGAACATCAACCGTTGTGTTGTATATACCGGTATACCCCGCAGCTTGCTGCGGGGAGGATCCTTTCACAGTGAAATTAACCAGCGTTGGTAAAAGCGAGCCACTGACGATTTTCGATAACAAGAATATCCCCGATAATGCGGGGGATAAACTGCCACAGCAGGTTGTCCCCTATCCTGAGCCCGCACTGTTCGCCGCTTTTTTCAATGGGCATGACGGAGCGCTCTTTGCCGTTTTTGTCTTCCACAACAAGCAGGACGCCGCCGTTTTTATGTCTGGCTGAGATGTATACATTGCTGTCCATGGGAACTTTGGCGCCGTCCGGAACGGCATCTCCCGCACCAATTTTTATGCATAAGACAGTGCTCCGGTAAAAACGCTGCTCTGCTTTGAGCCGGGCGGGCTCGATGCGGGCATAGTATGCATTGACATTTTTGTTCCACAGCACGGGTCCGGCGGTGTCGTGTATGCCCGATATTGCTGAGAGAATCTGATCGGAGGGGGGCAGCGGTTTCGGGAAAACGGTGCGAACCGGCTCGATGTAGTTGTATACAGGCCAGCCGGTTTCAGCTGATACCCATCCGCAGCCTGAGATCCAGAACTGGGGGCGTGCAGCGCCCTCAACGCTCATCACGATACGTGCCGGTATGCCTGCGGCGCGCGCAAGGGCACACACAAGGCGGGCTTTTTCGCGGCGAATAGCTTTTCGACCGGCAAGGACCGCTGCCGCATCACGGTCAGCACGAAGGGATGCGGTTTGTCCGCCGGGCGTTTTCTTTTGCACGTGGGCTTCCGGGGCCCGCTCGAGAAATATGTGCTGAATCCGGGGCGAATATATAATATCCCGGACTGTCTTGTACATATCGTGCTCTGAGCCGGGGCGGATAATATGCGGCAGCAGATTTTGAACCGCGGGCGAGCTGGCGGGAATGTGCGTGCCCGGCTGTGTAAACTGCTGCAGCTCCGGGGGCAGCGGGTCGGGAAAGGGGTGGGCTGCTTTGTCCGGACAGGGCGGGCCGGGGGTGCCGGCTTCTGCAGCGCCTGCGGTAAGATACAGTGCTTTGTCGATTTGTGAGGTGAAATGAATTTTGCGATTTCCCCAGCGGCTGCCGGAAATGTAATAGTTGAGATTTTTGAAATCAAAATCCTCGCCTGTCCACAGCGCCGAGTAGAACCACGATGTTATCCCGGATACGGCAGAGGGCAAAAACAGTGAAAGCCCTGCAGGCTGATCGCTTTGATCAATATTTTTCCATATTAATCCCGCGCTGAAATGCCGTGGTGATGCGGGGGCGGGAAGGCTCTCCCCGCCATACTGCCGAGCTCCGGCGTTTACGCCGTGCGCCGTGCTTATGCGGCACAGGCCGGCGGTGGTGCCCGCCCAGACGCCGCCCTGATTGTCCAGCGTCAGGTCATTGATGTTATTCTCCGGCAGCGCTGAATTGTGTTTGTCAAACCGTGTCCACATGCCGAAGCCGTCGAGCTTAAACAGCCCGCCCCCTCTGGTGCCGATCCATTTATTGCCCGCGCTGTCGATTTCTATTGCCGAGGGAACCGATCCGCTCAGCGGGCTGTTTCTCTGAGTGAAAGACATCCAGTTCTGTCCGTCAAAGACGCTTATGCCGCTTGGGGTTACCATCCACAATTTATTCGGCGGCTCTTCTGCTATATCGGTTATTTCATTTGCGATAAGGCCAGAATTCCCGGATGAAAAGTTTATCCAGGTTTTTTCGCGGGTAAAGCAGCTGACGCCGCGGCTCTTCGAGCCGAACCAGAGATCCCCGTTTCGGTCGGCGTATATGGACAGCACATATCTGCTGCACAGCCCCTCCGACACGGTGTGGGTGGTCCAGTTGAACTCGCTGTCGATACAGCACACGCCGCGGCCCCACACCGACACCCAGATGGTGTTTTCGCTGTCTATAAAAATCGACGGGACAGTGTTCCCCGGCAGCGGGCTGTTTGCTGCCGTCAGTGTGGTGAGTTCGCCTTTCCGGTCAAGAACGGCGAGCCCGCGGTCAGTGGCAAACCAGATTTTGCCGTATGAAAAATCGGTTTTGTGCTGTTTGCCGATATGTGTAAATTCCACGCCGTGTATAACAGGGCTGCCGTGAGCGGCGGCAAGCGGATATGGTGAAATAATACCGCCGCTTTGCTCAATAATATTCAGGGCAGAGCCTTCGGCGGTTTCGGTGCTTTTTGCAGATGCCCAGACGTAGCCTCCCGGATCGACCGACAAAGCCGTAATATGGTCAGAGGACAGGCCGCTGTCCCGGGTGTAAACCTCCCAGCCGTTCGTATAGGCGTGGCAGCGGCACATCTGCGCCGGAAAGAGTGCAGCAGTCAGCAGTATGGTGAGTGCAAAAAAAAGCTGTTTTTTCATAGCGGAATACTTATACCATACAGTGTTTTGTGCCGGGAATCAATGGCTTTTCAGAGCGGGGTCAGGCAGGCTGTGCCGGTTTGAGGCGGCTTTTAAGGCGGGAGATCAGCTCCGGGATAACCTCTGAAAAATTCCCGACAATAGCCATATGGGCGAACTCAAAAATTGGTGCATGCGGGTCGCTGTTGATCGCCACTATCATTTCGGCATTCTGCATTCCGGCAACGTGCTGGACGGCACCGGATATGCCGCAGGCAATGTAAAGCCGGGGACGCACTGTCTTTCCTGTTTGCCCCACCTGGTGCTCGTGCCCGATCCACCCCATATCGACCGCAGCCCGGGAAGCGCCAACCTGTCCTGAAAGCAGCTCGGCAAGCTCGTGCAAACGATCAAACTGTTTCGGTGCGCCCAGGCCCCGCCCCCCTGCCACAATAACGTCCGCTTTTTCCAGAGAAACACTATGCTTTATGTGAGGGATAATTTTTTCCAGTTGAATGCGGCTGTCTGAATCCTCCTCTTGAGCGTCGACAGCGATGGTTTCGCCGGTATTGCCGGGAAGGGGGCAGGGCTTCATGACCCCCGGCCGCACCGTTGCCATTTGCGGCCGGTGGCGCGGTGTGGTAATGGTTGCCATTATGTTTCCGCCGAAAGCGGGCCGCGTCTGCAGAAGGGCGCCGCTGTCCGGGTCGATTTCCAGGCCCGTACAGTCAGCCGTCAGCCCGGTTCTGAACCTGTTTGCAATACGGGGAGCAAGCTCCCGCCCGGCCGCGGTTGCGCCCAGAAGCACTATGGAGGGCTTGTGCTGTGAGATGAGCGAGGAGATAATGCGCTCATATGGAATCAGGCGGTACTGCATTAAAAAGGGCGAATCGGCTATAAAAACCCGGTCGGCGCCGTACCCGACAAGCTGTTCGGCCCGTTTCGTGACATCATGACCGAGCAGCACGGCGGTTACGGAGCACCGGTCTGTCTCGGCAAGCAGCCTGGCTTTGCCCAGCAGCTCGAGGGTCACCGGCTGGATTTCGCCGCAGCGCTGCTCGGCGACAACCCATATACCGGTATAGTTATCGAGGCCGGGGGAGTTCGCGGGCAGCCGCTCTGTGCTTATAATGGCCCCGGCTTTGCATACAGCTATACACGCGCCACAGCCGGTACACTGTTCTGTCAGGACGGGAACACCGTTATCAACTCGTATGCCACCGAAAAGACAGGCCTTTTCGCACAGTTTACAGCCTATGCAGCGCTCGGAAATGAGCTCTATCATGAAAGAATCCCCGATCCTGATACACCGGAAGCGTGCAGCACGATATTGACCATTCGAGTTGCTAAGCCCTTATTGCAGTAAATGCATATCTTTTAGCCGCTCCATGAGCGTTGACGCCACGTGGGACGGAGGCCCTGAAAGGCGCTCGCCTTTTGCGCGCGCTTCAGGGGCGAATACTTTCTTTACGCCGGTTGGTGAGGCGCGAAGCCCAAGCATGGTTTCGGGTATCTGCAGCTCGCTGTGACCCCAGACGCTGATAGCGCTTTCGCTGCAGGCGCGCTCAATATGATACAGGGAGCAATACCGCGGCTGATTGACCCCGCCGGTAACCGTTATAAGTGCAGGGGGGTCAACCTTAAGAAGCTCTGAATGCTCGTCCTGAGCCCTTTTGACCGTAAATCGGTTCCCGTCAAAGGCAATGTCCTCTGCGCAGGTAATCTGAGGCAGGTCGAGAAACCCGGCAAGCTGGGGGCCTACCTGGGCCGTATCCCCGTCTATGGCCTGACGCCCGCACAGTATGAGGTCGGGAATCCCGAGCTTCATGATCGCCCGGGAAAGTGTAAATGCGGTAATAAGTGTGTCTGAGCCTGCAAACGCCCGGTCCGTAAGAAGGACGGCGCGGTCGGCGCCCATTGCGAGCAGCTCCTGCAGTATGCTGTCAGCCTGAGGAGGACCCATGGTGACGGCTGTCACTGTGCCGCCGTGGATATCCCGGAGCTGCAGGGCCGCTTCAGCGGCATTTCTGTCGTCCGGGTTCAGAATGCTTGGAACCCCTTCTCGCAGAAGGGTGCCTGTCTTCGGATCGATCCTGACCTCGCTGGTGTCAGGTACCTGCTTTGCCGTAACGATAATGGAGAGCTCACCCATGGCATGACACCCGGTTACGTGATGAGATTTCTGGCAATGATAAGCCGCTGAATTTCAGATGTGCCCTCATATACTTCGATAACCTTTGCATCCCGGAAGCACCGCTCAACGTCATAGTCCTTCATGCAGCCGTAGCCCCCGTGAATCTGGACGGCTTTCGTGGCCGTGCGCATAGCCGTTTCCGAGGCATAGAGCTTTGCCATGGATCCTTCCCGGACAAAGGGTCGACCCCTGTCTTTGAGCTCCGCTGCCCGGAGCACAAGAAAGCGGGCGGCTTCGATGTGCGTTGCCATATCGGCCAGCATCCACTGAATTCCCTGGAACCGGCCGATCGGCTTTCCGAACTGCCTGCGGTCTTTGCTGTATGTAAGACAGGCATCAAGAGCGCACTCGGCAACCCCGAGCGCTTGGGCGGCAACGCCGACCCGTCCGAACCCGAGCGATTGCAGCGCGGTGCTGAGCCCTGTGCCCTCATCGCCGAGCATGTTGTCTGCCGGAATGCTGCAGTGGTCAAAAATGAGCTCACAGGTATCTGATGCACGAATGCCAAGCTTGTTCTCGCGCGTGCCGACCCGGAACCCCTCAAAGGCTTTTTCAACGATAAAGGCGGTGATGCCTTTGCCTTTTGCGCTTTGGTCCGTACAGGCCATGACGATAACGATGTCGGCAGTGGACCCGTTCGTTATAAATGTTTTTGTTCCGCTGAGAACGTAGCTGTTTCCGGATTTGCGCGCCGCAGTTTCTATTGAAGAGGGGTCCGATCCGGCACCAGCCTCGGTGAGGGCAAAGGCGCCGAGCTTTCTGCCGCGTGCAAGGTCAGGCAGATAGCGCTTTTTCTGACTTTCGGTGCCAAGCTCGTATATGGGAGAGGCGCACACGGAATTATGTACGCTGACGATTATTGCCGTGGATGCGCACGCTCTGGCGAGCGCTTCAATAATCAATACATAGCATATGCTGTCCAGGCCCGCTCCGCCATATTCTTTGGGGATGCTGATTCCCATGAAGCCGAGCTCGGCCAGCTTGGCGATCGCTTCGCGGGGGAACTCGCTGTGCTCATCACGGTGATTTGCATACGGTGCCAGCTCGGTGCGCGCAAAGTCTACAGCGCTCTTTTGTGCCATCTTTTGCTGTCTTGTGAGCTCAAAGTCCATAACGAGAATGCGCAGGCTGTCCGGTGCAAAAAAAGCTGATCCGGTTTGTGGATCAGCTCGCCAGTTGATTTCACGGTATGGGCAGCACCCGTGTGCCGCTTAATACCAAAGAGTGCAGCCCGCCCGGCACAACAGGCCGGGAGCGCTACATGGTCCCGACTGTTTTTTCAACATACTCGGCTGAAGCGGCCATAAGCTCGCTTATCTGGGTGCCGTCCAGCTCAAGGGATTCCATAGCCCTTTCATCAATTTCATACATCATGCCGTCCATGCCTGCGCCGATACCGCTCATCAGCGCAATCGCATCAGCTGCATGAACAATATAGATCAGATCGTTTGTCTGGCCGGCGGATGGCTTGTGATGGTACTGTATAGCCCCGATAAGCCGTTTCGGTATATGCCATTTTTCGCAAACGGCGGCGGCAATTGTTCCGTGATCAAACCCCAGAAGCGTTTTTTCCGCGTCCAGGAAAGAATTGTTGCCGTTTTTCATGAAATCCATGAACTCCTGCTTGCGCTCGGTGATATACTGATCAAGTATCAGCTTTCCGCAATCGTGAATAAGCCCGGCGGAAAAAGCGTCATCGGCAAGATCGGGCTTTTTCCTGTTCGCCAGCTCTCGCGCTCCGGCAGCCACTGCAAGCGAATGCTGCCACAGATCGCCCGAGCTCTGTCCATATCCCTTGAGCTCTTTTCCCAGAAGGCTTGAGGCGCAGGCCAGAGTGAGCAGCTCATTCAGGGTTTTCATGCCAAGCACTACCGAGGCGTGTTGAATTGAGGTGACCGTTCCCATAACGCCGTAAAAGGACGAGTTGGCGAGCTTCAGCACCCTGGCAGCGATTGCCTGGTCGGTCTCGATAATTTTTGCCAGATCAGAAAAGCTGGCATTTTCATCTGCGGTAAGCTTGCGGGCTTTTTCGGCTACCTGCGGCATGGGGGGGAGATCGCTTATTGTGCGCAAAATCCTTTTTTTCAGCTGCTCTCCATGCGGCCCTGACGGTGCATGCTGCTGCGGCTCGGCACCGGGGGCGGCCGGCTGCGCAGGCTCCTTCAGGTCAATCTCTATTTTTCCCTTGCAGGACGGGCAGGGGAATGAAACATGAGCCCCGAATTTTTTTATACGCTCTTCAGGGATATCATACGATTTATTGCAGTGCGGGCAGACTATTTTCATAAAAACCCCATGCGTAAATGGTTATGTATTGTGTATTATAGAGACAATTGCCGCATCAGTCAATTTTGATTTTTCCGGCGTCAACGTTGAGCATCATGGTTCGAATGCACGATCCGCCGGTTTGCTCAAGCTTTATGGCCAAGTGCTCTTGTGCCAAAGCCTCCTTGACCGTCAGCAGCAGCTTTGAGCCCATCTCCCCCCGCTGAGGCATATTCATCATCGATGCACCGCCGGCAACCGCAACCGAAAAGGGCGGCACTGCACTTTGCTGGCTGAGCTGTTTCATTGCGTAAGGGATTACGGTGTTTGCATAATACTCGGGGTTTGCAGACTGGATAGCGGGAGACTGTGCTCTGAGCACGTGCATTCCAGCGGCAATTTTCTTTGCGCTGTTATAGATAATAATACCGACCCCCGCACCGATCCGATCAATTTTCATAAGGCCTTCGGATACCATAAACAATTTCATGGGGATGACGAGCGTTTCCTTCATGGGTCACCGGTGTGTGAAAAGCAGGATACTATTGTGTGCAAAAGCATACCACTGGTACCCTCCAATGTCAATTTTACCAAATGCGGATTTTTTATATACTCTCTAAGCAAACGTGTCCAAAATAAATGAAAGCATTGAGCAAAAGCCGGTTCGGTCGGGCGCTGCGCAGCCGCCGCCGAATAAAACCTTACTTCATGGACGGCCCGATGCTGCTGCGTGTAACTACGCAGCAGGCATTGTGCAGGGATTGTCCCGGGCAGCACCGTACTCCGGGCCGTGTGTGTACTGAAATATCACGGCACATGCCGCTGCATAACCTTTTGAACGTGTTGCGGGGGCTGTGAAGAGCCCCGCCCGAACCGGCTTCGTGAATTATTATGGACACTACTGATCTCTGAGCCGGGGAGAATATGCATCGCGGACAGCGCTAACCGTTTTTTTTGTACCGCTTAATAAAGCGCTCCACGCTTGAGCGGGCCTGATCGTCGGAAAGCTGCTTCATCGGTGATTTCATGAAATAGCTTGACGGGGCGATCAGCGTGCCGGAAAGCTTGTGATCGCGGGCCAGCTTTGCGCAGCGGACAGCGTCTATAACGACTCCTGCTGAATTAGGCGAATCCCAGACCTCCATTTTCATTTCAAGGTTCAGCGGTACGTTGCCGAACGTCTGACCCTCCATTCTGATGTGACAGAACTTCCTGTCTTTGAGCCAGGGAACATAATCAGAAGGCCCCACATATATATTGTCTGCGTCCATGGGGTGATCAAGCATGGAGGTGACCGCATCGGTTTTCGATGTTTTTTTTGACTCAAGCCGCTCCCGCTCGAGCATGTTGAGGAAATCGGTGTTGCCCCCGAAATTGAGCTGATAGGTCCTGTTGAGCCTGACCCCTCTGTCCATAAACAGGCGCGTCAGCACCCGGTGCGCTATGGTGGCGCCTACCTGCGATTTAATATCATCGCCGATGAGCGGGGCGCCTGCCTTTTTGAACCTGTTTGACCAGTATTTTTCGCGTGCAATAAAAACAGGAATGCAGTTGACAAATGCACACCCTGCTGCCAGCACCTGCTCAACATACCACTTCGTTGCCATTTCGGAACCGACCGGCAGATAGTTAACGACCACGTCGGTGCCGGTGTCTTTAAAAAGGGTAACCAGGTCGCCGGTAGGGCCGGGTGCTTTTGTGATGATTTTGCTCAGATAGACGCCGAGCCCGTCGTGTGTCATTCCCCGCTGGACCACCACCCCGGTTTTCGGCACAGGGCAGAATTTATAGGTATTATTGGGGGGGCTGAATATAGCCGTTGCCAGATCTTTGCCTACTTTGTTCTTATCGATGTCGATTGCTGCTGCAAACTCAATGTCGCGAATGTGGTATCCGCCAAGATTAACATGCATAAGCCCGGGTATTTGTTGATCATCCTCAGCGTTACGATAGAAATGGACTCCCTGAATAAACGATGAAGCACAGTTTCCGACGCCGATAACAGCAACGCGGACTTTTGGAGATGGGGCTGCCGTGGGTCGCTTGCCGGGTGATGCGCTTTTTGCTTTTGGAGATGATGCCGTGCTCATGTGTGAATATCTCCTTTTTTAGGGGGTAGCGTCCATAGGGTATAATTCAGCTTGTCACCGTCACTTGTTACCGGGAAGCGTTTTGCGCCGGATGTGTACAATACGCTGCAGCGCCGTGATGTTGGCAAAAACCGCAAGCGCTGCGAGCGCGGCCGTGCAAAACAGCTGATTGCCGGTCGCGCCTGTCAGCACGGTGCCTGCACAGAGTATAATGATTCGCTCCGGCCGCTGCAAGAGGCCGACGGTGCACTGCTCATCAATGCCTTCGGCCCGGGCCCTTATATAGCTTACCAGAAGAGAGCCGGCGAGCGCGATCTCGGCTAAAAGCAGCTCAAAAAGCATTGATTGCGCCCGTGCGTAGTAAATTGCCAGACCGGTAAATATGGCAAGCTCACCGTAGCGGTCAAGCACTGAATCATAAAACATGCCGAATTTCGTGACCGCGTGAGACTGGCGCGCAAGGGCGCCGTCAAGCATGTCGCAGATCCCTGACACTATAATGGCAAGTCCGCCGGCCAGAAAATAACCGAATGCAAGCAAGACGCCTGCTGCAATAGCAAACACGCATCCTGTAGTTGTTATGCTGTTCGGGCTTATATGAAGCGAGCGAAGAAAACTGACCGGCTTTGCACAGAAAAGCTCAAATTTTTTTTTAGCGATATCAGGTATCATTGCCGCGCCGGCATAAATACATATTAAACACATACTGATTACATGTATAAAACTTAAACATAATGAAAAAATACATTTTTGGAAAAAATTGTCAATATTTTTATCGATTCATTGTTTACCTCCTTGGGCACGGAGGCAATAGAAATCCCCCAGCTTCAATGGAGCGTCTGGCCTGTGTTGACTGCCGAGGCGGTTCTTTGAGCCGGCAGCAATTTCAAGACGGGCTTTTTCGGGCAAAAATCTGCGATGAGCACGGCTGTTTGCCCGATACTAATTATATATATTCTCAAACGTGTCCGAAATAAATGAAAGCATTGAGCAAAAGCCGGTTTGGGCGGGTCTCTGCGTAGCCGCCGCCAAATAAAACCGCACTTCATGGGCGGCCCGATGCTGCTACGTGTAACTACGTAACAGGCATTGTGCAGGGATTGTCCCGGGCAGCACCGTCCGCCGGGCCGTGTGTATACTGAAATATAACGGCACATGCCGCTGCATAACCTTTTGAACGTGTTGCGGGGGCTTTGCAGAGCCCCGCCCGAACCGGCTTCGTGAATTATTATGGACACTACTGATATATTCTGATTCTGCAGCATAAAACGATCACAGGCAGAATATCGCTCAGCTGCGGGATTGGGCTGTGTAATTGTGTCTTTTGGGGTCAGGAAGACAAGTGGCGCGGCTCTGTCTTGGTAAGCTGGGGGCGCTGCTATGTTTGTGCGGGGAAAGGGATTCGCTGTCTGCGATCCGCCGGTATGCATGCTGCAGCGGTCAGCCAGCGCTGGACTGATCTGTGCTGCACGTGCCCTGCGGGTAGTGTGCGCTGGTAATGCCCTGTCGGATACGGCCTTACGCGTTATATCGGAGGATGCTGCTGATAGCGGTTTTTTGATAAGCGGTTATTTTCGCGGCAGCTGCTATTCCTCGCCTGCATCGATATCATTCAGCGATACGTCTTTGTACAGCATGCTTTCCTCTGGGGATTCCGTGCCCTTGAAGCCGCGCTTTTCAAGCTCCGATTGACAGGTGATGCAGTAACGGGTAAAGGGAACGACGTTAAGGCGCTTTTTATTTATATCGCAGCCGCACTCTTCGCATATACCGTAGGTGCCGTCTTCAATGCGCTCCAGCGCATCGTCAATCGCATTCAGCTTCATGCGCTCCCGCTCGCCGAGCAGGTGTGAAAGCTGCCGCCCCTTTTCGCTTTCGGCATCATCATAGAAATCGCCTACATCGCGCTCGGGGGCGCTGCGCTCGGTTTTTTTTGTGGTGTCTATGCCTTTTAATATTTCATCGCGCATTTTTAACAGGTTTTTTTTGAGTGTAGCTGTTCTTTTCATATGAGCGTTGTCTCCTATTCCGTCCTCTCAAAACGGTGCCTTGAAGTGAAAATGTTGTATAATCATATATGAATAATTTGTCAATAAAAAATATGTATTCATATGTTTTTTATGCAGAAGCCGTAACCGGTTCCCCCGCGCGGGGGTATTCATTTATAATAGGCCCGGACATCATTGTCAATACGCGCAATAATATTTTTTTATTGTGCATGCCGAACCTTTGTGTGCAAAATGATAGAGAGCCCTGCGGGAAGCAGTGGGTAACACAGTGAATTATTGCGCGTACTTAGCGGAATACTCCGCGCTGTGCGCGGGAGCCATCACGTTTGCGGGGGAGTGTATGACCACAAACAAAATTGACCTGAAAAATCTTTCTTTTGAACAGCTTCAGTCCCTGGTGCACGAGCTCGGCATGGAGCTCTACCGGGCGAAACAAATCGCCCGGTGGGTATTTCACAAACACGCTGCTGATATTGACCACATGACCGATTTGCCCCGCGATCTCCGAAGCCTTTTGTCCGGCTGCGCCTGCATAAGCAGCTTTGCGCCGGCACAGCAACAGGTTTCCCGGGACGGTTCAATAAAATACCAATTCCTTACAGAGGACAGCCTCGGGGTCGAAACCGTTTACATTCCAGAGCGAAAGCATATAACCCTGTGCGTATCGACGCAGGTGGGCTGTGCAATGGGCTGCCGATTCTGCTGTACCGGAGCTATGGGCCTTGTGCGCAATCTTACCGCAGCTGAAATTTTAAACCAGATAAGCGCTGTGCTGCAGAGAAAGGACTGCCTGGGCAAACTTCCTAATATCGTTTTTATGGGGATGGGTGAGCCGCTTTCAAATTATGAAAACACAGTGAAAAGTATCAGGATTCTGCTGAGCCCATGGTGCTATGATTTTTCACATCGAAAAATCACCGTTTCAACAGCGGGGGTTGTGCCGGGCATAGACCGTCTGGGGCAGGAGCTGCCCGTTAACCTTGCCGTTTCGCTGAATGCGCCCAATGATGCGCTGCGGAATTATCTGATGCCGGTTAACAGGCGTTTTCCCCTGGATATGCTTATGGATGCTGTGCGCCGCTATCCGGTGCCGCCGCGCAAGCGCATTACCTTTGAATATATTCTCATTAAGGATATTAACGATTCAGAAAAGCATGCTGCCCAGCTTTCACGCCTTCTGGCGGATATCCCCTGTAAGATAAATCTGATTCCATATAACGCACATACCGCCACAGGATTTAAGCAGCCTGAGGAGCAGACAATAAGCCGGTTTCAGGACATGCTGCACGCCCGTCATTTTACCGCGCCGGTGCGGAGGAGCAAGGGTGCTGATATCGCTGCAGCGTGCGGTCAGCTCGGGGGGCCGAAGGCGGGAGCGCCGGTGTAACGCTCAGGCCGTTACTGCTGTTCGCCGCCCGATGGGGTGTCAGGCCCGTTTTGATCGGCTGCTGGGGCGTCTGCGTCCGGAACAGTGCCCATATAGGCATGGTACAGCTCAGGGTTGTAGGCGTTTTCCGGCGGTATGTAGGGCGGATCCGCATCGGCTTCCTTGCGGGCCTCAATAATTTCTTCAAAGGTGATATCCCGCGGGATAGTCAGCTTCTGTCCGGGGAAGATGACCATTGGATCCCGTATCTGATCGCGATTGGCTTTATAAATAAGCGGCCACATCAAGCGGTCGTTGAATATTTCTTTTCGCGCTGCGATATCCATGAGGGTTTCCCCTTTTTTTACCGTATAGGTGGAGGGGAACATACGCTCAAATTCTTTTTTGCGTTCCTGCAGCGCCTGCTCGCGCGCGGTCTGACGTATCCTGACCGCTTCCTTCCGGGCATCCTCGATGATCTCCCGCGCTTTTTCTTTAGCAGCCTCGACGATTTCTTCAGCAAAGTTATCGGCTTCGGATTCATGTGTGGCGGTGCCCTTAGATTTCATTTTCTGGACCGCCTCCAGCAGCCGGTTGTGCGCTGTGGTCAGCTGAGATACCGACTGCTTATATTTTCCTGCGTCATACAGCCGGCGCCCTGCCGTTAAGTGAACAGTAATGCTGTCGAACTTCACGGAAGAATCAGGATAAGACGAGAGCAGGTTTTTGTGCATTTTTTCCGTTTCATACAGAAGGCCCTCAGCCATCGTGCGATAGCGGCTTTTTTCATCAATACTTTTGGAGGATGCTTTTATGGCCAGCTGTGTTGCCTGCTGCGCAATGTCTGCAGCTTTTTTATACTCCTGTACGGCAACGTTTTCGCGAGCTTTTTTGAGCGTGCTCAACGCTTTTTCATACAAGCGCGGCGCATATATGTCCGCTTTGCGCTGCTGTGCCTCAAGGAGGGCGTTCTCCGCCCGCTGCAGCTCTTTGGATGTTTTTCTGCTGTGGCCCGCCATGGTGCAGCCGGCAGCGAAGCCGATCAGGATTGAGTAAACAATAAAATATATAATAATATTTTTCATAATATTTTTTTTCTTCAAAAAAATACAGATTATAACTTTTTTTAATTATGCATTTTTCAAGCGCATTTTTCAAAGTTTAATAATAAAACCGTACAATTGTCAATACTTTGTTGGCGAAGGTGTCTACTTTTGTGTACCGCATGCAGAATGCATACCTGCCGAAAATGCCGGTCAGAATACCGTCAGCCGAACGTTCAGTGCTCCTGACAGTGCCTGCAGCCATATCTGGTCCGGCCTGTGAGTGGTATTCCGGGCTCTGACCGCCGGCATGGCTTACCGGAACGCGCCGAAAAAGCACAGCCGTTGCGGCGGGGGCATCGGCGCACTGTTGAAGTATGCGTGGGCTTCCCGTGATGCCCCGGCATGGTACATCCGGGGGGGCGTAACGAATGTCTCTATGCGGTAGCCGCTGCCGTCGGTTATGAATGTTACCGCACCGTGTGTGTCTGTGCGGTATATGCGGGCGCCGGCAGCGGCATATCGCTTCAGCACCCGGCCGGATGACTCTGATGCCGATCGTCCCGAGCCGCAGCTTATCAGTGCAGCCTCAGGGTTGACTGCTTCTATAAAAGCGGCGCAGGAGGAGCCGCGTTTACCGTGGTGGGGAACTTTAAGCAGCGTTGCGGCAAGCGGAACCCTGTGGGAAACGAGCTCAGTCTCGCGATCTTTGTGAATATCGCCGGTAAACAGCACCTGTATATTCCCGTAGCGCAGCTTCATAACAAGGGAGTTGTTATTTATGTCTTCATACCGCTGAGCACCGTCAGGATGAAGCCCGCGGTCGGGGCTGAGTATGTGAATGGTAACGCCGTCAATGATGTGAGGCTGCGTGCCCGCGCTGCAGCAGGTTATGCGGACACCGCGCTTTTCTGCGGCGTGCAGCAGGCGAGTATAGGAAGGGTGCGCAACCCGGTCTCCGTTAAGCCAGAGCTCATCCGGGGAGAATTGTTCCACAATGTGGGCAAGTCCGCCCATGTGGTCCTGATGGGGGTGGCTGAGCACGACATAGTGCACTTTTTTTATGTCAAGCGCATAAAGGCACGGAGCGACAACGAATTTGCCGATGTCGAAGCTGTTGTCCCAGAACCCGCCGCCGTCTATGAGCATTGTCCTGCCGCGCGGAAACTCGACAAGAGCGGCATCGCCTCTGCCGACGTCCAGAAAAGTGACCCGCATTGTGCGGCCGTCTGCACGCGGGGCTGAAGCGAGGATAAGCTCGGCTGTGACAAACGCAATGATAACACCGGCTGCCAGGGAGTACTTTTTCCGCGCACAGCATATAATGAAGAGCAGCAGCGCTGCATAGTAGAAAAGAATTTCCGGCGGCGAAGGCGAAACAGGAAAAATATCGGCAACCTCAAAGCGGGACCAGAAGGTGACCAGAACAAGCATCTCGTCTATCAGCACCCCTGCCGCTTTATAGAGCTGCAGCGCGAGCGGCTCGAACAGCGGCAGAAAGAATGATGCGGCCAGCCCCGCCGGCACAATAAAAAAGCCGGTCAGCGGGACAAGGATGATGTTTGCAAAAATCCCTGCAAGCGAAACGCGGTGAAAGGCTGCCGCGGTTATGGGGGCGGTGGCCAGAACCGCGGCTGCGGAGGCGATTCCTGCACCCGCTCCGAACGTCCAGATCCGGTTCAGCAGGCGTGTACGCTGTAACGGATCCAGGAGCGCGCTGAATTTTGCCGGCAGATCCAGAATGGGCTGACCGAGAGGAATAAGCAGAATCATGAACAGCACTGCGGCAAAAGACAGCTGAAAGGAAAGGTCAAACAGCGCTGCGGGATCGAGCACAAGAATGATCCCGGCGGCAAGGCACAGCGCATGCAGCAGGTCATGCTTTCTATTTATTGCAAGCGCTGCCAGACAGGCCCCGATCATGCAGAAGGCGCGGAGTGTGGGCAGCTGAAAGCCGGCGATGAAGCAGTAGGCCCCCACGGGAATGGCCGATAATGCCATCGCCGGGCGGTGTGCATCTGTGCGCAGAAGCAGCAGGGGAAAGCATCTCAACGCAGCGCTGCACAACAGATAGGAGACAAACAGAACGATGCCCGCGTGAAGGCCGGAAATCGCCAGCAGATGGGACACGCCGAGCCGGGCAAACGCCTCTCGTATCCTCTCATCAATAAGCCCTTTTTTGCCAATTATGAGCGCTTTCAGAATGTCCCGCGCGGGGGGATTTACCGCGCTGCTGATCGCCGCGCTGATTCGGGCTCTGAACCGCTCGGCGCGCAGCACTGCGGGGTTGCCCCAGCCGCGCCCGATTCTGATTATTTCCCGGTCGTCAGGTAAAAACGCTGTTGCAAAAACAGAGCGGCGGGCCAGGAATCCTGCATAATCAAAGCCGCCCGGATTGTTGAAATTCCTGGGCCGGCTTACCAGGCAGACAAACCGCAGGCGGTCCCCGTAGCCGTACTTCTTCTCTGCGTTGCCCAGCGAAAGCCTGAGAAGCCCGCAGGCCGCGCGGGAGCGGGCGCGGGTGTGCAGGCGGGTAACCCGCAGCACCAGGTAGGTTCTGTTTTCAGTGAGGCGGGGCGATCGGGTGACAATGCCCTCAACGTTCACTTTTCCGCCGCCCGCGCAGCGAGCGATGTGGCCGGGAGGGTGCCGGGGAGAGAGCGCTGAGGTTATGGCGGCTGCTCCCAGCGCGCACAGCGCTGCCAGAGCCGCGGCGGTTGCCGCAAAGCGCCTTTTTGTATATGCGCTCCACAGCAGTGCTGCGAGCAGCGCCCCGCTGCATGAAAGGGCGAGCCATGCGGGAGCAGCCGCGTATTTTCCTGCTATCAGGCCCGCGCAGTATGCAATAAGCGCCGGAAGCAGCGGCCTGCTGACGGCCGGCGGGCCGGCGGCGCCTGCGGCCCGGGTGCGAAAAGGATTGGGAAGAGCAGGGGTTTTTTTCATCGATGGCAGAAGCGGGTATCGCGGCTGCAGCGCCGGGCGTTATTCAGACTGGCTTTCCTCCCGGAGGGCGCGGCGCAATTTTTTTCCGGCGATGTTTGTGGGGATCTGATCTGTTATGAGGACTTTTTTGGGCACTTTGTATTTAACCAGATGCTCTTTACAGAAAGAAATGATTTCATCAGAGGACACTGTTTGCCCGCTTTTCGTCACGACATAGGCAAGCACCCGCTCGCCGCGCAGCTTGTCCGGTATGCCGATCACGGCGGCATCGGCGATGCCGGGGTGCGTTATGAGAAACTCTTCAATTTCTCGCGGGTAAATATTGAACCCTTCGGAAATAATCATATCTTTTTTCCGCTCCGCAATGAAGTAATAGCCCTCCTCGTCCCGGTAGGCGATGTCTCCGGTAAAAAGCCAGCCGCTCTGCAGCGTTTCTCCGGTTTCGTCCTCTTTGTTCCAGTAGCCCTGCATAACCTGCGGCCCCTTCAGGCACAGCTCTCCCGCCGCTCCGTCCGGAAGGGGTTCGCCGGTTTCTATGTCGACGATTTTGCACCGGGTGTCATCAAGAGGCAGGCCGATGCTGCCTATTTTTCGCTTCCCCCGGATCGGGTTGCAGTGGGAGACCGGTGATGATTCTGACAGCCCGTACCCTTCGAGAATGATACCGCCTGTTGCCGCTTCGAACTCTTCCAGCACGGTGTCGGGCAGGGGAGCTGCACCGGAAAGGCAGAACCGGATGCTGGATATGTCATATTTTTTTATGTCTTTATAGGTGTTCAGCACGCTGTATATGCTGGGTATGCCGGGCAGCACGGTTGCGCGGTACTGGGTTATGCCCTTGAGAATATCTTTTGCGGCAAATTTGGGAAATATGATCATGGTTGCGCCGATTGAGACGGGAAGATTCATGGCAACGGACAGCCCGTAGGTGTGAAAAAACGGGAGCACGGAAATAAAAATTTCCTCTCCCTCACGAATATCGACATACCAGTTGCGCATTTGCCGGTTGTTGCTGATAATATTGCTGTGTGAGAGCATCGCCCCTTTTGCAATGCCGGTGGTGCCCCCCGTATACTGCAGCATGGCGATATCATCGCTGTCTGCCTGCGTTTTGTTTCCGGCGGCCCGGTATTTTTTTAATAGGGAATGGAAGTCATACAGGCCGGCCTTTTCCTCAATGCGTATCTTAGAGGTTTCTTTTTGCGCAATTATGGGGTAGACTAATTTTTTCATCCGCGGCAGGAAATCCTGTATTTTACCGACAACAACCCGTTTGAGCGGCACGTCATCCTGTACGGCGGCGATCCGCGAATACAGCAGATCCAGGGTAATCACGGTTTCGGCACCGGAATCCTTGATATAGTAGGCAAGCTCCTGCTCGTTGTAGAGGGGATTCGCCGGAACAACAATGCCGCCGGAAAGCAGGACTGCGTAATAGGAGATGATAAAATGCGGGCAGTTCGGGAGAAAGAGAAGCACTCTGTCTCCTTTCTGTACCCCCAGGCTCTGCAGGGCGCCCGCAAGCCGCCCGGCGGAGTCCTGCAGCTGCCGGTAGGTGAGCGTGAAGCCCTCGAATACCAGGGCTGCCTTGTCCGGATAGGCTTTGGCTGTTTTTGCAAGCAGCTCGGGAATGAGCATGTGCGGATACTGTTTTTTTGCCTGATCGGCAACACCGGCTGGCGGCGGGCTGCTGTTGCTGTTCACGGGAGTCTCCCTGGAGTTCGCGTTTGCCGTGGTAATATTTTATAACACTTTATACATTTGCGCGCTGAAATCAAGAGTTTTGTTGTAACCGTGCCTGCAATGAACAGATTCCTTATCTTCATAACAAAGCGGGAAACGCTTCTTGCGACAGCCTCGGGGTGCGCTCTTGCCGCAGCATTTCCGTCTGTTAATGTGTATCTGCTTGGGTGGGTATGCCTTGTTCCCCTGCTTGTTGCATCACACGGGAAAACGCCCCGGGATGGTTTTGTGCTGGGTCTGGTGTGCGGCTTCGTGTTTCACCTGGGGCTTATTTACTGGGTGGTGGTGTCAATGAGCACGTACGGCGGCGTGCCGCTTGCCGTTTCGCTTCTGGTGCTGCTCGCCTTTTGTCTTGTGCTGTCTGTGTTTACGGCTGTGCCGGTGTGGGCCGGCTGTTATGTGCATCAGCGGTGCGGGTGGTACCCGTTTGTAACGCTCCCTTTTTTCTGGACTGCATCCGAGCATGTCAAATCGTGGCTTCTTACCGGGTTTCCCTGGGATAATCTCGGCTATTGCCAGTATCGCCTTTTGCCGGTGATCCAGTGCGCCGACATTACGGGCGTGTACGGCGTCAGCTTTGCGCTGGTTGCGGTCAACTGCTGTGTGGCCGCCCTGTTTTATGTGAAGCATATCTCCAGGCCGTCCGTGCCTGTTGTCCTGCTCCTTCCGGTGGTTATTCCGTGCGCTCTGTGGTGGTACGGCACCAGCAAGCTTGCTGCCGGTGGCGGCAGCGAAGGCGCTGAGATACGCGTCGGGATTGTTCAGCCGAGCATCCCTCAGAGCATAAAATGGGATCCGGCCTACCTTGATGAGTCCATGGCGGCCTATTCCCGCCTGACAGAGCGCCTGGTGTCGAAAAATGTCGACCTCATTGTGTGGCCTGAGTCCGCAACCCCGTTTTTTTTCGAGGCCGAGCCGGTGTATCAGCATACAGTTGCCGACGGTGCGGAAAAGACGGGCGCCTACATTCTGTTCGGAAGCCCCTCATGGCAGGATGTTTCCGGTGAAAAGCGCTTTTACAACAGCGCGTACGTGCTCAGCCCCGAGCGGGTGATCACCGACAAATACGATAAGGTCCATCTTGTGCCCTATGGCGAATATGTGCCTTTTAAGAGCATATTTCCTTTTATTCACCGGCTTGTTGCCGGTGTCGGTGATTTCAGCCCCGGGCGTGCGGTGAAGAACCTTTGTATACCGCAGGGCTGTTTTGCTGCGCCGATCTGCTATGAAATAATATTTCCGGACCTTGTCAGGCGCTTTGTGGCCAAGGGTGCGGATTTTATTGTCAACATAACCAACGATGCCTGGTTCGGCAGGACCAGCGCGCCCGCGCAGCATCTGTCAGCGGCTGTGCTTCGCGCGGTGGAAAACCGCCGCTATGTGGTGCGCTGCGCCAACACGGGGATAAGCGCTGTTATTGACCCTGCGGGCCGCATTCGTCAGCGCAGCGGGCTCTTTACTCAGGAGGTACTTCTTGATACCATAGTATGCAGAAGCGATACATCCGTTTATTCTCTTTTCGGGGATGTGTTCCCGCTTGGCTGCTGCGCAGCGAGCATTGCTTTTCTGCTCGCGGCATACAGGAAAAGACGCTATTAGAAAGACTGTAGTGATAATGCATATACGGAGGGACAAAGCTGATGAATGCACAGTGGGGTGAAACAATCGACGCTCTTCAAAAAAGAATGGAAGCCATACGAGGGTATCTTTGAAATACCTGACAAGAAGAAGCGCCTTTCGGAATATGAAAAGATAATGGCAGAGCCTGATCTGTGGGAGGATCAGAAGAAAGCCCAAAAGGTTACCAGAGACAGAAAGGCGGTTGAGAGCGTTCTGAAGCAGTGGGACCGCCTGGAGGAATCAATGGAAGAGTGCCGGGTTTTGCTTGAGCTTGCCGAGGAGGAAGATGCGGGCGAAGAGCTTGACCAGGATATTCAGGAAGCGGTTCGGGATCTGGAAAGCTGCATCGAGGAGCTTGAGTTCAAGAAAATGCTCGGCGGCGAGAGCGATTTCAACGATGCCATCGTCAGCATCAACGCCGGCGCAGGAGGCACAGAGGCTCAGGACTGGGCAGACATGCTGTTTCGCATGTATCTGCGCTGGGGGGAAAAGAAAAATTTCAGCACGGCGGTGATGGATATGCTGCCCGGTGATGAGGCGGGCATCAAAAATGTAACCTTTACGGTAGGCGGCGATTATGCGTTCGGCTATCTCAAGGCTGAAGTCGGCGTGCACCGGCTGGTTCGCATATCGCCCTTTGACGCCGGTGCCCGACGCCATACGTCGTTCGCATCGGTGTTTGTGTATCCTGATGTTGAGGATGATATTGATATCCATATCGAGGACAAGGATCTCAGAGTCGATACCTACCGGGCAAGCGGCGCCGGAGGCCAGCACGTTAACAAAACCGATTCGGCGGTACGTATAACGCACATCCCGACAGGCATTATAGTTCAGTGCCAGAATGAGCGCTCGCAGCATATGAACCGCTCCATGGCAATGAAAATACTCAAAGCGCGCCTGCATGAGCTTGAAATGAAGGAGCGTGAAAAAGAAGTGGAGAAAATGCATTCCTCCAAGAAGCAGATTGCGTGGGGGAGTCAGATCCGCTCATATGTCATGCAGCCGTATCGCCTTGTCAAAGATCACCGTACCGATGTTGAAAAGGGAAATGTAGACGCTGTGCTGGACGGCGATATTGACGAGTTTATTACCGCATATTTGATGAACTGATCGGACAATGCCGGCTGTCCAGCGTCCGGGTGCCTGCGTCAGCCGTCCGGGGAGTACGTGGTATGTACAATATAGCTAATTTTTTGTTTGAAGTCGGGATGCTGAAGAAGACGCCGCGCACCGGGCACCAGTTTCTGGGCTCGGGCAGCGAGTCGGTCGCCGAGCACGCATTCAGAGTTGCCTGCATCGGGTATGCGCTTGCACAACTGGACGGTGACGCTGAGGAAAGCAGGGTGATAAAGCTGTGTCTGCTTCATGACATACACGAAGCCCGCACCGGCGATCTCAACTATATGAATAAAAAGTATGTAACGGCTGATGAGGGCCGGGCGGTGAGCGATGTGGCTGAAACACTGCCGTTCGGGGACGATCTCAAAGATGTTATCAGGGAGTTCAATGAAGGAGAGTCCCCCGAGTCGCTGCTGGCAAATGATGCTGACCAGCTGGATCTGATCCTAATGCTTAAAGAGCACAAGGACCTCGGGAATAAATATGCCGATGAGTGGATTGCCTTTGCGCTGAAGCGGCTTAAAACGGAGGTTGCCCGAAAGCTGGCCGATGAGATATTAAGAACCGATTCGGCCCAGTGGTGGTTTCATGACAAAAGCGACTGGTGGGTGAGCGGCGGCAACCCGCGCCTGAAGTGAGGCTTCAGGCGAAAATGCAATCGGATCTACTGGAGCCGCTCAAGCTCCTCAAGCACCTCCGGAGGAATCTGATCTTTCATGTCCTCGGGCACTGCCTCTTTAAACATTTTTAACACTTCACCCGGATCGGGCTCCGCACCCTCCTCAAGCTGCGCTTTGAGCACCTTATCCATTATTTTAAGAAAGTTTTCCTGAATTTTTGCAGTTTCTTCGCTGTCAAGCGCAGGGGGGAACCGTTCGGGTACGGGCTCCGGATCCGGCTCCCGGGCCGGGGGTGATCTTCGAGCAGTGCTGTGAGTGCTGCCGCCTCCCCTGGTGAGATGGCGCTCGCCGCCTTTTTTGCCGATGAGATCCAGCTCGGCGATCCGCGTTCCGTTATCGTTGGTTTCAAAGTGAATGAGATGGTTGGGTATATCGGTCACGCGCAGTATGCGCTTTATAGCGGTTCGCATGGGCAGCTTTTCAAACCGTATGCTTACCGGGACTTCGGAAAACACCTCCCCATGCACAATAATTTTAATCCCGCAGCATTCCCCGATTTCCTTCATCAGGTCTTCCCCCCGCACATCCCGGGCGCTAACTGACAGGAATCCGTCGCTGCAGGTTACCATGTCCTCTTCGCCGCCCTCTGCAGCGAAGGACGTTACAATCATTGTGAACAAAACCAGGGCCGACAGGGCAGCGGCGCCCGCACGATCCAGCACGTACTGCATAATACGATCTCCGCTATGGTGATACATCAGTGTTAATCTTCACATTGAGCATATGTTAGTATAGCATACCTGCTGTTTCAGAGCTAATAACCGGTATGTGCCGGTACATGTGATCATCAGGACTTTCTGCTTCCGTCCTTGTTGTACTCATAAAATCCCCGAAATGTTTTTCTGCCCAGATGCCCGACTTCAACAAGGCTCATAAGCAGCGGGCATGGCCGGTACTTGGGATCCTGAAAGCCGTTGTAGAGGGCCTGCTGCATCGACAGCACCACGTCCAGCCCGATAAAGTCCGACAGCTCAAGGGGCCCCATCGGATGGTTCATTCCCAGCTTCATGGCGGTATCTATTTCCTCTTTTGTGGACACTCCCTGATAGAGACAAAAAATGGCCTCGTTAATGAGGGTTTGGATGAGCCTGCTGGTAATAAAGCAGGGGCTGTCGGAAACGGTGATAGGGGTTTTTCCCATTTTTATTGACAGCTCTTTTACCACCGCATAGCTGTCATCAGACGTGGCCGGCGTTTTTATTATTTCCAGAAGGCGCATTTTCTGGGCCGGGTACATGAAATGCATTCCGAGCACTTTGTCCGGGCGCTGCGTGTTGTTGGCAAGCTTGCCGAGACGGACCGAGCTTGTGTTGGTCGTGAGAATGGTATGCGGGGGGCATATCTTATCCAGGTTCGAAAAAATATCGACTTTGACGGCCTCGTTCTCAACCGCGGCTTCGATGACGTAGTCGGCTGCCTCAAAGCTATCATACTCTTTCTGATATGAAATGCGCGAAAGAATGCTGTCAACCTCATTTTTTTTTATTTTACCAAGCTCGTGCGCGCGCACGATATTCTGCTCTATTTCTTTCTGTGATTTTTTAAGCATCTCCTCATACGGCTCAACAACAACGGCGCTGTAGCCGGTTTGCGCAACGACCTGTGTGATTCCCTTGCCCATCTGGCCGGCGCCGATCACGCCGATTGTTTTGATTTTCTGCAGTGAAGGAGTGCGTGATTTTGCCATTGTGCTGTGTCCTTTCTATTTCACGAATATAACGTTCAGAAAGCCGGTTTATATATGAGCATCAGCGTTGCGCTGACGGTGCTGCTGATCGAGTCGCAGAGAGCACGATCAGCCCCTTATGCCTGTCAAACAGAACAAGTGAATTAGTATAATTAATAGCTGTCGCTTGTCAAACAAAAAAATAAGTAATTCTCATGGATTGTCTTATTCGGACTGCTGCTCCCGGCCGGCGGCGGCAAAAAAGTCAAACACCGTTCTGCCGTAGCGGCGGGTCTGCAGACAGCTCAGCGCAGGGGGCGGCTGCGTTTGCACCTCTGCGGTTTCTCGCTGGACGACAACGGTTCCTCCAGGGCAGAGAAGCGGCTGCCGGGAAATGGCATTAATTGATTTTTGCTGCAGGTTTTGTCCGTATGGGGGGGCCACGATGATTATATCAAAGGGCGTTTCACTGCGGGCAAGACGGGGAATGATTTCAAGGCAGTTTCCGGTATAGACACGTATGGTGTGGGCTGTATCCAGCGTGAGTGCATTGTGGCGGATGATGTCGGCTGTTTTTTTTCTGAGCTCGATAACAGCTGCATAGGCTGCGCCGTTTGACAGCAGCTCAAAGGCGATTGCTCCCGATCCGCCGTAACAGTCAAGCACCCGTGCTCCCCGCAACGCCGGTCGAAGCACATCCGCAAGGCTTTTTCGTACGCGGGTCAGTAAGGGCCGCGTTGATGATCCTTCCGGCGTATGAATTTTTCTGCCCCGGAATGTGCCGGATGTTATGTGAATGGTTCCCATGAGGGCGTGCCTGCTGTTTTGCTGATGTGTAACATTTTTATTGTTTTCATGAAGCTTCTTAATGCCTGCCCCCGCCGCCCTGTTTTCGTGTCTCCGTTGCGCTGGACACTATTTCCCGCTCCGGAAACCCAACTGGCCGGTGCGCACTGGTGCTGCATATTGTGCAAAACTTTGCGCAGTTCGGGGTCCGCTCAGCATAAGCCTCTGCGCGTCTTTTGGTAAAAATAAAAGCTATTACAGTTGTTTAGGTTTGTGCCGGCATGTTGGCATCTCAGGTGCAATAGCATATTACTGCCCGGGCAATACTCCATGCAGCGCTGCAAAGAACAGATCAGTTCAAACAGCCACAGGAGGTTGCCATGTATAAAAAACACGATATATATACGCTGCTTAACCTTACCCCCGATTCCTCAGCGGAAACGGTTAAAAAAACATTCAGAGCGTTTGCAAAAAGCAACCACCCGGACTTTTTCCCGGGTGACCCGGAAAAGGAGGAGCGGTTTAAAACAGTCAATGCAGCCTATCAGGGCTGGAAGCTGATACAGCGTACCGCGGAACAGATCAGAAGACTGCGCCGCGACACCGGAGGCTGCCCGGCCTATGCCGCACAAGGGCGTCAGCAGCGCACACACCACATTAACTGCTGGGCGTGAAACGGCTTCGCAATGCCCTTTATTATGCAGCAGGGTGCACGGTTATGCACAGCGCGGAACCAATAAGCAGCCCGGGATTGGGTGTCACCCTCAAAGCTCTTTATGCCGGTCCAGGCTCCGGTACTGGATGGCTTCGGAAATATGCTGCGCCTGTATAGCCTCCGATTGTTCAATATCGGCAATGGTGCGTGCCACCTTCAGGATACGGTTGTAGGCCCGTGCTGAAAGCCCCAGCTTGTCAATCGCGTTTTCCAGAAGCCGCTGAGAGGCGTCGTCGATACTGCAGTGAGCTCTTATGTGCCGGGTGCCCATCTGGGCATTGCAGTGGATCCGGGACCGGGAAAAGCGCCGCTGCTGCAGAGCTCGTGCGCGGTTTACCCGCTGCTGAATAGCCTGTGACGGCTCCGCCGGGGCTTTGTCAGACAGCTCGCTGTAGCTCAGGGGAGGCACCTCGATTTGAATATCAATGCGGTCAAGCAGCGGCCCTGATATTTTTGCCATATAGCGCTGTATCTGCAAGGAGGTGCAGCTGCATTCGTGCTTCGGGTCTGAAAAGTAGCCGCACGGACACGGGTTCATTGCGGCAACAAGCATAAACCGGGAAGGGTAGGTCAGCGAGGTAAGCGCTCTGGAAATGGTGACGCTGCCGTCCTCCAGCGGCTGGCGCATAACTTCAAGGGCGTTTTTTTTGAACTCCGGAAGCTCATCAAGAAACAGGACGCCGTTATGTGCAAGGCTGACCTCTCCGGGCCGCGGCACCGTGCCGCCGCCGATGAGGCCCGCATCGGAAATGGTATGATGGGGTGCGCGGAACGGGCGGTGCGCCAGAAGCGGCGTGTCCGGAGAGAGGGCGCCGGCAACGCTGTGTATCTTTGTGGTTTCAATCGCTTCCTGAAACGTCATCGCCGGCAGTATTGTGGGAATGCGTTTTGCGATCATGGTTTTGCCCGCTCCCGGCGGGCCGACCATGAGCAGGTTATGGCCGCCTGCGGCTGCAATTTCAACCGCACGCTTTGCATGCTCCTGCCCTTTGACATCGGCAAAATCGCTGATGGTGTCCCTGCTTGCTGTAAACAGCTCGTCTATGTTGACTGCAGTTGGCTCGATATGACGGTCTCCATTGAGAAACTCGACAACCTCAGACAGCGTATCCACCCCGATAACGTTCAGCCCCTCGACAATGGCTGCCTCGGCGGCATTCTGTCCGGGAACGATAATGCCCGAAACAGCATCTGCGGGACATGAGGCTGCAATGGGAAGCGCACCCCGGATGGATTTTACCCGACCGTCGAGCGCAAGCTCACCCAGTATAATGTATCTGCCCGCATTGCCGTTTCGGCAGATTTGCCCGTTTGCGGACAAAATACCCACGGCAATGGGAAGATCAAATGCAGAGCCCTCCTTTTTCATATCAGCGGGTGCCAGGTTTACCGTTATCCTGGTGCCGGGGAAATTATAGCCCATATTTTTGATGGCTGATTTAACCCGGTCCTTACTTTCCTTGACTGCCCCGTCGGGCAGCCCCACCGTTGAAAAACAGGGCAACCCCGAAGCGATATCAATTTCCACCTCAATGTCGTGCGCATCGATGCCCAGAAGCGCTTTGCTGAATGTTTTTGCAAGCATTGTGTGTGTCTGTCGCGTAAGATTGTAATGTCAGTTATATGGAAGACAAATAAAGATGACATTATTAACAAAAGTATCAGCAAATAGCAATACTAATTCGCGACAGCTAATTATTGCTTTAACCCATGCTTTATACGCCGGGCGGAGACAGGGTGGTAAGTTTCCAGGTAAGCCGGCGGACAGTGAGCGATCTTCTGAGCAGGCGGGTGCTTCTGCCGATCTCATGGGGGGCATGCTGCCAGTACTGTTTCAGAAAGGTGATGCTGTCCTCAATTGTGACCGGCACCCCGTTACGGCCGGATTTTACCAGCGAGCGGCAAAAGCGAAGAACGTTGGCGCGGCGCTTTTTTATGCTCAGGGGGTCGTCCAGGCGGGATTTGTCCCAGTCGATCACATACAGGCTTTCCGGTTCCTGAGTGTCGACCAGGATGTTTTTTATGTTCAGATCGGCATGGTACAGGCCGCAGTCATGCATATGCCGTATGACAGCGGCACAGCGGATGAGCAGGTCCTGCTTAAGGGCGCGGAAGCCCTTCTGATCGGCTCCTGCCTGTGACTTCAGCCAGAAGGCGCAGTCGCGGCACTGAACAAGCTCCTGTGACATAAGATAGCACCGGTAGAGGCCGGGAGCAACCCGCACGCTGACAGCGGCGAGCATGTCCGGCGTGGGTATTCCTTTATTGCGGGCTGCCCGGGCCAGAAAAAGCTCTTTGAACGGCCGTGCTTTTCCTGCATAAATGTCCCTGTTTATAAAGCGAAGCAGGCCGCCCCGAAGGTACTGCCGCACCAGCATGCGCCCGTTATCGGATTCGGCGGCAGGCAGTGAGGCGATGGGCCCCCTGCCTGAAAGCGGAGATGCGCTGCGCCCGGCTGCAAGCAGCGTGTCGGGCCTGAGGATGCCCTGACGGAGCAGCGCCTCCCTGCAGGATGATTTGACAACAGCCGTTGCCGGAGGCTCTTCAACAAGGATGTACCCGTGCGGAACGGCAATCATTATGACTTCTCCCCGCAGATTATATCGGCAACCATTCGTGCAATGCTGAGGCATGAGGTAAGGCCCGGCGATTCGATGCCCACAAGATTGATGATACCCTCCATGCCGCGGCCGGCTTCATGGCGTATGACAAAATCTTTTATCATCTCCCCCGGCGCCTGCAGCTTCGGCCGTATTCCGGCCATGTCCGGCTGAAGGTCTTCACGCGCCAGAAACGGCAGATACGGGCATACGCTTTCAAAAAACAGCTCTGCGTGCCCCGGGTTTACGGTAAAGTCGATGTCATCGACATAGAATGCATTCGGCCCGAGCTTAACGGTTCCGTCGATGCATTTGGTCACGTGGATGCCAAGCCCCCGCAAATCCCGGTAGGGGGGCGGATAAATAAGATGCCGGATGCGGCGCGCCTGCCCGGCCGGAATGCTGAAATACTCTCCCTTGCAGAAAAACAGGCGATACCCGGATTCCCGGACATCGATTCCCGCGCAGGCTGCAATGCGGTCTGCGCAGAGACCGGCACAATTGATAAGCCATCTGCAGCGGAGCCTTTCGCCGGTGCCGCACGGCGAGCGGTAGTCAACAGTGTGGGTGCCGCTGCCGGGCCGGATGCCGGTAACCTCATGACGGCATACGACCGAAGCGCCGTTCTGTGTGCAGAGTGCTTCGAGCCGGGACATGAGCTGATGGGTGTCAACCACTCCTGTTGATGGGGAAAAAAGAGCACAGCGGGCACGCACCTCCGGCTCAATGTGCGCGAGCTGCCCGCTGTCAAGCCATGTAAGATCATGGACGCCGTTTACCTCCGCCCGGCCTTTCAGCTCTTTAAGCGCTGCAGCCTCATCGTCGTCGGCCGCAGCAATGATTTTGCCGGTGCGGCTGTGCGGCACCCCCCATCGTTTGCAGAACTCGTACAACAGGGCGTTTCCCTCGACGCACAGCGCGGCCTTAAGGCTGCCGGGCGGATAGTATATTCCTGCGTGTATCACCTCGCTGTTTCGGCTTGAGGTTTCCTGCCCGCATTTTGAATTTCGCTCAAGCAGCACGACTGAGCGCCGCGGAAACCGGACCGCACACTGCGCTGCTGTCGCAAGCCCGACCATCCCCCCGCCTATGATCACAATGTCTGTGCTGTCCATTTCTGGAGATAGCTCCCGGCTGAGCGGTTCCGCACAGCCGCACATATAGCGTTTTCAGGGCCTCTGTTTGACGGTGCTGTTGCATCTGTATACATGAAACGCCTGCTGCAGTCAAACAGCCGGTGTGCCGCACAGGCGTTATCAGGCTGAGATATCATTGAGCCCTGTTTTTTGCTCTTGTACAGGGCTGTGTATTTGTGTATTATCACACTATGAGAAAAAGAAATATTATCATTGTGATTTCTGTTTGTGTGGTTGCCATACTCCTGTATGTGTTTAATATGGCATATTTTTCCATGAAGGCTGATTTTTTCCCGGTGCAGCCGCTTGAGCAGTCTCCGACAGGTGTCCTGTATGCCGATACCGTTGCAAAGCTTATGGAGCGCGAGCTCTACGGCAGCGGCGGCTGGACCCCGAATGACATTCCCCCGTCGCCAACCTATTTTCTGGATAATAAACCCAACCTGCAGCTCGGCGTGCTTGAGGTTGTGCGCTACAGCACCCGGGTGCTTCGCGACAATCTGTCGCGGCAGAGAACAACCGATAAAATCGATCGGCACTGCGATGAGGCGTTCACCGCCTTCAGCAACGACCCGCGCCGGTGGATTATGCCCAGCGCAGAAGGCAAGTATAAGAAGGGCGTTGCAGCGCTCAAAGAATACATGCAAAGCATTAAGCAGGAAAAGGCGGCGTTTTACCCCCGAAGCGATAATTTGATACAGCTGCTCGAGCAGTATGCATCACTTCTTGGCGGGGTCAATACGCGCCTTCTTAATGCCGCCCGCCGAAACAGCGAACCTCCTGCAGACGCTCAGGGTCAGGAAGGCGCTGCCGCAGCGGCAAAACGTGAAAAGGTATCCTGGGCCGAGATTGATGACACATTTTATTATGCGCAGGGTGTCGGATACGGCCTGTACCATATGTGCAGGGCCCTGCAGCATGAATGTGACAGGGTGCTTCAGGACAAGCGCGCCGGCGTGATCATGGAAAAGATTATACGCTCCCTTGAGGAGTCCTATTTTGAGCCGCTGGTAATCACAAACGGCAGCAAGGACGGTATTTTCGCCAACCACTGCAGCAACCTTCGCGTGTTTCTTGATGATGCCCGTCAGAAAATGAATTCGCTGATACAAATACTTGATCAGGGATGATGCTTTTCGGGAAGCTGTAATCAAGGGTTTTATACGCTCAATACAGCCCGCACCTGCTGCTCCAGCTGAGCCAGATCGCGCTCGTCGGGGCGCCCGGCAATATCGCCCAGCCGCCCGCCGGTGTTCATGCGTTTCATGTTTTCCGGTTGAAAGTCTCCCA
Organism: uncultured Thermodesulfobacteriota bacterium; assembly: GCA_964621615.1. Lineage (GTDB taxonomy): Bacteria > Desulfobacterota > WTBG01 > CAIYCZ01 > CAIRTM01 > CAZUMW01. The sequence continues at coordinate 116,590 of CAZUMW010000003.1, forward strand.
CAAAATACCATTCATCAATTATTATAAAGCCGAGGTGGTCAAAAAGCTGCCCGGTAAATTTGACTGCAGGGACGGCTTCGCTGACGCCGGTATGAACGCCGGCATAGGTGCAGTAAATGACGGCCTTTTTGCCGGGGCGCTTTGGAGAGCAGGGCGCTATGTTTCCTGACTCAGCATTGATTTTTCTGCTTTTTCGCAAAAAGTCAAGCATCGGCTTTCCCGGCAGCCACTGGTAAACCCCCGAGCCGGCAAAAACGAAGTCAAAGCTTATAATGTCAATGTCCAGCTCCTTTTCCGCGCGGAGCGTAGCTACTGTGTGACCGAGAGCTTCGGCGGTATGACCGATGCGCAGGGCAAGCTTTTCAGTGTTGCCCGTCTGGCTGTGATAAAGATTGAGTATGTTCATGAATGACTCCATTTTTGTGTGCGTATTTTTTGTATGAGCACCGTGTTTCCATAGGCGGCATAGAGGCAGAAAACAGGCACGACGGGAACGCTGAACCGCGCATATCCGAGCGCTCCTGTCAGAATAAAAAAATAGGCCGCAACATATACTAAAAACATATGGCATGCTGACTTGCCTGCAGGGGAGCGGATAAGCGCCCAAAGCGCAGCCGCAATACCGGCATAGGTTAAGAAAAAAGCGGCATATGAAACAGCGCAAAGAGAAAAAAGCACCGGACGCCCGGCAAGCCACTTGTTCAGGTAGGCACCGCTCGACATTCGCAGCGCATCCCGCACCGGATGGTGCCTGCTTGATTCAATCCCCATCATCGAATACATCCCGCTGATACACGGGGCGGGAAGCATGTTACCCATTCCCTTCAGCTGTGTGGTAATAAACAGAAGCGGATGCTGCCCTATAATGCGGAGGCCCTGCTCCAGGTAGGCGTTGTTTCGCTCTTTGCGCGATGCCGGCTTTTTTATGTCAGGGTTCTGTGCTATAGCTTTGCGTGCCTGCAAAACAGTTGTATTGTCCCGTTCGGCAATTATGTGGGCTGCGTTATACATGAGTATATTGTAGGAGGCTACATCGGAGAAGTCAGCGCAGCCGGTAAGAATATAGTTGCGCATTTTCCATCCCCCGGTACACGCTATCCACGGAACCGCTATGCAGAGTGCAAGAGCAGCCGCCTGCTTCGCGGAAAGCCCGAGAAGCTTTCGCGCAGGCAGGAGCCCGATGATTAGCGGAACGGGCAGAAAGACGGATACCGGGCGCACCATGGTCGCACAGGCAATACAGAGGCCGAAGGCGAAGCCATATGTATTTCTTAAGGGAGGGTGGTACAGCATATATGAGAAACACAGCGCGGCCCCGGTAAGGAAGCAGGTGAACAGCGTCTCGGATAATATCTTCTGGCTGTACATAATGGATGCGAAATTACACGCGAACAGAATGACGGCAAAAAAGCCGGTACGCGCGCCGAACAGTGTCCGCGCAATCAGATACAGCAGTGCTGCTGTTACGGTGTTAAGAAAAATTTGTGCAATGATAACCGCGTGTGGCTGTTCTCCGCATACTGTGAATACAAGGCTCAGAAACAGGGGGTACCCCGGCACCCTGAACGTTTCGGGAGCGGAGCCGTTTACAGAGAAGAGCCCGCGTTCGGACAGATTTTCTGCCAGGCGCAGGTACTTGAACGAATCGGGGGAGTACATGCCGGAGGGGTTTCTGGAAAATGACAGATAATATAACAAAACATGTGCGAGAAAGAAACAGCACAGAATAAGCAATAGAATGCACGTTTCAGTTTTTTTATTCATCGCGGTGTCCATCTGAGCGCGCATGCCCGGCTGTGTGCAATATCCACAATAACCTGCATCTCCGGCCGTCGATTTGGTGCAGGCTGAGGCATGTCCTGTGCGTGGCGCTGAAAGAGCAGCATTGGCTGACTACATGTAGCCAAGCTCTTTGAGCTGTTTTACCGTTTCCGGGTCCCGGTTGACCGTGCTGCTGGTTTCGCGGTGGAGCTGCCTGTGTGCCTTTTGGTTCAATGACTGAATTTCTCTGATAAAATCAGTTAAAAAGCGTTTTTTGCGGCCGGGCACGGGATGCCGTATCAGCTCGCATTGATCGGCACCATAATCAAAGCGAACCATGTCCACTGTGCGCGAGTTCAGCACATGGCCGGATCCGGAGATCACCGAAGCCCAGGGGCTGTCATCAGTTTTTTGTTTATCATAGACTTCCTCGGACAGGATGATCCGGCTTTGCCAGAAAGTCAGATTTTGCCTGCGTATAAGGGGAACCAGCGAGTCTCCCTGGAGCAGAAGGTTCCCGGTGTCGATTCCTGCAAGATCAAGCACCGTCGGAGCGATATCCAGATTCTGGACAGGCTCGCGTATGACGATGTTTCCGGGCAGCCCGCGCGGATATACCATGATGAGCGGGGTGCGTATGACCTGTATATACCCCGGCGGGCGGTGCTCCCACTGGCCGTGCTCTCCCAGATGCTCGCCGTGATCGGAAAGAAAGACCACCAGCGTTTTTTCAGCAATTCCCAGGTCATGTAATTTTTTGAGGATGCTTGCAAAATGATGATCATTGTTTCGTATCTCTCCGTCGTAACGCGCGCGCCGCCCTTCCACAGTAGGCACTTCAACCCATTCGGGATCAAACAGCGTGGTGTTTTTTTGAAGAGGCGCTGATGTCTCTGCGCTGTCGGCATGCCAGCTTCTGAAGCGCTTAACCGGGTCGTATGGGCCGTGGGGATCCATCACATGCAGGTACAGGAAAAAATTGCGCGTGCTGTTTTTCTCCAGCCAGCAGGGGACCGCGCGGCTGTAGAGCGAGGCGGAATCGCCGCCGTATTCATCAAACAGCTGGCTGTAGCCCTGGTGGAGGCCGGCAGCGGGACCGGCATTGACATTCTGTACAAAGGCGGCGGTCTGAAAGCCCTGGCTTCGCAAAATTTCAGCAATTGTCAGATAGTTGCCGCCCAGCTGTTCATGGAAATTCCAGACGCCGGTGGCGCTGGGGTGCAGTGATGTCATAATGGACGGGCAGGACGGGCGTGTCTTTGTTGCCTGAGCAAAATTGTGTTCGAACAGCACGCCGCTGCGCGCCCATGCATCTTTTACCGGGGTAGTTTTTCGACCGTAGCCGTAACAGGAGAGGTGATCCGCCCGCAAGGCATCCTCCAGCACAAAGATGATATTATAGCGCTTTGACGGGATGCCGTGCAGCACAGGATTGCTCCAGAAAGCGATGTTGTCAGGTGATCCTGATGCGGCAAAGGTGATTTCAATCGTTTGTCCGGCATATGCATTCATCGGTATCCGGTGGTCGGTCCACCGGTCGCTGCGCGTAACATGCGCGTGAAATATTCTTGATCCGTCAATGCGGACCTCAAACGACACCGGCGCGTTCTGCAGTATTCCTGCGCCGAAGCGCAGCACACTTCTGCCCCGGGGAACAGAAACACGATAGGTGAGCGCCGAGGGAATGTATGCATACAGCACCTGGCGCAATTCGTTATTTTTTGTTTCAGCTGATGTGCCGAAGCTGCTCTGCTGATAGCGGTGAGACCGGGACAGGAAGCGTATATAGTCAATATCGACGCTGTCACCTTCTGCATCAGACGGACATAGAAAAATCCGTTTAATGGTGTCCCCGCGCTTTCTGGCGAATACCGTGTTTAAAATGCTTTTTGCATCAACACGATACGTATGGAAGCGCCCGTCCGGTATTACATCAATATCGACGCTGTTTTCCTCAGCGCCTGCCGCGCGGCTGCTCCACCCAAGAAAGAGAGTATGGCCCTTGGTATGCCGCGCGCGTATCTCAATTGTGCCTATGGAGGCTTTTGCCGCATGCGCCGGGAAAATCAGCGTCAGGCCGGATGATTTTCTGAAACGCAAAAGCCCGTTTTCCGCAACAGCAGCAAGCCGGTCGCCGCTGTTGCCCATGCGGATTTCCTGCTTCCGGCTAAAATGTAAATCAGCCGGGAAGGGGGCAGGCACCGGCTCCCCGCGCGTCCCGGAGCGTGCGGCCAGGGAAAGATTGTCATCAAAGCGGAAGTAATACCCATTGTAGTCATTTTGAGGCAGCCCCCGCAAAATCTTATGCTGGTCATGCTGCTTTGCCGCCCGCGCAAAAGCGCGGTGCTTTTTTAACGCTGCCGTAAAAGCCGTTTCGCTTGTGCTGGTCAGGAGGTATATACAGAATCCTCCAATTGCCAGCACCATCATTGCGGCAAGGGCGGTTTTTTCCATAGCTCACGTAGCTGAGGAATAAAGATTTTTTTTAGCTGCTGCATCCCGAATGGCCGGTTCGAGCACGTCCCGGCTTTGTTATATGTTGTTATACAGCAATAGCAGTACATTCTGAATACATTTTTCCGCCCGGGGGCATAACTGCCATGAGGGCGTATATGAAACGCGGAACAGCCCTTCCAGATGTTTGGCAATCACGGCGTGAGACGGATTTTTTTGCTTTAATTGCCGTATCACCGGCCCGGGCAGATCCGAGGCATCAAGCCTGACGGCGATGGCATACGGCGACAGCAGATTTTTCATTCTGATAATATTGAATCCGCTTTGTGCCGCTGTGCCCCTGCCGTAATGCGGTGGAATGATGCGCCTGCTGAACGGCAGCGGGCTTCCTTTGAATTGCACAGCGTGACAGGAGATGCCGATGTCCCGTTTCATAAGGGGGTACGCAAGCTGTGATTCAAGAATTGATACAGATACAAAGCGTTGCTCTGCGCGGGCGATGTTCCAGCGCTCAATGCCGGTGACGGTTTCAGCACGCGTAGACGGCGGGCAGGTAAGCAGGATTTTTCCGCCCAGAAGCAGCCCGCCGATTATGCAGAGAAGCAGAGCGTTTCTGACTGCAATTGTTTTTATCGCCCCGCCACGCACGAACGCTGCCGGGTGTGTTATGAAAGCGATGCCAAGGCCCATGATAAGGTATGCGCATGACAGGACCGGCAGAAAAAACCTGCACCCCCCGGTGAAAAACACAGACTGTACAGCAGCCCGGACAAGGCATGCTGCAATAATAAAATAGGCTGCGGATGCAAAGCGGTGGGATACAAGGAGGCCTGCTGTCACGCATGCCCAGAAGAGCGGCACAGCGATGCGATAGAGGGCTGCGGCCCGCTCTGAATAGTGCGGCTTGTCTTTCAGCAGGCGCGCAAGCCTGCTTTCAGAGAAGCGGGGGTTGAATAATGCGATTGTGCTTTTTTTGAAGCGGCTCTCAAGCAGCCTGAGCGGGTGCTCGTTCGTATGGGGGCTCCAGAACAGCATGAATTTTTTCGCATAAAATGTGAGCATCCATCCGGGGTGCAGCCTGTTGTATGCAACGGCTGATTTCAGATAGTCTTGTGCGGTAGGATGGATTGAAACAGGCGGCAGGTATGAGCCTTTCTGAACCGGATTGTTCCCGATATAAAAATTTACCGGTCCGTTTGATGAGATGAATACCGCTTTTTCACATACGCAGTAGTTTCGTATGCTCCAGATCAGTGCGGGCAGCACGGCGATGCACACAAACAGTGCTGTCCGTCCGATTCGGGGGTATGCGGCCCCCCTGCCGGCGAGCAGCAGCCATATGCCCGCCACAGGGACAAGGGCTATTGTTTCCGGCCGTGTTATACAGCACAGCCCGAGCAGGGCGGCGGAGGCGATAAGGTCGTGTAGCCTGCGTGTTTTTGCTGTGCGCAAAAAGTAAAGCAGAAAAAAGGCAAAAAGAAATGCGGCCAGCGTAGCAGGATAAAACGTCCATGACTGAACCATGTATGTCGGCGACAGGGCTGAAAGGTATCCTGCCGCGATACCGGCGCGACGGCCGAAATGCTCTTTTCCTATTAAATAAATCGGTATGCTTATACAGGAGGAAAGAATGATAATGGCAGTACGCATAAACGCGTAATTGTGCAGCCCGAAAAGCTGATTGATTGCGCCGGTCAGGAGGTATTGCCCGGGAGGCATATAGCAGGCGCCGTCGAGTATATAGGGTATCAGGACTGCATTTTCATAGCCGTCTGATGGGTAGTTCCAGTCAAGGCCCAGAAGAGCATAAACCGAAAAAAAACGCACAGAAAACGCCAGGAGAAAAACAGACACAATATGAAGGCGATTGCTGTTGATGATCGGTGCTCTGTGGCGGTGCTCTCTCATATAGACAGCAGTGCTGATGTGGTGACAGATTTTCCGTTGTGGTCCGGCCGTTGCAGGCCTTTAATTACTATACCATAATCAGCTGTTCAGCACACGCTGTCAAATACAAAACTTGACAACGGTGCCTCTCTGCGATATGGCCTATGAAGGTTACCGTTGCTTTAAGGCCGGCGGTGGATACGCACTGTCGGCACCGGCTTTGCCCCGTACGGCACGTGCTCCGGGGGAAGTCCATGGATGAGGGGGGGGCGCTCAGCAGGTGCATATGCAACAGCGAGAAAAATCAATCTGCATCATTCATCTGAATAAGTTCGCTTTTTCTGAAACGTTTATTCATAATCACATTACGCATCTTCCGGGTAAAAAATATGTCATATACGGCTCTGAGCAGCTATGCGTCCAGCACGGCAAGCGCGATAAAGCCCTTGTGCCGTTGCCGGTTCGCCTTCTTGTGCGGCATTGTGAAGCGCTGAGAGATAAGCTGCGGAGTCCGCCGGAGAACAAAAAGAGCCCGGCCCGGCTGGATGCTGCATCAGCATGCCTGCTTTCCCGGTTTCTTCGCCGGAACCGCGTCGATGCCGTCCTGGCAGAATACGGCATGACCGGCGCGCGGGTCATGAACAGCTGCCGAAGCGCCGGCGTGCCGCTTGTTGTTCATTTCCACGGGGGCGATGCGCACAGCAATCACGTGCTGAACACCTATCGCGATCACTACCGCGTGCTGTTCCGGCAGGCGGCCGCTATCGTGGTTGTTTCGCGCGCCATGGAACAGCAGATTGCGGACATGGGAGCACCTGCCGATGCGATTCATTACAGCCCTTACGGCGTTGATACCGGCCAGTTCACGGTCACCAGACCTGATATGAACCCGCCGGTTTTTATTGCTGTGGGCCGTTTCGTGGATAAAAAGGCGCCTCACCTGGTGCTGCTTGCATTTCAGCAGGCGCTTAAATCGTGTCCGGATATCCGGCTTGTTATGGTGGGAGAGGGACATTTGCGCGAGGCCTGCCGGCAAATGGTGTGTGCTTTCGGCCTGCAGGGGTCGGTTGAGCTGTCGGGAGCAAAAAGCAGTGCAGAAATTTCTCAGCTGCTGAAAAGCGCGCGTGCGTTTGTTCAGCATTCGGTTTCAACGTCATGGAGCGACTCGGAGGGAACCCCGGTTTCCCTGCTGGAGGCCGGAGCCACCGGTTTGCCGGTTATAAGCACCCGGCATGCAGGGATACCTGAAATCGTTATCCACGGTAAAACAGGCTATATGGTTGATGAGTTCGATGTTACCGCAATGGCTGAGCACATTGTTCACCTTGCAAACAGCCCAAGTGCCGCCCGGGCGCTGGGCGAGAACGCCAGGCAGCACATTGAAAGGCAGTATTCGCTGACAGACAGCATTCAGCGCCTGTATTCCATAATCGACCGGGCGTCGCAATCGCGCGCCGGTGCTGCATGACATCACGCAGGGCGGCCCCCGGATTCTGTGTGAATTTTTACTGCGCAGGCTGAGCATGAATATCGGTTTTTTCTATATCCCCTATTACCCGGTTACGTCCGGCCGCAGCATTCACGGCTACCAGCTTGTGAAGGGCTTGGCAGGGAAGGGTCACCGGATTCTTTCCTGCCTCGGAGACGGCAATCCTGACTGCATACATTTTAAACGATCTAAGGCCGGCGCGATTAAGCTTGCGCGCGAAGCCGATGTGCTCTACATCAGAGTAGCGGGGACCCCCGTGTTTTCATATCTTGAGCAGGCAACGCTGCTGAAGCTTATCCGCCCCCGCTCGCTCGGGGTCGTGTGGGAGGTGAATGCTCCCGTTGAAGAGCTGAAAGCCTCCTTCCCGCCGGGCCCCTTTCTTGACAAGCTGATGCGGCGCGAAAACCGGAAGCGGAAAGCGCTTGCCCGGCTTGTTGATGGCGCTGTAGGCGTATCAGATGTTTTGAGAGACTATATTCAGAATGTGCTGCACATACCAAAGGCATACTGCATTCCGAACGGATCCGACCCGGAGCACTTTCTCCCCAAAGAGCCCAGGCAGACCCCGCTTTCGCATCTGCGCGATACGTTTAAAGTGTGCTGGATGGGAAATTCAAAAACGCCCTGGCAGGGGCTTGATCTTATCATCGAAACCGCTCAGCGCATGGAGAGCGATTATCCTGATATTGTGTTTGTGATTATAACGGGAGAAAGCCTCTGGAGGTTTCCTGTTTTGCGGAATCTGCTTGTTTTGCGGAAGGTGCCCTATGATGACTGCCCGCACTATCTTGCTGCAGCTGATGCCTGCCTGTGCATATATAATGACTATGACTGGATCGAATACGGGTTTTACGGGTCCTCTCTGAAGCTGTTCGACTATATGGCATCCGGAAAGCCGGTTATCGCATCGCCGCTGGGACAGATTGCCCACATAATCAGGCACGGGGAAAACGGGCTTCTGTCAGCATCGACCAGCGACTCGCTTATGGAGCGTATTCTGCAGCTCAAAAGCGATCCGCACAATGCGGCACGTCTCGGCCGGAATGCCCGCAATGATGTGATGCAGTATTACAACTGGGAGCGCGCAGTCAGCCAGACCGAACAGGTTTTACGCGATGCCAGAAAAAAACAATAAACAGAAAAACCGCTTACCGTATTTCCGGCATCCGGCATGAGCGATTTTTTACCACAGCCAGCTGCCGTAGAATAGCCCTGATGAACCCTCGCGTAGCAATGATCATTTCACAATTCCACCCCCTGTGGGGAGGGACCGAAAAGCAGGCCCTGCGCCTTGCGCTCGCCCTTCAGAAAAAAGGGGTTTCAGTGTGTGTGCTCACCCGCTGCGTTAAGGGATGCGATCCGTTTGAGATAGTCGGGGGCGTCCCGGTCTGCCGGGCCATTCGCGCAGTGGAGGGGCAGCGCTTTTACCGGCTTTCTTATTTTTTCTCAACGCTGTGGTTTCTGCTGCGGAACAGAAAGCGCTACGATATCATTCACTGCCATATTCTGCATGGCATGCACACGCCGGCCGCGCTGATAATAAAGGCACTTCTGAAAAAAAAGGTTATCATTAAGGTGGCCGCAACCGGAGCGCTGAGCGATTTCGGGATGCTGAAAAAAACTCCGCTCGGCGCACTTTTTTCCTCGAAGCTGAAGCGTGCAGATACGGTGATAGCTCTGTGCGCGCAGGCGGCTCAGGAGGCTGAGCGGGCAGGCATACCCCCTGAAAAAATCGTGACTATTTATAACGGGGTCGACATCGACAGCGTTCCTGAGCAAGCGCACAAGGACCCGCTGACGGTGGTTTTTGTCGGCCGCCTGACACGCTCAAAGGGAATCCATATTCTGCTTGAGGCATTTGCGCGGCTGTCCCGGGAGCACGCAGAGGCGCACCTTCTGATCGTGGGTGAGGGGCCACAAAAAAAAGCTCTGGAATCACAGGCGCGCGATCTGGGTGTTGGTGCGCAGGTAACGTTTACGGGTGAGGCAGTCGACGTTTTCTCTTTCCTGCAAAGGGCCTCGGTGTTTGTGCTTCCGTCCTTTTCGGAGGGGCTTTCAAATGCAGTGCTTGAAGCTATGGCATGCTCTCTGCCCGTTGTCGCGACTGACTGCGGAGGAACGCCCGAAATTATAACTCACGGCTCAAACGGGATTCTGGTGGGCCCCGGCAGCGCCGATCAGATATATTCTGCGATAAAAAAGATTATCGCCGACCGGGATTTTGCGCGCTCCCTGGGGAAAAATGCACGTGATACCGTTGCAGGCACATTCTCAATCAACGCTGCTGCGGACCGGTATTGTGATTTATACCGGTCGCTCCTCAACAGCGATGCCCCATGAAATTTTTAATGCCGCACCGGCAGGGGCATCACGAGCCCTTTTGTGCTTTACCCGCGAGGCGGTCATACAGGTGAAGGTACTTATCTGCAACGGCATCCAGGCAGTACTGCGCTTCGACGGTTTTACGGGCGCGGGCTCCCAGGCGCTGCGCTTTTTGCGGGTCCTTAAAAAGCATCTCCAGGGCTGAGGCAAGCTGCTGCGCGCTTGCCGGCTCGACAAGTATTCCGTTCTCACCATGCTGTATGACATCCGTGATTCCCCCGACTGCGGTCGCGACGACGGGCAGGCCGCATGCCATTGCCTCAAGCAGAATGTTGGGAAGCCCTTCCGCAAACGATGCGATAACGCATACAGACGCGCTGTGCAGCCAGGGCAGAATGTTCTCCCGGCGGCCGTGAAACCGCACCGCTCCCTCGGGAATGCCGCTGCGCGCCGCTGCCTCGAGATTCTGCCGCTCCTGCCCTTCGCCGACGATATCGAGCGCTGCGCATATCCCGCGCTCATGAAGATGCCGCACAGCATCAATAACGACATGAAACCCTTTGCGGTGCACAAGGCTTCCCGCGCATATAATCCTGCTTCCGCAGGGCAGCTCCGCTGCAGGACGGAAGAGCGCGCAGTCAACACCGTTGGGAATGAACGCTGTTTTATCACGGCTGATGCCCGCGCGGACGGCCTCATCCCGGGTGTCGCGGCAAATAGCCACAAGGCAATCAAGGCGGCACAGTATTCTGATAAGAAATTTGCCGAACAGGTGTGCCTCCAGCTGCCTGAAATCGCTGTCGGGGCCGGCTATGGCGGCTTTTGCAAGAACTCCGGCAGATACAAAAGGGCGCATCAGAACGCCGGCCACAGCGTGGAGGCCGCACACGTGGCAGTGAATGATGTCATAGGCCCGCCCCTTAAAGAGCAAAAAGGCGGCAACGCTCAGCATATAGCTGACCCCGAAGCATTTTCCACTGCTCAGCGTTCTGATAGAGCGATAAACGGGAACGCCCTGAATTGTTTCACATGCCGGCAGATTGTTTGTTTTACGGGTCAGGACATCAACGGAAACGCCGCGGTGTATTAAGCGCCGGGCAAGCTGAAGCGCCTGCCGCTCAGCACCGCCGATGTGAGGGTGAAATTTGGCTATGATCATTAAAACGCGCATGCCGCTCCGCTTTATCTCCTGAAGTGCCCCACTGATGGAAACCGGATTTTTCCCGAGTCCTCCTGTGCGCCGTGCTGGAGAAAATAGCGCAACAGCTGTTCATCGTAGTGTTTGCCTGTTCTGATATCCTGATTAAATAAAAGAAACACGCTGCCGTTTTCATCCAGGCAGTTGTGTGCTATATCGCGCAAAAAAAAGTCCCACTCGGCAACCCCCCACACGTCGGGGGTATCCTGTTTGTTGAAAACAATCCTGAAAGCAGTCACCAGATCAAACCGCATGTCAAATGGAGGCAGCTTTTCAAAGGCTTTTATTTCCCAGGTGCGCCGGTCGATACAAAGAAGCCCTGCCAGGTCGTCATACAGCGGATATCGAACATCAAGAGCCTTTACGCAGTGTCCGTAATGGCGGCAGACATAGGGGAAGTAGCACGCGCCGGTGCCCAGATCAAGAATACGCTGCGGAGAGCTGTTGAGCAGGTTCAGCTCGGAGAGCTGATTGACGGTTTTGGCGATCCATAGCCGCAAATCAAAATATTTGTTTTTGTGATCCCCGGCATGTTTGTTTTGATAGTGCGCAAACTGCGCGAGATCGATGGTGCCGATTATTTCACGCACCTGCCTTCGCCATCGCACAGTTAAAAGCCTGTTTTTTAAACCGGTGTGCAGCCGTTCGCCGAGAAGTTTTTTTGAAAGCATCATATTGCCCGGATCTTATATATATTCAAAATACTTGAGCACCGGATAAGCGTAATGCTGAAATACATCCCGCTCTCTTTTGCTCAGAGCAGATTCCTGAATGCGGTCGATATCATATTCAAGAATGTCTGAAATGCGCTCGCTGTCAAACCAGTATTTTTTGCTTTCCATACCCATGCGCACGGTGTGCCCGCTGCCGCCTGACAGTATTTTTTTTGATCTGAGCCGGAGCTTATCGATGCGGGCAGGGGTCAGCTCTGCAAAGGTGAACATTTCCCGTGCGCTGCCGAAGGGGTCTTTTAGTATGTCCTCAAATTTCATGATTTTAAAGCGGCCGCATATGCTCTGCTGCCTGATAAGATCCTGCCCGCTTCTGCAGTAGGCGATGCCCGCCTGCCTGGGCGTTTTGCCGCGGCGTATAAGCCCTTCGCATACGGCAAAGCCGTTCCTGATAAGCCCGAACGAAAAAGCGGGCTCATAGTAATGATGAAAAAAGCCGCTCAGCGCGATGTCTTCATTCACCGATTTCAGGCACAATGCAGCACTGTCAACTTCATCCCGCGTGTATTGCTCGCGCTCACTTTTCATGCACCGCTCGGAATCATCGAGGTTTTTTAATTTCCATTGTGCAAAATGCCTGTCGGTAACGCGGTGAAGCAGCCGCCCTGCCGGGGTTTTGTAGACAGTGGGGTGCCGCAATGCAAAACGCACCAGCGCCCTGCTTTTTTTGAATATGTGTCCGAACAGAATCTCCCCGGTTTCAAGAATCGGTGAGCAGACGCGAGGGTGGGACTGCAGAATGTTCCACATGATGTTTGTGCCGCCGCGCCTGAGCCCGTTAACAATGATTACTTTGGTGTTGGGTGATGCGTTCCTATTCATTGATTGCTCACAAGCAGGAAACGGCAATTGTGGAGGCGATGCATAAAAAAAAGGAGAAAACAAATACCCGGCCCCCGTACGGCGCTTCACCTGCGGCCGCTGTGCGCGTGCAGGCCCCGCATCTTTTGCTGTTACAGGGAAAGCGTCCAGCTTCATTGTAGAAAACCGGCGCGGCGCGGTCAAGCAAGTATTCATTGCTGAAAAAAACATGCCGCCCGGCGTGAGCCGGCATATCGGCATGGCCCTCTGCCGCGGAAAGTCCGCTAAAGAATTCAGCAAAAAATCCGAAATTCTCACAAAGGCATACCATGAAAACGGCGTATGTGAAGAATCTGTCAGATCAGGCAATATTGCATTTGCCGCACATTGAAATATAGTATACATTTAATGCACAGCGCTGGTTTCCACAATAATGTAACGAAGCCGGCCCGGGCGGGGCTCTGCCAGGCCCCCGCAACGGCTTCACGAGGTTATGCAGCGGCATGTGCCGTTACGCTTCAGCACACACACGGCCCGGCGGAAGGCGCTGCCCGGGGCAATCCCTGCACAATGCCTGTCCCATATTTCATTGAGCAGCATCGGGTCGCCCATGCAGTGAGGTTTCATGTGGCGGAGGCTGCGCAGAGCCCCGCCCGGGCCGGCTTTTGCTCAATGCTTTCATTTGTTTCGGACACGGGTGAGCGCATAGATATCTTTATTTATATCTTTATGTTCCGGCTGTTCCGGTGATGTTAAAGGCTGAGCATGAGGCGCATGAACGTTATTTATGTCATTACCACGCAGGGCGGTGATTATTACTCCGCCATTACGAGAATATCAGTTGCATCGCTGAGAATTACCAACCCCCGCATACGGGTTATTCTTGCGTGCGATTCCGAATCGTTTCACAATATGCGCAGAAGCAGTGACCGGCTGCTTGAGGATATAGATGACTGTATCGTATGCGATACCCCTGAGGGCCCGCCGCCTTTCAGGAACAGATTTGTAAAAACAAAAATACGGCTTTTGGCTGACGGCCGCTTTCTTTTTCTGGACAGCGATATACTGGTGCGCAAAGATATTTCGCAATTGTTTTCAATTACGGCCGATGTCGCCGCTGCCAGAAACCATTCGCGATATGAGCTGCGGGGGCAGATCTGCAAGACCGACAAACAGATGATCAGCGAGCTGCAGTGGGAAGCAGGCGCGGGCATTTATTTTAACGGGGGCGTGGTTTTTTTTAACGAAACTGACAGGTGTCGCCAGTGGTCACGGCGCTGGCATCGGAACTGGCTGACATCCTGGGAAAAAACGGGAACGCACAGAGATCAGCCGTCGCTGAACGTGTCGCTGCATCAGATTAAGCCTGAGATATCCGTTTTGAATAATACGTTTAACGCACAGCTGTGCGAAGAGCCGCGCACGGTCAAAGGCGCTCACATCTGGCATTACTATGCAACCCAGAAGCTTATGATTACCCGCTTTGCAACGCTCGCCGGCAGGATAGCGGCCGGTCAGGAGCTTGCCGGAAGCGATGTGCAGGATATTATTCGTGCAGGGCATCCCTGGAACAGGAGCTCCTTTATTGATGATATAATAGCCCGGCGGGTCATTGCTGCAGGCAGGATGAGCAGATGGCAGGAGCTGTGGTTCGAACGGGAGTTTAAGCAGTCCATTAGAGCGCTGATGCCCTTTTAGACCAGAACGCCTTTTATGGAATAGGGATTTATGACGATCGTCGCAGGCTATTATTCACCGCAGGGGCCATGGCCGGACCGGGCTGTGCATGAGCGGGTGGATCTGTTTCTGGGCGATCGTGCGTCAGAAGCGGCTGCGAGCCCAGTATGCGAGGTGAAGCGGTGGGACTTGGGGCACGTTGTTGCAATACGGGGCCGGTCAGGGCCGTGCCAGGCAGGATTTGTTGCTGATCAGCACGGCAATTTTATGGTCACCCATGGCTACCTGCTCAGGAAAACAGCATGCGGCCCTGACGGCGGGCTGGCGTCGGCTGTGCAGACAGACGGCGCATTCCTGGAGCGTGATTGTGAAGGAGAGTTTGTTGTTCTTATGTATGCCAGCCAGCGCCGCGTGCTCCACATTGTCAATGACCGGTTTGCTGCCAGAGCTTTTTACCTGCACCGCAGCGACGATACAGTTTTTTTTTCATCGTCGCTTCCGCTTTTGCGCAGGCTGCTTGCCCGCCCGCTGAAACCCTGCCCGCTTGGCTGGGCACAAATGCTTTGTCATGTACACACGGTTGCACCAGCGACAACGTTTCAGGATACCGAGCGCCTTACCCCTGCAGCGCACGTCCGGCTCGGCGGCGGGGAGTCGCATTCAACCTACTGGCACCTGCGCCCGGAGCCGAAGGCGCTCAGCGCCGAAGGCCACGCAGACACGGTGTTTGAGGTGTTCAGGCAGTCGGTTCGGCAAAGAGCCGCTCTCCACCCCCGCGCATATGTGCCGCTCAGCGGGGGGCTTGACAGCCGGCTTATAGCCGCCTGCATTCCTGAAGGGCAGGATGTGCCGCTGTTTACGTTCAATCCTTCGGTTGCAGACCGGGACACGCCGGAGCTTGCTGCAGCCAGAGAGGTCGCCTTTCTGCTGGGGCGGCAGCACCATGTTGTGAAAACCGCGCCGCCGACACGAATCAGCGATCGCTGCCGGAGGGTGGTGCAGGGCACTGGCGGTCAGAAGGGGCTTCATCATGTTGCCGGAGGCGGCTGGCCGCCGGATGATCTTGTTTGCGACCGGATCCGGCTCAGCGGCGGTCCCGGGGATGTGCTGGCCGGCTCGTACCCGAAATCAATCGATTATATTTATGAAGCAAGCACTGCGCAGTGTGTCGAGCACTTCATGAAAGAGTATGTGCGCGGATCTGCGGTTGGAACGCTCAGGCAGGTAATGCGTACCCCGGCAGCCGATGATCTGTCCGGACAGATCGAGCATCGCCTCCGCGATACCATAAGCGGCATGGAAGGCCCGACTGCAGCGCATAAAGTCACGGCCTGGTCCATGGTATATCGCCAGCCGTCTTTTACGCTTTTGTCGGGCATGCACCAGTCCCTGTGCCGGGGTGACTGCTGCCCCCATCTGGGCTATGACTATGTTGCGCTGATGCTGCAGCTTCCGGCTGACTGGATTTTCCAGCGCAACTTCTACAAATTCATGATCTATCGGTGCATTCCGGGATTGCGGCACGTGATGTACGCCAATACAGGATCGGTGCTTCCGCCGGCTATGACGGACTACCGCTCTCACCGTCAGCCGCAGGCGTCGCGTTTCAGCGTGCGCAGCATGCTTTCAAAGCCCAAAAGTCTGCTTGCGCGCGGCGCCCGGCGCTTGCGGGCAGCTCCGCCACAGCCTGTTCCGGAGAAGCCGTATCTGCTTCAGGTGCTGCAGCGCGATCAGGACCTGCACGGGCGTATTCGCCGGTGGTCCACGAGCTCGCCGTCCGCGCGCGAGCTGCTGGACCCTGACAAAACCGTATCGTTTGTTGACCGGGTGGCACAGGACCGCATCGCGCCGCAGGGATACGGCCCTGCAATGGAATGCTTCGGTGCCCTTGCCACGCTGTGCGTAGCCGATGAAATGCTCGGCGCGGGCAGTTGATAACGGGCCGCTGTGTCTATGAGGTGTCTTTGCTATGAAGGAAACCATATATTCATCTGAGCCCGCGCTGCGAAACTGCGGGCAGCTGTTTCGGCAGATGGTTTGTGACATCATCACATGCCGTGAGCTTGCCTGGCAGCTTTTCATCCGTGATCTCAAAGCGCGTTACCGACAGACAATCGGGGGCTTTTTCTGGATTGTCGTGCCGCCCATTGTTACAACGCTTACGTTCGCTTTTTTGAATGCCCAGAAAATTATCAATTTTGCCGAAACGCCGGTCCCTTACGCACCGTATGCGTTTGTCGGCATGCTGCTGTGGGGCAGCTTCCAGGATTCTGTTTTACACCCGCTCCAATCGCTGGAAAAAAACACGGCGATTCTGATTAAAATACAATTTCCAAGCGAGGCGGTGCTTCTGAGCAGCATGGGAACCCTTGCATTTAATTTTCTGGTGAGAATGGCTCTGATGCTTCCTGTTTTCGTGTTTTTTGATATCGATGTGTCTGCGACAATGCTGCTGGCCCCGCTGGGTTTTCTGGCTGTCATTGTGCTCGGGCTTGCAATCAGCATTGTGCTTGCGCCGCTGGCGATGCTCTATAAAGATATCCAGAAAGGGCTGAGCGTTATTATGGGGTTCTGGATGTTTTTAACACCGGTAATCTACCCGCCGCCCAAACAGGGAGCCGCTCTGATTCTGGCAAAATATAATCCGGTGAGCCCTCTGCTGGTCACGGCGCGCGATTGGGCCTTCGGGTTTGAGCCGCAGTATCTTCAGAGCTTTTATGCTGTTGCGCTCATGTCCGCTGCTCTTTTTGCTCTCGGGTGGCTTTTGTATCGCCTTGCAAAACCGCATGTGGTTGCCAGGCTGGGGATGTAACAATGGCCGTTAATGACGATGACAGCCGGCATATTCGGCACCGCAGCTCGCCAGACGAGGTTCTGCTGCGCGTTGAAAATGCCGGAAAGAAATTCTGCACCGACCTCAAGCGCTCCCTGTGGTACGGGGTAAAGGATATCGCCTCCGAGGTTTTTGCGTTAAACAGCAAAGCCCGGCTGCGCAAACAGGAGTTCTGGGCAAACAAGAGCATTTCCTTTGAGCTGCGCCGGGGAGAAATTATCGGCATCATCGGGCCAAATGGAGCGGGAAAGACCACCCTGCTCAAAATGATCAACGGAATTATAAAGCCCGATGAGGGCACAATAACCATTAAGGGGGCTGTCGGGGCGCTTATAGCGCTCGGGGCGGGGTTTAACCCCATACTGACCGCGCGTGAAAATATTTATATAAACAGCGCGGTACTGGGAGTGCCGAAGCGCAAAATCGATGAATCAATTGAAAAGATCATAGCGTTTGCCGAGCTTGAAGATTTTGTCGACACGCCGGTACAGAATTACAGCTCGGGCATGCGGGTGCGCCTTGGCTTTTCTGTGGCAATCAACATCGCACCCGATGTCCTGATAATTGATGAAGTCCTGGCTGTCGGCGATCAGGCGTTCAAGCGGAAAGCACAGGAGCAAATCAGGAATCTGCTTTCTTCAGGCGTTGCCGTATTATTCGTGTCACACAATTTAACGCAGGTCGCCCGGCTGTGCTCACGTGTGATACATCTTGAGCACGGGAAAATAAAGTCCTTTGGTGATGCGGGCCGGATCGTAGCATCCTATATTGCCGAATCCGAAGAGCAGCCCCTGGGCAGCCCGCTTGATAATGCAGAAGCGATTATGACGCGGGCCGAGGCTGCAGATTGGGATAAGCTGATTGTGCACCGGATTCAGCTTTTCAATCAGAGCGGTGTGGAAACGGCATGCTTTAATACCTTTGATGATATCATCATTCAGATAACGTTCGAATTGCGGCGGCATTTGAAAAACATGGAGTTTCAGATAAAAATCAATACAATGTCAGGCGAGCTGGTGTGCAAGTCGATTGCAAAACAAAATGAAAGCGAGATTTTTGAGCTGCACGTCAGGCATGCTGTTCAGTGCCGGTTTATCAAGGCGCCCATAGGCAGAGGCCGCTATTCTATTGACCTTTTTGCCGGTGATGAGCACGGGTATATGTTCAAGTCGACGATGGCTGCTGAAATCACATTCGAGACCCGCTATAATAATATAAAAAAAATCGGTGACTCGGTATGGTCGGATGAAGACGCGTACAGCAATCTGAGAGAGGTGACTGATCCGAGCCTGGTACATGTGAAATCGCAGTGGGAGCGTTGGTAACCTGCACAGAAATCATACGACTGCAATGCAAAAGCCTCTGGTTTTACATATAGGTGTCGGGAAAACAGCGACCACATTGTGGCAGAAAAAAGTCTTTCCCCGGCACGGGGACATAGATTACCTCGGGCATCCGCCGCGCAATACCGCTTTGTCTGATCGCCATCAGAAAGTACAGCAGCTGACAAAAGCACTCATAAGCCTCGATGCGCTGGCCTTTGATGCATCCTACTGGAAACAGTTTTATGAAAGAGAAATTCAGCCGCATACCGCAGGCGATAAAACCAGAATATTGTCGGAGGAATGGCTGTCGGGGACGCCGGTTTCCCTGTTTCGAACAGATAGAGCGCTTATTGCCGGGCGGTTACGTGATGTGTTCGGGAAATGCTGCATTCTTATTGTTATCAGGGACCAGCTCAGCGTTGTGGAATCGATTTATGAAAAGCATCGCTTTATGGTTGAGCAGCTATATGATTGGCGCCGTCAGGACAGGCTTTTCACAGATGATATTTCATTTAGCGCATATATCGATTTGTTAATGAGAACGTCTGAATGGGGTATACTCTCATTGTATAAGTATTCCGGGTTGATTAATCTATATACATCGCTGTTCGGAAGGGAAAATGTAAAGGTTATGCTGTATGAAGACTTTGATGGTAATAAAGAGCATTTTTGTCAGGAAATAGCTGATTTTCTTCAAATAAATTGTAAAGAATTGTTAATAAAGATGCCAAATAGTAGATTGAAAATGAGGATATCTGATATTGATCAAAAAATTTTATTTTTAGAAAAAAACAAAAATATAAAAAATAGTATCTTAAGATTTTATATTAAGTTTTCATTGAAAAAATTATTAATAAAACAAAAGTTTTTAAAGCATACCAATCCGTATCGTGACCATTACACTGAGGAGACCAGGCAGAAAATACATGACTTTTTCAAAGAAGACAATCACATTATTGCTCGCCGGCTGGGGCTTAATCTGAATAAATACCGGTATCCTTTATAAGAATACACCCATGACCCTGCCGAATTTTATAATAGCAGGCGCTACCCGTTCGGGAACGTCATCGCTCCATGTGTACTTACGGAAGCACCCTGACGTATATATGCCTGAAAAAAAAGAATTGAATTATTTTAATAATAACGAGGAATACAATAAAGGAATTGATTATTACCGGAAACATTTCGAACAGTATAACGGGGAAACAGCGGTAGGCGAAGCAACACCGATGTATATGGAGAAAGGTATTGTGTACCATTCATCAGGTCAATACGGCTTTCAGGAGGGAAACGATGCCATTGAACGGATTGCCCATGATTTACACAACTGCCGCATAATTATAAGTGTGAGAAACCCTGTTGATCGTATTTTTTCCATGTACTGGAAAAATTTTTATCAGGGAAAATTACGCTATACATTACATCATTATTTAAAAATGGAAATACACGGGAAAACAACATGTCTCTCCTCACCGTTTTGTTTTTTGTATCGAAATAAATATGATATTCATTTAAGCAATATATATAATTATATAAAAAAAGAGAATGTTTTGATTTTGTTTTTTGAGGAGTGGATTAATAATACAAATGAAACAATGAAGACAATATGTAAATTTTTAAATGTATCATATATTAATAAATTTAATTTTTTTGAAAAAATTAATAAAATTAATATTTACAAAAATAATG
This sequence comes from uncultured Thermodesulfobacteriota bacterium, assembly GCA_964621615.1. Lineage (GTDB taxonomy): Bacteria > Desulfobacterota > WTBG01 > CAIYCZ01 > CAIRTM01 > CAZUMW01. The sequence goes on from CAZUMW010000003.1 coordinate 136,757, forward strand.
ATAAATATTTTAATTTTATAATTTTAAAAATTTTTAACAGGCTCAATCATAGAAAAACAAGAAATATAATTCTTGAAAACTTAGAAGATAGTATTGTTCATGCTGAGGCTCTGTTAGGGCGCTCTTTTGATCTCTGGAGAGTGAAACGCTAATTGACATCATGGATAAGAAGGCAATGTATGCGGTTGTGTTAAGCTGTGATGCGTATAGATCGTTAGCCGAGCATATGATCTGCCGGTACAGGACGCTGTGGCCTGATCATCCGTTCTGTTTTCGGCTGCCGTATCAGCAATTAAACGGCACCGACACAGCACAGGTGAACTATATCCGGACACCGGCAGGAATAAAAGACACCGTACTTACGTTATTGGACGACCTCGGTGATAACGAGTGGATATATTGGTGTATCGATGATAAATATCCTGTTTTTTTAGATACAAAAGTTAAAAAAATAGCTCAGTGGGTCCGCGAAATTACAGAGATAACTGTCAGCGGTATTTTATTTTCCCGGCCTGAGAAATTATATCAGAAGGGGACCCTGAATAAAGACAGCATCACATCACATGGGGGTATAAAACTGCGCGGCCGGACCGGCTATGATGCGATATGGAACCATCAGTTTTTACGAGTCAAGGTTATACGGCATTTATTTAATAATTTTCCGTCCCCGATTCATTGTGCGAAGAACATGGATCCGCTCAAAAGAAGCGTGACGCTTCCCCCGACGCACCGGTTGTTTGTAACAAAAAAAAGTTATGCTGTTTTTGGAGAGAGCACGTCCCGCGGTTTATTGACAAAAAATTGTTACGACAGCATCATGAAAAATAATTTGCCGTTACCCCCCTGGTTCAGCCAGACGAACGGTGAAATAAAAATTCTCGGTAAAACCGGCTTTCTTACTTCGATGAGAATTTTTTTTGATAAAGTCCGGTCTGCAAAATTATAATGTACTCCGCTGATTGGAGTACGTTTGTTCGGAATCCGGTAAACAATTTCGATTCTCTATTTTTCGGCGAACCTGTAAGCGTGCGAAATGAATAATTTATTTTTTATATTGTATGATTCACGATCCGGCTCTACTTTTCTTGCCAATCATTTGAGCAGATTATCTAATATTATTATACCCCCGGAAAATAATATAATTTCCTTACTTTTAAAAAAATATCCTATCGAACAAAAGGTATCATTGGCTGACGTCATGAATTCAATATATGAGGATAGCAAATTTCAGGACTGGAATCTTGAAAGGGAATATATTGCATCATATTTTAAAAACAAAAATATTGTAAGCATTAGAGAGTTTCTTGTTGGGTTGTTTTTTGTATATTGCACAAAGCTCGACAGTAAGGATTATCTTTTTGGAATAAAAAAGGGCAGTTATATCTTTTATTGGCGATCGATTAGAGCATTATTCCCTGAGGCAAAATTTGTGTGCCTCATACGAGACGGCAGAGCCGTATTTAACTCAAAAAAAAAGAGCATTTATTCAAAGACAGGAGAACCTTTTGAAAAAAGCCCTGTTCATGCTGCCGTTAAATGGAAAAACAAAATTCATGAAATACGCAAACTGGAAGAAGAGCTGCCCGATAATACGCTTGTTGTATTATATGAAGACATAATGAAGGATTATGACCAAATGCTTGCTAAGATAAGTGAATTTTTGGGTGCCTCCCGGAATGCACAATATCATATGTATGCCCTGCCTGATAAGTATTCCAATCTTCACCCTCACATTGACAGCCCTCCCAAACTGGAACATATTAACAAATGGGAAAACGAGCTGTGTGATAATGAAATTGTAGCGTTTGAGACGATCGCGCACCAGGAATTACAAAAGAATGGATACCGGTTAAAAAGTAATAAAATTGAAAGGCTTACTATTCGATGCAGGCTGCAGTTAAAAAAATTTTTACGCAATACACGAATTGAGCGTACGTGAGAAGATGGTGTCGGAAAAGGGATCTCACAGGTGAGATAAGCAGCGACGTTTTTTCATGCATGTTCATATGGTAGGCAGTGATGTTGATTATATGGAGTAGATTAAAAAAACAAAAGATTGCTAATGTGTCATTGCTTTATCATATGGTCGGCTATGATCATAAAAATAATTTTATTAACAATAATATACATGGGATTGATGAAGATACATTCTATAGTCAAATAAAATTATTAAAAAATAAATTTAGTTTTATTTATATAGATGAGATGGTCGAGAGAATAAAAAAAAGAAAATCTATAAAAAAACAGGCTTCAGTTACCTTTGATGACGGATATGTATCAATTTTGAATAAGGCTGTGCCGATTCTTGAGAGCTTAGAGATACCGGCGACACTTTTTTTGACAACAAAGCTTATTACCGGAGGCTCTTTTTGGCGTGACAAGGTGCGATACATCATTAACACCGGAATGACGCAGGAATTTCTTTCCTACGCGCGTCGGCGGGAACCGCTTTTTCATAATGTCCGGTCTGAATCTTTTTACCGTGAAACCAAGGACCCGGCTGTTATACACAGCGGGGCTGTTGAAACAATGCTGGACCGCTTTTTCTCGTACAAAGATATTGAGATCGAGCCGTATGCGAAAAAAACATATTGCAGTAAGAATGACCTTGCCGGCAGGCGGAATCGCTATCTGATGTTCGGCAATCACACGCACAGCCATTATGTTTTATCCAGTCTTAACACAGATGAACAATATGAAGAGATTGTGCAGGCTGAAAAAATATTACATTTACTTGGGCTTCCCCTGTCAAAGGTTTTTTCCATCCCGTTTGGCCGGGATAGAGATTTTACTGCAGAAACACTCGACATACTCAGGCAGCGCGGGTATTCCGGGTATGCCATGTCTTCAGGGAGCACGATTGAAAATGCCTTTTCACCTGCAGTCGGCATCCGCAAAAATGACCTTGTCAGAATAAACCGGCTTATGCCTGAAAATAAACCAGCGGCATTTGTTCAACAATGAGCAGAATAAACAGAAAACAAACGGGAGTATGCTTTGCTGTCGGGTGCGGGAGATCCGGAACCCATTTCCTCACGCGGATATTTAAAGAGGATCCCGCCATTGCTTCTCATCATCTGGACACTATCGGTGAGTCAACCGGTGACAGCTTTCTTGAGTACTGCGAATGGAACCGGCTTCCGGTGGATCACGAAGGGTTTTTTCTGAATCGAAAAGAGCTGATAGACAGGTCAGCAGCAGCGGGCCGGTTATATTTTGAGGCAAATCCCTATCTTTCATTGAGCATTGTTCCCCTTCGCGAACGATTTAATGCACAGGTTATCGCCCTGGTGAGAAACCCCCATGATGTGGTTAACTCTCATTATGTGAAAGGCTGGTATGAATACAATTTTGTGAGGGGAAGCAGCGCAAAGGCGCCCGGCTATCAATATCAAGCAAAAAGGGCAAACCATTTTTTCGGCAGAATTGTTCCGAGCGGCAATGAGTTCGACCGCTGGCTCCGGTTGTCAAGAATAGGAAAAATAGCATGGATGTGGAATGCGGTTAACAAAGAAATCATCAGTCAGCTCAGCGCTGTTCCGGAAGAGCATTGCCGGCTGATAAAGGTGGAACATATTGATTTCGATATGTATCTGCAGCTGCATTCTTTTATCGGCGGCAAAGCGGCGATGACAAAAAGCGAGTTCAGCAAAATCAAAAACAACAGGCCGGGGAAGGGACCTGAGAAGAGGCATATGTCCGATTGGTCGAGTCGGGAAAAAAGGGAATTTATAAAAGAAACAGAAGAAATGTGTTCGATCCTGAGCTACTGAACAGATGCACGCACATTGTATGCAGGACGGCTGTCTTTACTCCGGGACGAACCATCATGATGGTTTTTTATGGATGATCACGATATTACCGTGGTAATACGCTCAGCGCAGGACCGTACCGCGGCCGTCTGCAGTTATTTGGTAGGAAAATTATTTTCCGGTGATCGCGTATATAGTATTGAAGAAAGACCTTTCTCAGCCGCGGTGCGAGCGGCGCTCGCAATAGGAGCTGAGCGCAGCCGGCCGTGGACGATGGTTGTTGATGCTGATGTGCTGATATCTGCAGGCGGTGTGGCTGCCCTTTGTAATGCAGCCGAAGCCGCTCCTGATAATTTTTTTGCGGTACAGGGCCTTATTTTGGATAAATTTTTTCCGGTCTTCCGCCCGTCAGGCATTCATATGTACAGAACGTCTTTAATTGATACGGCTCTCAGGTGCATACCTGCAGAGGGCACTTCTTTGCGCCCTGAATCGGATATGATCGATTCCATGGCTCAGATGGGCTGCCCGTGGCTGCAGTGTGACGCCGTGGTCGGGGTTCACGATTTTGAGCAATACTACGCCGATATATTCAGGAAATGTTTTGTGCATGCGCACAAGCATCAAAGCGTTATCGGCAGAGCTGAAGCATACTGGCGGGAGCAGCTCGACAGGGATTATGACTTCCAGGTGGCGCTGTGGGGCAGCGCTCTCGGCAAATCACATACCGGGCCGGTTGCTATAGATAAACAATGTGCCGAAAGACAATTTTGTGAGGTTGCTTCGATTAAGGGGATTGAGGAGAAGCCGGAGCTGTCCACGGGGGGCGACGATGCTGTTGCGGACAAAATATTGGGCGCCTATGACAGGGACTCTTTTGCTGAGTTACAGGCTGCCTTTTTTCGCAAAGAGCGGTGGAACATGGTTCATCGGTACGATGCCGAGACAAACGATACGGGGGCTGCAGGGCGGATGCCGTTTGTGAGAAAAGTACTGAGCGCAGCGGGCAATGGCCTGATAGCCCTCGGGAAGCGTCTGCGGCATCAGTAAGCGGCTTCACGGACACCGCAAAGCGTTGTGCAGCGGGTGCAGCACAGCGGTTCGGGGTGCGGTGTTTTATTCTCACGGATAGAGCCTCATGCCGTGATGGCAGCAACTGTGCGGCTACGGAGGGGGAACCGCATAGATGCGCACGCCGCGTTTTCCTCGTGTAAAATCCCGAACCAGAACAAAGCCCGACCAATCCAGCGAAAAATACCGCTCTGTGACAACAATATAGTCGAACCCCTTCCGGCGGTAATATGCCGGGGGATGCCCCGGCTTTTCGAGATCCTGCCAGAGGCGGTAGCGCCGGAAGTCATCGGCGCGGAAGCCGGCAGGCTCAAACACATATACGAGGTCATACCACGTTTCGGGGCGAACCGTGAGGAGCAGCTCGAGGTGCTCGGCTTTCATAAGGTTATGCGCGCGTGCGCGCGCGAGCTGACGGCGGATGTTTGCGGGGTCATTGCTGAGCTTCGGCCCTTTGTTTCCGGCATTGTCAAGGAGGATTTTCGAGCCCGCCGGAACGTGCTCCTCGATCCACTCCCGCGCCTGGGTGTCGATGCTTTTTTGAGATCGCAGGATATTCCAGCTGACTGCACAGTACAGGGGGTGTGCGATCAGTATGACAAGCAGCGCTGTCACGGCAGGAGCCTTAAGGCGGGAACAGGCCAGGGAGAACAAAACCGCGCCGCATACCGCAGTAACGGGCAGCGCATGAAGAATATATTTTGGCTCGACATAGCGGTGCATCGACTTGAACAGCAGGACCGCGAGGGCGGCAATCACGACCGGCATCAGCCGCCGCGGGTACCGGAGCGGCGCCAGCACCAGGCCGGCGACACAAAGCGCACCCAGGGGCCTGCCCCAGTAGTCCACTGCAAGATGTCTGATATAGGCGGGCAGGTTAAAGCCGCTGAATGAGTGCATGGCCCTCAGCGCTGCAGCCTCCTTCAGGGCTGATGCTATCTCGATGTAAAAAAACGGGCAGGCGGCAAAGTGTCCCGCCAGCACGCTTGCGCTGGCAAAAAGCAGCCTGGGCGACCATATTTTTTCACCGATTGTTTCACCGCTGCTGCGCAGCAGATGTGCACATACAAGAGCAGGATACGCAAAGATCCCGTCAAACTTCGCCGCCGCTGCCAGGCCGACCGCAAAGCCGGCTGCGCAGTAGCTCGCCATGCTTCCGCTTTTGAACAGCCGGATGCTTAAATACACTGCCAGCGTAAAAAAGAACGTCATGGTGATGTCGACGGTACAGTAGTGTGAGTGCACGATATGCTGAAAGCAGACCGCAAGAAAAATCGCGGCATATAGCCCGGTGCTTGAGCTTCGTATCTGTGTGCCGATACGGTATGCAAGGTACACGGCAGCAGTGCCGAAAAGCGCTGAAAGCGTTCTTGCGATGATATAAAAGGCGGACGGGTCGCGGATAAACGCGGCGGCGAACTGCTCTACGGAAGAAACCTGTCCGGACAGAAAGCATAAAACAAAATAAGCGCCATAGAGAGCAAACAGCAGATACTGCATAAGCGTTCCGTACTGAAACCGGTGGGGGTTCAGGTCGCCGCTCCCAAAGCGCACCGCATGGTTTACGACCTCGGTTTCGTCGCCGTGGCTCATGGCCGGCAGGCCGTAGGATATCCCCCACACGCGCAGCCCGAGAGCGCTGATGAGCACGGCTAACAGTATATATCCGGTATGCTTTTTTCCCGAAGGCGGTATGCTCATCATATGCGTGTCCCTTTCCGGGCCTGCATCGTAGCGGTAATAATTGCTGGTGCTGCAGGCGCGATACCATATGTTTTAAGGAAATGTTCCATGGGCACCAAGCACGATCTGTTGACAGAAGAGCACATGTGCAAAGCGGCCGTCGACGCCTCGCTTACCAAACAGATTGATCTGTTCATGTCCGGACGCCCGGGCATGAAACCGGCAGACGTAAACATACTTGACTGGGGATGCGGGCGGGGCCGAACGGTCGCCACGCTTCTTGAAATGGGTTTTAACGCATTGGGCGTTGATGTTGATGATCGCATATTAAAAAACGGATACCGGCTGTTTAAAAGCCGCGGGTTTGACCCGTCTGAAATTCTTCTGCACCTGAGCAGGATACAAACCTTTCCAGACATGTTTTTTCATATTATTTTTTCCGAGCAGGTCATTGAGCATGTCGCTGATTTGAAATGGTTTGTGCAAGAGCAGCGGCGGCTGACCGCACCCGGCGGCATGGGGCTTCACACCTTTCCGGGATCGTGCTGGGTGGTTGAGCCGCATGTAAAAATGCCCTTTGTTCACTGGCTGCCGAAAAACGCATCACGGAAAATAATGATCGCTCTCATGCGCCTTGCCGGGTTCGGGCCTGACGCTGTATCATGGCCTGAGGCAAAAGAAAAATCCTTTTGGCAGGTTTGTGATATTTTTTTCCGGTACCTTAATGAAAAAACATATTACCGTGATATCAGAACCGTTCAAAAAGAATATGAAACACAGGGGTTTGCAGTAACGGTACGCCATTCAAAGCCGCCTGAAAACCGCAACAGCTCCTCTTTTCTGATAAGAAACGGCTTCATGAAAAGTCAAATTCAGCTTTCAGCGTATCGTCCCTCCTGATTCATGAGTGCCCTGAATATTTCTTTCGTCAGCACGGCATGCTGTTGATTGGAACATACAGCTGCGCTGAGCTGTTCTTCACCCTACATCAGCCGCTGCTTTGCTTTGTAATATGAAGGCTTTGAGCCGAAAAGCATGCAGCAGCGGGAGCAGCCGGGATACATATGTGCCTTTTTCAGGTGCCTTCGCAGATGCCGAAGGCTTTTGCCGTTCCACAGCGCTTTGAACGATTCGGTAAGAACATTGCCCGCAGGCGCGAAAAAGCACAGCGGGCTCAAAATAACATTGCCGTGAGGGGTTATGGACACATTGCGCCAGGGAGCGGTACACCGGTCATAAAACACAGGGGTGCAGGGGCTGCTGTAGTACAGTTTGGCTTCCTGCAGGGTGAGCTCAGGCATCTGGTGAATCGGCAGTGCATATTTTTTCCGCAGCGCATGTATCCGCTCCACAATGAGCGGGGCATCGATTTCCCGAATAGCGATCCCATCGATGTTTTCGGAGCGGATGCGGTATTGTGCGGGGGCATGACTGTTGTGGGCGTCAACAATCTCACTGTTTTTAAACCACAGGTGATTGAAGGTGATGCTGTCGATCGGTACGTTCTGGTCGACGAACCACTGCACAAAAGAGTCTATATTGGTATAATTGTACTGTGAGAGCGTGCAGGTTACATGAATCGAGGGAAACGCCAGGCCCCGCTCCTCACGCGCCGCTGCTGTCGTGCGTATGCCGTCAACAGCCCTGCTGAACGTGCCGGGGACGCCCCGGATTTCATCGTGCGCCTCGCCGATGTCATCTATCGATACGGTAATGCTTACATCGGCGCTCTTGCGGCACCGGCTGACAAGCCCGGGGCCGATTCGGGGCAGCAGCGTCCCGTTTGTGGTTATGTGGGCAGGCAGGCCGCAGGCTGTGATCTCAGCAAAAAGCGGCAGCAGCTCATCGTACAGCAGCGGCTCTGTTCCGGTGAGCAGGATGAGCGGCCGCGGCCGAAACCCGGCAAGCTCGCGGGATACAGAAACCCAGTTATCCAGGCCCATCCATTCCGTCCCTTCATGAAGGGAGCTGACGAGGTGTGAGCCTTCTGCGCAGCCGCCGGCATTGCGCCGGCCTATATCGCACATTTTGCATTTCAGGTTGCATTTTTCAGTCAGAATGAAACACACCGACAGCGGCGGAAAGCTGAAGCCGCGCAGCATATGGTAGTCAATGTTACCATAATGAAAGGACCGGGCCAGCGAGCGCACGTAGGATCGCCATTTGTGCGGGTCGGAGCGCAGTATGGTAAACAGTTTGCTTAAGCGCATGGGCGTCACTTATGTGGCGGTGATATGTGCATAGAGATCAGCATATCGCTGAACAATATGGTTCAGGGTATACTTTTCTGCGACCAGCGCACGGGCGTTATGCCCGATGCGCTTCGCCGTGTCCGGATTGCCCAGAACAAAGCTGAGCGCATCGGCAAGGCTTTCTGCATCGCCGGGCTCGGCAAGCATCCCGGTTACGCCGTCTGTGATAAGCTCGCTGTTGCCGGCCGTCCGGGTTGCAACAACGCACAGGCCGCTTGCCATCGCTTCGAGTATTGCATTAGACATGCCTTCAAACTGAGACGGCATGACAAAAACGTCGGCTGACCGCAGATAGGGACGCACGTCGTCTGCTGCAGGAACGAAATGCACGCTGTTTTCAAGGCCGCGGGACGTTACCATGTCTGTCAGCCGGCTGCGCTCCGGCCCGCTGCCGATAATATACAGGTGTGCCGTCCCCCCTGTGCGAAGGCGTGCGAATGCTTCGATAAGGACGCCAAGGCCCTTTTCCGGTGAGAGGCGCCCGGTATAGACAATAATCTGCCGGTTTTCAGATACATCGGGCCCCGGCACTTGTTTATGAAAATTATTATCTTTATTATACAGGGTAATATCAACGCCGTTCGGAATTTTAACAATGCCGGTTCCGGGATGCCCGATTTCTTCCAGCTCTGTGATCATACGATCATTCAGTGCGATAACGCAGGAGGCATATCTGCACAAAAAAAGAAACAGCTTTCCCCATGGGGTTCTTTTATGCCTGAGCACGTCCCCTCCGTGCCCGCTGCTTGAAAGGCTCAGCAGTGCCGGCAGCCCGCATGCCCTTGCCAGCAGTATCGCTGCCGCGGAGCTGTATCCAATCTGAAATGCATGAACAAGCCCGGTCGCTTTGCGATTCCTTAAAAGGTACATGGCAAGGGCTGATAAAAAGAATGCCGCACCGATGCATTTTATGCGTGGAGAAAAAAGCCGCACCACCGGCACCCCCTGCACTGATTCTTTTTTTGCCCAGGAAGGATGAAACCGTGACGTAACGATTTCAACCGTCACGCCGCGCCGTGTTAACGCGGCGGCAAGGCTGAGCGCCCTTTTTTCAAGCCCGCCGATGAACGGATAAAAATAGCGGATAACAAAGATTATTTTTGTATTATTCAATTTTTGAACCTGCGTATGTATGCCTGCTATTCCCTGCTTCCGGTGTATAAGCACCCCCGGAGAAACAGCTCAGCACAAACAGCCAGCCTCCGGTTTGCAGGTTATGGCTGTTTATTTGTGTGTCGGCTCTCCCTCGATACCCTGCCGAAGGCACAGGCCACTCCCATAAGCGACCAGAAGGTCGGCGATACCGATACCACGCTGAAAATAAAAAAGTCATTGATGCAATAGCCCAGAAAAAGCGATATGAATCCGCAATATATAATTTTGTGGGACCGGCGTGACGCGCGCCGCATGCTTTTTATCATTACAATAAACAACGTTATCAGCACGGACAGATATGCCGCAAGCCCGACCATGCCCTGTGCCAGCAGGATATCGATGTAATTGTTGTGGGCGCGGTCGATAATGACCTGTTCGTTGAAGCTCTGTATGTACTCGCGGTTAAATGTGCCCATGAGCACGACGTGCGTGTCCGGGCCGTACCCGATAAGGGGTCTCTGTGCGGCACGCTTCAGCGCCCGCTTCCAGACGAACAGACGGGTTGCCACTCCCTTGCCCCGGGCCATATCAAAAGAGGATAACAGGCGATTCCTTTCGCGGAAAAATTTATTTTTATAGGGATTGTCCTCTATCAGCATGGCGCTGGCAACTGTCAGGGTCACAAGAAGCAGCGATGTGCCGGCGATTGCGGCTGTCCGCCGCAGCACCCGCGCCCCGGCTGCATATGTAGCCAATACCATAAAACACGCAAGGGAGCATGCAAAGCCCAGCCAGCTTGCGCGGGTGAAGGTAATAAAAAGCGCGGCGGCGCCGATTGCAAAGCCGCATGCATACAGCATTTTTTCCCTTCTGCGACGGCTGATATAAAAATACATAATAAACAGGGGCAGCGTCAAGACCAGGTATTTGCCCAGAAAATTGGCATTGCCGATGGTCCCGGTAACATGATTGCGGGGGCTTTCACACAGCGAGGGCTGGACCGGGGCTGCACCGCAATACTGCATAACCGTCCAGGCTGCGATGATGCCGGTCGCAAGCATCAGGCAGGCGGCAAGGCGGTGAAACTGCTGCTCTGTGGTGATGAAGCAAAAGAATACAATGGGCAGCAGCGCATAGCACAGCAGCGTGCTGCAGTGCTCAAGCCGCCATGGGTCCCCGTATATGCTCAGGCGTGGCGAAATGGAAAAGACAGTGGACAGCACAGCCGATGCCGCATACGCACAAAGGGGTACGGTAAGGGGGAAGCGCGTCAGGTGCAGCGGGAGGCGTCCGGAAATGCGGCTGAGCGCGCCGCAGCAGGTGATAAGAAATACGAATATATACACGTAGTGTATTTTGGGTGTGTAATAGCAGTCTGCAGCAAAGGGGTTTATAACCAGCGGGGGGCCGGCTAACAGCAAAAAAAGGCTGACTGAGGCAATTTGTTTACACATAGCAGCAGGCGGGAAGTGGCTTTTGTATGGTGTATGACAGCTGTATCTTCTGAAAAAAAGAGGGAGCTGTCAACAGCTCCCTCTTTTTTTTAAACACGCTACAGTTTGTATCTTAGTAGGTTTGTCTCATCATTCCTGATGAGCGAACCTCGATCTGTGCGCCCTCGAGCTCCTGCGGTACGCCGGTGCAGCGGAATATAAAATAGTAATCATCACCATAGGCAGGCCCTATGCCATCGGTGTCCCAGGAATCATATTGGACAAGAGAAATACCCTGGTCGTTTGCGGTTGATGCCAATGTGGCGCCGTGCTGATTGAGCGTGTTATACAGGTCGTCCCAATCGCTCAGGTCGGTATCGGACGGGAACAGGTTGCCGCTCGAGCTTGCTGCAAAACCGGCAACGGCACCGCGTATGGACTCGGTTGTGCCAACGCCCGATGCAATCCGTGCTTTGTTCCGGTAGGCGATGAAGTTCGGCACGGCGATGGCCGCAAGAATACCGATGATGGCAACAACGATCATCAGCTCGATCAGGGTAAAACCGTGTGTGTCGTTTCTAAAACATTTCATACCTCGTACCTCCTCTTTTATGAATGGGTTTTTAATGATTTATCGTATGTGCCGCTAAAAACTTCAGTGATTTTTTGCCCCTCCTTTCTTTTTGGCCTGTATTTTTGCTGTACATACATGAGCAAGTGTGATGCCAAAACGAATGCAAAATATTTTATAAAGCTATTTCAATAATTTGGGTGAAATGATAAATCGAGGAGGAATTTTAAAACCTGCCTTATTGACAAATTTTGTCACTTGCGGTGCTCTAATTTGTTCATGAAGCTGGATGCGGGGCAATTACAAACAGTGTCCGCGGTGCCGGGACACTCCGGCCGCGTCCGGGAAGCGCTCATGCTGACAGCGCCGGAAGAACCACCCTGAATGTCGTCCCGGAGCCCTTCCGGCTGGTAACCGATATATGGCCCTCATGCTCCTCGATAATGCGCTGGACGATGGACAGTCCGAGGCCGATACCCTCATCGCGTGTTGTAAAAAACGGGTCGAAAATTTTTTCCATTTCCTGCTCATGCATACCGCATCCGCTGTCCTGCACTTCGATAACAGCCCATGGGTGTGGCGGATCAGCCGGGGTCCCGTTTCGGGGAGGTGCGATATCGGGCGGGGCTTCTCCTGCGCGCCGGGAGCTGAGGCGTATGGTTCCCTCGGCGCCTGCACCGATTGCCTGGGCGGCGTTGAGCATCAGGTTCCAGAGAACCTGACGCATTTGATAGTAATGCCCGGTTATGTATACGTCATCCTCCGCCGACTCAACAACACTGAGGGCGCTGCTGCATTCGGTGCTGTTTTTAAAGACAGATGCGACATCGCGGACAAGCTCCCTGACATTCAGGGGCTTTTTTTCGCTTGCAGCAGGTCGCGCATATTGTGTGAAGTCTGAAATGAGCGCGCTCAAGTGACCGCTTTCTTTTACGATTATATCCATGAGCCGCTTATCGACGTCGCTGAGCGAAACATTTTTCTGCAGCACCTGAACCGATCCGCTGATGGAGGCCAGCGGGTTGCGCACCTCATGAGCGATGCCCGCCGCAAGGCGGCCCAGCGAGGCAAGCCGCTCCAGACGCCGCGCGTTGTCCTGCATCTGCTTGTACTCGGTAAGGTCCTGAAAAACCAGTATATAGCCGGTTTGTTCTTTGTTTTTATCCCGCAGGACCGAAAAAGAGATCCCGACCCAGAGCTCGGTGCCGTCCGGGCGCGCAAAGGCGCGCTCGATGCGCCGCACCTGATTCCTGTTCGTTTCAGAAGGGGGCTGCACCTGTTCGCTGAGCGGAATGTCGGAAAATACCTCATGTGCATGTTTCATAAATACCTGATCCCGTGAAAAGCCGGTAATGCGCTGTGCCGCCCGGTTAAAGGTGATGATTTTCTGATCGTTATTGAGGGTGACAAGGCCGTCGCTCATGCTTTGTATGATATTTTCATTCAGCACCGCAAGGTTTTCGAAATCCAGCTGCTTTTGCTGCAGCTGGATGCGCGATTTTTTTGCCTGCTCAGCCACGAAGCTGCTGAGCAGCGCAACAAGATAAAAGGCGGTGATATTTACCGCCAGCGGAAAGAACAGCGGTGAGCGCGAGTACGCCGGCCCGAGATACACTTCATACTGCGGCGGGCTGATAAGATGTGCTTCCTGCAGCACAACAAGGCTGCAGTAGCACAGGCTTGCCGCGCTTGCAGCGAGCAGCCCCCCTCCGCGATACAGCAGAATTCCGGCGGCGATGATCACGATGCTGTACATAAAAGAAAAGATGCTGTCTCTGCCGCCGGTTATGTATAAAAGGGCGGTGACAAGCACCATATCAGCGCACACCTGCATATGGGCGAACGCGATGTGCCGCTTTATAAACGGCATAACGAAGACATATGCCAGGCTGCACACATACACGCAGGCGGTAAGCCCGTATATGTTAACCAGATACGGGGCAAGAAACGTGTCGCTTTGCTTAAGATGGGTAACGGCAGCGAGCCCGAGAAAAAAGGAAGCGATAATGACCCGGAAAAGCATAAGCCACTGAAGCCGCCTTTTCAGGTCATAGGGGGTAATCATTTCGGTGCCGGAAGCTGACTGCATACGGTCATGTCCCTCGGGGCAGCTACACGTCATGCTTGTCGATGCCCAGCTTTTTGAGCCGGTAGCGCATGGAGCGGAACGATACGCCGAGCAGCTCAGCCGCGCCCTTTACCGACCCCCTGCTTATTTTGAGCGCCTCCTGAATATAGCGCTTCTCGCACCCGGCGATGATGTCGTCGAGGCTGACGCCCTCGGGCGGAATAACGCAGGCTGAGGGCCCGGCCTCCGTTTGCTGGATGGTCTCCGGAAGCAGGATGTTTGTTTTTGACAGGGCAACGCCTTTTTCAACAATATTTTCAAGCTCGCGGACATTGCCGGGAAAGTGATAATTTTTGAGACAGGTCATGACAAAATCGGAAATTTCGCCCGGCTCCTTTCCCATTTGTTCGGCGTACTCGCGGGAAAAGTGCCTGACAAGAAGCGGGATATCGTCCGCGCGCTCGCGCAGCGGGGGGATATAGATATTGATGACGTTCAGGCGGTAGAAAAGATCCTCCCGGAACGTGCCCTCCTGAACCTTCCGGTGCAGATCTTTGTTGGTGGCGGAAATCAGGCGCAGATCAACGGTTATTTCCTGCGTATCCCCGACCGGGGTAAAGGTCTTTTCCTGCACCGCGCGCAGCAGCTTGACCTGAAGGGACATCGGAAGCTCCCCCACCTCGTCCAGAAAAAGGGTGCCGCCGTGGGCTGTTTCCAGAAACCCTTTCTTGTCTTTTGAAGCGCCGGTGAAGGCGCCTTTCCTGTACCCGAAAAGCTCGCTTTCAAGCAGCGTTTCGGGTATGCCGCCGCAGTTGATTGTCACAAAGGGCTTGTCGCGCTGGGCGCTGTGTGCGTGTATCGCTCTGGCAACAAGCTCCTTGCCCGTTCCGCTCTCCCCGGTAATGAGCACATTGCTTTTGGAGGATGCAGCCCGCGGAATCAGGTCGAACACCCGCTGCATTGCCGCGCTGCGGCCGATCATGCCGAAGGAGGACTCCTGCCCGCCCCCGGCGTCCTCAGCCGGCTTCATGTCAGCGGCTTTGGCGCGGTGAGCAAGCGCGCGCTCTATTTTCTGTTTTATATCCTCGACATCGAAGGGCTTTGTTATATAGTCGTATGCCTCCTCGTCCATCGACTGCTTTGCTGTTTCAAAGGACGCAAAGGCGGTTATCATAATGAATATTGTTTCAGGGGAGCGCGCCCGTACCCGCTTGAGAAGGCTGAGCCCGTCCATGACCGGCATTTTAATATCGGCAACCACGACATCGTATGTGCTGTGGCGAAACAGAGCCAGCGCTTTTTCGCCGTTTGCCGCGCAGGTAACCTCATAGCCTTCGCGGTGCAGATAGATTTCAAGCATTTCGCGAATGCTTTGTTCATCATCGACCACAAGTATCCTGGGCATGCCGGGAGCTCCTGTTTGCAGTATGAAAATCACATGCATTGAGGCGGCCAAAGGCCGTGCACCGGATGGGAAGCTG
Source organism: uncultured Thermodesulfobacteriota bacterium (assembly GCA_964621615.1). Classification (GTDB taxonomy): domain Bacteria; phylum Desulfobacterota; class WTBG01; order CAIYCZ01; family CAIRTM01; genus CAZUMW01. The sequence goes on from CAZUMW010000003.1 coordinate 152,163, forward strand.
CACGCCGCGCCGCCGCTATCGCGGCCTGCGGTACACAACGGCGCCGGCAACGATGGTATAGGCGCAGCGGCCCGTTAGCTGCCAGCCGTGAAAGGGGGTGTTCCTGCTCTTGGATGCAAACTGTTCTTTATCGACAGTAAATTCTTCTGAGGGATCGATCACGGTTATATCTGCGGCCGCACCCCGGGCGATCCGCCCTCTATCGATTCCGATGACCGCTGCGGGCCGAACCGTCATTTTTTCGATTGCCTGCGCAAGGGTAAGCACGCTTTCGCGGACAAGCGCGAGCGCAAGCGGAAGCGATGTTTCAAGACCGATAATACCGAACGCTGCCCTGTCGAACTCAACGTCCTTTTCCAGGCTGGAGTGGGGGGCGTGGTCGCTGGCAATCACATCGATCGTTCCGTCGGCAAGGCCGGCACGGACCGCTGCGACGTCCCCGTCAGTGCGCAGGGGCGGGTACATTTTTGTCGCGGTGTCGAAGCCGGCAACCGCTTTATCGGTAAGCGTAAAATAATGGGGTGCGGTTTCCGCGGTGACCGGTACGCCGCGCGCCTTTGCCTCGCGCACCAGCCCGACGGCGCGGGCGGTGCTGACATGGGCGATATGAACCGGATGCCCGGTGAGCTCCGAAAGCATAATATCACGCGCGACAACACTGTCTTCAGCAGCTGCGGGGATTCCGCGAAGCCCGAGCATCGTGGAGACGGCGCCTTCGTTCATTACGCCGTCGCCGGAGAGGCTGTAGTCCTGACAGTGGCACATGACGGGCATGGAAAAGCTTGCCGCATATTCGAGCGACAGCCGCATGATGCGCCCGTCTGCTATGGTTCTGCCGTCATCTGAAAGGGCAACAGCGCCGGCCTCTTTCAGGTCGCCCATCTCGGTGAGGTCGGCGCCCTTGAGCCCGCGGGTAAGCGCTGCCACGGGCAGCACAGTGACGCAGGCCTGCGCGGAGGCTCTTTCACAGATAAAGCGGGTGACAGAGGCAGTGTCATTGACCGGGCTGGTATTGGGCATGCAGGCTATGGTGGTAAATCCGCCTGCGGCAGCGGACATCGCCCCCGTACGAATGGTTTCCTTATATTCGAACCCCGGCTCCCGAAGGTGGGTGTGTATGTCAATAAGCCCCGGGGCGACAACCATGCCCCCGGCATCGATGACCTCACAGGCGCTGTCTGTCCCGGATGAGCCGCACTCGGCAATATCCGATATCCTGCCATCGGTTATTATAACGTCGCGCACTGCATCAAGCCCTGATGCCGGATCCACAACCCGTCCGTTTTTTATGCAAAGGTCCATACCGTGATCACCGCTATCTTCCAATTAACAGGTACATCAGCGCCATTCTGACCGCAACCCCCCCAGCGACCTGGTCAAGTATAACCGTATAGGGGCCGGACAAAAGCTCGGGCGATATTTCCACTCCCCGGTTTACCGGCCCGGGGTGCATAATGAGCACATCCTGTTTAGCCTGCCGCAGCTTCTCCCTGCTGAGCCCGAAATACCGTGCGTATTCGCGGATCGAGGGGAAGAGATTGCCCTTTTGCCGCTCTTTCTGTATCCTGAGCATCATAATCACGTCGGCATCCCGAATCGCTTCCTGCATATCGGGCACAAAGCTGCAGCCGAGCTGCTCCACACAGGGGGGGATCATTGTTCGCGGCCCGGACACGCATATCCGTGAGCCCATTTTGACAAGAAGCTGAATGTTCGAGCGGGCCACCCGGCTGTGTGTGATATCCCCGATAATGGCAATATTGAGCCCGTCGAGCCGCTGCTTTTTCTCGCGTATGGTGAAGGCGTCCAGCAGCGCCTGTGTGGGGTGCTCGTGCGCCCCGTCCCCTGCGTTTATTATGGCGCACGGAAGGAGCGTGGCCAGTATTTTCGGCGCGCCGGCGCAGCTGTGGCGAAGCACGATAAGATCGGGGTTCATCGCCTGAAGATTCTTTCCGGTATCCTCGAGCGTTTCGCCCTTGACCACGCTGCTTGTGCTCGTGGAAATGTTGACAACGTCAGCGCTCAGGCGCTTTCCCGCGATTTCAAATGAGGTGCGGGTTCTGGTGCTGGGCTCGAAAAAGAGATTAATAATGGTTTTGCCGCGCAGGGTCGGAACTTTTTTGATTTCGCGGGAAGAGACCTCTTTCATGGAGGCAGCGGTATCAAGAATAAGGGAGACTTCTGCGGGAGAAAGATCGCCGACGCCGAGGACGTCTTTATTCTTCAGTTCCATTGTGTGCACCCTGCGTTACTATGACCTGATCGATCCCGTCATCCTCTTCGAGCAGCACCTCCACAAGCTCATCCTTTGTGGTGGATATGCTTTTGCCTGCATAATTGGGCTGTATCGGGAGCTCCCGGTGCCCGCGATCGATCAGCACCACCAGCCGGATGGCTTTGGGGCGGCCCATATCAATGATGCTGTCAAGAGCGGCGCGGATTGTCCGTCCGGTGTACAGCACGTCGTCGCACAAAAGGATTTTTTTATCGTGAATATCAAAAGGGATTTCAGTCTTTTTGAGAACCGGCTGCGCGGCTATTTCAGAAAGATCGTCGCGGTAGAGGTTAATGTCCAGCGCACCGACGGGAACCGTCACTCCCGCATACTTGTGCAGCTTTGCGGCAATGCGCTCGGCAATGGTAACCCCGCGCCTCCTGATGCCGATAAGCACAAAATTGCCGCCCCTGTTGCGCTCCCATATCTCATGGGCCATGCGGTTCAGGGTGATGGCAATGTCCTGTCCGTCAAGAATTAAGCCGGTTTTCTTCATGTGTGCTCATAAAAAAACCTTCCCAACAAATCAGGAAGGTGTTAGTTATCTTTTCTTACACCGCATAAAATAACATTTATTAACACTGGTGTCCAAAATAATGTAATGAAGCCGGTTCGGGCGGGGCTCTGCAAAGCCCCCGCAACAAGTGAAGAGGTTATGGAACGGCATGTGCCGTTACATTTCAGCAGACACACGGTCCGGAGGAAGGTGCTGTTTGGGATAATCCCTGCAAAATGCCTGTTCCTGAGTACAGTGAGCGGTATCGGGCCGTCCATGAAGTGGGGTTTCATATGGCGGCGGCTGCGCAGGGACCCGCCCGAACCGGTTTTTTTAATGCTTTAATTTATTTTGGACACGTTTGATTTATTAACATAATTAAATTATGCCGTATGTCTGCTTTTTTTTTACGTATCACAGCATACAGTTCCGGTCAAGAAAAAAGCGCGGCAATAACGCGCGGCTCATGTTTTGTGCATATAAAACGATATAAAGAGAAAAATACTTTCAGGCAAGCCGGGGAGAGGGAAGGCCGTGTGTGGAATTTGCGGAAAGCTGTTTGTCGACGCTGAGCGAAGAGTGGATCGGGAGCTGATAGCCCGCATGTGCTCTGTGCTTCATCATCGGGGGCCTGATGATGAAGGCGTGTATTGTAAGGGAGCCGTGGGGCTCGGCCACCGCCGCCTCAGCATACTTGATCTGAGCCGGGCCGGCCGTCAGCCGATGTCAAATGAGGATGGGACGGTGTGGCTTGTGTGCAACGGGGAAATTTATAATTATCCCCAGCTCAGGCAGGAGCTGATTGAACGGGGGCACACATTTTCATCGCGCACTGACACCGAAACGATTATTCACTTATATGAGGAGCGGGGCATAGACTGCCTGGCCGGGCTGCGCGGCATGTTTTCCTTTGCGCTCTGGGACTCCGTAAAGCGGCGCCTTTTGCTTGCGCGCGACCGCGCCGGGCAGAAGCCGCTGGTGTATTTCTGGGACGGGCGGCAGCTTGTGTTTGCGTCCGAGCTGAAATCCCTGCTGCAGGATGACACCATCGAGCGGTCGATCGACCCTCTGGCAATTCACTATTATCTTACCTATCAGTATGTTCCCGCACCGCGGACCATGTTTGGGAATGTCCGCAAGCTGCCGCCCGCCCACTACATGATATATGAAAGCGGACAGGCGGCGGTCAGGCGGTACTGGGATTTGTCCGCTTCGGAGACGTGCCGGTACGCCGGCGCGCGCGAATACCGCGAGCATTTTTTTCAGGTGTTTGGCGAGGCCGTCCGCATGCGCCTTCACAGCGACGTGCCCTTTGGCGCTTTTCTAAGCGGGGGGGTTGATTCGAGCCTGGTTGTGTCCCTCATGAGCGGATTTCTCGCAGAGCCTGTTAAGACTTTCTCGATCGGGTTTAAGGAGCAGCAGTACAATGAGCTGCCCTATGCGCGGATTGTTGCAGATGCATACGGCACGGATCATCATGAATTTGTTGTGGAGCCCGATGTTGTTTCCATTCTGCCGGGCCTTGTGTGGCAGTATAATGAGCCGTTTGCAGACTCATCGGCAATTCCCACCTATATGCTTTCTCAGATGACCCGGCGCCATGTAACAATGGCCCTGAGCGGCGACGGCTGCGATGAGTGCTTTGCGGGATATGAGCGCTACCGGCAGGCGCTGCGGCGGCGGGCCGTTCTCGGCATACCCGCGCCGCTGTGGCGCGCGGCCCGGAAGGCCCTTGGGCGGATCTCCGCCGGCAGGCGCTACCGCTCGCCGTGGCGCCGCCTCCACCGGTATGCTGCCCGTGCCGGGTCCGGCCCCGAGAGCCGCTATCTGGAAAGCCTCTACCGGTTCGATCCCTTTTTGCTGCAGGAGCTGTATGCAGGCGGCTTTGCCGAGCAGTGCGGCGGATGCGATGCGTCTCTGTATATACACGATTTATTTAAGCGGGCCCGCGGGTGCTCCTTTCTGGACAAGCTGCTGTATGTCGACAGCATGTCATACCTGCCTGAGGATCTGCTGGTAAAGATCGATATGGCAAGCATGGCCCATTCCCTGGAGGTGCGCTCTCCGTTTGTTGACCATGTCGTCATGGAATGCGCTGCCGCTGCGCCCGCTGAAATGAAGATCAAAAACGGGCAGACAAAGTATATCTTAAAGCAGATCGTAAAAGACCGGCTTCCCCGCCCGGTTGTTTTCAGGAAGAAGAAAGGGTTCGCGATTCCGCTGGAGCACTGGTTCCGCTCAGATCTGCGGGAGATGATGTATGATGTCCTGTGCGACCGGACCGCGCGCTGCCGCGGCTATTTCGACCCTGAGTGCGTCCGCATGCTTCTTGATGAGCACTGCAGCGCAACCTATGATCACTCATCGCGGATCTGGACCCTTCTGTGCCTGGAGCTCTGGCATAGAATATTTATTGATAAAAGCGTTACGCCTCCAGAAAGGCCGGCAGGGTATGCATAAGCGCGTGCTCATGATAATCTCGCTGTATTATCCCCATTGCGGCGGCTCTGAGCAGCAGGCGCACCTGCTTGCAAGAAATCTCTTGCAAAAAAGCTGTTCGGTGCGCATCCTCACCAGAAAATTCAGGGGCCTTCCCGCCCGTGAAACAATCGATGGGGTGCCCGTCGTGCGCGCTATACGCGTTATTCCGGCTAAGGGCTTGTTCGGCATGACGTATATGCTGTCGGTGCTGATCTTTTTGCTGCGCGCGCGGCAGAGCTTCGACATAATTCACTGTCACGAGTTTTCCGGGTTCCACTGTATTGTTGCGGTTGCTTTCGGAAAAATATTCAACAAAAAAGTTGTCGGGCGGGTTGCCTCGAGCGGGGCCGGAAGCGATTTTAAAAAAATAAAAAAAAGCCTGTATGGCCGCCTGTGCATACGGGCCTATCAAAGCATCGACCGGCTGGTGACGCTGTGCAGCGCCTCGTCCGAGGAGGCCCGCCTGGAGGGGTTTGATGACGCCGCAGTGCGCTGCATTCCAAACGGGGTTGACATCGATGTGTTCCGGCCCGCCGGGGGCGCTGATGCGCAGCGGGAAACCGTTGTCTACGTAGGGCGCCTGATAGAGAGCAAGGGGGTTCAGGTTCTTCTGGAGGCGTTTGAGCTGCTTGCCGAAGAGCGCCCCGGAGCGCGGCTTTCTGTTGTGGGCGATGGGCCGATGAGGCGGCGGCTTCAGCGCTGTGCTGCGGCGCTGCCCTGCAGGGACAGGATTTCCTTTCACGGCAGCTGCGGCGATGTCCAGCGCTTTTTGAAAACAGCGTCCGTATTTGTGCTTCCCTCCTTTGTGGAAGGGCTGCCAAACGCGCTGATCGAGGCCATGGCATGCGGGCTGCCGGTTGTGGCCACACGGGTCGGCGGCATACCCGACGTCGTTGATGACGGGCGCACCGGTATCCTTGTTGCCCCGGGGGATCGCAGCGATGTGGCCGATGCGCTCAAGGTGCTGTGTGGCAGCGCACATATGCGAGCGCAGATGGGCAGCGCGGCGCGCGAAACGATTGTGCAGCGCTACTCAATCGAAGCTGCCGCACGGCGGTATATCGATCTTTACGACGAGCTGCTTGAGCGCAGGGGCGGGTAATGCAGCGGGTTCGGCCCGGCCAACTTCTCCGGGGCGTATGCGGGAACGGGGGCTCAGTTGATATACCCAAGCGCTTCAAGCTGCTTTTTAGTGTTTTTGTCGATTACGGCTCGCGTGATCTGCTCGGCGCACACCGGTGGCATCTGCAGGAATGTATCAAGAGCCGCTGTCAGGTTCGTGTTTTCAGCACAGTGCGGCGCGCGGTTCACCGATTCCGAGGGGTCTGTGTCTAAATTGTAGCACTCAGCCGCATCCGTGCTGGTGTAGCCGATGAGCTTCCACTTGTGCCTGCTGCGCTCAGTGTTGCGAATGTATTTATGGCCGTTCTGAATGACGCACATCTTTTCTGTCCCGTACAGCGTGGCTGTTGCAAAAACGGCCCTGTTTGCGGGGGGTGCAGCACCCCCCGGCGGGGAAAGCAGGTTTCTGCCCTGCATGGGGGCGCCGCACGGCTCGGTGCGCGTTAATGCAAGGATCGTCGGGTGAATATCAATCAGCTGCACGGGGGCTGAAACAGCGTTTGATGAAACGGCGCGCCCGGCAATGATAAGCGGGACGTGCAGCAGTTCGTTATAGAGGGTGTGCCCGTGCTCAAAGTTGCGGTGGTCCCAGAATTCCTCTCCGTGATCAGCGGTTATGATCAATATCGTATTGTCCAGCAGGCTGCTGTTTTTTAGCTGCAGGAGTATGTTTTTTATATTTTCATCTATATACCGGATCTGCCCGTCATACAGATCGACAATCCGCTGCTTTTCCTCCGGGGAAAGCTGCCCCTTTTTCGTCATCAGGCGTATTTTTTTCAATACGCTGCCCCGGCCGCTGTGCGTACGCAGGGGCTTTTTGCCAATAAACGTATTGGTAAACATATTGGCCTTGTATGGCGTGTGGGCATCCATGTAATGAATATAGGCAAAAAACGGCGTGTTGTTTGTGTTTTGAATATAGCGCAAAAAGTCATGGGTTATGGCCTCTCCCGCACGCTTGGCGTAGGGGCGGTACAGATAGCGGGAAAAGCCCTGGTCCACATTGAAGTCCTTTTTAACAAACAGGTTCCCGCCGTTGAAAAACGCGGTATGGTAGCCGCTGTTTTTCAGCGCTTCGGCGGTGGTGACCAGCGTGTCTGGCATGGTGCTGCCCGGGCTTATTATGTTGTGGACATGCGGATACAGCGATGTAAAAAGCGATGCAACAGAGGGCTTGGTCCAGGGGGCCTGTGCGTATGCCCGGCTGAATACGGTGCCCGCGCCCGCCAGAGCGTCGATGGCGGGGGAGGTGTTCCGCCCGTATCCGTAACACCCAAGATGGTCGGCGCGCAGGCAGTCTATAACGATAAGGACGATGTTCGGGCGGCCCGCGGCGGTAAGCGATGTTGCCGCCGGGACAGCATACAGGATGAAAATGAAAATCAGCGCCACAAGGGCCAGGCATTTGACGGCCGCAGCGGCTCTGCTGAGAAGCCGGCCCTTTGGCAGAGAAACAATTATCCATGCAGCTGCAAAAACGGCAGCTGCAGCGATAATCCGGGCGGGGCTGCTGAAAAAAGCGGTGCGTGCTGAAGCTGCGGCGGCTGTCAGAACGCATATGCCGGCAATGACAGCTGCGGCAGCACAAAGCGCTTTTTGTCTTCGGCCCGAGTGGCTGAAGCAGAGCTGTTTTGTGTAAATGGCCGCTGCGCCGGCGAAGGCCCCTGCCGCCCCGCCGGCGCATGCGGCGATAAGATGGCCGGGCAGGTTTTTTTGCAGAATCAGGCATATGAGAGTATAGAGGCCGTAAAGCTGATAGCCCTGCCGAATGATTTCCGGCAGCGCGCTGCCGAACCCTGCAGCGCTGCCGGCGATTATGCTCACTCCGGCAATCATGAACAATTGATTTTTAATCCTGTCGGGGGGCATGATATACTGATCACCTTTTGTTTCACCATATAAGCGGTTAGCTCCTACCATATGTATCAGAAGCGCGAAGATAATTCAATGTGCCAAAGCACACGCGACAGCCGCTCCCGCATGCGCGCCGGGCTGCTGCTCGTTCTGGCGGCGGTGCTCGTGTATGCAAATACCCTGGCAAACGATTTTGTGGCCGGCGACCGGCAGTTTCTCCTCCGCAATCCGGCCCTGGGCTCGCACAAAGCGGTGCTGCATTCGTTTGCCGCCGATTACTGGGCGGTGCTCGGCGCCGAGTCGTATGCCTATTACCGCCCTGTTGTTGTGCTGAGCCACTATGTTGACTGGGTGCTGTTCGGCAAAGCGCCGGCAGGGCATCATCTGTCCAATATCGTATACCACTGCATTGCGGTTCTGCTGGTGTTCAGGCTGTTTGTGATGCTGCTGGCACACACCGGGGCGGCCGCGGCAGGGGCCCTTCTGTTTGCCATGCACCCGGTGCACACGCATTCAGTCAGCTATGTGGTCGGGCGGACCGATGTTCTCGCCGCGATTTTTTTCCTTGCGGCGCTTGTGCTGTGGCTTGACAAAAAAGGGGGAGCGATAAAGACGGCCCTGTGCTGCGTGTGTTATCTTGCAGCGATGCTGTGTAAGGAAATCGCCGTCACGCTTCCCGCGGCTGTTTTGCTGCACCGGTACCTGTGGCCTGAGGCCCGAAGCGCACCTGCCCTTTACTGGCGGGTGCGCTTCGGGTGCCTGGTAGCCCCCGCGGTGATATACGGCTTTTTGAGATGGTATGCGGTCGGGCTGTCTGCGCCTTCTGCGGCGGAGCCTGAGTGGTACAGCCTGTGGCAGCAGTGCGCAATGGTGCCGATCACCCTTGGGTTTTACGCTGCAAAGCTCATGTTTCCCGTCACGCTGTGTTATTACAGCAATTTAATTGTCCCCGAAACATATATGCACATGCTGATGTCACCCTATTTCATCACAGGCTGTACCGTGATGATTATCGCGGCGTTCAGTGTCCGGCGTTTGCCGCGATATGCCTTTGGCGCGTGCTTTGTGATTATAACCCTTATGCCGGTGCTTAACATTATTCCCCTGCCTGAATGTGCAAAGGAAAATTACCTGTATCTTCCCTCGATCGGCTTTTGCCTGGTGGTTTCGCTCCCCGCTGCGCGGGCTGCGGCACAGAGGCGGCGGAAATATATTTATGCCTGCATAGGAATCGTGTGTCTGCTCTATGGTGTGAAAACAGTGCAGAGAAATCTCGATTATCGCTCTCCTGTGCGCTTTCTGCAGGCAACCCTTGAGGATATGGACGCGGTGGAGCCGAAAAACCGCGGGAATGTCTGTTACTTTTCCGCGGTGAAAAACCATTTTATTACCTACCGGAATCTGGGGCGGATATATTTCAAGCAGGGGGAAATGGAAAAGGCCGCCCGGGCCTTTGAGCAGGCGCTCCGGTATGCGCCGCCCTATTTCTCGCCGCGCTATGCCGACGATGCCGCTGTTTCCCTTGGGCGCGCGTATGAAAAACTGGGCCGGTATGAGCGCGCTGCCGCGGTGCTCACCGACATTCTCCCTGTGACCGGGCGCCCTGCGCAGGTGCACAACCTGCTGGGCGTTATTTCAATACGGCAAGCTGATTACAGCGCTGCGCAGCGGCATTTTGAAGAGGCTGTCCGCCTGAATCCCGGATATGCATCGGCACACTATAATCTGGGGCTTTTATATCTGCACAGAGGAGACCGGGCGCGGGCGCTGTCCCGGCTGCGCACAGCAGCACGGCTCGACACCCGGTACCGGGTTCCGGAGAGGCTCCGGGGCGGTGGTGAATGATTCAGAAGCACAGCGGCTCCCGGATGGGCAGCGGTTGCGGCAGCGACGGTGACCGGAAGCGGCTAGTCAATGTCAAGCCGCAGGGTGCTGCGCTTTTTTTTGTCTTTTCCGCTCCGGCCGGCCGGCGGGGCGTCCCGGCTTTCAGGCGGCTGGCTGCTGTCAGGTGTGTGCCCATGATGGCATGCATGACCGGCGAGGGCTTTCAGGTGTGATTCAACGGCCGATGGGGGTATCCACCCGTATCCGGCACAGGCAAGGCGGTCGAGCAGCGCTGCAAATTCACTGCTGTCCCGCGGCGGAGCGGTGATTTCTCCCCGGGGGCGCTCCGGCTGCGGGCTGCACGTGCCCCCTGAGGCGCGCATGGTTAGAAATGCCCTCAGATAGGCGGCGGCCCCCTCATCCCAGGTCTCTGCTGCCGGGGAGGCAAGCTCCCAGTCGAGCAGCCACAGCCGGACTGCAGCGTCTTTGCCGCCTGATATGAGCCGGTGACCCGGCGGAGCGAGGTCAATCCCGCTCACCCCGTATTCGTGCCCCTCAAACACTCTCAGCGCGCTGCCGGTGCCGGGATCCCAGAGGCGCACCGTGCCGTCATCGCTGCCGGATGCAGCACAATGCCGATCGCAGCTCATGGCGACTGCGGTGATCCGCCCCGTATGCCCCTTCATGGCGGACAGGCAGCTGCCGGTTTCAATCTCCCAGATCCGTATGCTGCAGTCCGCGTGGCCGGTAATCACCCGCATCCCGTCGCTGCTTACATCAAGGCAGGTGACGGGTGAGCTTCTCTCATCGAATATGCGCACGCACGTGCCCGTTGCCGTGTCCCAGAGGCGCACCGTGCTGTCCCCGCTGCCTGACACAATAAACCGGCCGTCAGGGGTGACGCCGAGCGAGGTTACCGGACCGGCGTGCCCGCTCAGCGTGGCGCGGCACGCGCCGGTTTTCACATCCCAGAGCTTTATCAATGCATCTGCGAACCCCGATGCGAACAGCCTGCTGTCAGGAGCGGCTGCGAGAGCGTATACGCTTTGCCGGTGGGCTTTCAGGGTGTGCGCGCACGACGGGTCAGCTGTGGCCCATATTTTTATGCTTCCGTCACCCGCTCCGGAGAGCAGCCGCTCCCCGGCCGGGCAGAGGGCATAGATCGGGCCGCTGTGCGCCTCGAGGGCTGCCAGGCACTGGAAGGAATTCATATCCCAGAGCCGCAGCTCTCCCTGCTCGCTGCCCGATGCGGCAGCGCGGCCGCCGCTGCACATGCACACGGCTGTTACTGCATCTTCGTGTCCCTGCAGCAGATGCTCTGCCCAGGCTCCCCGCAGGCCCTGCTTGGGCAGCTTCCGATAAAGCTGAAGCCACAGGGAGAGCGCTTCCGGGCTGCGCTCGTATCCTTTTTGTGCCCGCGCCCGCATGAGATGATTTCGTGCCTCCCCCGGCATATGCGCGCTGAGCGCGTCATGTGCTTTGCCCACATGATGCTCATAGGCGCTGTGCGCCCTGAGTGCGTCCTCGCTTGCGCTGAGCTGCGACAGGCTCATCGGTGCGGGAAGGGCGGGGGAGGTTATGGAAACGCACCACTGCTTAATGGTTGCGTCTTCGCTGCCCGAGAAGGCATGCAGCCCGTCCGGCGCAAAGCAGGCCGACGTTACGGCGCCGGTATGGCCGGTGAAGGTATACAGGCACCGCCCCCGCTCGGTTTCCCAGAGCTTAAGGGCCCGCTCCTTGCCGAAAAAGCTGCCCCCGCCGGACAGGAAGTACTGTCCTGTGGGGCTCAGGCAGACCGCGGTTACCGCTTCCGCATGACCGGCGAACGTTTTCAGGCAGCAGCCGTCCTGAAGCGACCACAGCCTCACGGTTGTATCGCTGCTGCCGGACAAAATGTGGCCGGCGCCGCTGCTGATGCTCAGCGTCGTAACAGGGCCGCTGTGTCCGGTCAGGGTGCGCATGCATGCGCCTGACCGGGTATCCCATATGCTGATAGCCGCATCGCGCCCCGCTGATATAATGCGGGAGCCGTCGGGCGTCCAGCACAGGGCGGCGACCGCATCCTCATGCGCGCGTATTGAAGTAATGCAGCGGCCTGTGTGTACGTCCCACACAAAAACAGCGCCGTTGCGCCCGCCGGATGCGGCGCGGGAGCCGTCATCGGACATGCAGGCGCATTCGACCGGCGCCTCATGCCCGGCAAGCGTGCGCAGGCATGTGCCGGAGACCGTGTCCCACAGTTTCAGGGTCCCGTCGACGCTGGCCGACAGGAGCAGGGTGCCGGTATGGTCGCAGCATACCGAGGTTATTTTGCCCCCGTGGCCGGTATATGCGCTGATGAGGGATCCTGTTTCTATATCCCACATCCGGATGCTGAAATCCTTTTCCCGCGCAAAGGCAACGGGTGAGCCGCTCCCGGAAAAAAGCACCTTTCCCTGCGGGTGCAGGCACAGCGCGTTGACAGCATTGCTGTGCCCCTCAAGCGTTTTAACGCACCGGCGCGTCAGGTTCCGGCGGCTCCGGGCGGCATCCATCACATCGCGTGCATCCTGCAGCGCGGGGCTTTCAGGCGAAAGGGGCTCGCAGCGCTCAAGGGCGCTTTCGTAATTGCCGCGCTCGAGCTCAAGGCGTGCCAGAAGCGCCTCGCTTTTATCGTCGTCGGGGTGTGCGTGCAGCATTTCCTCGACCGAGCGGATCGCTGCGGCGTCGCTGATGCTGCCGGAGCGCCACAGCATCAGCGCCCTGTTGTATGTTGCATCAGGATGGCCGGGATGCAGGGCAAGCGCCCTGTTGAAGCACTCGGCCGCTTCGGGAATGTGGTCGAGGTCGATGAGCGAAACGCCGCGGTTGTTCAGGCTGTCTGCCAGAGCCTGCGCCGATTGCGGGTCGGGGCGCGGATACAGGGATCCCGCAGCCGTGCGGTATATGTCCTGAAGCAGGCCGATAGCCTGGTCGAGAAAAGGGCGCTCTGCGGGGTTGTGTGTGAGGCACCGGCCGATAAGGGCAAAGAGCTTTTCGGGCAGCGGGGGAAGCCCGGCACGCAGCGGCCGCCCCGGCGTCAGTGCGTGCAAAGCATCGGCGGCCTGCTCGCCGCTCTGCCACGTAACAGCGCCGGTAAACATTTCGAGAATAGAGACCCCCCAGGACCAGATATCGGTTGCGGGCGTCAGTTTCTCGCGCTTGTGCTGCGGCATTCCCTGCTGAGCCTGCGCCACGATCGCGGCCTGCTCCGGGGAGCAGTATGCCGGCGTCATTCCCCCGCAGGTTGCAACAATATTGTCACCGTAGCCTCTGGGCAGCGCGCCGATCAGCGCGCTGGCTTTGGCAAGCCCGAAATCGGTGACCTTTGCGGTTCCCGCCCCCGTTGTCATAATATTTGCCGGCTTGACATCCTGATGTATCAGGCCCTGCTGATGGGCAAACTGAAGGCCCCATGCAGCCTGAATCGCTATGTCGAGGATTCGCTTGAGCGATTCGGCTTCGCCTCCCTGATACAGTGCCCGGGACTGTATCAGATCAAAAAGGCTTCCGCCGTCTATAAACTCCGAGAATACGAACGGGGTGCCGCCAAGAACGCGGACATAATAGCAGCTGACGATGTGGGGGTGGAGCCCCAGGTTTACCCAGGTTTCGGCTTCGCTCACAAAGTTTTCACGCCCGGCGGACGTTTCCAGAAGGCCGGGCTTCGGCGTTTTCACGGCCAGGTCCCTGCCCCAGGCTCTGTGTCGGACGCGGTAGACGGTTGCAGTGCCTCCGGTAACAAAAATGTCTTTGACTTCATAGAGGTCAAGGATGATATCGCCGACGGACCAGCGTGCGGGTGCGCGATGGTGCGCCTCCGCTTCAGCCCCGGTCATGTGTATCGTGCCGGTGCGCAGCTGCCGGGTGACGGATGAGGATACGGCGGGCTGTGTTGAAGAGCCGGAACCTGCCGGGCCGGCGCTCTCCGGTGATTCCGGAAGGCCTGCGGTGTCCCCGCTGCTGTTGCGAGGTGCCGGTTTGTCGGTGCCGGAATGGTTTGAATTCATACGCTGTACGCGAGCGCGTATGTGCCGGTTCTATGCGCTGCCGAGCACTTCATATGTCATGACGGCCGTGCTTTTGCCCTTGACTTTTTTCGGGCCGATTTTTCTTATGGAAAATCTGTCCTGCACAAGCCGATAGGTGTCCTCCCCGATGAGGATCTGATTTTCGCCGGCTATTGACTCAAGGCGCGATGCGGTGTTGACCACATCGCCGATAACCGTGTACTCGAGCCTCCTGAGCGAGCCGATATTGCCGGCAACAACGGGGCCGGTGTTAATGCCGATGCGTATGTTGAATGAGCTTGTGAGCTCGGACTCGTCTTTCATTGCGGCAAGCTGCGCTCTCATATCTATTGCGGCTCTGATTGCCCGCTCTGCATCGTCGTCCTTTTGCATCGGCGCGCCGAAAACCGCCATCATTCCGTCGCCGATATATTTGTCAAGCGTGCCGTCATAGGTGAATACTATATCGGTCATCCGGGAGAAATACCTGTTCAGAAGCATGGTTGTTTCCCGCGGCGGCATCTTTTCAGCAAGGCCGGTAAAGCCGATTATATCGGTAAACAGAATCGTTGCGGTCACCTCCTTGGGCTCCATGAGGCTTTCCTTTGTTTCCTGCGTGCCCTGCAGAATCATTTCGATGACCTGCGGTGAGTGGAACCGCTCAAGCCTGCTGCGCATTGCCTCCTCGGCCCGGATCTGCTCATTCAGGCTTGCCTGCTCGATGACCATGGCCATCTGGCTGCCGATCGCCTTGAGCAGCTCCAGATCGTCTTTGGTGAAATGGTTGTCAGGCCGCACGCTGTCGAGCTGTATGACGCCGATTATGGTGTCTTTTTTCCACAGCGGTACGCACATCGCAGAGCGTATCTGCTGGATGAACACGCTTTTGGCGCTGTCAAGGCGGGAATCATCCATGGCGTTGGAGGTCAGCAGGGCCACTTTGTCGTTTATCACACGCTTGATAATTGTCCTGCTTGCTTTCAGGGGCTCGCTGCTTTTGTGCTGCTCGTCCTTGTGTTTAACGACAACGGGCACAAGGTCGTCATCGCCGTTCCCCTCGGTCAGTATGAGGAAGCCGTAGTCGGCATCGACAACCATGAATATCAGATCCATTATTTTTTTCAGCAGCTCATCGAAATCCTGAATATAATTCAGCTGCCGGCTTATTTCATACAGCACGAAAAGAACTTTGTTGGTGCGCTCCAGCGATGAAATATCGACAGCGCTGTACCCGGAGCCGGAACCCGCTGAGCTGCGGGCGCTGAAATGCCCGCTGGATAATTTTTGGGGTGCGGGGGTGACCAGAAGATTTTCGGACGCCACGTAGCTGGCCTGCGGGCTGCTGTCTACAACCTTTTGATCCTCAATCTCCCTGTCTCCCTCAGGCGCCAGGATGACCGAATCCGTGTGCAGGCGGGACCTGCTGTGGTCGCCGCTGAATATCAGCTTAGTTTCCCCGAGCCGTATTTCGTCCTGATTGCGCAGCCGGCAGCTCCGGACCGGCTTGCCGTTAACTTTCGTTCCGTTGAAGCTCTCCAGATCCTCAATCATATGTCCCTCTGCGGACGTGCGTATTACGGCATGATTGCGGGAGGCGGTATTATCGGCAACCACAATGTCGTTGTCTTTGCTGCGGCCGATCGATAGTGTGTCGCCCGTGAGGGGATGTTCCGTGGTGGTGCCGTCTTTGTGGATAACGGTGATAGTTGCCATGCTGTGTGTTTTCTAACGGCTGTTATGGCTGATATGGTGAAATCTGCTCCCGGCCTCACGCCTGCGAGGGCGACCGGAGCAGCGCCTGGCCGCCGCTTGTCATATTTATTCTGATTCACTGTTAAATGTATCACTGCGGCATGATTTGGTCAAACAGGAAAAAAACAGTTTTTTTTCATTGTATATCGCATGCCGCTTTATGCATTGCGTGCAGGCGGTACATGGTGGTGCTTGTGAGCAGCGGCAGTGCCGCTGTTTTTTTAACTTTTAGATGAAACCATGGTTCTTTATATGTGTTAAACATAATAGAGCCGGTAAAAACCGAAAAGGTGCTCAGAAATGAAGTGGATAACAACACAACTGTTTGAAAGAGAAGATGTAATCATTGTGTGGCTGAGTATCCTGCTGTGGATATTCAGTCTTGGCGGTATTTATATGTTTTGCCGCTTGTTCCTGTACTGAAAGACTTTTTATCTCATAAAATGACTGCAGCACCACTGCGGTCTGCCCAAACGATTACAAAGCCTGCGTTATGCAGGCTTTTTTTGTCTGCTGTTATGCCGGTGCATGTGTGTAAAAATGAAAGTATTTTTAGTCATTTAAACATTATTTATAATGTTTTTGTCCTGTGGGTCCATTTTCCTGATTGACAAAATGATGAAAATACAATAAGTTAGATGAAGCAAAAAAAGCCTGCTGCACCGCCGGCCCAACATATCACCCCTTGCAAGAAAAAGGAGATTCTCGTGTTAAAAAAACATGGTGGCAATGTTTATGAAATTGCACGGCAGCTTGGTGTTGACGTTGACGCCATTACTGATTTCAGCGCAAATATAAATCCGCTTGGCTACTCGGGGCGGGTGAAAAAAATGCTGACAGCCATGGATCGGGATATACTGAACTACCCTGATCAGAGCGCCCGGGCATTTGTTGACGCGCTTGCCGAGTATCACGGTATTCCGGCGGACAATATTCTGGCAGGAAACGGCTCGACGGAGTTTATTCATTTTTTCCCCGGTATCATACGGCCCAAAAGTGTATTGATTGTGTCACCTGCATTTACCGAGTATGAGCACAGCTTTCACCGGGCCAAAGGCGTTGTGTTTCATTTTATGACACATGAAAAGGACGGCTTCAAAATACAGGAAAAAAAGCTGATCGATGAGCTCAGGCGGGGATACAGCGCCCTGTACCTGTGCAACCCGTCGTGTCCGGCAGGCGTGGTTATCCCGGCAAAGACAATGAAGGACATCATCACTGCCGCTCATAAAAAAGGCTCCACGATCATCGTGGATGAGACATTTATGGACTATACCGAGGAGCATTCCGTAAAAGCGCTGGCCGGATCCATGGACAATGTCTATATACTCAGATCGATGAGTAAATTTTTCGGCATGCCGGGGCTGCGCTGCGGCTACATTATCGCACACCCGAAGGCTGTTGAGCGCCTCAGGGAAAAGCTGCCGTCCTGGAGCGTCAATGCCGTGGCGCAGCATGCAGGTGCTGAAAGCGTAAAAGACGGCTCATTTATTCAAAAAACCGTTTCCTACAACCAGGACGCCCGGAGAGCCTTTGTCAAGGAGCTCAAAAAGCTCCCGGGGCTCTCCGTGTTTGAAGGCGCTGCAAATTATCTGCTGGTAAAATGTGACGAGTCTGCTCCGGTTGCGGCCCCCGGCCTGCATGAAATACTTTTGGAAAAGCACATGCTCATAAGAATATGCGATGACTTTCATGGCCTTGATGAGTCCTGGTTCCGGGTGGCCGTCAAGAAGAAAAACGACAATAAAAAGCTGGTATCGGAGCTGAAAAAAATCCTCAGCCAGCAATGAGGGCCTATGCGCGGGCCCTGTATCCGATGCGGCGACGCGCGCCTGCCGCCGCTGCCCCGCCCGCACGGGAATCCGTAAAGCCTGAAATGGAGAGCAGACATGAATGTGAGCCTCAAATGGTGGGTGCTGATTGTGCTGTGCGCGGTTTTAGCCCAGCGGCCGCTGCACGCCTCAGGGTCGGAATCGCTGATTAAAATCGCACATGTCTCCGATTCGGTGCTGGATGATTTTGCCGGCTGGAAGGGATTCCTGGGGCGCGGGAATCGCTGCTTCCCGCACCTGCATAGAGCGCTGAGCGCCGGAGTCAGAGCCGGCAGGCCAACCGATGCCGACAATGCCACCATAAAGGCATCTGATAGCTTACGGAAGTCGTGCGCGCCGTCTCCTGACGGGCTGAGCCGCATTTCCGGCGCGACAGGGCGGCTTGCGGGCACACAGCCTCCCGGCAACGGCTCCGGCTGGGATAAATTCATTGTGAATTTTCCGAAAGACCATCCCGGCGCCTCGTTTTTTTTCGAGATATCAGGAGGGCGGGACCGCTGCAGTGCAGTTGCCGCATATAATGAAAAGGGCGTGCTTGAGCAGATGCCCCTGGTCGGCCCCGGCGATGCGCCCGGCTCAGGCGTCAGCGTTGTTTCGCTTCAGGAGTTCCGGCGGCGCTGTGCATCCGCTCAGGCTGGCGCCTGGCTTGACAGCGTGCTCCCCGCCAATGACCATATCGGCGTGCTGCTTGTGCGCGGCAATGAAAGCCCGGCTGGAGAGCAGTCGGACAAAGTGATTATCAGGATACAAAACCGCCCGTCACAGGATTCCGGCCACCTGTTTAACAAAGAAAGCATTGTCATTTCATGGTCTCCGCCGGAGACGAGCGCACCTCCTCCCGGGAGGAAGCACAGCATATGGCCCTGGGGCGATTGATGTGGCGGCACCCGTGTCGGATGCCGGCACAATCCAGCGCCCGGCTTCCCCGGTGCCAATCCCATAAATATCTATGACAGAAAAAACGATACAAGGATGTGTTATCGCGGGTGAGCGCAGCGGCGTGGGCAAAACGGTTCTGACGCTGGCTCTTGCCCGGTCGCTCATGAATCGCGGCATGCGGGTCCGGTGCTTCAAGGTGGGGCCTGATTTCATCGATCCCGGATTTCACACAGCTGTCACCGGCTGTGACTGCATTAACCTGGACGGCTGGATGATGGGCCGGCAGGCCTGCATAGACACGGTTGCGCGCCATTGTGCTGATACGGACATTGTTCTTGTGGAGGGCGTCATGGGCCTGTATGACGGTTTTGACGGCACAGGCGAGGATGGCTCCACGGCTCAGATTGCAAAATGGCTGGATCTTCCTGCCGTGCTTGTTATCGACGGCCAGTCTCTTGCGCGCACTGCTGGGGCGATCGCGCTGGGGCTGCAGGCCTTTGATCGTGAGCTGGCGGTTGCCGGGGTGCTGTTCAACCGGGTGGCAGGGCCGCGGCATTTTGACTACGTGCGTGACGGGGTGCGATGTGGTGGCGCTCTCCCGGTGTTCGGATACGTTTCCTCGGATGAGCAGTGGCAGGTTCCTGAGCGGCACCTGGGGCTGGTGACGGCCGGGGAAATTGCGTCGCTTCTCAGCAGGGTTTCAGCGTGGTGCGGCCGCTTTGAGAAAACCGTATCCGTGGAGGCGATTCTCGACGCATGCGGCGTGATTGCCTGCCCGTCTGCTGCTGCGCCCGGCGGACCTGCAGGCGGGCGCGTAAAGGCGCGGATCGGCATAGCCCGGGATGCGGCATTCTGTTTTTATTATCCCGACAATCTTGATCTGCTTGAGCGCTTCGGCGCCGAGCTGGTGTTCTTCAGCCCGCTTGACGAGCAGGATCTGCCGCCGGATCTTGACGGCCTCTACCTGGGTGGCGGGTATCCGGAGCTCCATATGAAGCGGCTTTCCGAAAACGAGCCGATGCGCTCCGCTATCAGCAGGTTCTGCGGCTCGGGAAGGCCCGTGTATGCCGAGTGCGGGGGCTTTCTGTATCTGCTTGAGTCGATTCGCGACACCCACGGTACCGCCTATCCGCTTGCAGGCGTGTTCCCTGCCCGCGCGGTGATGCAGGACCGCCGGGTGAGGCTCGGCTATGTCGAAGTGCGCACCGGGCCGGGCTGCCCGTTTGCTGACGAGGGAGCTCTTCTGCGGGGGCATGAATTTCACTATTCAGATATCACGGAGATGCCCGCAAGCGTAGAGCGGTGTTACGGCATATATAGACGAAAATCCGGCGTCCGGGTGGCTGAAGGCTACTGCAGCGGCGCGGTGCTGGCAAGCTATGTGCATCTGCACTTTGCATCGTGCCCTGATTTTGCCCGCAGGTTTGTGGAGCGCTGCGCGCAAGAGGGCCGGTCCGTCCGGAGCGAATAGATAATGAGGAGTTTTTTTGTGTTTTGTGTCCAAACTTTTACGGATTTCCGGAATGACGAGGCTGTGTCATTGTTCATAGATAACCCGGTAGCCGCAGGCGTTAGCCTGCGCACCATCGTGCTTGACAAAGGGGTTATGCTGGTATATCGTATGTCGCTGTTTTAATGGCAGGCAGCGATTGCTGCATATGAGGGAGTGACATGAAAAAAGTACGCATCGGCATTATCGGCTTCGGCACTGTGGGAACCGGCACCGTCCGCATATTGCAGAAAAACGCCTCTCACATACAGGAGCGCCTCGGCTGCGGGCTGGAGATCAAAACAATTGCCGATCTGGATACGGTGACGGACCGCGGCGCCGATTTGAAAAAAATCGAGCTCACTGCCGATGCAACAGCTGTTACCGACGATCCCGGGATTGATATCGCAGTCGAGCTGATCGGCGGCGTTGAGCCTGCCCGTTCGCTTATTCTCCGCGCCGTGCGGAACGGCAAGCCTGTTGTCACCGCAAACAAGGCGCTGCTGTGCGATCACGGGTTTGAGATTTTCAGCGCTGCGGCGGAGCGCGGGGTCGGGGTCGGCTTTGAGGCAAGCGTGGGCGGCGGCATACCCATAATCCGTGCGGTAAAGGATGCCTTTGCCTCTGACCGCATTGTCAGCATGTTCGGCATTCTCAACGGCACCGCAAATTATATCCTGAGCCGAATGACCAGCGAGGCGGCGCCGTTCAAAGAGGTTCTGCGCGATGCGCAGCAGCAGGGCTATGCAGAGGCGGATCCGACATTTGATATCGAGGGCATCGATACGCTGCATAAGCTGTGCGTGCTCATAAGCCTCGCGGCCCGGCGAAGGATCAGCGCAAAAAAGGTCTATACCGAGGGAATTACCAACATAACGCCGCTTGACATAGAATTTGCCCGCGAGCTTGGCTACCGCATAAAGCTTCTCGCAATCTGCCGCAGCACAAAGCGCGAAGTCGACGCACGCGTGCATCCCGCGCTGGTCCCGGAAAGCCATATGCTTTCGCGGGTGAACGGCACGTACAATGCGGTTTTTCTGCACAACCGGGATGCGGGCCCCACTATGCTCTACGGGCAGGGCGCAGGCATGATGCCTACCGGCAGCGCGGTTGTTGCAGACATCATGGAGTGCGCACGCAGCATCAGGGACGGCGTATCGCCGCAGGAGCCGCTTTATTCCGGCGCGAGAAAAAGGGCCAGGGAAATAACGCTCAAGCCGTTCAGGGAAGTTGCCACCCGGTATTATGTGCGCTTTACCGCTGCCGACAAGACCGGCGTGCTGTCAAGAATATCCGGCATTCTGGGGCGGTGCGGCATCAGCATTCACTCGGTTGTGCAGAAGGGCAGGCGGGCGCGCGGCGGGACCGTCTCTATATTTATGCTTACGCATCAGGCCCGGGAAGCCGATATGCAGCGGGCCATTAAGCAGATAGACCGGCTTGATTTACTGCGCCAGAAAACTGTGGTGATTCGCATAGAGGACGGCATTCTGAACGACGAAGCGGCCTCCGCCTGACGGATCATCCCGCATCCAGCACTGCTGTCACCCCCGCTGATTCATGCAGGCCCCCGGGCGCGATCCGGCGCTCCCTTTGTGAAAAGCAGGCACACCCACTCGTCTTCCTGCATGCTGCGATACAGATTCAGCTCCCCTGAAAACGCATCCGCCACCTCAGAGGCTTTTTCTGTGATAATCCCCGACAGAATAAGAAAGCCCGGGCTCTGAACGCGTGCGGCAAGCGCCTCCTTCATCGCGATAAGCACATGAGGCAGAATATTGGCCGCGACGATTGGAAATGATTCGCTGATTTGCGCCGCGGGAGCAGTGCTCAGAACAATGCGGCTCCCGACGCCGTTTTTTCGGGCGTTTTCCTGAGCGCTTTTCACCGCCAGCGGGTCATTGTCGACGCCGGCCGCGCTGGGGATGCCAAGGAGAACGGCAGCTATAGCCAGTATGCCGGAGCCGGTTCCCACGTCAAGCAGGCTTAAGCCCTTTGTCGACCCGAATGCGCCGATGCAGTGCTCGATCGCCCGTAAGCACAAACGCGTCGTCTGATGGGTGCCGGTGCCGAATGCCATGCCGGGGTCAAGCTCGATAACGATCTCACCTTCCAGAGGCTCGTAGGGCTGCCACGACGGCTTGACCACCAGGCGGTCTGATATTTTTGTGGGGCTGTAATAGGATTTCCATACCGCGTTCCAGTCTCTGTCGGGAATGAGGGAGGCTTTTGTTTGGAAATGCTGTGCCGCTTCGGGCGACGAGGCGGCAATCAGGTCGCGGAATGCCGATACCTTTTTGAGCAGCGAAGCCCGGTCGGCGCTTCCCGGAAAATAGGCCGTTACTTCGCGCAGGCCCGGCGCTCCGGCAGCGCTCTGCTCTGAGGTGCCTCTGCTTCCCAGCTCGATGAGATGCGCGGAGAGAGCATCTGCATAGTCTGCAGGAAGCGTTACCGTGAGCTCGAGCCAGGACTGTTTGCCGTGTTTTGAAAAGGATGCGCCGGGCATTGGTTTTCCGCGCTCATTAATGGATTGCTGTCATGAGGAAAGAAGCCAGAGAGCCAGCGCGCCCGCGCCGGCAAGGCAGCAGTACGGCGCAAACAGATAGAAGGCGCCTTTTTTTATCACTTTCAGGAGAAATACAAGCGATATGTAGCCGGTCACGATTGCAGCCGCCGTTCCCGCGCACAGGGTCAGCGCCTCGGCGCCGCTCAGGCGTGCATCGGAAAGGTTGAGCAGGGTCGCGCCGGTAATGGCGGGCATCGACAGCAGAAAAGAAAACCGGCCGCTTGTTTCCCGCTCAACTCCGAGAAACAGGGCCACGGCAATCGTTGCGCCGGAGCGGGAGATGCCCGGTGTTATGGCAAGCCCCTGCGCAAGCCCGATAACGAGGGCGCTGAGAAGCGACATCTGGAGCACCCTGCGCGTGGTGTTCTGGAAATATTTGGTGAGCCATAAAACAGCGGCCGTTACAAGCAGTGTGAAACCCACCACCTGTATAGAAGCAAACAGCGACTCGAACAGGTCCTTAAAGAGCAGGCCGAGGCACACGGTGGGAATGGTTCCGGCCAGAATCAGCAGCAGCATCCGCGTATCCTCATCGCTGGTGTACAGCTGTCCGATCCGGGTAATATTCCGTGGCTGCGCAAGCCTGCCGCAGGATGCGCAGAGCCTGACAACGTCTGCGCGGAAGACGGCAAACAGCGCAATGAGCGTGCCGAAATGAAGGGCCGTGTCAAATACGAGCGCCGGTTCGCGGAGCCCGAACAGGTGCTGAAAAATTACCAGGTGCCCTGAGCTGCTTATGGGCAGAAATTCGGTCATTCCCTGAACGGCGCCGAGTATGATGGCCTGCGTGAGCGTCATGGTACCTGTAGGCAATAACAGATATTGCAGGGTAACGCAAGCGAATTCAGGCAGCAGGCAGTTGACAAACAGCCTGCTGTCACGTATTATTCAATAATTTTGATGCACGCATACCGTGGTTATGTAAAAGGGCAGGTTATGAAATATATAGTGCTTCTCGGGGACGGTATGGCGGATTACCCGCTTGAAGAACGTAATGGGAAAACGCCTTTGGAGATAAGCAGCACGCCGGCTATGGACGGGCTGGCCGCACGCGGCGCGATCGGCATGGCAAAGACGGTTCCGGACGGGATGCCGCCGGGAAGCGACGTGGCGAACCTGTCGGTTATGGGCTATGACCCGAAGCGGTATTATACGGGCAGGGCACCGATTGAAGCGGCAAGCATCGGCGTGCAGCTTGACGAGCGCGATGTGGCATTTCGCTGCAACCTGGTAACCATCGGGGAGCGCGGCGGCAGCCGCTATATGCATGACTACAGCGCCGGGCACATATCGACCCCTGAGGCCCGCGAGCTTATCGGAATCCTCAAAGAGCAGCTTGATTCGGAGGAAATCACGTTTTATCCCGGCGTGAGCTACCGGCACCTGATGGTCTGGCGCGGCGGCAGCGCCGCAGTCTGCGCCGTGCCGCCGCATGATATATCAGACCGGGACATCGAGCCGCATATGCCCTCGGGCGAGGGCGCGCCGTTTGTGACGCACATCATGGAGCGGAGCCGCGGCCTGCTGGATGCTGCCGGGGTAAACCGCACACGGATGCAGAACGGGCAGAACCCGGCAAATGCTATCTGGCTGTGGGGGCAGGGCACCGCCCTGAGGATCCCGTCGTTTATGGACCTGTACGGCGTCGGCGGCGGGGTTGTGTCCGCGGTCGATCTCATTAAGGGCCTCGGCATTTCGGCCGGGCTCACCAGCATTGACGTTCCCGGCGCAACCGGCTATCTTGATACCAATTATGAGGGGAAGGTGTCCGCTGCGATGCAGGCGCTTGACAGCGGGGATTTTGTCTATGTGCATGTTGAGGCGCCTGATGAAACCTCGCACAAGGGCTGCCTGGATGAAAAAATCAAAGCGATCGAGGATTTTGACCGGAAAATCGTTCAGCCGGTGCTTGACGGATGCCGCCGGCGGGGAGAGCCGTTCAGAATTCTGGTGCTTCCGGATCACCCGACCCCGCTGTCGCTGAAAACGCACACGGCCGATCCGGTGCCCTTTATCATCTATTCATCGGAGAACGAGCAGGCTCCCGGCCCGGCCCGCTATTGTGAAAAGGATGCGCGCATGAAAGGGCTGTTTGTCGGTGAGGGCTGGCAGCTTATGGGGATATTCATTAAAGGAGAGGGGATCTGATGGAGCCGCATGTTACCGAGTACCGCGTTATTTACGGGGACAGCGACCCGTTTGATGTGGTCTATTATGCAAACTATTTTGATTTTTTCGAGCGCGGCCGGACCGAGCTGTTCCGGGATCTGGGCTATACCTATCGGGATATCTCCGATAAGGGGATTTATCTGCCGGTGTCGGAAACCTATTGCAAATACCACAGCTCGGCCACCTATGACGATCTTATTGCAATTGAAACGACCATAGACTGGGTAAAGCGCGTCAGCATCAAATTTGTGTATAATGTATACCGCAAGGAGCCCCGCACCCTGCTTGCTGAAGGCTACACGGTTCACGCATTTGTTAACGGCCAGGGAAAGATTCAGCGCGCCCCTGCGGAAGTGATCGATGCGGTAAATGATCTTCTGGCGGAACAGAACCCGCCGGAATAAATAAAATGGTAATATGCCTTGACATGAAAAACCGCTGCTTGTATACTTAATAAGTTATTCACAAATAGACATGATGCGGGGTGGAGCAGTCAGGTAGCTCGTCGGGCTCATAACCCGAAGGTCTCAGGTTCAAATCCTGACCCCGCTACCAAAGCAAAAAAAGGCACTTAGGAGCGATCCCGAGTGCCTTTTTTGTTGTCTGGAGAGGTCTCAGGGGTGGTTTTTGCCCAAATTTTGCCCAAATTCGATTTAACCATCGCTACTTCCTTTTACTTTTCACTGTCTGCCGGAGAAAATATCCTGTCCAGAGCGTGCAGTTCAGCATTGTTGCTGTTGTTTTCGACATATTTGCTGTAGACATTGATAATCATCTCCGTGTTCCGGTGACCCATCATATGTGCTATGTACAACGGGTTGACACCGTTACTGAAGGCGGTTGTGGCAAATGAATGCCGTGTCTGCCGCAAGTCACGGTACGCTACACCGGCATCCTCAAGGGCTGTTGCCCATACCCTTTTTCTGAAGTTGTCGATGTCGATTCGCTTACCTTCAGGGGTGCAGAAAAAATATTCACTGCCGAGTGTGTTATGAATTTTTTTCTGTTGTGTCAGTATTTCAATCATACCTGGCGTCAGTTTTATGGTTCTTCTGCTGAAGGCATTTTTTGTTCTGCCTTCAATGATTTTGCCTTGCGCATCACGAGTCATAGCACGCCTGATATGCAGAAGACCTTTCTGCCAGTCAATGTCCCCCGGCTTTATTGCCGTTTGTTCTCCATGCCTCATGCCGCAGCAAAATGCGAACCTGATATACGGTTTCCAGTGGGTGGGGGTATGATGCACTATTTCCTGCTGCTCCTGTAGTGTGCACGGGTTGATTTTTTCATACGAGTTATCCTCTTTCAGTTTCTTGAAGCCGAAGAACGGATTGTATACTGCACCCCAGTTGTACTCTATAGCTGCGTCTTTACAGATCAGTTTCAGCGGAATGAAAATATTATTGATAGTCTTATTACCGATCACCTTGTTTTTGAGTTGCCGGTTACGGGACCAGGCCACGAACCGTTCAAAAACAGTTTTGTTCAGATGTGCAAATGTATAATTTTCAAAGAATGGTTTAATGTAATTGTTGAGATAGCTTTTGTAATCACGAAGCGTCCTTCCGGTCATACGTCCCGTTGCTTCAACCGTTTCAATCCACCGTTGCGCATAATCTGCAACGGAAACCTCACCGGGCGGTTTAGGCATTCCCAGAAGCCGTTCTTCTTTCTGCGTAAAATAGTCCTTCTTTCTGCTTTCAGGAAAAACCTCTGCGAATCTGAACTCACCGGACTTGATGGCAAGGATTATTTTGTCAAGCTGCTGCCTGACGGTCTTCACATTTTTTTCATTCCACCTGAGCCCGGCACTCTCACGGACCCGCTCGCCCATGTACCGGAAATCGACATATATGGTGCCGTTCATGTTACGTATGGAGCCCTCACGGTTTCTGTTCAGGCCCTGCTTTCTGCCTTTACGGTTTGTCCTGGGCAGTCGGATAACCTCGGCAGACATACCACTGTTGTGTGACATATCTATCCTCCAGTCATCGGCATCCCTCCTTTCTGCTGATTTTCCCTTGTCATAGATTATCATAGCCGACTGCCTGTTCAAACCAAAATTATATGTTGATAGAGCTCTTTGCCGGGGACTTTTTTGTGCCTTTTTCGGCAGTATCCCTGCACACTTCTGTACCGTCATCCCCCAGCCATTGTTTAATAGCGGACCATTTGAAAAGCAGCTTTCGCGGGGAGGGCTTCAGGTAATGTATACCGCGTATGAAGGTTCCCCGGCAGATCATATTGTATATGGTTTGGGGTTTGTACTTAATTGTGGCACACAGCTCTTTGAGTGTCAGATATTGTTCCTGCATGGGAATATCTCCTGTAAAATATTCCTGTTATGCATGCCGGGTTGACGCGGCAGTATAACGATTATGAAGCGGGAACTCACCGCCGGTTCAGGTTTTGCCGATGACGCTGCCAATACCGTCACGTCGTTTTATTAACCGTGTCGAATAAATACACGGTTAAATACTGGGTTCCCCGGCGGCTTCTGTTTTTGTACATTTTCCCGACAGGTCTGCGCGATTCTTTTCTCTTTTGCCGGACATTACTTTCCGTTTGCTCTGTATCGCTTTCATCCTGTTTCCTGGGGTAGATCCAATAATCAGGATCCTGTTTGTGGCGTTTGTTTCTGTTCTTTGATGCATAGAAGACCTGCATAACACCTCCTTTGTGCTGTAAGCACGTTATTAATTCACTCTTCTATAAGGTAGAACGATAAAGGTCTGCAAAAATTAATACCCGGCGGCCGTTTTTTTTCAATAGAGCGGACATCTTTTGTGACGGCCTTTCTCTAATATGTCTGCACATGATGGCGCTTCTTTCAAAAAAAATGACAATCTTTATATACGGGGGCTGCTGGTGGGAAATATACAATGACAAAGGAACGCCGGTACCGGTTCCTCAACTTCTGCACAGGCAACAGATGGTACAAACCCATTGCGACTGCAGCAGCACTGTACCGTATGCCCGATGAAAGGCTCAGCGGACGGCAACGGCTGCGCAAACTGCGGCTGCTGCGGTACCTGCTCAGTATACTGGTAATCGTGAGTGTGATGTGGTCTGTGCTTATGGTTCTTATCTACTTACAGGTGCAAAGCGGAATACATATTGAAAATGCACCATATGTCCATACCGGCAAAACGTCGGTAAATTGTTACCGCAGTTTTCACGGCGGGCTGATCTGTTGCGCCGAAAAACCGATGTTCAAAAGGCAATATCTTAACAGCACCAGAAAACCGGTTGCCGGATATGAGTGCTACAAATACCAGGAAATCGATTAGCAAAAGACAATGATGATCCTGCCTGCAATGACCCCTCAACAGCATTGAGAGGGGTCATGAAGAAGACTTCTTTCGGAGGTATCTACAATGCAAATGCTGGAAACCAGACAGACACAGGAACCCGAAAGGGAAAAGCAGAAAGCGACCGCAAAACAGATAAACTATATCAACATGCTGGCAAAACAGCTGGGCTTTCATGTAAATGCCGGCGAGTTGAGTAAGCGGACAGCGGCACAAAAAATAGAGCTGTTCAGAAAGATACGGTTGTCCGAGCTTCAACAAAAATCAAAAGAGCAGGAGGTGCGGATGGCCATGGTGAAAAAGCTTATCTACAAAAAGTGGCTCATGCACAACAAGGAAATCAGCAGGCAGACCGAAAAGGCCTTCATGCAGGAGGTGTGCTATATCCATCGGTTGTTCAACAAAATCGACAGAGTGGCTGCAGCCAATGAAGCGGCATAGGGCCGCTTTTTTTTCTATATCGTAACATCAATCCTGACGGCTATTTATGAAAACACGCCTTGCAGCGCTTATAAAGTTGTTTTGTTTTGATTTGGCTTTACGAAACGGCTGATGAACGTCGCAATTAAGCACGATTATGTTGAAATGCTCATCTGTAATATTAATGGGGGGTAATTGTAGCAACGTGGAAGAGTTGGACAAACAAAGCAAACGCAATGGCCCTTTTGAAATAAACGCAGGAAATATGATAGAAATTTTTGATAGTGAGGGATGTGGAGGTTACAAGAAAACTTGGTTGACCGTTGAGAGCAAGGGCTTTATAGTATGCTTATAAAATATAGAGAAAGGAACAATAATGAATCACCGAAAGCGCATAAAAGATTCTGAAACTCCTTGGAAAACCAATGGTTGGGTTCCATTTGCGTTAGTTGAAAATGAGGCAGAATTTGAAACGCTGCACAAATACCTACTGCTAGTTGAAGATCATATCAGAGACAAAACTGTGGCATTCGCGAGCAATATAAAGAAGACGATAGAAAGACTAGGCCTAAGCGGACAAGATGCTGACTATTACTACGAGTCACATGAAAATGAATATGGCAGATTGCATGAAGCGTATCCCAACATTGCCCGTGCCACTGTGCTCTCAATGGCTTGTTCAGTTTTTGAAAGTGGACTTACAGAGATTTGCAAGGAGTTCGAAAGGACGGATGATGTGCAAACGACCCGAATCAAGTGGGATAAAATAAATAATGCAACCGGAATAATCAGAGCAAAAAAATACATCAAAAAAAATTTTGATATTCATTTTAATGAACATCAAGAGTGGCAGGCAATCCGAGATTATTATAAGGTGCGAGACTGCTTTGTACATGCGAACGGCGATGTATCTCTCATGAAAGAGAAGCAAAGTAAAGATATCGAATCGATTACCCGAAGAGTACCAGGGGTCACCATAGAATATAAACGTTTAAGGCTAGATAGCCGAAGATTTTTCGACGGTGTCTTTGGGACCATGAGTAGATTTTGGTCAGACTTGAGGATAGCATTTCGAGAAAACGAAATTGTTGGTCCCGTTTACTGGGAGTAAGAACAGATTTCATAGTCATCATGGAAAAAGAAATAGTCTATCACATTGTTCAGCAGATTGGTGCTTTGTGACTGCAGCTAAGCAACTACGCTAGTTGTACAAACAGATTATTATGATCGCAAGAATTTACATACAACTCCCATTCGCTTTAACAATTCCGGAAAAAGAATCTTATCCAGTTTATGCCTATAAATTAGGTGCTTACAATATCTACTATTTCTTTCCGAAGAGAAGCGAGATGGCAAATAGATATTCCAGCGCTGACAGCATGAAAATGGACGGTAAGCCCGCAATGAGTGCAGATGTCTTACATATTGATTTCCAGACAAAAAGATTTAACCGAAAAGTCGATGCACAGGTTGATCCTCCGCCTGAATTGATAGAAGAAATTGCAAACGATTTTTTAGCAAGATTGAGATATGTTACCAATGCAAGCAAAATTAAATTGATAAAATTATCTAATTTAAATTGGTCTTGTACATATCTGAAAGATGACGGCACTGAGTTAAGGAAAAATAAGCGCTATATTTGTGGCAGAGGAGTGAGAAAGTTCGTTTTTTCTTATGTGGCGTTGGATAAACAAATTTGGGAGGATATTCACTCTATTCCTCCGGGTTATGAATTTCCGGTTTGGAAAACGCTATTACTTGATGCTGCTTCAATATTACCGGAAACTGGTCCAGCAATCATTTTGACCTTTACAGCATTAGAGGTGTTCATTTCAAAAATATTAGATAGTGTAGCCAAATATAATAAAATTGATCGGGATTTTTGGGGATGGGTCAATAGCCGAGGTTATTTAAAAGAACCAAGCATTGAGGAGAAATATAATTTTTTATCGCTACATATAATTGGGAAATCAATAAAAGAGAATAATGATCTTTGGGAGGCTTTTAAACATCTCCGTAAGGCAAGAAATTCGTTCGCACACACTGGTGTAGCAATGATTGGTGATGAACTTGTTACAGAAGAGAAAACCCGTTTTTTTATACGCAAAGCCAAAGAAATAATAGATTTTATAAAAAAAGAAATTCCAGAAGAATTGCGATGGCTTGAGTTTAAGCATGGAGTACAAATGGAAATTATCCAGGCGTTAAGACAGTCTATGGAAGAAGAGCAGTAACGTCGCTGCATTTGGGGTTTCCCCAAGAACAATTCATCACGCCCCGCTTCTCCGGTGAAACGGAGCGTGATAAAATGTCTCGAAAAGATAAAAAATTATGTGAGGTTTGCTGTCGTCTGCGGAATGATGTGCCTGTGGACAGGTATCACGTTTGTGAAGCCTGTCGCAGAGGCGGCAGCGGCATGCCGCGAAGGCTTTCGGTAGTTACACTGAGCAGGGGCAAACACTATTTCATCGATAAGCGGCTTAAAGAACTGCGCAATGTCGAAAATCCGCTTGACAAAATTGACCTGTAAGCCGATTCCTGCCACACAGTCAATAGTGCCTAACGTATCGTGAAATAACAGCCATCCGGGCGCTGAATTTTATCGATCGCGTACACTGATTCCTGCGTCAGTTTCCTGTTCAGCCGTGAAAGCTGGACCCGCAAAGCAGGTATATCGCGAACATCAAGCCTGCTGTTGTGTGCCGATTCGAGGATTTGTGTGTAATTTTTTTCACCCTGACTCAATATTTTAAAAAGCCCGAGCTGCTTGGGGTTGAGTATGGTATGGATGTTTTCACTCTGGCGCTTTTTCCTGTCAGCTTCAAGCTTTGCCGGTGCATTTAATGTTATCTCGGTGAGTTCTTTTTTGAGCTCTGCTATGGTATTTTCCTTTTGCCTGATTTCCGTTTCCCGGTCGTTGAGAAGGCGCTGTGTATATCGCAATTCGGATTCCTTTTCAATTCTCAATGATATGATTTCCTGTTCCAGCTTCTGTATATTTTCGAACAGATCGCGCGGTGCCAGAAAATAACGGATACTGTTCAGGATGCCCTGTCTCTTTTCCATCGGTATCACCTTTCGTAACACATGATATCATACATAACGGTACCGCCTGTTTATAAATCTTTTGGTATGTCTCCGGTCGTATCGATGGGTATTACCTGTGTTGATATGCTGATATATTGTTTTTCATCACGGCTAAAGATTTATTGTCCGGTTCGCTCATCGCGAGCCGGAACATAAATCGTTCCCCCTGCGGGGTCGCCTGAAAAAGTATATGATCGACTGCACAATACGGGGTTTGTTCAGGGAGCAGCTGTTTTGTGTTTGATGTGATTTCGTGATCGTTTTAACCCCCAAATCTTTTCTCAGGACAGAAAGATTTGGAGGCTGATAACCGTGAAACAAACCGACATACAATCCGTGCGGATACACAATATGGTGGAATATATAAGAAACAGCGGCAGGTTCTTATGCGATCTGTATGAGCTTGCAGAGCGGGGGATACAAAACATTCTCAGGGAGGATTTTGATATATACGGGTCCTTCACCGATGAGGAGATGGCGGTACTGAAAGAGGATCTTTACAGGATGGCCTTTGACAATGAAATGCGTGAGGCACAGTATCTGTATAGAAGACTGATTCCGTATGATGAGGGTGAGGATTTGCTTCATTCGTCTCCTGACAACATATATGGAAAGGTTACTACGTACCGGGCCGGTTACAGCTATCCGGTGCAGAGAAGTATCAGAATGCTGCCGGTGGTTAGATATCCGTTAAAGGCAGTAAACGGTAAAGAGATGAGTCATTTGGAGCAGACAAATAAGGTGTTAAATGAGCAGCTTGTGGGGGATTAGGATCAGCAGGCTGATGATTGTTTGTTGAGGGAAGGGGTGCCCGGGGAAAATTTTATTGTCCTGAAAAACAAAAAAGTTTTTCAGAATCATAAATTTTTCCCCTTGGTTTGGGTGGTTGCAACAGAGTGTTTTTTTTAAGGCGGCTGATGATTGTTGTTTGGTGCGTGCGCTTTTGCAGCGGGGTATCAACCCCCAATTTTTTTATCAAACAGAAAAAATTGGAGGTTGATAAAATGGATTATGAAATGCATACAGTTTGTCTTTTTTGCGGGAAATGGCTTGAACCCGAAGAGGAGAAATCAGGTATTGCTTTTTGTTCTTCCTGTTATGAGATGTACCGGGAAGTTGCCTGGAAGGTTCATTAAGTGGGGAGCAGCTCCCCCCCTTCACCCCCTCAGGGGGAAATTTCCGCTCCTTTTAGTCGCGCTATTGATATCGCTCGCTTTTTTTATTTTTTGGCTGGTTGTAAAAATAAAAGAGAATCGCGACCGTACGGTCGTGGTTCGAGCATGAGCGTGAGAAAGAAAGAGATAATATGAATAATACAGAGATATGTTTAAATCGAAGCGGGAAAGCTCCTTGAATTTGATCATAATGATCAAATAATTAAATAATTAAAATAGAGATAATAATAATAACTTCTGAATTTGGTTGCCGGTCCTGTATTGTTTGGGGAAGGGCTCATCATGGTGCCCGGTTTTACCGGGTGCACATGTGAAGGCAATGAAAAGAGGAAAAGGGCCGGATTGCCGCACTTGGCAGGGTCCGGCCCGGCAGGATTAATCACAGATACTGCACCCCTTTTTTCTTTCAACCGTACTGCAGAATTCCGGGATAGTCCCGTCAAGAAACATCTCCTTATAGTTCCACACCCGCATCCTGTCCATAAAGAGGGTGTCGACCGCATACAGTACGATGCCTCCAACCACTTTGAGTATATCCTTTATGGCCGGCGTACCCGGGCAGGGGTTTTTACCGTCATTGATTGCATCGGGCCTGAAGCAGCCGAAACAGGCTTTGCCCGGCTCCTGCACATACACGTAGCCGGCATTGCCGAGTTCATTCACGGCAGTGAATATGACCGGTATGTTCCGGCGGTAATAGTAGTCGGAGACAAACACCCTGGCCGCATCATTGTCAACGCCGCATACCGCAACATCACAGCCAATGTCATGGGAGTCGAACCCGGCGGCATCCTGAAACTTCCAGGGAAAACCATTAAGACGGGTATCTCCAATACCGTCATGAACCAGGTTTTGTGCAAGCTGCACGGCCTTGTTTTTGTACAGATCTTTTTTGTAGAACCGTTGCCGGTTAAGGTTTGAAAGCTCCACCGTATCGTCATCAAAGATGCTAAGGGAGCCGACCCCCTTCCGGACAAGTCCCTCGCCGATCTCGCTACCCAGTCCACCGGCACCGATGAGGTTCAGTCTCAGCTTCCTGAATGTGTTCTGGCTGAACCCTTTGATCTTCTCCTGCCGATCGGTTGCCGGGGCCTCCATCCTGTGCGTTTTCTGCAGCGGCGTTACGGTTAAAAAAACCGGCTGTTGTGAATCTGAAATGTGTGTCGTCAATTTGCTCAACCCCCTTTCCGTAGACGTGAATAATAAAGGGTAGATTGTGTGAAAAAAATCTGATCTGCCCGTCTCTGGTAAATATGCCGCCGATGGCATTGTATCCTCCCGCCTCAATCCGTGCCTGGTAGTCGAGGTCGATACCCGATGGCGATGAGAAATTTCCGGGATGGCTGTGAAAGTGTGCGTGAAGGCGATGGCCGAACATTTCATCCATTGTTATAAGGGTTTTTGCCACCGAATTGATATCGGTTTTGACCTGTACGGGGCTCTGAGTTTGCATCTTTACCTGCTGCATATAGTCAAAGGTCCGCATCCAGCCCACCCTGATACCGGTGACAAAATGAAAGACTTCATTAGGACCCATTGAGGTTAGGTACCGGTAACACCGGTACAGAAAAAGCGAGCCGGTCATGAAACACAGAGGCGTTGCAAGCTCATTCTTGCCTTTCTGAAAAACGTTCGGAAAAAACATGGCATACCTCCCCTGGCAGATTTAAAATCCAAAATATATTTCATGTATGATTCGTTCTATGTGAATTATCCCCGAATCGATATCCCGCGGCTGCCGGCTGAAGTGAATAAAGAATTTTCCACCGCCTTTATGGTTGTTGAAACATGCACCATGTTCGGGATGATCCAGGATTTTTCCGGTTGGTTCATAAATATAGAACCTGAGTTCGGTCGGAAGACGATATTCTTCGATAAGGCCTTGAAAGTCGGTAAGCAAGGAGATTTTATATCGGCCGTGATAGGAAAACCCCAAACCTCTGGGGCTTCGTATCCAGCCGTTTTCCTCCCAGTAGGGTTTCAGGGACCGCTTTATCCGCAGCGGTCCGGTCCTGAAAGCCGGGTCGGATTTGATGCGGATGGTCATAGGGTATCCTCCTTTCAAAAAAAAAGAGGACAGCAGGATGTCGGCACTGCTGCCCTCCCATAGATCAGCCGACCATAGCATTGGTGATTGCAAAGAGTTTGGCACCGTCATTAACATGCGGGTACACCACCTCGGTATCGGCAAACGGAGGATGTGAGGGACCGAGTGAGAGTTTGTAGCCATAGAGGTTAAGCTGGTGGCAAATATCATATGCTGTTGTGCCGGGTTCTATAGTGATGTCATGGGGTTCCCCGTCGGTGCTTGCTACCTTGACTGCAAGTCTTTTTGCCATGATATGTGTCTCCTCAGGATATGGTTTTTTTGATGTTTTCATCCGGTTTGCTGCCGGTGGAATTGACCAGACCCTGCATTACTTCAGGCCGTTCACCGGTGATCAGATCCTCAAGATCGGTAAGGCTTTTCCACTTCATGGCCTTCAATATCGTCAGAATCTCAAGCAGTGTCCTGCAGGTTTTCAGATCAATTCCCTTCACTTTTTCCTGCACGATATTTTTGA
Organism: uncultured Thermodesulfobacteriota bacterium; assembly: GCA_964621615.1. Classification (GTDB taxonomy): domain Bacteria; phylum Desulfobacterota; class WTBG01; order CAIYCZ01; family CAIRTM01; genus CAZUMW01. The sequence continues at coordinate 187,490 of CAZUMW010000003.1, forward strand.
GAACGATATCGCACAGGTCCTGCTTTTTTTCATTTTTGCCGGACATTTTTCACCTCCTTTCCTTGGCATCGGTTAGGGTTTGTTTTTTATCTGCACACTCATATATTTGTCATGTGCAGGCCCCGATTATTTACAAATTTTTTTCATTGGGTCCCGTATGCCGTTGGTTTTACCCGTTAATGTGAAACATGAGCCTGCTGCTTTTACCCTTAGTCCGGTGGCGGATTGAAAAATTTTCGATTTTTTTGCACAGTAATGATGATTGTCTTTCATATTGATAAACGGGAAGATCTACAGGAAATTTACCGCCAGGATGAAAAAAATATTTTTTTGTGGTGCCAATGAGGCGCGAATGAGTGAAAACATCTGGGTAGACAGACAGATGCGGGGGCAAAACCGAAAGGTTTATATAGTAGTTGTGTTTTATGGTTACTATTTCCAGGTAATAAAATAAGCGGGGTGATTATATGAGTCTGACACCGGAAACCATGCTTTCATACTTTGATGTGAAATACGTATATACCGGGACATACACACCGATAAAGGCGCAGTACGGGTCACCACTCGGCCCGGACCGGTATGCCGGCGGTTATGCCGGATCCGTGTCGGCCGCTGCGGACCCCCTGGAGCAGATCATGGGCGAAAAGAAGCAGCTTCTGCAGTCAAAAATCGAGATGCTTCTTGCCGGTATTGAGCAGCGAAGGAAGATCAAACAGGACAATATGTACCGCATCGATCTTGATTCCTGCGATGTTAACACCATGATCTTTCAGCTGCCGCCTTACCGGAAATACGGCATTGACCGGGAACGCTTGACGCTTGAGCGAATGAAAAAGGATCTTGAAAAACAAAGAAGGGCGGAAGAAGTAAATTATTTTCGGGATCTGTCATTTATGCAAAAAGATCTGATCGAGACCGCCATACAGTACCTTGGCGAGCAGAACAAACAACGGATACTGTCGGCGTCGGAGGAATAACCATGTATGTAACAGAAGATGATATAAAAAAACTTTTATATGAACCGCTTGAATTTGCAAGCAGAATGGAAACCGCTGAGATTGATTACGTACTGGAGAAATTTTTGGACGTACGCACTGTAAAATATAAATACCAGGAGGACTTTATGAAATCAAAATGGCAAAAAGAATACAATCCCCTTCATCGATAAACATGTACAATCGATGTCCCCGTAAGTATTTCCTGCACTACATATTAAAAAATCCCATCAAACCGAACATCCATCTGTACCGCGGCTCAATCGTACACAGCACCCTGCATCTGTTCGAACAGCTCAAGCTCAGCAACATTACCCGGAAGGACCACCCGCAGCTCAGAACACAGCTGCTGGATATCTTTTATGCAGAGTGGAAAAGGCATGCAGAAGACATTGCCGGGCTGTGGCTGCCCGATGATGTCGTAAACGGGTTCCGGGAGGAAAGCATCATGATGCTTGACAATTTTCTTGCTCATTACATTGAGGAACAGATACGCGGTCCGCCGGAGAAAAAGACCGAGCTCAAGCTGTTCTCCGGTGACGAATACTCGGTGATGGGTATCGTTGACCTCATAAAGGAAAAGGACGGAACCGTTGAGATCATCGACTACAAAACCGCAAAAAAAGCGGACATGACAGCAGAATACCGGCTGCAGCTTGCAATCTATGCGCTGCTGTATGAAGAAAAATTTAACCGGCTGCCTTCCCGTGTCGGGATTCATTTCCTGAAGTACAAAGACGGTGTCAGGATGATTGAGGTCGACGAGCAGCTTGTCAACCTTGCCAAACGCGAGGCAAAGCTGATTCATGTCAATACCGCCTCGGACAATCCTGCCGATTATCCCTGCAGGTGCGGGGGATGGTGCGAGAGGGATTTTGCATGAGAAACGATATCAGAGAAACGTTGCAGAAGCTGAAACCGCTTATCGGTAAAAAGGCCGATGCCCTGTGGCTGTTGTACCAGTCTGCAGATTACCGGGAACGGGGGGATGTTGAAATAAAGATCAACCTTATTGCCGAAAAATATCTCAGAAGTTTTGAGGATAAAATCGAGCTGCCGCCGTTAACAAGTGCGGATGCAGCAGGAGAGTTGGAAGTCGGCCGGGTAAACTATGCAGACAAAAATCTCTACGGTTTCGGGCTCAGAAAGCAGGAGCTTCTGAAACATATCGGCATATTCGGTCAAACAGGAAGCGGCAAAACCGTTGCAACGTTGAACCTTTTAAAAGAACTTTGCAGTCAGAAGGTGCCGTTTCTGGTGTTTGACTATAAGCGTAATTACCGGGACATAATCGACCACCCGGATTTTACAGATGAAGAGATTCTTATCTTTACCGTGGGCCGTGACATATCCCCGTTTTATTTCAACCCGAAAAACAAACCGCCCGGAGTTGAGCCGCACGTATGGAACAAAAAATTGTGCAACGTTATCGAGAAAGCCTATTACCTGGGCTATGGTGCCATGGATGTTATTATGGAAGCATTCGGCAGCAAAACCTTCAAGGAAATGGAGGGCTATCTTAAAAAGCAGCGCAAGCGTGCCAGGGAGCTTTTGTGGTATATGAGCGCAAAAAGGACTTTGAATGCGATTAATTTCCCGGGGCTCTCAGAGGTCGTAAACTGTGAGAAAGGATACCCGATTGAAGAACTCCTGAAGAAGAAAGTCATCCTGGAACTCGACGGACTTTCCGATACCGACAAGGCGTTTTTTACCGGCAGCCTGCTTTTGTGGATCTATTACTTTCGTTTATGCGAACAGCAAAGAGAGACGGTGAAACATGCGGTCATAATCGAAGAGGCACATAATCTTTTCTACAAAACAAAACACGATGCCGAAGATATCACCGACATTATTATGCGTGAGATAAGAGAGCTGGGTGAGAGTATCACCGTAATCGACCAGCTTCCTCACCGTATTTCGCTCACTGCACTGGGAAACATCTTTACAAAAATCTGCCTCAGCCTGTCGCTGACCCAGGATATCATTGCCATGAGCAATGCTCTGTTGCTTGACAACCATCAGAAGCGATACCTCGGCATGCTGACACTCGGCAGGGCTATTGTAAAGACGGGAAGACATCCGTTTCCCTTTCTTGTCACCATCCCTGCGTTTAATTTGCGCAAGGGCTCGATCAGCGACAGCGGTGTAAAACAGCATATGCGTCCGTATTTGAAGCATTTAGGCCGTGAAATGCCTCCGATGCCGAAAACGGCAGATGTTCAGGGTGTTCAAAAACCTGATTCCCTGTCCCCCATTGCGAAGATTTTGCTTAGCGATATCTGCATGAATCCCTTTGCCGGTATCGTCAAACGGTATAAAACACTGGGGCTGGGCACGGCGGAAGGAACTGCGGCACAGCAGGAACTTATGGACAGGCACCTGATTAGAGCCGTAACCGTCGAGGGTACAAAGATCCTTGATTTGACCGATACCGGAAAAGAACTGGTGAAATCTATGGGTATACAGGGGTCTTTTAAAAAGCCCCGCGGCGGGACAATCCACAATTATTACATACACCGCATAAAAAAAGAGCTGATAAAAGCAGGCCGGTTTACATTCATTGAACATGACCGGATTGATATCGTTACGCAAAGCGGAAACCTTCACCAGACCATTGCAATAGAGGTTGAGACCGGCACGTCCACCATTGAAGGAAATCTGTGGAAACTTGCAAAACATACCGCTGACCGGAAGTATATGATAGCAACAAACAAAGAAGCGCTGAAACATATTGAGCAGATATACGCTCCTTTGTTAATACCTGATAAGGAAAAGATAAAGATATATTATGTCAAAGATTTCCTTGCAGACCTTCCCCACATCCTTTCATGCTGACCCCGCAATGTATCCGTTACCGGGATACACATCACACACAGGCAGATAACTTATAAAGCGATTTTGGTGCCTGACGGCTCGATAACGTAAAGCGACAGGTGAGCCATTGTATGAAACGGAATCTCCCGACGAGAACGCCGGGGGAGCCGTGATTTATACAGCTGCAGCACTATTTTTGGAGAAAGGGGGTGTTACCGAAAAATTATACCATTTGTAACCGGCTTATTCTTAACCGAAAGGAGGTGGACGGCACGCAGTAAAACACATTTTTTTACATTGTCACATCATCTTGAAGGGGGCGGGCGGCACAGTACAGTGCAGCTTGTCCCCTTTTTTTTCAAGAAAGGAGACAAGCTATGATGAAAACAAAAAGCAACAAATCAGAAAATGGGTTCAATCTCTATCAGCACATCACTGATAAAATCATTGAAGCGCTTGAAAAAGGTGTCGGACCGTGGGTGCGGCCATGGGACGATTCCGGAGTGCAGTTCATCTGGCCGAGAAACGCGTTATCGGCCAGACCGTACAACGGGATAAATGTCCTGCTTTTGAACATGGTTGCCCTTGAAAAAGGCTATACGGACCCGCGCTGGGTGACCTTCACCGATGTAAAAAAGCGCGGCGGACACATAAACAAAGGTGAACGCCATACAAAAATCGTTTTCTGGAAATTCCTGGAGCGCCGGGACCGACAGGAAGACGACGACACGCACAGAGACGAGCATACCGGTAAAAAGGTTATACCGCTTCTGCGCTATTACCGTGTTTTTAATGTGCAGCAGTGCAAGGGTTTAAAATTAAAAGAGCTTCAGAAGCCCGAGCCGGAAACTGCTGCAGGCGGGGAAAACATCCGGGCGGAAAAAATCCTGTCACTGCCCGACATACGAACCGGCGGGAACCGTGCCGTCTATCATCCTGGACAGGATATCATACAGCTGCCGCCGAAAACATCTTTTAAAAACCTGCAGCATTATTACGCCACCGGCTTCCATGAAACGGTTCACTGGTCAGGTCACGGTACACGGCTTACCCGCAGTTTCGGTAAACGATTCGGTGACGACACATACGCAATGGAAGAGTTGGTTGCCGAGATCGGATCGGCATTCCTGGGCGGTCATGTCGGTCTGCCGTTTACGGAGATGCGTCATCCTGAATACATACAGTCCTGGATTACATCCCTGAAAAACGACAACAGGGCAATATTCACCGCATGCCGGATGGCGCAGGCTGCAAGTGATTACATTTTGAAAAACGCCGGCATTGACCGGCCTGAGGACCAAACAGCGGCTGTCCTCTGAAGTGCTTTTCTGTTACGGCACTTCCCGCATTTCCTTCATCAATACGAAATCCCATAACCGACATACAGCAAAAAGGAGGTACATGCCATGGACCCGATCCATGAAAAGGTGAACTGCGTCCTGCGGATACCGCTTTTAAAAAGACAACTGCGGGCATGCATTATCCTGCGGGCTGTCTCGGTGAGCACCGACCACGAACGCGAACAATTAAACACGGTCCTTGATAGCGTTATCGAGGACAGCAAAAAGAAAGGCAGGTAGCAATATGGCATATACACCGCAACTGACATATCAGTATTCGGCAATCCTCAGGCGGCTTGCCTGGGCGGCGGACCTTCCCATGACAAAAACGATCGAATTGATACTTGATTCCGCTGTGGAGCGCACAGACACGTCTTTTGTCTGTGAAAAATGCAGGGACAGGAGCAGGTGCAGCGGCTGTCCGTTTTACCATAAGAAAGGAGATAGTGCAGATGGAAACAATAGTGCTTTTACAGTGGAAGCTCAAAGAGGAGTTTCTTGATGAAGGCGGCACACTGGCACGGTGCCCGGTGTGTCAGGCGGAAACAAAGTTGGGTACCGACGAGGAGATCATGGCCGGGCTTTTTGTCTATCACTGCTGGAACTGTACGACACACATTATACATGAATCCTGAAAAGAAAGGAGCCTTATATGGAAATCACCACCATCATTAAATCAAAGGGCTTTGAGTGCCTGGACATTGACGAGCGTTCGGATGCCTTTGAAGAGTACCTGGAAAAATGCGGCAGACTGCAGCACACCGGTGAAATGTTGGCGCTGCTTGACGGACGTGTCTGGGTTATTACCAACGAATACGATGTCGGCGAACTGACGGCAACCTTTCTGCTGCCGTCTGAATACTGAAAGGAGGCATGTGCTATGAAACCGAGAGTAATTGTGGAAGTAAGAAAGGGCATCGCCCATGTTACAACAGACAGCCGGGATATCGCGGTAACGGTCATTGATTATGATGTGGAAGGCTGCCCGGTTCCGCAGTCTATCTGCAAGGCAGCCGCAGACGGCAACCACCGGGCAGCCGTAACACAGGTTGAAAACACTGATCTGGCTTATGTCGACCGGATGTTTCTGCAGATTTAATTACGGTAACAACAGTGAAAGGATATCGTGATGAGCACAAAGAGGAAAAATACATACCGGGTCGATTGCTATATGTACATCGAACCCGATGAAACTGAAACCTATGACAGCCGTGATGAGGCCCGGAAAGCACAGGAACACCTGGAATGCGTACATCCGGAAAACATCTACCTGATACGGAAAACAGAAGAGTAGAAGATAAGAAGAAATAAAGCAGACCCAAAACAGACAAGCCTCCGGGTCACACTCCCGGGGGCTTTTTTATTATAAGGAGAAAGCCGATGAAGCGGATAAACATAGTCAGGATAATGCAGGTTCGGGAGGGCAATCTTTCCTATGATACATCGACTGTGTCATGCAATGGTGATGCGGCACATATCGTCGAAAAATTCCTGGAAGGCGTCGACCGTGAACACTTCGGCGTGCTGTGTCTGAACGCAAAAAACAGGATCAATGCCATCAATACTGTTTCCATCGGAGCGGTTGACCAGTGTATGGTAACCCCGCGTGAATGCTATAAGGCAGCCATTCTCAGCAACAGCGTATCAGTAATATTTTTTCACAACCACCCCAGCGGCGATCCTGCGCCCAGCCGACATGATACGCATTTGACCGGAATCCTGGTTGAAAGCGGAAAGATCCTGGGCATAACGGTTCACGACCACATCATCACAGCCGGCAACGGCAGATACATCAGCATGCGGGATGAAAATCCCGACATGTTCTGATAACCGCTTTTGCAGAAGCAAAAAAAACATAATTCAGACGGGTTTGTGAAATGCTTCAGATGCACGACGCACGAAATCTTGTGGAATAAAGAGTGATACATGATGAGCGCCCAGCCGCAGATGGACTTTTTGCCAATCCGTCATTCTTCCTCAAAGAAGAGGTCCGCACGTGGCCTCTTCTTGTGAGGCATGGAGGTGATAGACAATGGATACCATGAAAGAACTTTTTGGTGATGTAATACACGTATATACCCGCACACAGGCAATCGAAGACGGTGTGCTTATTGATGTCACGCAAACCGCCCGGGAAGCAGGCATCCGTTTCCCGGTAGCATTGACGGCGGCAGTATGGCAGGAATATGTCGTTCCGGATGAAGCATTAAAAAATCACGGCCAGTCAACGGAAGGCAGGCTCTGGGATGTATTGTGGATGTTCCGGTTCAGTGCCGGTTTGAGTTCTGAAGCTGTCATATGCTATCAGGTGTTCTTTACCATGCTTGTAAACCAAACACCGGAGCAGCGGCTTGTAACCCTCAAAGCTGTTTGCGGTCCCGGCGATCATGGCGAGCCGGTGATAACCATCATGAAGTCTGATGAGGACTAAATGGGTGAAGGGCAGGGCTCACTTCGGGATAGTCCTGCCCTTTTTCTTTATTGAATTCAACAAACCATGGCGGTTTGGATCGAGATTGTCCCGATAAATATCCGACCTGATTTGTTTATTACTTGAAAATTTTTCAGGTTTAATGGCCGTCTTCTTTTTAGTCGAAAATATGCGATTATAAATATCCTGTTTGTTTGGGAAAAAGACTGCCCCGCCGACTTTCATTCCGCCAAGCAATTCTTTATTCTTGTATACCCAGCTCAAAATTTTGTTAAGATAGCGAGCTACTTCCTCCGGTGTCATTATTTCTTTTTCTTGCCTCATGTTTTATTATCTACTCACAAAGTGGCTTTTTTATGATCTTATTTGGAAAATTTATATGCTAAAAAAAATAAAAAATAAAGTAATTTTGTGCAATTGACACTTTTTGAGTCATTTGATAAGCTGACGAATATTTCCTTTCTTAAACAAAACAATAAAAAAATCAAAAGGTTTAGTTATGAATGCGTTTGAGCTTCGTAACAAACTCATCTCGGCCTACCAAAATTATGTAACCAGTTTTTTTTACATACAGGAAGAGCGTATTCGTGACCTTGTAGAACGGGAAATGCAGCAAGGTCTTCTGTGGCCAGATCCCCTGATTCAGTTAAACCCATCGTTTGAGCCAAGTGAAACGATTGATGAACTTGTGGACTCTGAAATTCTACATGAAGAATGTAGGCAAATTTTTCGTGCAGGAAAAAGCAAGACAGATATTCATGAACAAGGGAAAACTCTTCGACTTCACAAGCATCAAGCCGATGCAATAAAAATTGCACGACAGGGGCATAATTATGTCCTAACTACCGGTACCGGCTCCGGCAAAAGCCTTTCTTATATAATTCCCATTGTTGATTCAGTATTACGCAACGGTTCTGGTCAAGGCATCAAGGCAATTATTGTTTATCCCATGAATGCGCTGGCCAATAGTCAGGAAGGAGAGCTTGAAAAGTTCCTCTGTTATGGATATCCCGATGGACAGGGGCCAGTAACTTTTGCTCGGTACACGGGGCAGGAAAAAGACGAAAGAAGGCAAGAAATAATTGCAAACCCGCCAGATATTCTTATCACCAACTATGTAATGCTAGAACTGTTGTTAACAAGGCCACAGGAAAAACCACTTATTAATGCTGCAAGTGGACTTAGATTTCTTGTTTTTGATGAGATTCACACATACAGGGGGCGTCAAGGTGCTGATGTCGCTATGCTGATAAGAAGGGCACAAAATGCCTTTTCAGCTGAAAATATGCAACACGTTGGTACTTCAGCAACACTTGCAGGATCCGGGACATATGATGAACAACGAGTTGAGGTTGCTCAGGTTGCCTCTATGGTTTTTGGTGCATCAGTAATGCCGGAGCATGTCATTGGTGAAACGCTTCGACGGACAACCCCCGATAGAAATATTGAAGATGAGCAGTTTGTAGAAGAGTTGAAAAAGCGCATTACAAATGCTGACCTGCCAGTCCCAGAAGATTTCCAAGGGTTTATACAGGATCCGCTTTCCATCTGGATAGAAAGCATCTTTGGTCTTACTACAGAGCCAGAAACCGGGCGGCTCATCCGCACAACCCCTCGCAGTATTACAGGAGACGACGGAGCTGCAAAACTTCTCAGCAATATTACTGATATATCTGTTGATAAATGTGTTGAAGCAATTGAAAAGCAACTTCTCGGCAGCTACTATTGTGAACACAACCCCGAAACAGGATTCCCTGTGTTTGCATTCCGGCTCCATCAGTTTATCAGCCGGGGCGATACTGTATATGCCTCACCCGAATCGGAGGAGAAGCGTTATATAACTCTTTACGGTCAGCAATATGTTCCCGGGGACAGGGAGCGGGTTTTGCTGCCAGTTGTATTTTGTCGAGAATGTGGTCAGGAATATTACTGTGTTCGTACTGGCCGCGATAGTGAAACTCGAAATCGATATTTTATTCCACGCGAGATTAGTGACAGAATCAGCAATGAAGAAAGCGAAGCAGGATATTTATATATTAATAATAGCGATCCATGGCCAACAGAAGTTGAAGATATTATAAGCCGCTTACCCGATGACTGGCTGGAAGAGCATCGGGGATCTATTCGTATTAAAAGAAATAGACGGCAGGACCTCCCTCAGGCAATACGAGTAAGTGCAAATGGGTATGAAAACGAAACAGGGGTTAACTGCCATTATATAAAGGCACCATTTCGATTTTGTTTGAGATGCGGTGTAGCGTATAATTTCAGACAGTCCTCGGATTTTTCAAAACTTGCTACACTGGGTACCGAAGGACGAAGTACGGCAACAACCATTCTCTCACTTGCCGCCATTCAATATCTCCGTAATGATGAACAGCTGCTAGAGCAGGCTCGAAAACTTTTAAGTTTTACAGACAATCGCCAGGATGCCTCACTACAGGCAGGTCATTTTAACGATTTTATTGAAATAGGTTTATTGAGATCAGCTCTTTATAAGGCCGCAGTTAATGCCGGCCCCGAAGGTCTGCGCCATGAAGAGCTAGTCCAAAAGGTTTTTGATGCTTTAGACCTGCCCATACAGTTTTATGCCAGTGACCCTGAAGTAAGATATGCTCAGCTTCAAAATACAAATAGAGCTTTCCGTGATGTCCTTGGATACAGAATTTATCGCGACCTTAAACGTGGTTGGCGTATTATTGCTCCAAATCTTGAGCAGTGTGGTCTTATTGAAATAAAGTATCCCTCTCTCGAAGAGCTGTGCAGCAACGACGAAGAATGGCAGAACCATCATCCCGCAATCTCTACCGCATCTCCCTCAACCAGAATAGAAATATCAAAAACCCTTCTTGATTTTATGCGTAGGTCTCTTGCCATTAAAGTAGATTACCTTGAACAATTAAAACAGGAACAGATTAAACAACTGAGTTCTCAACGGCTCAGAGAGCCTTGGTCGATTGATGATAATGAAATAATGGAGTATGCCAGCACGCTTTATCCAAGGGCAAAACAGCAAGACGATTTTTGGGGCAATGTCTTCTTGTCTCCTCGTGGTGGCTTTGGACAGTATATACGGCGCAACACAACTTTTCCGGAATATTCAGACCGGTTATCTCTTGATGAGACACAGGTTGTCTGTCAACAGATCCTTGAGACATTAAGAATCGCAGGGCTTGTTGAAATCGTTGCAGAACCCAGAAATGATGAGGATACTCCCGGCTATCAGGTTCCAGCAGATGCCCTCATTTGGGTTTCAGGTGATGGTACAAAACCTTTTTATGATCCCATACGCATTCCACGCGCCTCTGAGACAGGGGGGCGGACCAACCCGTTCTTTATTAATTTTTATAAGACAATTGCTGATGAAGGCAAAGGGCTTGAGGCTCGCGAGCATACTGCCCAGGTTCAATATGAGATTAGAATTAACCGGGAAGAACGATTCCGGGAAGCCCGTCTACCTATTCTTTTCTGTTCACCAACCATGGAGCTTGGTGTTGATATTGCTGAACTCAATGCAGTTAATTTGAGAAACATACCACCAACCCCGGCAAACTATGCTCAGCGCAGTGGTCGTGCCGGACGTAGTGGACAACCGGCTATTGTATTTTCCTATTGTTCCACATACAGCTCCCATGATCAGTATTTTTTCAAGCGTCCTGAACTAATGGTGGCTGGATCCGTGCTTCCCCCTCGGATTGATCTGGCAAACGAAGATCTTATTAAAGCACATATCCATGGAATATGGCTTTCGGAAACAAGTTTAAGTCTTGGCACCTCTCTCAAGGATATTCTAAATCTTGAGGGAGAAGACCCTTCACTTGAACTCATAGATTCGGTTAAGGACAGTATCAGTAATGATACGTTCCGCACGAAAGCTCTGGAACGATCGAATAATATTCTCTCTACAATACAAGATGAACTTGAGCAGGCAGATTGGCATTCTGCAAACTGGCTTTCAGAAGCCCTTACACAGGTTGGATTGCAATTTGATAGAGCATGTGAAAGATGGCGTGGTCTCTATAGAGCAGCTGCGATGCAGCGTGCTTATCAACATTCAATTATTACAGATGCAACACGCACACAGGACGAACGAAACAGAGCAAAACGCCTGCGCGCTGAGGCAGAAGCGCAGATTGAGCTTCTTACGGAGGCCCAAAATGTTATAGAAGCTGATTTTTATAGTTATAGATATTTTGCAAGTGAGGGATTCCTCCCCGGTTATAATTTTCCAAGATTGCCCTTATCTGCATATATCCCCGGCAGACAACGAAAAGGCGGACATGACGAATTCCTCTCGCGTCCACGATTTCTTGCTGTTTCTGAATTCGGGCCACGATCTATCGTCTATCACGAAGGTGCGCGGTTTAGAATTAACCGGGTAATACTGCCGGTTGAAGGAAGGGATGATGGTGGTGAACATACTCTGACCTCCTCGGCGAAACAGTGTGACAATTGCGGTTATATTCATCCCATACGAGGAGAATGTGGTCAGGACAATTGTGAGCGCTGTAATTACTCTCTTGATGCTCCATATCAACAGCTCTTTCGTTTGCAGAATGTGTCTACAAAACGTGTTGATAAGATCAACTCAGATGAAGAAGAGCGTTTACGCATCGGTTATGACATTAAAACAGGGCTGCGTTTTTCCGAGTATGACGGACAGCTTTCATACAGAATTGCAAAGATAAAGCGTGATGATTCTGATATTGCAACACTCACATATGGCCATGCTGCAACATTATGGCGTCTTAATCTGGGATGGAAACGCCGTGCAAACCCTCAGCAATACGGATTCGTTCTTGATATGGAACGGGGATTCTGGGCACGAAACCAACAGGACACTGAAGATGACGACCAGGATCCATTATCAAGCCTTACCAGAAGAGTAATTCCGTTCGTTGAAGATAGGAAAAACTGTCTGCAATTTGAACCAGCAGAAGCACTTGAGCCCGAAGTAATGGCATCCCTGCAGGCAGCTATAAAAAATGCAATTCAGATTGAATACCAACTTGAGGATTCCGAGCTTGCAGCAGAACCTATGCCTGATGGCGACAACAGACGCATTATATTATTTTATGAAGCTGCTGAAGGCGGCGCAGGAGTTTTGCGACGCTTGCTTGATGATTCTGATGCTCTTTCCCGTGTTGCGGGTAGAGCACTTGAGCTTTGTCATTTTGACCCGGATTCCGGAGAAGATAAAAAACGCTCACCGCGCGCCCAAGAGGACTGTGAGGCAGCCTGCTATGACTGCCTTATGAGCTATTCAAATCAGCAAGACCACCGAATGCTCGACAGAAAAAAGATTTTTGCCTATTTAAATGAATTAAAAAATGCACGGATAGAAAAATCGCCTGGGTATCTTCCCCGTACTGAGCATCTCCAGCAGCTCTTAAATCAGTGTCAGTCAGAACTTGAGCGCAGTTGGCTCCATTTTCTCGAAGATCGTGGTCTGCACCTGCCTTCAAAAGCACAATATTTCATCAGTAATTGCAATGCCCGGCCTGACTTCATCTATACTAATTCCCTTACTGCCGTCTACATAGATGGCCCCCACCATGACTATCCCGATCGTCAAGAAAGAGATTCTGCACAGAATGATGCTATGGAAGATTGCGGATATACAGTTTTAAGGTTTCATCATCAGGATGACTGGGAAGAGGTTGTCCGAAGCCATCCAAGCATTTTTGGAGCATTATAATGAACTACCAGGTAGGTTCTCTTGTAAAGGCCCGCGGAAGAGAATGGGTTGTTCTGCCACAGTCAGAAGAGGATTTTTTACTGCTGCGCCCTCTTGGTGGTACAGATGAAGAAACCACCGGCATATGTTTAGATTTAGAAACTGTTGAACCAGCCAGTTTTGATTTGCCTGATCCTACAAAAGTCGGTGATTATCGTTCGTGCAGACTTTTGCGTGATGCTGTAAGGCTTAGCACTAGATCCTGTGCTGGACCTTTTCGTTCATTCGGACGTCTTGCTGTTGATCCCCGTCCATATCAGCTTGTACCGCTTCTCATGTCCTTGAAATTGGATCCTGTACGGCTTCTTATTGCTGATGACGTTGGTATTGGAAAAACGATAGAGGCCGGACTTGTTGCCCGCGAACTTCTTGATCGGGGCGAGATAGAGAGAATTGCTGTTTTGTGTCCGCCCCACCTAGCCGAACAATGGCAGGAAGAACTGTCAGATAAATTTCACATTGACGCTGAGGTGGTGCTTGCCGGAACTGCCGCAAAACTTGAAAGATACTGCCGGGTCGGGCAATCCCTCTTTGATATTCACAAACATGTAATCATTTCCATGGATTTCATTAAATCAGATCGCCGTCGGGACGAATTTATACGGGCCTGCCCAGAGTTTGTTATCATCGATGAAGCCCATACTTGTGCATTTGGCTATCAGGGCCGTGGCGGAAGACACCAGCGTTATCAACTTGTAAGCAGACTCGCAGAAGATAATGACCGGCATATTGTTCTTGTTACTGCAACGCCCCATAGCGGCAAGGAAGAATCATTCAGGTCCTTACTGAGTTTTCTTAATCCTGATTTTGCCCATCTTCCTCAGGAACTCACCGGTCAGTCAAACGAACATCACCGCCGCCGACTAGCTGCTCATTTTGTTCAACGCAGACGTGCTGATATCAGGCATTTTATGCAGGCAGAAACTCCATTTCCTACACGAGAGGAGCGTGAAAATACTTACAAGCTCTCTGATGAATTTAAACGTTTTTTTGAAAGGGTGCTTAAATTTACAAGGGAAACTATTAGCGCTTCAGGCCAGAATCAGTATCGACAAAGGGTAAGCTGGTGGTCGGCCTTAGCACTTTTACGTGCTGTTGGCTCAAGCCCGGCTGCCGCTGCTATGACGTTGCGCAATCGTTCTGCAACAATCAGCGCTGAAAATATTGACGAAATAGATGAAGTCGGCCGGCGTACCGTACTCGATGTTGAGTGTGAAGAGCAGATCGAGGGAATTGATATTATTCCGGGCAGTGATGTTACCGATGAGACTGAAGAAGGACAGAAGATCAGAAGGCGCCTTTTGCAAATGGCCCGTGAGGCCGAAGCGCTTCAAGGCAAAAAAGATTCAAAACTTTTAAAAGCCATAGAACTTGTTAAAGAGTTCTTAAACGAAGGTTACCGCCCGATAATTTTTTGCCGATTCATCCCTACTGCAGAGTATCTGGCAGAGCAGTTAAGGACTAAACTGTCCAGTGATATAGAAGTTATTTCTGTAACAGGTCTTTTGCCGCCGGCCGAACGTGAAGCACGAGTATCGGAGTTAGCCCGAAAACCCAAAAGGGTGCTTGTATGTACCGACTGTCTTAGTGAAGGGATTAATCTGCAGGAACATTTTGATGCAGCAATGCATTATGATCTTTCCTGGAGTCCCACACGCCATGAGCAACGTGAAGGCCGTATAGACCGTTACGGCCAACCACAGGATAAAGTTCGTGTGCTCACATATTACGGTATTGATAATCCTATTGATGGTATTGTTCTTGATGTTTTAATAAAAAAACATAAAAAGATAAAAAGCTCTCTCGGCATTTCCGTTCCTGTTCCGGTCAATACCGATTCTGTTATTGAAGCTATTTTTGAAGGAGTACTTTTCAGGCAGCAGGATAGTAAAAATGCCCAGCAAATGATGCTTCCTGGATTTGATGATTACTTTAAACCCAAACGTGAGGACCTTTATGCACAATGGGAAAATGCAGCTGAAAAGGAAAAACGTTCTCGAACAGTTTTTGCTCAGGAGTCAATAAAGGTTGATGAGGTTGCACGTGAACTGGAAGAAACGAGCTTTGCAATTGGCTCAACCGATGATGTCGTGCGTTTTGTAACAGAATCGCTTTCAGCAAGCAGGGCAGTTGTAAATACTACCAACAAAACATATAGAATCGAATTTTCGGAGACTCCTCGGTCCCTTCGGGATGCTCTTTCCGTTGAAAAAACAATTTCGTGCCGGTTTGAGAAACCGGTTAAAGAAGGTGTCCTATATTTGCACCGCACTCACCCTTTTGTCGAGAATCTTTCATCATTTATTTTAGATACATCGCTTGATCCTATCTACGATTCTGTTGCACGGCGGGCAGGGGCTATACGCACAAATGCAGTTACAACTCGCACAACCCTTCTTCTTGTAAGATTTCGGTATGACATTATTACAAAAAGAAAAACAGGGGAAATATCCCAACTGGCTGAAGAGGCTACATTGCTAGCATTTCAGGGGTCGCCTGCCAATGCAACATGGATAGACACATCTGGTATTGATAAACTAATAGATGTTACCCCGGATGCAAACATAGCCCCTGAACAGGCAACCGGTTTTATTAATCGCGTTATAGAAGGATACGAAGAATTAAAAGACCATATTGAAAAGCAAGCCCATGTTCTCTCAGAAAACCTGCTTGAATCTCATCGCAGGGTCAGGACCGCCTCCGGTATTAAAGGTATTAGCTACAAGGTCTTACCACAGCTTCCTCCGGATATTCTGGGTATTTATGTATATCTTCCTGCTGCACAAATGGGAGAAAATTGGTGAAAGGGCGGGACGTTTTTACCACAATTCGGACCGAAGGTGGACTGTTACCTGTTGACCTGCTGCAACGGATAGCTTCCTCTGATACCGACATTGATGGTTTAACACCGGAAGCATATCACCTTGCTGAAGGTGAACGCTTAAATGAAATTATCAGCCGTTCATGGAATCGACTACTTGGTGCTTGGACAACTTTTCGGTCCCATGCTGAACAACTTCCAGAAAGTGATTCGGGAACAACCCTTACTCGCGAGCGGTGGCTTCTTATTCTTTTTCAGGAGCTTGGTTATGGTCGGCTGCAACCGAGCAAATCAATAGAAATTGAAGGGAAAAGCTATTCAATTTCACATGCATGGAAAAGTTCGCCTATACATCTTATCGGATTTAAGGTTGAACTAGATCGCAGGACTGCAGGCGTTGCAGGTGCGGCTCGAATGAGTCCCCACAGTATGGTCCAGGAGTTTCTAAACAGAAGCGAAAAGCATCTTTGGGCATTTTTATCAAATGGACTTCGTTTGCGCATTCTCCGAGACAACTCAAGCATGACACGTCAGGCATACGTTGAGTTTGATATTGAAGGCATGATGGAAGGTGAAACGTATCCCGATTTTGTTTTGCTTTGGCTCCTATGTCATCAATCGCGAGTTGAAGCAGATATCCCTGAACAATGCTGGCTGGAACAATGGACACGCACTGCTGAAGATATTGGCACAAGAGTTTTAGATCGCCTTAGGGATGGTGTAGAACAGGCTATTTCTTTTTTGGGGAGTGGCTTTCTTGCTTGTCAGGGAAATAGCGAACTTCGGGAACATTTACGCTTCGGAAATCTTTCTACCCAGGACTATTATCGACAACTCTTGCGTCTTGTATACCGCCTTATTTTTTTGTTTGCAGCAGAAGACAGAGGCTTATTGCTTAGGCCAGGTGCTGGTCAAAAAGAGCGTGAACGATATGATTTGTTTTACTCAACATCGAGAATTCGCGCACTGGCTGAGCGTATGAAGGGTACAAAACATATAGATATCTATCAGGGACTTCGTGTTGTGATGAACCATCTTGGCAGTATAGATGGGTGTCCTTCGCTCGGCCTACCAGCCCTTGGGAGTTTTTTATGGTCAGAAGATGCCTTGCCAGATCTCATGTATAGCAATGTTGAAAATAAGTATTTTCTTGACGCCGTACGCTCTCTTGCTTTTACTATTGAAAACAAAATATTCCGTTCTATTGATTACAAAAATCTTGGTTCGGATGAACTTGGCAGTGTTTATGAGTCTTTACTGGAACTGCACCCTGAGATAAATACAGAGGCATCAACTTTTGAACTCAAAAGTGCCAGCGGACATGAACGTAAGACTACCGGCAGTTATTATACACCCTCAAGCCTTATTCAATGTCTTCTTGATTCAGCCCTGGATCCTGCACTAAATGAAGCGTGCAAAAAATCTAATCCTGAAAAAGAAATCCTTGCATTAAAGGTTTGTGATCCTGCTTGTGGAAGTGGTCACTTTTTGATTGCTGCTGCTCACCGTATGGCAAAAAAACTCGCTACTGTTCGTTCTGGTGAAGAAGAGCCTGCACCGGAAATAATTAAAACCGCACTTCGGGATATTATTGGACATTGTATTTATGGTGTCGATTTAAATTCTATGGCTGTAGAGTTATGCAAAATAAATCTCTGGATGGAAGCACTTGAACCTGGCAAACCATTATCTTTTTTGGATCATCGAATACAGTGCGGTAATAGTTTTATTGGAACAACTCCAGCACATGTTGATAACGGAATACCAGATGAAGCATTTAAACCAATTGAATGCGATAACAGGGAATTTGCAAATGCCCTTAAAAAGCAAAACAAAAAAGAAAAAAATCAAATGTCTATGTTTGGTGCATTTGCGTCAGAGTCTCACTCTTCATATGATTCTCTTGGAAGTGGTTTTTTAAAATTTAATGGTATTGATGATTCCAGTATTGAAGGTGTGCTTGAAAAACAGGTTAAATATGAACATCTAAAAAATTCTAATACATATAAACATGAATTGCTTATTGCTAATGCATGGTGTGCTGCTTTTTTATGGAATAAAATTGAAAGTGCTCCCCCACCTATTACAGAAGACATCCTTCGCAGACTTCTTAAGGATGCTGCTGTTGTTTCAAAAGCAACTATAGCGGAAATCAAACAACTTTCAAAAAAATATTGTTTTTTTCATTGGCATCTAGCATTTCCAGATATTTTTATGGTTAACAAAACAGAAGAGGATAACTTAACAACTGGTTGGAGCGGTGGTTTTGATGTAGTGCTTGGCAATCCACCATGGGATGTTCTCCAATCAGATAAGCCAGATGTATTTGATGAACAACATGAACGTATAAAACTTTGGTCGCAGTTTAATGAGTATTCAATTTTAAAAGGACGTAGGGACTTATATAAATTGTTTATAGTTATGTCAAAAAATATAATTGCCGCAAATGGAGTGGTCGCTTTTATTGTGCCTGTTGGTATTTTTATCGAGGATGATTGTTCAGATGTTCGTAAAAAAATATTTATCGATGGCTCTGTTCTCCGGCTGCAACATTTTCAAAACAATAGAAAGCAATTCTTTCCAGATGTTCATGCAAGTTATCGTTTCGTATGCATTTTTTTTTCACGTAAACCCGGTACTGATCTGCAGTTCTCAACTGTAATAAAATCGCCGGACCAAATTAAATTGGCAACATGGTTAAAAGTTCCCCACAATAAATTGACTTTACAATTAGGCGATGATTTGGGAGCTTTGCTTTTTGATGAAAATAAATATGCATTAACCCATAACCGCTGCTTAAACAATTTAACCAAACATGATTTATTGAAATATTATGTTATTGCTGAATTTCATGCATCTACAGATAAAAAACTTTTTAAAGAAAACAATGACTCTAATAAAAATTGGGGGTTGTTAAAAAACAAGTGTATACATCAATTCAATTATCACTTTGCACTTCCAGAAAAATATATTGATGCAAACGAAGTTAATAAAAGATGTAAAAGAAAAAATATTGATATTACAATGTGGACAAAAAATTCAAAGCGCTTGCTGTTTCGTGATATCGCAAGAAATGATGACGCTAGAACATTGATTTGTTGTGTTGCCCCTGAAGGGTATGTATCATCTTATGACACGCCGATGGTTATTCCTGAAAAATATGAGAATAACAATCTGTATCTTCTTTTAGGCTATCTTTGTGGTGTTTTTAATTCGTTTCTTTATGATTTTTTAATTCGTCCATCTGTTGACAAGCATATTAAGGGATATATTTTAACTCGACTCCCTGTACCTGAGCCAGATTTTAATAATTATCTTTATTATTGGCTTTCAAAAAAGTCACTAGAGTTGAATGGTTTAGATATTGAAGACAATGCCTCCATGATTATTCGAGCCCAGATTGATGCTTTATGTTTTCACCTTTTTAATATCCAGCGTGAAGATATTGACTACATAATGGAAACCTTTCCTATTGTTAAGCGTAAGGATAAACAACAATACAGCGAATATCGGACTAAAAGGTTAATATTGGAAATATATGACGCTATGATTGAAGCACAAAATACTGGTAATCCATATCAGTCAATGCTTGATCCACTGCCAGTCGATTCCAGTGTGGCACATGCTGACAATTAGCCGCTGAGCGATCCCCAGATAGACATAAGGATATAATAAATGTTAACGCGCATGCGGATTAAAGGGTATCGAAGCTTCAGTCAAGAAAGCTTTCAGGATATTCTGTTTTCATCAGTCACTGTAATAGTAGGCGAAAATAATGCTGGCAAGCCCCGCATCATTTGCACCACTACCGGCTTGTTCCGCTTTAGCGATATCGGTGACGATCCTGCGGATGAGGCGGCACTTGTTGATGCCTTTTTCAAGCGCGATCCGGGCCGCCTGCTCGATGTGAGCGGCTGTGTGCTTTCGGGCCATGTCGACAATGCCCCGCATGCGGCGCTGACCTGAGCGGCCCTGTTCGTCAAAGAGGTGCTGGCACAGCTTTTTTGTGTTCGGCCCGATGGCTGCAGCCCGGGCCAGCAGATGGCGTGTCTGCCGCGATGGGTTGAAGATCCGGTCTTTCCGCTCCATGATGACTTCTCCCTTGTAACTGCCTTTGCTGTGCCGCCTCAGCACGTCCAGGGTCCGGGGGTCAATGATTTCGATTTCAAACTCGTAGATCCGCACGATGACCTGTGTGTGCAGCCGGGCATGGGCCGGGATGCGCTCTTCTATGGCTTCAATACTGGTAAAAGCCGGTGGCCGGGGTGGGGGATTTTGAACTTCCGGCCCCAAAGAGCCGGTGGCCACCCCGGGGGATTTTGAATCCGGGGTGCTCTGGGTATGGATTTGGGCGTATTTTCGTAAGCGATCCATAAACTACCCGCTCCCAGCACAGACAAACAGAACCCGGCC
>CAZUMW010000004.1:0-193427 GCA_964621615.1 uncultured Thermodesulfobacteriota bacterium
TTTGAGTTATGTGTTTTTGCAGCCGCTTAGAGCGGCTCATTAATCAAGCCTGCGGATTTGCCGCAGGTTATGACTGTATGCCTGCGCTCACCGTGTGCCTGTGCCGTTGTGCATCTTTGACAGTCAAAAACACAGGCTGTGCTTTCGTTCATTAATATTACCTGCGTCAAAACAGATGTAAATGCATACATAATTATTCTATGATCCATATACATATCAGGTGATCCCCTGCTGAGGCCCATGTCTCACGTGCTCACCCCGGAGGCGCTCAGTGAATACTGTTACCCGTCTATCCCCCGCAAAAGTCAATTTAATGCTGGAGATCCTGGCAAAAAGAAATGACGGCTATCACGAAATTGCAACAGTCTTCCAGAAAATCAGCATCTATGACTCCATAACCGCCTCAGTTATACCCGATGACAAAATCATTATTTCTTTAGATCCGCCGGTTGTTGCTTCCGACAATACCAATCTGGCATACAAAGCGGCGGACAAACTGAAAACCCGGCTGAATGTATCCGACGGTATATCCATTCAGATACATAAAAACATTCCGGTCGGTGCCGGCCTGGGAGGGGGAAGCAGCAATGCGGCAACGACGCTGCTTATTCTCAGAGAGCTTTTTCAGCTGGATGTCGACGATGAATTTTTAAAAGAAATGGGAAAAGAGCTGGGCGCAGATGTGCCGTTTTTTCTGGAAGAGCACAGCACAGCTGCAGCCGGCGGCATCGGCGACAGGATTGATCCCCTGCGCCTCAAAGAAACAATATGGTTTCTTGTCGTCTATCCTGATTTGTCCATTTCCACAGCGTGGGCATACGGCGCCTATAGCAGCAAACATAAATTGTTGACAAAAAAAAAGAAAAATACTATCATTTCAGATTTTATAGATAATCTTCAACACACAACATACGTGCTTCATAATGACTTTGAGGACGTGGTAATTCCGGCATATCCCGATATAGGATACCTTAAAGAAAAGCTGGTGCAGGCAGGTGCTGCTGCTGCGTTAATGAGCGGAAGCGGCTCATCGGTTTTCGGTCTTTTTAAATCAAAGGAAAGCGCAGAGCTCGCCCGGAAATATATCACCTGCCACAAAAATTACACCTCATTTATCGCTCACAGCTTATAAGATTTACATACAGCAGAACGAAAAAGCCTAATCGCATACCTCTGTTAACAACAATTGCACACGCGCACAGCACCGTGCATACGAGGGGAGGATAAACATTGAACGGGCTGAAAATTTTTTCCGGTAATTCAAATATCCCTGTTGCTGAAAAAATATGTGAGCATTTCGGCTGCCCCCTCGGGAAAGCAAAGGTCTCACGTTTCAGCGACGGGGAAATACAGCTGGAAATACATGAAAATGTGCGGGGCTCAGATGTCTTTGTGCTGCAGTCCACCTGCCCGCCCGGAAATGATCACCTCATGGAAATGCTTGTTATGATCGACGCGTTTAAACGGGCATCAGCACACCGGATTACCGCTGCAATGCCGTACTACGGATATGCCCGCCAGGACAGAAAAGTCGCGCCCCGCGCACCCATTACCGCAAAGCTCATCGCCGACCTTCTCACTACAGCCGGCGCGGACCGAATTTTGACTATGGATCTTCATGCCGGACAGATACAGGGATTTTTTAATATTCCGGTGGACAACCTTTTTGCAACACCTGTGTTCATAAATTATCTTAAAACAAAATATTCACATGATGACCTTGTTCTTGTGTCTCCGGATGCCGGCGGCGTTGAGCGGGCTCGTGCATACGCACAAAAAATGGGAACCTCCCTTGCCATCATAGACAAACGCCGGCTTCGCCCGAATGAGTCAGAAGTTATGCACATAATCGGTGATATACGCGGAAAGCATGCGCTTCTCCTTGATGACCTTATTGACACCGCAGGAACCATCACCTCAGCTGCTGCCAGCATTCTTGAGCGCGGTGCCAGATCTGTGTCAGCATGTGCCACGCATGCAGTACTATCGGGTCCGGCTCTCGAGCGCATCGAAAACTCATGCCTGGATGAGCTCATTGTCGCCGACACCATACCGGTTAAAGACGGTATCTGTTCAAAAATAACTGTTTTGTCTATAGCCGATTTATTTGCTGAAGCCATAAAACGAATACATACAAACGATTCCGTCAGCTCTCTTTTTATATAACTTTTTACAGAAACATAATTTTTATATCACTTTATTTTATTGAGGTATGCCATGAGCAATATCATAACCATCAGCACAAAATCCCGGGAATCAACAGGCAAAAGCGCTGCCCACAAAATACGCAAATCAGGTTTTGTACCCGCAGTTGTCTATGGTCATTCGTTTGCCTCAGCCGCTATTCAGATCAGCCAGGCAGAATTAAAGACCATGTTCAAAAAAGGCAGCGGCTCTGCAGGTGATTACCGGCTTTTTAAACTTTTGATACAACAGAATGGATCAACAACCGACACAATGGTCGTGATTAAAGATATTCAGCGGCATCCAATTACCGGAACGATAGAACACATTGATTTCCTTTCAGTCAAAATGGATGAGGAAATCACCGCTCCCGTTCAAATTCAAGTGATCGGCAAGCCCGAAGGTGTTAAATCCGGTGGAATATTGCGACAGATATTACGCGAAATCGAAGTCCGAAGCCTGCCTGACAAAATACCGCCTCACATAGATATCGATATAAGCCATTTAAACATCGGCGACTCGATTCATGTGAGCGACCTGAGCATTCCCGGCGAAGTCGAGCTGCTCACAGCCCCTGATGAAACGGTCATTACAATACTTGCACCGGCTGCTGAAAAAGAAGAGGAGGAGGAAGCAGAAGAAGCTGCTGAAGCTGCGGAGTCACCGGCTGAGGAAGCTCCCGAAGCCGGCGAAGGAGAATAATTTTTAGATAGCAAATAGTGGGCCTGTTTCTTGAAACTCATCGTCGGATTGGGCAATCCCGGGACACAATATACATATACCAGACATAATATAGGCTATTTAACACTTGATTATCTGGCAAACAAATCACACATTCAGCTGTCCAAACAAAACAACGCTGCATTAACCGGGAAAGGCCGAATTTTCGGACATGAATCTGTTCTGATGAAACCGCTCACGTTTATGAATGCCAGCGGAGAAGCGGTTATCTCAGAAGCTGCGCAGGTATCACTTGACCCGCAGGATATTATAGTTATCCACGATGATATCGATCTTGAATTCGGACAGCTTAAGATAAAGACAAAAGGCGGAAGTGCGGGGCACCGCGGGATTGAATCAATTATTTCTTTTTTAAATACCGATCATTTCACACGAATACGTATCGGTGTGGGCAAATCGCATGATGCATATACTGCAAGGGATTACGTGCTAAGCACATTTAACGAAGAAGAGCGCAGCTCGTTAAAGGAGGTGGTGGAGCGAACAGTATCCTGTCTTGAAACACTTCTGACACGCGGCGCAGCCGCGGCAATGAATCTCTTTCATGGTATGGGCTCCGGGTCTCATTCAAAATAAAATTTTTTTAACAACCAGCACAGCAAGGAGGAAAAATGGAGAATCTTACGTATGTAATACCGCTGTTCGGCATTTGTGCACTTATATTTGCGTTTATGAAGTCAAACTGGGTCCAGAAACAGGATATGGGAACAGACCGCATGAAGGAAATCTGCGGCTATATCCGCGAGGGAGCTATGGCGTTCCTGTCGCGCGAGTATAAAGTCCTTGCTATATTTGTTGTATGCGTAGCCGTGCTGCTTGCACTGGCAAACAGCACGGGCTCTACTGCTGAAGCATATCGTAACCCCCTGATTGCGCTATCTTTTATAATCGGCGCCATCTGTTCCGGCCTGGCAGGCTTTTTCGGCATGCGGATCGCCACCGCTGCAAACGCCCGCACCACGCACGCCGCCCGCACAAATCTTAACGGTGCGCTGAAAGTGGCTTTTTCAGGAGGTGCTGTTATGGGTATGAGCGTTGTCGGCCTTGGCGTCCTTGGGCTCGGCTGCCTATTGCTTCTATACCGCAATCTGGGGCTTCTCGGATCAGATGCTGCAGTGCTGTCCAACGTGGTGACCGTTATCAGCGGATTTTCACTCGGCGCTTCATCAATAGCGCTCTTTGCACGTGTCGGCGGCGGCATTTATACGAAAGCCGCTGACGTAGGAGCTGACCTTGTCGGTAAAGTTGAAGCCGGCATTCCCGAGGACGATCCGCGTAACCCTGCCACAATTGCTGACAATGTCGGTGATAATGTCGGTGATGTTGCCGGCATGGGCGCAGACCTGTTTGAATCCTATGTCGGCTCAATAGTCGGCGCAATGGTGCTTGGTGCCACCGCCGTCGGGATGCAGAATGCAGCATACAATGCAGTTATACTTCCTCTCGTTATCGCTGCAGCAGGAATAATTGTTTCAATTATCGGTACGTTTTTCGTGAGCGTCAAAGAGGGCGGCAGCGCACAGGCCGCCCTGAATAAAGGAACCTTTGGCGCAGCGTTTGTCATGCTCATTGTCACCTTTTTTGTGTGCCGCTGGCTTATTCCCGGTGAGATAACCATTGCGAATACGGTCGGGATTTCCGGCGTTGACATGTTTCTGGCCACCATTTTCGGCCTTATTGCCGGTGTCCTTGTCGGTATTTTCTCTGAATATTATACCTCAAAAGAAAAAACACCTGCCCGCTATATCGCAGGCGAGTCTGAAACCGGACCGGCCACAAACATTATCGCCGGTGTTGCAAACGGTATGACGTCAACCTGCCTTCCGATTATCGCTATTGCCGGCGCTATCCTTACTTCATTTTATTTTGCCGGCCTGTATGGTATCGCAATTGCTGCGCTTGGCATGCTTTCCACAACCGGCATTCAGCTTGCGGTTGACGCCTACGGCCCTATTGCCGACAACGCCGGCGGTATCGCTGAAATGGCTGAACTGCCGCCTGAGGTACGCGAGCGAACAGACAATCTCGACGCTGTCGGCAACACCACCGCAGCCATCGGGAAAGGGTTTGCAATCGGCTCTGCCGCACTTACCGCGCTGGCGCTTTTTGCCGCATTTCGCACCCAGGCGGGCATCAAGGTACTTGATGTAACCGATCCTAATATTATGACGGGGCTGTTCATCGGCGCCATGCTGCCGTTTCTGTTTTCTGCAATGTCAATGAAAGCGGTCGGCAATGCCGCAAAAGAGATGATCGTTGAAGTCCGCAGGCAGTTTAAAGATATTCCCGGTCTCATGGAAGGCAAGGCAAAGGCTGAATATGCAAAATGCGTTGATATATCAACCTCAGCCGCACTCAAGCGCATGATGGCACCCAGCCTCATGGCGATTATTGTTCCTGTGGTCTTCGGTTTTATCAGCCCTCATGCACTTGGCGGCCTTCTTGCCGGAGCAACCGTCACCGGTGTTCTGCTTGCCATTTTTCAGGCAAATGCCGGCGGCGCATGGGATAATGCAAAAAAATGGATCGAGGAGGGCAACAAAGGCGGCAAAGGATCTGAAGCGCACAAAGCTGCTGTTATCGGCGACACGGTCGGCGACCCCTTCAAAGATACATCCGGTCCGTCGCTTAATATTCTTATTAAGCTTATGTCAGTTGTTGCGCTGGTTATCGCCCCGCTCATCTAACACTCGCTTGATATACATAAAAAAACCCGGTTCCCTATCAGCTGATGTGAACCGGGTTTTTTTATTCTAAAGAGAATTTTTCACCGGATTGTCAAGCTTGAGAAACAGCTGGGAAATCAGGCTGTCTTTTCCGACAAAGCCCCATGAGATCAGCAGGCACAGTGTAGTAACAGCGGTTGCGGCTATCAGCACCCCGATAATGTTTGCTATAATAAATTTCCTGCGATCGAGGCCAAGAAGATATGAGCCGAATGCGCCGGTATAGACGCCGGAACCGGGAAGAGGAATGCCGATAAATACCGCTGCCCCGAGCTCACCATATTTTTCCACATAGGGATGAATCCGATACTGTGTTTTTTCAAGAAGCGGCCATATTGTCCGGTCAAACCATCCCCACTTCCTGACAAACGTAAACACCGGTGCCATAATGTTAAAAACAATCCAGCCGAGTATTATATTTGCCACCGTGCAGACACCAACAACAAATACCCAGTGCATCGTTGCGTTCATTTTGAAAATCCCCCAGGGTATCGAAGCGCGCAGCTCTAAAGCTGGAATCAGCGTAATAACCACCAGCAGCACAATTTCTTTCATAAGGGCAATCTCCGAAGCAGCATGTTTTAAAAGCCGGTATTTCCGGAAACATCATCTTTAATTTTTGCAGCCGTATCCTGCAACAATGTATTTGCTTTTTCAATATCCTCAGCCGATGCCACGACATGAGGGGTAATGGTTATTATAAGCTCTGTTTTTTCATGCTTCTGCTTTGTGTCACTGAACATATATCCGATCAGCGGTATGTCCGATAAAAGCGGAACACCTGAAACAGACTCAGAGCTCTGATCTTTTATAATACCGCCGATAATTATGGTTTGCCCATCGCTGACCGCAACCGATGTTTCTGCCTTTCTGTTAGTAATAACAGGTGACTGTATACCGCTTGAAACAACACCCTGGGCTTCGCTTATTTCCTGATTTATTTCAATTGTAACCAGCCCGTTTTCATTTATTCTGGGCGTTACGTCAAGAATGACACCAGTGGACCGGTATTCAATGGACCGCGACGTCGATGTTGTTTCCTCCTGTTCCATTGGAACATATTCACTGGTAATAATAGGCACTTCCTGACCGACTTCGATATGCGCCTTCTGATTATCTTCAACCATTATCTGAGGCCGCGAAAGGACCTTGAGCTTGTTTTTGCTGGCCTGAGCCATAATAAAAGCCTGCAGGCGGTCAGAATCAAATCTATAGGTAAATCCTCTGCCAAGATTATTTTCAAGATCCGTCCCGAGCCCGCCGGTTCCAAAATCCATTTCAGCCTTATCGGTTCCCTTATAGCCCCCGATACTGGCCCTGTCGCCCAGAAGTGCCCATTCCACGCCGTATTCCGTGTCCCCGCTCAAAGTCACTTCACCTATCAAAACCTCGATGAGCACCTGTTGGGTAAAAATATCAAGCTGTTGTATTGTGTGTTTTATTATTTTATAGTCATACGGTATTGCCTTGATAACAATCGAATTTGTCGCCTGGTTTTCAATAAATGTGATTGGCCCCCGAACCATAGTTTCAGGGCGGCCTGATTTTTTTGTTTTCTTCCCGGCGTCTGTCCCGGTGCCGTAGATTTTCTCAAGTATATTTACCAGCTCCTCTGCCTTCCCGTTTTGAACATGATAAATATAGACGTGCTGTGCTTCATAATCGCTTACTGAATCGAGCGTATCGAGCCACTCCTGCACTTTCTGAAACACACCTGGCAGCGAAGAAACAACTGCTATAGAGCCGGTTCGCTGTATAGGAATGAACGTGATTCCCGGCCCCCGCTTTCGTTCATCGCCAACGCCGGAAGCATTAAATATCCTTTTAAGATCTTTTGAAACTGCATCCGCATCCGCATTGACGACATCAAAAAATTTCACCTGCACCCGCTGAAACACATCAACGTCAATCACCTCGATCAGCCGGAGCATTTTTTCTATAATGGCTGCAGTATCAAGAATCACCACGATATTTGACTCCTGGTAGCGGCGTATATAGCCGCGTCGTGATTTAAACCGGCGGGTGATTTTGTATATTTCCTGTGCGCTCACATAATCCAGGGGCACAATGTGAAACAGCCATTTGTCTGAAGGCTCTATTGCTGCCGGGTCTTTACCGATAGTGATTTCTGTAACTTCAGCTCGCGCCTCACGCTGACGTATTATTTTATACACACCATCCGATTCCACCGCAGTGCATCCGTTTATGTGAAGTATGCACTGAAATATCTGCATAATATCCTCTTTGGGTATCCCTTCGCTTGTATGCAGCGTTACTCTGCCACGGACCTTCTTGTCGATAATGTAGTTGATATCGGCGACCTTAGCGACCGATTCTATGACTTCTTCAATATCAGCTTCGCTGAATTCAAGGGATACTGTTTCCTTAACGCCGGCTCCGCCCGAGCGCTTGGCTGCAGACATGTCATCATTTGCGGCCCCGGATGCACCGCGTGGAGCTCCGCAAACGATACAGATCAGCAACAATCCAATTGCATGATAAACATAACGGCGAATAGCCACATATTCGCCGCTCACAGTGATCCGGGTTTTATTATTCAAAATAAACACTTTTAATGACACATCCGGAATTATGGTTTTATTTTTCGTTCATTACACCTGAGATGCACTTTTCATATAACCGCACAAAACCATGGTTACCCGAACGCCGTCAGGCCGTCTCCGGTTACGCACGCGAACCGTTAAATCGGATACGCTGAACAGCTTATTGTGATTTTCAATTTTTTGGATAAATGAAACCATCTGTTTCATATTCGAATAAAACTGAATTCGAACCGGCACGGCGACCAGTGTATCGCGATCCTCGGGATCCATAACCCGTACGCGCTTTATATCAATGCTGCTTTTATCTCCTATATCGCGAATGATTTTCTGAATATCGGCTGCAACAATCGAAGGGGTCATTCCGGTAAACAGCTTGGTCCTGATAACACCTTCCTTCTGACCGAGCAATCTAAGCTCTTTCTGTATCTCATCCTGGCTGCTGATAATTTTTCTGTACTTAGCCAGCGTGCTTTCTTTCAGCTCAATTTCCTCTTTCATGCTTCCGATTGAATGAGCAATTGGAAATATGATAAATTTAATCAGCATAAAAATAGACAGCGCAATACCGCCGGCAATGAGAAATTTTTTATCACGCGAAGAAATAGTCATGTGGCAGCTCCTTTATAGTATCACCCGACGCGAGGGCGAGTGGCATCACTGAAATATATATCATATGGTGCTTATGTATGTTCCTGCAGCCATCGTGCGGCATCTTTTGCGGCATAGCTTATTATAATATCGGCACCGGCACGTTTTATTGAAGTAAAGATCTCCATAAAAACAGAGCGCTCATCACCCCAGCCTTTCTCCGCAGCAGCCTTCACTAATGAATATTCGCCGCTGACACTGTAAGCGGCAGTCGGATAGCCGAAAGTCTCTTTAACGGTCTTGATAACATCAAGATAGGCCAGCGCGGGCTTGACCATTACAATATCCGCGCCTTCTTCAATGTCAGCCTGCGTCTCCCGCACTGCCTGAAGGCTGCTTGCGCTGTCCATCTGATGCGTTCTGCGATCGCCGAATGACGGGGCCGACTGTGCTGCATCGCGAAACGGTCCGTAAAAAGCTGAGCTGTATTTTACTGCATAAGACATAATCGCTGTGTCGGTATACCCATCGCCTTCAAGCGCTTTTCGTATGACGCCGATCCGCCCATCCATCATATCAGACGGTGCAACGATATCACATCCTGCGAGCGCGTGGCTGAGAGCCTGTCTGACCAGCAGTTCTACCGTTTTATCGTTTTGTATTTTCCCATCCTGATCTAAAATTCCGCAATGTCCGTGATCGGTATATTCACACAGGCATACATCGGTTATGACCAGCAATTCCGGACATGCATCTTTTATTGTTTTCACCGCGCGCTGCACAATTCCGTCTTCATCGTATGCACCGGAGCCGCCAGAATCTTTATGCGCAGGTATGCCGAAAAGTATTACTGCCGGAATTCCCAAAGAATAAATCTGTTTCGCCTCTGCAGCGACCGCATCGATAGAAAACTGATACACGCCCGGCATACTGTTCACAGGATTTTTTTTATTCTTACCATAAATAACAAATATCGGACAGACAAAATCATTCACCGTCACATTCGTTTCGCGAATCATCCTTCTCATGGCTTCGCTTGAGCGCAGCCGCCGCATGCGCAATAACGGGTAACGCATAGTGCCCTTTTTCCTCCTTTTATGAAACGGTTATTTTTCGGTAAAAGAGATCACCTCCGGCACAGCCGAAGCGTGGTCGGAATCACGTCGAAAACACACCGCACACCGGGATTGAGCAAAGCGAAATGCAACTTCATAATCAAATATAATGGCTCATGACGCACATAAGACATTCTCGAAAATGTCTTCTATAGCTTGTGCCGTTTTTCCTATATCATCGAGACTGTGCGCGGCGGATATAAAGCAGCACTCAAATGGCGATGGGGGGAAATATATCCCTCTCTGAAGAAGATGAAAATAAAAACGGGCAAAAACATCAGCATCACTGGTCATAGCGGAATCATAATCCGTTACAGCGCGCTCAGTGAAAAACAAAGAAAATATCGATCCTTTTCTATTGATGCGGCAGTGAATACCGTTTTTTTCTGCTGCAGACAGAACCCGCTCAGTAAGTAAAAATGTTAATTTATCAATTTCTTCATACACATCTGACGCGTTCAGCCTGCTGAGCGTGGCAATGCCGGCTGCCATAGCGACCGGATTCCCTGAGAGGGTGCCGGCTTGATATACCGATCCCTCCGGTGCTATATGATTCATAATATCCGCCCGTCCCCCATATGCTCCCACAGGAAGGCCCCCTCCTATAATCTTACCCAATGTTGTAAGATCAGGTGCAATATCCAAAGCGTTCTGATACCCTCCGTAGCAAAGCCTGAAACCGGTAATAACCTCATCAAATATTAATAGAGCACCATATGTGTCGGTTATCCGGCGGGCAGCTTCCAGAAACCCCTGCCCGGGAGGAACCAGTCCCATATTTGCAGCAACGGGCTCAATGATAACAGCGGCGATCTTATCACCCATATGCTTAAACACATCCTCGAGCTGTGAGGTGCTGTTGTATGGAAGAACGATCGTCTGCCGCGCAACTGCATCGGGAACACCGGGGCTGGTGGGGATGCCGGCTGTCATCATACCGGATCCGGCCTTTGACAAAAACGGATCACCATGCCCGTGATACCCGCCCTGAAATTTAACAATATATTCACGGTTCGTATAGGCCCGCGCAAGCCGCACTGCGCTCATTGTGGCCTCGGTACCTGAATTAACCATCCTTACTTTTTCAACAGACGGAATAGCGTCACAAATCATTTTAGCCAGCACAAGCTCATCTTCGCATGGTGCTCCAAAGCTCGTTCCATACGCAGCCGCCCTGCAGATAGCAGAAACAACATCACCGTCGGCATGTCCGAGCACAAGCGGCCCCCAGGAGCATACATAATCAATATATGTATTGTCATCAATATCGTATATATAGGCCCCCTGCCCTTTTTTTATAACTACCGGATCGAGTCCGACTGCCTTGAATGCACGAACCGGACTGTTGACACCTCCGGGAATGAGGCGCCCGGCCTGCAAAAAATAATCCCGGGATTTCTCACGGCTTAACATATACCTATCCTTACATTATCTGCATGCTTTCTTTTTTCAGCTCCCGCCTGCTGTATAAAACGGCATACCGTTTAACTCCGATCGCGCGCGAAATTTTTTCAACCGATTCGTCAAGCTCATCCATACTGCGTGCATGTACCATTGTAAACAGACGCGGCGCCTCTTCATCGGGGAACGGTCTTATATAACAGTGGCTTACCTCTTTAAATGCTGCTGCCTTTTCGCCAGCGTCATCCAGCCTGCTTCTCTCAGCTTCCCATACAACCATGGCATTTGCTGAAAAGCCCGCTTTCTGATGCCGAATGACGGCACCGATTCTTTTCAGTATGCCCGAGTGCTTCATGCCGTGTATGCGTGCAATAACATCTGTATCGTTTATCTGATTTTTCTCTGCAACAAGCTTATAGGGATTTGAAACAAGCGGCATATCACCCTGCAGAAAAAAAATTATTGAGCGATCAACGGCATCTAAATCCCGCACCAGTAGCGTCCCTCATACCTTATTGTGTAGGCTCTCATGATCTTTGAACCGGTTTTCAGGAAGTGCATGACTAAATGACACGTTGAGCTTAAAACATTTCTCTGCCGGCATATGTTTAACAGTAATCCCTGCTCTGCGCTCAATGTTCTCGATAACAGCCATGCCCCGCTCATAGTTCGAGGCTGTCACGGTAAACCACATATTATACCGGTGATCGCGTATATAATTATGCGTAACCTCCTGATATCCATTTACTATTTCAGCAACTGAGTCGATGCGATCGCTTTCGACGCAGCATGCGCACAACGTAGTATAACATCCCAGTTTTTTCGAATCAAACACCCCGCCTATGCGCCGTATTATACCGCGTTCTTTCAAGCTGCTGATTCTTCTCAGCAGCTCATCCTCGTTAATGCCCAATGCATCAGCCAGCGATGCAAATGGGGTGGGCGTTTCAGGAAAATCGGTTTGCAGTATGGTGATTATAGTTTGATCAAGCGTATTCATACGGTACACACACACTTACTGAACAGGGTCATCAGCCAATGAGCACCAGGGGTCTTCCGACATTAAATCGCCGCTGTGATAATATGCCCGCGCTCTGCACCCGCCGCAATCATCTTTGTAGCTGCATCGCCCGCATGCACCTGAATAGTTCATAGATCTCAGATTAAGCAGCACTTCGTCATTATGCCAGATGTCATAAAACGAGGTTTCCCGTACGTTCCCGAGATATATATCAAGATACGGACACGGCTGTACAAAGCCCCGGGGGCTTATAATACAGTATTCAGTGCCCGCTAGGCATCCCCGCGTATACCGCAGACGCATGTTCAGCTGACGGGCTATGCGCATAAACTGCGGAGCGCAGGTCGGCTTGATTTCAAGTTTCAACTTTTGCTGCAGCTTCATAAGGTGATAAATTGTTTTTTCATACGCGGAGACGCAAAGCGCCTGCTGCTCAAGCATTTTCGCCCTGCCTGTGGAAACAAGAAAAAAAACATGAAGCGCCCGCGCGCCGATTTCAATTGCCCTGTTGGCGATACCGTCAAGCTCGTTGACGTTCCACTTCATGACAGTGGTATGAATCTGAAAGGGGACTCCCGTGGCGCGCAAAGCCTGCATGCCGGAAAGCGCCCTGTCATGAGCACCCTCCAGTTTTCTGAATGAATCATGTTTTTCGGGATACAGGCTGTCCAGGCTTACACCGGCAGCAGCAAATCCTGCATGCTTCAGCTTTTCGGCCGCACCGGCAGTGATCAGAGTCCCGTTTGTTCCTAAAACGGGACGCAGCCCGCAGTCCTTCGCGTATGCTCCGAGCTCATATATGTCATCGCGCATCAGCGGCTCCCCGCCGCTGAAAACCATCATATGAAACCCGCATTTCTTTATATCCTGAATGAGCTGTCTTGCCTCAGCGGTGGTAAGCTCGTCGCCGCTTTCAGCGCCTGATTCCCGATAGCAATGATCGCAAAACAAATTACAGCGGTTGGTCGAATTCCATGAAACTATCATGATACTTTTTCAGCATTCTGAGCGGTTATTTCTTCTTCGGTCAGATAGCATGCCGGATCCTCTGCCCATATATCACCATATACAGCGCGGGCCCGGATCCTGCACCCTGCGCAGTAGCGTGTATAGTCGCACGCGGCGCACTTTCCTTTCACATGAAGATGCTTCTGCCTCAGCTTGACAAGGAGTGGATCGTCGGACAACCACAACGTGCTGAACGGTGTCTCTCGGACATTACCGATTGTATAATCCTGCCAGAACTGACAGGGATGCACAAAGCCGCGGTTATCTACATTGGCGAATTTTGTACCGGCTGAGCACCCCCCGTGCATTGACATAAGCTCTTTCACCTCACTGGAGCGAGCAGGCTGATGAGCGGTAATGTAATTATACAGCCATATCCCATCCGCATGATTATCGGTTGTAAGCACTTCGGCCTCCACACCTGAGCGATGCAGCGCAATTGTCCGTTCAGCAATCAGCTGAAGCATTTCCCGTTTCTTCCCGCGGGCTGTGTCCATATCCATCATCTGAGAGCCTCTGCCCGCATATACCAGATGATATATACACAATCGGGGAATGCGCTCTTTTTGTACCAGATCAAATATAAAGCCGGCATCATCGGCATTTCCTGCATGAACCGTAATCCGAATGCCGGTCTTTATGCCTTCTGCAATGCATGCACGTATGCCACGCAGAGCCTGGTCAAATGCACCCTTTTTTCCCCGGAACCGATCATGCGTTTCAGGAGTGCCGTCTATGCTGACGCCCACATATTTAAATCCTGCCCCTTTAATTTTTATTGCTGTCTGTTTGTCTATAAGCGTACCATTGGTTGAAATGACGGGGCGTAGACCTTTTTTATCCGCATAGAATCCGAGTTCATATAAATCCTCCCGCATAAGGGGCTCGCCCCCTGAAAACAACAAAACAGGAGCCTTCATTGCTGCAAGATCATCGATAAACGAAGCAGCTTCCTCAAAGGTGAGCTCTTCATCCGCTGCAGTGGGTGTCGCATCAATATAGCAATGCTCACAGTTTAAATTACAGCGGCGTGTCGTATTCCAGACAACAAGCGGCCTGTTCTGCGCTGAGAATTGCAATAGCTCCGGCGGGACTTCGGCGTCGGCGGCCATATGCCTGATAGCATCTGACACCGTAGCCGATCCGCACAGCATTTTTGTAAAACCGATCATATCGTATGTCCCTTTCGTTAGTATTCAATGCGCGCCGGCATGCGCAGCAATTGTGCTTACCAGGCCGGAAATGGTATATTCCTCTGCTACAATAATGTTCGAAAACCCATAATCGCATACAATTTCAGCCGTTATCGGCCCGATGCAGGCTGCTACAGAACAACTTTTTAAATGCTGGACACGCTCGTTGCCGGCTATCTCCATAAATGCCCGAACCGTTGAAGAGCTGGTAAACGTAATGTAATCAATATCCGAATCCAGACATGATCTCACAGCTTCGGCATCGAGAGCTGCCGGAACAGCTTCGTACAGGATTGTTTCATCAACCTGCACACCTCTTTGTGACAGTTCGTTTTTTATAAGATCGCGGGCGCCACCCGCTCTGGGGAGCAGAACCTTCTGTCCCTTCTTAACAAGAGGACCCAGCACTTCCAGTATCCCTTCAGCGCAGTATCTGGACGGAACGCAGTCGGGATAAATACCGCGGTGTTTCAATGATTCTGCAGTTTTCGGCCCAATTGCGCACACCCTGCTTTGCCCAAACGCACGGGCATCCGCTTCTGCGCGCACACATTCATTAAAAAAAATATCAACAGCATTTTCGCTGGTAAAAACAACCCAGTCATAATTTCGCAATTCTTTAAAAGTTCTTCTCATGTGCGCTTCATCATAAACCGGCTTGATATCAATCACCGGCATAAGAACCGGCTCTGCTCCGAGCGCTCGTATCATATCGGCAGCAGCCCCGGATTGGTGCTTCGGTCGTGTAATAAGCACTGTTTTTGCGAACAGGGGTTTTGAGTCAAACCACCGGATTGTATCGCGAAGAGAAACAACCTCACCGACAATCAACACAGCCGGAGGCCTGCAGTGTTCTTCCCTTGCACGGTCGCTAATAGTGCCAAGGTCTGCCTGTATGGTATGCTGAAACGGTGTGGTTCCTTTCTGCACCAGCGCTGCAGGAGTGTGTGATGACTTGCCGCAGCTGATGAGCCTGTCCACGATGACCGGCAGATTGGATACCCCCATGACAAAAACAAGCGTACCAGGCATGCCTGCAACATGCTCCCACTCAACGGATGATAAATCCGTACCGTCCCGGTGATGTCCCGTTATAAAGGAAACGCTGGAGGCACACGTGCGATGCGTTACCGGAATGCCGGCATACCCGGGAACAGCAACCGCCGAGGTAATGCCGGGAATGTATTCAAAAGCGATGCCCCGCTGAGACAGGCAGGCTATTTCCTCACCGCCCCGCCCGAATACGAACGGGTCTCCGCCCTTCAATCTGACAACGGTTTTATTTTCGAGCGCTTTTTCTACAAGAACTTCATTGATGGTATCCTGTGAAGCAACATGGTGCTGCGTTGATTTGCCCACATATATGAGCTCTGCATTTTCGGGAGCGTATCCCAGAATTTCATTGTTTATGAGACGGTCATACACGACAACTTCAGCAGACATAATCGCTGCTCGTGCTTTGACTGTAATCAGCCCGGGATCCCCCGGTCCTGCGCCGACAATATAGACAAGCCCTTTTTTCATAGCCTGCACAATATGGCTGCTTTCTGTTTACTTATAGTTTGTTAACCGTGTGATCTGCACAGCACCGACTGAATGATGGAATCCGCCCCCGCCTTCAAAAGCCGGTCGGCCAATTGCTCTCCGATCTGGATTGCGGCTTCGGCAGCGCCGGTAATGCTGTCACGAAAAACACGTGTGCCGTCAGGATCTGCAACCACGCCGGCTACAGTCAGGCTTTCATCTGCGGCATATCCCAAACAGCCGGCAGGCACCTGACAGCCCCCCTGAAGCCTTCGAAGAAAGCTGCGCTCCGCATCTGTTTCGCACTGAGTTTTCGGATCATTTATGTGCTTCACAAGCTGATGCATCCTGGTGTCACCTTCTCTGATTTCAACAGCAATTGCGCCCTGGCCTACAGCCGGAACAATAACATCTGCGGGCAGCACCTCAGCTATCACGCCTGCATATCCCAGACGCTTAACCCCCGCATACGCCAGGACGATCCCGTCAAGCCCCCGGCTTTTCATTTTTTTAATACGTGTTTCAACATTGCCGCGAATCGGCTGTATGCATATGTCGGGTCTCAGTGATAGAATCTGTGAAATACGCCTCAAACTCGATGTGCCCAGCTGTGCCTGCTGAGGGAGGGTGCTGAAGGTATAGCCTTTGCGAGACAAAAGGACGTCACAGGGATTTTCCCGCTTAAGAACGGCGCCCAGGCTCAGGCGCGGCTCAAGAGCCGAGGGCAGATCTTTCAGGCTGTGCACCGCTATATCTATGCCGCCCTTTAAAAGCTCCTGCTCTATTTCACCGGTAAATACCGCCTGATTGCCTATTTTATTAATCGGCAGACCGGTGGTGACATCGCCGCTTGTTCTTATTTTTTTTATGCGTATATCAATGTCGGGAAACCGGGTCTTCAAACACGAGACAACATAATCTGCCTGCCACACGGCAAGTCTGCTACCCCTGGTTCCCAGCGTTATAACGTTCATAGGGTATTGTGTTTTTTATCTTGCTGTCGATATCAAAAAGCTTCTTCACAACTTCAGAATACAGATGCCCCTGGTTTCCGGCGGAGTGCTCCTTAAGAGTTACTATGGGTGCATGCAGCAGTTTGTTTACGATGGAATGAGCCATTGAATGTATAACCTCTTTTTGCTGCGGCGTCAGATCGCCGAGCCGGTTGTATGCCTTTTTGAGCTCTGTTTCCTTGATTTCCTCCCCGTACTCCTTTAATTCGGTGATAATCGGCACAACGTATCGCGATGCCATCCACTTATTGAATTTGGAAAGCTCGTCCTCGATAATGCAGCGGGCTTTTCGAGCCGATTCCGTCCGCTGTTCGATATTGGCATCGACCACACCGCGCAAATCATCGATATCATACAGGTAAATTCCCGGAAGAGTGCGAACATCCGGGTGAATATTTCTCGGAACCGCTATGTCTATCAGCACGATATTCCCTGAGGGGCCATTCCGGAAAGACTCCCCTTCAAAATGCTTTTGCGTAATGAGATAATGCGTAGCTCCCGTGCAGGTGATAACAATATCAGTTTCGTGCAGAAAGCCTGCAACCGCTTCAAAATGAATGGCCCTTCCCCCGAATCGCCTCGCCACGGCCTGAGCTTTTTCAAAGGAGCGGTTAGCTATAACTATATCGTCGACGCCGTTTTCCTGCAGATAGCACAACGCTAATTCGCTCATATCGCCTGCACCGATCAGCAGAACAGTAGCATTGCTCAAATCGTCGACAATGTTCCGCGCAAGATCGACAGCTGCTTTGCTTACCGAAACCGGATACCTATCGATACCCGTCTCGGTGCGTACGCGCTTTCCGACGCTCAGCGCATTCTGAAAAAGAGTGTTCAGCACCGCATTTGAGCAGTTGCTGTCTACTGCTTTCCCGTAGGATTCACGAACCTGCCCGAGGATCTGCTGCTCACCAAGGATCATTGAGTCAAGGCCGGCAGCAATTTTAAACAGGTGCTCTATTGCATGATGACATGAATAGCTGTATGCATATTGTGCAAATGAATTATCCGAAAGGCCCGAATTGCACTGAAAAAACTTCGTGAGCTCATTGATGCCGGCTTCAGTATCTCTTGTGGTTGCATATATTTCGGTTCTGTTGCAGGTATCGAGCAAAACCATACCCGTCAGATCACCATTGCCGCTGATGTCAGTATACAGGCAGCGCGCATCCTTTCCGCACAGCGAACATTTTTCGCGTATTTCAACCGGTGCTGTATTGTGACTTATTCCGACTGTAATAATATACATGTCTTTATCCGCTTCCGTGCTAATTCATGCTGACCTGATTTTACAAGATCGAAAATATCTGAGCAAACAAGGTCATGGAATATTTTTCTTCTGCGTGCAGGGTCGGTAACCCGCCCGGTTATTTCTTCTCGCACTTCACTGAGCAATTCCAGAAAATCCCCATATGCCCGGGGCAGCATTTCTTCAAGCTCCTCCCGCACTTTTTTTGCAAAAAGGGGGCTGCCGCCGCCCGTGGAAACAGCCACGGTTAATTCCTTCCGCCTGAGCACAGAGGGCACATGAAAATCGCATAAAGCCGGCTCATCAATACAGTTGACCGGAATATTGTACCTGTTGCATGCCCCCGCTATTCGCCTGTTTTCTTCATGGTCATCTGTTGCAGCACAAACCAGAAACATGCCATTCAGGTCATCTTCAATGAATTTTCTACGCTTCCATTGTATGGACTTCTCATGAGCGCGCTTTTCCAGGCCCTCAGTGAGGGCCGGGCTGACAATGCATACGCCGGCACCGCATTCAAGCATCCCTTCGGCTTTCCTTTGCGCTACTGCCCCCCCCCCGGCAATCAGGCATGCTTTGCCGCTTATGCGTATAAATAAAGGGTATAACTTATTCATTGTATAGCTTTCCGCAATAAGTGTCAAAAAGTTTAAAACGTGCTACCCGCCAGCTTACACTTTAAACCGGATGTTTAATATATCACCGTCCTGTACGATATAATCTTTGCCCTTTACCAGCAATTTACCAGCTGATTTAAGCGCTGACTCCGTGCCTGCCTCTACCAAATCATCATATGCCATGACTTCAGCCCGAATAAATCCGCGCTGCAAATCAGAATGTATAGCTCCTGCCGCTTCAGGTGCACACGCCCCCTTTTTAACCAGCCACTGGCGCACTTCGTCCCTGCCGACCGTAAAGAAGGAAATGAGGCCCAACAGCTGCAGGCATAACCTGCACAGCTGCTCAAGAGCAGATTCCTGTATGCCGAGCTCGGAAAAAAACGCCATTCGATCGTCCTCATCATCCAGCTGATCAATTTCAGATTCTACTTTAGCAGAAACCTGCATGATGCTTATGGTATCGGCACCGGTTTCCCGGCGTACTGTCTCCACGATGTCCGAACCGGTCAAATCGCTGTCAGAAACATTCAGTACAATCATCATCGGTTTCAAAGTAACAAAGGGATAGCTTCTGATGAGCATCTCCTCATCCTGTGAAAGGCGCATAATACGAAGCGGTTTGTTTTCCTCCAGAAGCGTTTTCATCTTTACAAGCAATTCCCGCTCTTTTACTTTTGCCTCATCCTTCATTTTTTTCAACGCTTCATCGATCCGCTCCATGCGGGTTTCTACAAACAGCAGATCGTGTAATATAAGCTCATCATTAATAAGGGCTATATCGCGCAGCGGGGCAACCGATCCTTTGACGTGATAAACGGATTCATCCTCGAATGACCGCACAACATGGCATACCGCATCAAGCTCGGCGATATCTTTAAAAACATCCCCTTTTGCTATGGCATCAGGCTCAAGCCTGGGAAGAACAACGAAGTCCACTCGTGCTTTCACCTCGCTGCGGGGCTCGTACAGTTCAGCCAGACGGTCAAAGCGGGGGTCACGCATGTCTGCGGTTCCGATAAGCGCTTTATGTTCTTCATGAGTGTCGGGAACACTATGTCCTGTTAGAACCTGGTACAGTGTTTTCTTACCTGTCTGGGGAAGTCCGATTATACCTATTTTCATTTCGTTTTGTCTCTCCGTTTCATATGTGCTGAAAACAACTCTCCTCAGTGGAGAAGATAATATAAATCATGATAGCATTGGCCGCTTAAATCGTCAAAACTTTATTCAAACAAAATAGCAAATGAACATATTTGATATTATATTTTTGTTTTGTATTGTTTTAGTATTATATGTTATGCCGAAGTATTTTTATGTAATATATTATTGACAGTTAGTTGTATTTAATGAGCTAAACAGTTTTTTTTATTTAAGATAATATATATGTGACCGATAAATTTTTCATGGTATTTTAATTTATTATGAAAATTATAGTTTTAGTCATATTAATTATTTCATCATCTAATGTTTATGAAAGGGTACTATAATGAAAGCAATAAGCAGATTTTCTCTGCGCATTGAATTGATGACAGGCATTTTAATCGTCGCTGTCATACCGCTTGTTGTCGTGATGAGTATTGCCGTTTGGAGGGCGGGCTCCGCGGTTGAAAATGCTGTTTTTGAGAAATTCATGGCCGTGGAGGAAATAAAAAAACAGCAGCTTAACAAGATAATCAGTGATTTCAAAACCGAGCTGGAAGGGCTGTCACACTCAAACCAGGTAACAGGTATGGTCTACTGGTTCGATGAATATGCGGCTAATGAGAAATTTCAGGACACCGACCCATTTCCTGTTGAATCTGATCGATATCACTATATCCATGGCCAGGCATCGGAGTTTCCCGAACACTTCATCAAAACCTATGGCTACGAGGATTATATTCTTATAAACAGGAAAGGCCATGTTGTATATACGGCCAAAAAAGGCAAAGATCTTGGAGCAAACCTGAAATACGGCAAAATGCAAAATTCCGCTCTGGCTTCCATATGGAATAAAATCATGTCATCGAAAAAAATGTATCTCCAGGACTTTGCTTTTTATGAGCCCAGCGGCAAACATGTATGCTTCATCGGCACGCCGGTTTCCGAAAAAGCCGAGCCTGAAAATATCTTAGGTGCTGTGGTTCTGCGCGTTCCTGCGGAAGCCTTCAGCGGTATTATTCATGAGCGAATCGGCATGGGTGAATCCGGCCGATTTTATCTGATCACCCGCACGCCTGACAATAAACTTGAATTCAGAAACAATTCCGATTCCGGCATGAAAACAAGTTTTGCTGTCGGCGACCGCGTAACCGAGAAACACCTTGTCAAGGCATTCGGTAACGGCACTCATCAAATGAAATATACCGGAACCGATCACACATCCTATCTGGTGACATCAGTGCCTTTTGAGTTCGGATCCGCCACATGGAATCTTATCGGAACAATCAGGTATGCTGAAGCAATAACGCCGATTTTGTCAATGAAAAACTGGCTGTATATTGTTGTTATCGGCGGGATACTTACTATTCTTTTCGTCGTTTATTTATTCACCTATTATATTGCGGGCAATCTTAATTCGTTCGTTTCCGGCCTGCAGACCATTACCGAAGAGGTCGACCACGCAGCCAACCATCTTGCATCCTCAAGCCAATCTTTGGCAAGCGGCGCATCTCATCAGGCAAGCTCCATTGAGGAAACAAACGCGCAGCTCAAGGAGCTTGAAAACATCTCAAAAAACAACGCAGATGAATCAGGCAGTGCAAAACAGACGGTGATCAAAGCCAGCGAAGTAGCAAAATCAGGGTCACGCGCGGTGGGGGAGCTTGTGCAATCTATGCACAAAATTGTTGAAAACGGCAATGAAATCGGAAAAGTCGCAATGGCGATCGAGGATATCGCGTTTCAAACAAATCTTCTTGCTCTTAATGCTGCAGTTGAAGCTGCGCGGGCAGGTGAGCAGGGGCGCGGCTTTGCCGTTGTAGCCGATGAAGTAGGAAATCTTGCCAAGCGTGTATCTGAAAATGCAAAAATGACCTCAACGCTTATAGAAACCAGCGGTAAGCTCGCTGACGAGGGTATTGAAAAAACCGGAAACGCACGTTCCTCTCTGGATGCTATCTTATCGTCTGTCGATAAAGTCGCTATTCAGGTAGACAATATAGCACGATCGAGCAATGAGCAGGCGCTCAACACCAAACAAATCGATTCGGCCGTTTCCTCAATGAATGAAATTGTGCAATCAAACAGTGCAAGCGCACAGGAAAACTCATCGGCGTCACAGCAGCTTTCCTCTCATGCAGCAACAATGAAAAAATCCGTTCAGGATCTGCTCATTTTCATTAACGGGGAAAAAGCTGTGCGCCCGAGCAAAGAAGATCACACTGTGCAGGATATAAACATGCTAGAGGCGGACTTTTCATCTTTTTGACTACGTTGATTATTCGGACATGCCTTTCAAAAGCGCATTGACATTATGCCCCAGAACATCATGATTGTATCCGCCTTCAAGGATAGCGAAACAGCCGCCGCTGTTTCGCCTTGCAGCCCGGCGAACCATTGAGCCCATAGCCCGGTAGTCATCGGTGGACAGCAGGCCGCCCCAGTCATCTTTGTGATTGTCAAATCCTGCTGAAATACCGATAATATCAGCATCTGTAGAAGCCAGAGAGCGCTCCACTTCTTCAATATAATGTTCCCGAATACCTGATGACGGATTCAGGA
The DNA here is from genome assembly GCA_964621615.1 of uncultured Thermodesulfobacteriota bacterium. Classification (GTDB taxonomy): domain Bacteria; phylum Desulfobacterota; class WTBG01; order CAIYCZ01; family CAIRTM01; genus CAZUMW01. The sequence goes on from CAZUMW010000004.1 coordinate 22,650, forward strand.
TATCGACCCAATCCCTCTCCGAAAGAATGTTTACCGTGCCGTCGCCGTAATGAAGATCAAAGTCAAGAACGAACGCTTTTTTGATCAAATGCTGTGCGTGCAGTGACAGCAGCGCAATGGCCATGTTATTGAAATAACAAAACCCCCATGCGCCGCCTTCCGACGCGTGGTGCCCCGGTGGCCGGATAAGGCCGAACGCCGGCTCGCTCAATCCTATACGGGCGGCCTTTACGGCAGCGCCTGCAGCAAGGGCCGCAATGTTGTACAGGCCCTCGTTTTGAACGGTTGCTATATGGCGCAATGAATGTGCCGCCCGGATTTCATCCGGGGTAGCCGGCTCAGGTGTTACGAATTCATTGTCGTTTGATACGGCCTCGACAACTGCTTCAAGGCGCCCTCCCGCAGCAGCCGGATCAAATGTATATACGGAATAAAAATCATTGTGAAATATTATTTTCATCATCTTTCTCAACTCTTCCTATAACTGACAGGTCATGGTATAGTGACGCATACTATAGGGCATTTACCAATATTCTAGTATATTACAGAGCACCTTTGCAAATATATCAGACGGCATTTATATGCGACACGCTCAAAGCCGCTCATATTATAGTATAATACGCGCAGGCGAACAGTATCCGGCGCTCATTGTCATTTGTGTTTTTATTGTAACAAGGGCACTTTTTTCGCTCCTGGGTGGTGAATATCTTTATACCCCCATTAACTTTGCAAAACAGTACCTCGATCCGCTGCTGTTAAAAAATGATTTGTGCACAAGCCTTTTTTATTTTCATTCGCAGCCTCCGCTTTTCAATTTTGTGCTTGGGCTGGTTCTCAAGCTGTCCCCCTGCCCTGCAATAACATGTTCGATTCTCTTTAAAACAGCCGGTGCGCTCATAGCTCTTCTTTTTCTCGGCACATTGCGGTCTTTTGGCTTACGCCCATTTTTCTCGTTAGTGCTGGCGCTTCTCTTTATGATGAACCCGACGCTGATGCTGTATGAAAACCTCCTCTATTATACCTATATTGAAATTTTTCTCATAACAGCCGGCATTTACACGCTGTCAATGTGGCTCAGCACACAGCGCGTGCTTTTTCTCATCCTGTTCTTCGGTTGCCTCACCTGCCTATCACTGATTCGTTCACTTTTTCATCCGGCTTTCATACTGCTCACCGGGATGCTGCTGTTTGTGTGCGTACGGTTTTTAATGAGACAGAAATTCCAATCATGGCTTCTTGCTGCTGTCACTGTCCTCTTTTTAGCGCCGTGCATGCTGCTGTGCTGTAAAAATATGGTAATGTATGATTTTTTCGGCACATCATCCTGGGCCGGGATGAGCCTGTGGAAAAAAACCAATTCCTATGAACCCGATGAACTTGCCCGCTTTCACAAACAATCTGTAATAAGCTCCTATGCGCTCAAAGGGGGTTACGAGCCGTTTCGCCCTGTAACGGACTACCTCCCGCCGGAGAAACTCGGTTCAGTGACCTGTCATCACCCATCTGACTGCTCCGTTTTTAAAAGCACCGGGAAGCCTAATTTCAACCATGCCGGTTACGTGCCCGTTTCAAAGGCACTTTTCCATGATGCCGCCTCACTCATTGCACATAACCCATCCCGGTTCATATGGGATTCGCTGTGCTCCTACGCGCTTACGCTCTGGTACAGCTCTGATTCAGTACATGCCCTTTTCATGGACAATATGCGCATTCTCAAACCGCTCGAGGATATATACCGCTATATATATTTCGGGTTTATCGTGGTCCTGAACAAACATGCAGATCCCGGGCTATGGGTAAGAACAGCTCTTATCTCACTGGTTTTTTTCACGGCATATCTGCTGACACTGCTGAACACATTCACAGGGCATACAGGCTTCAACGCGCGGATCGTGGTTGTCTGCATCGTCTGCATATTTATTCATGCCTATACCATCATAATTTCCTCTCTGATTGAATTCGGTGAGAACAACAGATTCCGGGCACCGGTTGACGCTGCATTCATAATTGTACTTGCAGGCAATGCGATTATCCTCAAGGACCGCATTTTTCAAAAAAAATAAATTCTGCCCCTTTTTATCCGATAATGTTCACATGATCTATAACCATGAAAAGCATATTTTTTCACTATGCTGCATTTCAGTGACAATTGCATTGGCGTGCACCTCCTGTACGCTTCTCAAGGGCACCTGCACTGCCGGGAAGCTTGCCGCAAAGGGCACATACCTTGTCGCCAAGGGTGCGGTTATCGGCGGCGCAGGCGTTACAAAAGCCGGCATCGCAGTTACAAAAGGTACCGCTAAGGGTACGTACGCGGTGGCCAAAGGAATTACAAAAGCAGGGATAATCAGCGGCAAATCCACATATTCAATCGGTGAGTTCACTTTTACCGTGGTTGCGGCCCCGCTTACCTGGCCGCTCACTGCAGACGAAATAGAATCAATAGGAGGTCTGCCGCCAAAGGATGCCATTAAGAAAGGCGTGGTCAAAACCTCTCCCTATGTGGTTAACGGCAGGCGCTATGAGCCGCTTTCCTTTGATGAGGCACGGCATTACAAACAGACAGGAACCGCTTCCTGGTACGGCAACGAAACGCTCAGCCAGAAGGGCGGTCACATGACGGCAAACGGAGAGGCCTTCGACCCGGACGGCTTAAGCGCGGCGCACAAACTGCTCCCCCTTCCCTGCCACGTCCGCGTCACAAATCTTATTAACAAGCGTTCGCTGATCCTTCGTGTTAATGATCGCGGCCCTTTCGTACCACGGCGCATTATCGACGTAACAGCAGGCGCTGCTAAAAGGCTCGGATTTTACAAACAGGGAACTGCACTTGTATCTGTTGAGGTAATCGATGCGGATAGCTGAGAATATCCGGTAAGGCTGTGGTCCTTATTACAGGTATGCATGCAAAGCATCACCGCACTGTCTTCATAAAGTTTGCGGATTGATGAATACAAATTTTTTATCAAGATTATATTTTGCAATATATCCGATCGTCAACCCTACGACGGCGCCGACAAACTTGGCCTCCTCAAACGAAAACAGGTGGTGAAACAAAAGTTCTGTGCCCCAAAAAACCACCGTCGTGAAAACTCCCATAAAAGAATATATGATAAATTTAAAAAAATTATCCTGCATATTTTTTGCGGTGTGATAAAAAATATATTTCTTGTCAAGAATATATTTAACAAACAGCCCTGTCAGGGTACCAAGCGCCATGGCAAGGTAAAGCCCGAATGTAGAGCTGTAGATCACCAGGCTGCAATATTGAGTTGCAATATTGGTAACTGTTGCAACCACCGCGAATAGCACATATTTTGTTGCAAGATAAACCATGAACGTGACAACTCGATTAACGATATTTTAGCGGTATTTAATACCATAATGCATAGCGCGAAACAACCATATTATAATCGAACAACACTGCTGCGGAGGTTGATTATTACCTGCAATCAATAGTATAATATCACGTATGTCTGGTTTCTTTTGATTTCGTTGAACACCCTGTCTATATTTTTGAAAACATATCTTATGACGTACTGTCATTCCTGCAAAATCCGTTTCGCGTATATCGCTATGTAACTTTTTTTATATTTCGGGATACCGTGCATGATGTCTTTGAAACACAACCTGTTAAATATTAAGCCCGTTACCGTACATCGCCATCGAATTGCTTTTTCTTCCTTTAATCGTGTGTGTATAGTCAGCGCACTGATAATGTTTTATTTCTTCTGCCAGGTTTCATTCAGCTGGGCTGCTCAAACCGGGAGCGTTATCATTGAAAACAATCTATTTGATCCCGACCGAACCAAGTGGTCCCGACAGAAAAAGAAAAAACCAAAAAAATCCGAGAAACCAAAACCCCGGAAAAATCTCGCCAATGTCGATCGCATTGTTCTTTTTGGCACCGTTTTGTCAGATAAAAAGTGCGCTGTTTTGAACATTAAGGGCGGCAAAGGCAAACGGGACAATGATCTGTATATGATCGGTGATTATATCGGCGGCTATCTTGTTTCCGATATAACCGAAAAAAAAGTGGTTCTCACCGATGAATACTCAGATCAGCAGTTCAATATATTTGTCAATGAGGGTAAAAAAAGACGCAAAGCGGTAAAAACAAAAATCACAAAAGAAAGCTGGAAAAAGCCTGAAAATCAAAAAAAGCGCTCCGCCAAAAAAAAATCGACCGCCAACCGCCAGAAAAAGGTAAAACCCAAGAAAGCACGCACAGCGGCTTTTCTGAAAAAACGGTTTGAGAAAACGGTAAAAATACTGAAAAGGACGTCAAGCAGACTGGTAAAAAAACAGGGGGCACGTGATTATAAACGCCTCAAGCGATTGTTTCCGTTCATGTCAGAAGATGACCGCCGTGAAATAATAAAACTTAAAAAGCAATTTGACGCCGCTTTAAAAAATTGATGCTCCCTGCCAGGGCAGCGGGCCATACCCGTAATTAATATTTATATCAGAATTGTGTGCCGCTTCATCCCCACGTATCGAAGATGCCGCAACTGTTGCTGGGCAAAACGGGATGTTCTCTGCACATTACGGTAACGCCAGACATGATAATACTCGTTACCAATGACGACGGCTTTTATTCCGAAGGTATTACTGCGATGGCCGATGGCCTTGAGCGCTTTGCCGAGGTGTGGGTAATCGCCCCTGAAAAGGAACAAAATGCCGTCGGACGGTCCCTGACGCTGCACCGTCCTCTTAAAGTGACACAAATCGAAAAAAACCGCTTCATAATAAACGGCACACCGTCAGACTGCGTTAATCTGGGGGTCAATGACATACTGCCCCGCAGGCCGTCGCTTGTCATTTCCGGCATCAATAAAGGCGGCAACCTCGGCGATGATATACTGTATTCGGGAACAGTTGCAGCTGCTTTTGAGGCGGCAATACTCGGGATACCTGCTTTTGCCGTGTCTCTTGTCTGCAGGCAGCATTTTAATTTCTCTCCCGCAGCGTCGTTCACTTCACAATTTGCCGAGGCCTTTCTGAAAAACGGCTCCCGGCCGAACGCTCTTCTTAATATAAACGTTCCCGACACCGGCGGCAACGTCATATCCGAATACAGAATCACCAAGCAGGGAAAAAGTATCTATGCTGATGAATCGCATGCGGTAACTGATCCCCGGGGCAAAAAATATTACTGGATCGGCGGAGAAGAGGTTTATTATAAAGACATACCCGGCTCCGATTATGAGGCTATAACAAAACACATGATATCTATTACTCCGCTTCAGACAGACCTTACTGATTATTCGCTTCTTGAACGCATGAAAAAGGACATCTGTGAAAAGCCCCTGAACAATAATACCGGTACAGACGATTCATAAGGATACCGTGCTCCGGTGCTTACATATATTTTTTTTTCAGCCGTTTCACGCAATGTGGTACCTCCCGTTTGCTCACCACACCCGCTTCATATTTTTTTAATTCTTTTATGGTTGCTTAACTGCTCATGCTCAGGCTTATCACTGGCCCGGCTTCCGGACGGGCGTGCAGACGGCGTTTATCATACTATCAAAAAAAACCAGACGCTGTGGCGCATCTGCCAAACCTACAACGTCGACCTGCAGGAAGTTGCCGAGATTAACAATATCCGTGACACATCAGATATCAAAGCCGGCGACAAAATTTTCATCCCCGGTGCGCACAAAGTCATGTATGTGCCGCCTGCTTCCACAAACAAGTCATCAGCCCCGTCCCCACAGGCTTCCCGCCCGACAATTACCAGCAACAAGGGGCTGTTTCAGTGGCCGCTGCGCGGAAAAATTATAAAGACATTCGGCGTGCATGACGGCAGGAAGCACGACGGAATCGACATTAAAGGGTCGCTTGGCGAAAACATCACCGCCGCACGCTCAGGCAAAGTCGTTTTTTCAGCATATCTTAAAGGCTACGGCAACACGATAATCATGGAGCATTCCCAGAAATATGCCACCGTCTATGCCAACAACCGGGAAAACATTGCCCGGAAAGGCAGCTGGGTAAAAAAAGGAGCGGTGGTTGCAACCGTCGGCACATCCAACGGAACGGCATCCATACCGTATCTTCATTTTCAAATCAGACGGTACAACAAGCCGAGGAACCCGCTGTTTTATCTCCCGTGACTATTTATTGGCCAAGCCTGACCAATAAATAGTCATATAACGGCATAACGGGGATCGAAACGTACTAGCAGTTTGTAATAGCATCGGTCAGTCCGTCCATGCAATGAGGTTTCATCTGGCTGAGGCTGCGCAAAGACCCGCCCGAAGCATCGTTTGCTCAATGCTTTATGTATTTTTGGCACGTTTGACTTGACGACACTATTGATTATTTTGGCTGGCTAGCCCGGTACGACCCCGTTTTTGTTATTGAACATACGCAGGACCGCTATGTCATCGCACAACGATTGTAAAAAGCTATGATACGTCCGATTATTGCACTCATAGGCCTGCCCCCATTAATTATTCTTGCGGGTCTGGTATACAGCACTGCGTTTATACGCAGCAGCCACTACGGCGCGTATTTCGTATTCTGCATTGTGTACGGATTTTTGTGTTATCTCCTGTTTTTGTTAAGCAGATGCATACGCTCCTCTGCGCTGCTGTGGGTGCCGGTGCTGATTGCTGCCTGGATAGGCCCTGTTATCCTTGGCCATTATTATGGATACACGCATACCAAATATATTGTGTGGCGCATGGTTAAAAACGATACCGACGGAACTTTTGACCGGTCATGGAAAAACATGAACCGCGATCGCCTGTTTGACCGGTATGTCGAATCCGTTACCGGAAACAGTATCGGCGGGTTTCCCGCTTATTTAAGTTTAATGGCATATGAAGGGTGGAGCGGGTTGGAGCGTGCCGGAGGTGCAGGGGCTATTCATATTGAGCGAAAGGGGATCTGGGTCTGGATAGCATGGTTTATGCATTTTGTTTTTTTATTAATCACAACTGCATGTGCAATGGGAGCAACCATTCGTGACGAAGACCTCGGGGGGGCTGATCCTCAGACAGAAAAGAAACGCAAAACCGTACCGACCACACCCGCTCCCTCCAAAAAGCAGCAACCTCGAAAATATTCTGAATCTTCCGGTGAAACAATCAGATCCATTGTAATGCCTGAAAACAAAAGCGATCACAACGGGTGGTGGCTGATACGTGTCTCATTCAAGGGAAGCACGGCAGTCTTTCGCGCTTATTACCCGGAATCAAAACCCACGGGCAGGTCATTTTTCATGGATATCCATCATGCTCTCTACCGCCTGAAAAGTAAGGGGGCGCTTGCCGCCCTTGCAGTACTCGGCAGCGTCGAAGGCGGGCTAACAGCACAGGAAGCGCTTGACAAACTCATGGAAGACGACAAAAAAATTCATTATCTGCTCGGCTCATATTATTACCTTTTTGAAAATGATGATAAATTTTTTCCTGTATTTTTTGGAAAAGATACTGGTAAGAGCACTAAAACAAAACTTCTATCGTAATATGCTGATTCAGATCTACCATTGCACGCTGGAATACTTTTTGGTACATTGACACACAATGAATAGGATTCTCTTAAAATGTGATCTGCGTTCCTCATTGATGCTGCCCATCGGTCTTATATTCGTGCGTTGCCGAAGTTGCTTATATCAATACCTTGTCTTGTGCTGCCTGTCTCTTTTTGTCATAAAACCTGCCGTTTGCCCTATCATTCATCATGACGGCATTCCCCGAAACGGTTTTCCTCTGACGCAAAGCACAGTGCACAAATGGGCAAAAGCATTAAAGCAGGGCCGAACACACCATACGGCTTACACAGCGGATATCACTGCCCTGTCCTCTTTTATTATCGGTTGTCCAGCGGCTTTTCTTATCAGTTCTCTGCATGGACAAAAACACGCATTGAAGCTGTATTGTCTTATGTCCTGCCGTCATGCAAGAGCACCTCCACACAAAGCTCCACCTTCACTGAATTGTAATAACGTATAAAAACAAGAAGCGTTGCCCGTACAATCTGAAAGCTAACCGCATGCTCTGCATGAGATATTTTTCCCGGCCGTCAACATCTTACAGAAGAAAAATACAATAACACCTGTACCAAGGAGGAAATCTCATGAATAGATGGAAACGTTTATGCCGTTCTGCTGTTCTGCTTGCAGCAGTATTGTTAATGTTCGCCTGTTCGCGCACCCAGGATCGATCAAATTTTCACAATTACCTTAACCAGGATACAGTTATTAAAGGAAAGGCAGGGGTGCTGATTACAGCACTTGGGCAGCCGGAAGAGTATGACTTTACTTTTTTCAACAACTACCTGACCCATATTTTTGAAGCGGCTTTCCCGATGCTGCTGAAATTAATTGTTTTGCGCGACAGCGGAACCGTCCTTCTCGATCCGTCAAACGTTACAGCGCGCGAAGAATTTACGCCTGCAACGCTGATGGACTGCTTTGGTAAAACCGTTAATGACCGGGGCACCCCGTATACCCAATTGGATATACACTGGGTTGAACCTCGAACAGACGATAAACCCGGTTATTTTCTGCTCAAAGAAAAAAACGGTTATATCGATATTGTTGAGAAGACAGCGATAAAGATAGCCGCATCCTATTACGGACGTATGCCCGGCAACAAAATTCCCTTTATCCCGCAGCACAAGGAACTGTTCAGCACTATTAAAAAGATGCTTACAGATGAGTTTCCGGGAACACCCTTTCGTACAGCATGGTCGATGTATCCGGATACGGTCAAACAGGCAATAGACGAACTGCTGAAAGAAAATGTCGACACTATTGTTATCTGCGATCTTTTTCCCGTTTATTCAAACCTGGAGCAATTCAACGCTCTCTTTGTTAAGATACGGCATATGGTCGCCGGCAGAGCAAACATCGTGTACACCCCTTCTGTCGGTGCGTATGGTTCCTATCGGCGGACTTTTGCCGCCATGGCACGGGATGAGATCAAAAAACACCCGAATCAATCTAAAAAACTGCTGATACTCACCCGACACGGCTTTCCGGAAATGAAGGGCGAGCCCTACCATGACCTTGCGCCGGCTTATTATGAAAATCTACGCAGGGAAGTCGAGCACACGGTTAAGGGAACGAACACAAGTATTGTTTTTGCCGATACTGAATTTGCAGGAAATGATGATGATCCTGACAACAAGCGGCTGTCTTCAGCTGAAGCCCTGGAGCAGGGAATTGAAAAGCAATATGATGTCATTATTTTCGTGCTGGTTGACTTTTTGAGCGAAAATACCGATACGATCTTCTGCGCCAGGGAGGAAACGCTTAAACCTATTCACTTCAAACATAAAGATCATGTTCCCTACACCGACTACTCGCAGCCGTTTCGCACCGAGCTCAATCATGCATCAACTGAAATAATTATCGCCGGTGCGCCGGTAGGTGATACCTATCGTCCACTAATTGCGCGCGGCATTTTTGATGCGGTGGCAACTGCGCTGCGGGAAGAATCATGGCCGGATCTTCAGTCCGGCACCCGTGACAATCAAAACGATGATCCCGACCGCATGTCGGGGAAGGCGAGGGTTTTACTCCCCGAGAGAGACAATACGTTTAAACAAACAGAGTTCTTACCGCGCACGGTAGTAAATATCATCGCCGTGAGAAATCTGCTCGATACGGTTTTCCGACAGCATCATGCCGAGGAGTTTGACAACGGGGGCATCATGCACGCCCAGCGAAGCGCTGATCTGCTTAAGTGAGCATGGCCTGCGCACGATCATCTCATAAATCCGCTGCGCAAGATTCTCCTGACTGCCGTCCAGGCTTGACTTATCAAACTCGGCAATCAGCTCAGCACGATCACCGAAGGTTTTCAGCGCATAGTCAAGCACAGACGCATCTGCCGGGAGCACCTGCGCTTGCTGGGGCGGGCGGGTGACCGTATTCAGATGGATGCGGTCAAAACGCATATTCCGTACAGCTGCGTGTATATTCTGTATTTCATCCGGCGTGTCGTTATAGCCCTTAACGATCATTACTTCAAGCCAGATATCACCGCTAAATGCATGGGTGAAAAGCGTCATGCCCTCGATCATTGTATGCAGGGATATATCTTCATGCGGAGCGTTAATCTTTTGAAAAATACCCTCGGAAGCTGCATCAACAGACGGCACAACAAGATCTGCAGCCATCAGGGCGCTGCGCACCTGCGGGTCTGAGAGAAGCGTGCCGTTTGTCAACACGGCCACAGGCGCGTTATATTTATCTTTCACCTCACGGATAAGGCTGTGCAGGCCGGTATTCAGCGTCGGCTCACCTGATCCGGAAAATGTTATATAATCAAGCCTGGGGTTTGCCGCAAGCACAGCCGCTATGTCAGCCAGGACACGGTTTCTTTCAATCCACTCTTTTCGTTCACATGTTTTGCAGTTCGTCCTGCCCACCTGACAGTACACGCAATCGAGCGTACAGGTTTTCATGGGAACAAGATCGACACCAAGAGAATAGCCGAGCCGCCGTGACGGTACCGGTCCGAACACCTGACTCATAAGCGCACGTCCTTTAATCCTTTTTTCAACAGGCAGTTCATGAATCGCGTTTTTATAAAATCAGCATCGTGCGGAATCACACCCGAACGCTCATTCCCCGGCTCAGCCTCGGCGACAATAACCGAACAAAGGCCGCAACATGCCTCAAGTGCCGATGATAACGCTCCGATACTTCTGACTTTTTTTACATGTTCACAACCTGCAGCAGCTGCCATGCCGGCCAGATCGGTTTTTGCCGCTGTGTATGTCGGCTGATTTCCTGTGCTGCCGTATGCGTGGTTGTCGACAATGATTATGCACAGATTGTCAGGCGCCTGGTTTGCAATGGTAACCAGACTGCCGAAATTCATCAACAATGATCCGTCACCGTCTATGACATATACCTGCTCTGTGCTGCTGATCGCTATGCCCAATCCGATCGAGCTTGCCATACCCATTGAGCCGAGCATATAAAAATACTCTTCCCGGTCCTGAATGCTGTAAAGCTCCCGGGACGGAAATCCGATATTAGAAATTATGACACCGCTGCGACGGGTAACCTCCCGTATAATATCAAGCCGCTTCATGCCACAGCTCCCGCGGCAAAAGAGCAGCTCTGATCCGGCTTGGTTCATAGGCTCCCTTTATAAACTGTTCCAGATCATTGATCATCTCAGGCCGGCTAACGACCATTGTTTCGATCGACAGCGCATCAAGAAGCGGAATCACGGCATGCCCCATGGGAACCTGGGCAGCAATTGGCTCCCCTGGACCGCCCCTATGGCTCATAAGCATAAAAAGCGGGAGCCGGTAGTAATGTGTCAGTGACATAATCGCATTTATTGAATTTCCCAGCCCTGAGTTCTGCATAAGTATCATGGGGTGCTTTCCTGCCAGGGCTGCCCCTGCTGCTATGCCGATGCCCTCCTCTTCCCTGCATACCGGCACATGCACAAACGGGCGCGCATCGATTTCCTGCAGTATGCCAGCAAGCATATTGCACGGTACGCTTAAAACGGTATCGACTCCGGCATTATAAATACTGTCAACAAGTTTTCGGTCTATCATGGAGTTGTAGCCTGATTATATGTGCCGGGATAATTCCTGCAGCCGCAGCGGCAACCGCATCACCATTTTTTACAATCCGTTATCCTGATACCGTCATAATAGGGAATACAGCTGTACAAATCAACATGGGATATGAATTCGACATCGCCGCCATATCCGATCTCAGTAAGATGGCGTGCAGCCCGGGACTCCCTGGTGAATTGTGCAGAAACGCCCGGAGAAATTTCAATACCCGCAATAAGAGACGACAGGCACAGGGCAACGCCAAGATCTTCTGAAACACCGCGTGATCCTCCGACTGCACATATGCACAGATTTTTATGATGCAAAAATGATGCTGTGGCCGAAATATTCAGGCTTGAGCAGATATATGCCTGCTTAATTTTCAGGAGAAACTCAGTAAGGTTGGTTGTCCGGAGCACCAGGGTGGTAAATGGGGCGTTGGTATATCGCTTAATAATCTCAACAGGAGAGTTGCCGAGGTCATAGCCCCTTCGTTTTATACCGTTTTTCTCGCCTGCAGTAACCACAGTATCACTTTTAAGCTCAAAGGCACGATCATCTGAAGCAACAGGTATTATCGTCTCGACCCCGACCGCAAGCGCCGCTATAATTGTTGCCGATGCCCGCAGGTTATCAATGGCGACCACTGTCTCTGATACGGACAGCGGCGGGTCAATCCCGGTGCCTGCTATAATTCTACAGCTTGCCGCACGTGTCACCCCGTATGCCCCGTCGCAGTGTTTCAAGCGGTATGACATCCTCCGGCCTGACGTTTCCAAGATTGACATCGGGGCCGAAAAGGAGTATTAAATCACGCTGCTGGCTTTTCTCGGGTGCCTCAAACATAATCTGATTCAATCCGATGCTTTCAACAAGCGCACGAGCCATTTCTTTTCGCAAACAGCCCTTTTCGTCATACACCCCGATATTCTTTCCGCCCTCACGGGCTTCGATGATAACGTAATGAGCGCCTGCCTCAATATCGCTTCGTGCCTCCTCGATGCGGTCCCGCAGTGTCATTTGTTTATCCGCTTCGACATCTTTCTTGCCGACTTCAGAAATAACGTAAAATCCTGATTCCTGTGCCTGTCTGATAATATCCGCCTTTTCGGTATGGGATATATCAAAAACGCCGTTTGATACCTCAATGAGCTCAATGCCTATTTCCCGGCAGTATGAAAAAAAGGCAGGCAACTTCTGCTGCTTATAAACAATTTCGATAAGGGTTCCGCCGTTTCCGGCCATAATGCCGCTTCTGTTATAGATCTGTATTTTCTCCCTAACTGCATCCTCTGCCATCAAGCGAGCGGTTGCCCACCCCAGCTTGACAATGTCGATATATAATGCTGACTGAATCAGATCAGCTGCTGAAGCCACGCTCAGGCCCTTGTCAAGTACCATCGTCAGACCGGCACTGCGCGGTTTTTCTTTTCGCGGAATAATATCAACAAACTCAAATGCGGGTTTCATGCAACACGCTATCTCCTTTTTAGCGTAAGCTGTATTGACAGCCGCAATAATTCTGACGGCTGAAGCCGTATGCTCTGCTTAGCAAACAGCTTTCTTTAAATCCGTTATTTTTCTTGAAATTGCTTTCCAGATACCGCGTTCCTGTCTTTTGTGCAGCTTCATAGCCGATATCATTAATGTGTCGAGCATTTTTATGCGGACTGACAGTCAGGGTCGTTGCAAAAAGAGGAATAGATTCCTGTGCAGCCACAGCTGCCGCCTTTCCCAGGCGAAGCTCAAAACAGCGGCTGCATCTACGTCCGCCCTCGGCCTCATGTTCAAATCCACGTATTTTTTCATACCACAGCTTAATCTCAAACTGTGAAACATACAGCGGATTCTGCGTCAAGAAGCATAGTTTTTCAGTATCCTCTAAACGCTTGAGATATTCAGCCTTCGGGTATATATTGGGATTATAAAAAAAAAGATACGGTATATAGTTACGGGATAGTGCTTTCACAGCATATGAAGCACAGGAAGCACAGCAGGCATGAAGAAGAATCTTTTTCTTTTCAGCATGCGCTGTCACCTTTTTCTACCTTCTTTTACCTCTTCCAATGCGTTTAACTTTTCTTTTTTTTCTTTTGCGTTTTGATGACTGCTGACGGCTTATTTTCCCCATTTTTCCTCCTGTAATGGAACAAGAAAGTTTTAATAATGACGAATTATCGAATCAGAATATCCTAATTCTAAAGAATTTTCAATACAATTTTGTCACCGGAATACACAAAGACCTCCGCTGTTATCCAGTCGGAGGTCTTTGTGGTATGAAATCGACTGCGTGAAAAAGATCTGTAATCTAACCCAGTGTCCTTCTTTAGGCTATCTGCCTTGTGCCGACACGTGCAATTTCATCGATTTTTTCACGGTTGTAGCGCCATGAACTGCCGATGCGGAAGCCGGGAATCTCGCCCTTTTGGGTCAGCTTATAGACCGTAATTTTAGACAATTTCAAATATTCCGCCACTTCGTCGACTGTCATGATAATGCTTTCATTTTTCTTTTCTTTGGTCATACTATTCAACTCCTTTCCTTTCATATATTGTATGCAACGCTTGATGGTTTAATTATCGGCACAACACGTTCTTTCTGTTTTTGATTATAACGTATATACATCAAAAGTCAAGATTATTGAAAATAAAAAATATTTCTTATCAGGTTTTATGTATTGTTATCGTTTCCTTAGAGTTGCCATATGTTTCGGTAAATATATCTTTTTTTTGCAAACAACGGCGTAGCAAAATCATAACAATTCTTAAAAATCATAACAACCGTTCCATCTTTTTCTGTTCAAGCGCTGACACTATTGCGCGTATATCCTGACATCTTTTTTTATCACATACAAGCAGAGCATCCTCTGTATCAATTATTATCACATCATGTACACCAAGCACAGCAGTCAATCGCTTCGGCGAATAAATGAAGGACTCCGCAGTATCCACAGTTACTGCTTCACCGGTTATAACATTTGCGCACCCGTCCTTCGGCAACAGATCATACAGCGCGGCCCAGCTGCCAATATCGTTCCACTCAAAATCTCCGATCATGGTAAATACATGCTCTGATTTTTCCATAACACCATAATCCACAGATACGGCATCTATGGTGCTATAGGCATCTGCTATCCGTTCGTTCAGGTTGGTATCGTGATCGGTCAGGCAGGCTGACGCAACGTTTTCATATACATGCGGGATATGCGTTTTCATTTCATCCAGAATCGCAGATGCCCTCCAGACAAACATCCCGCTGTTCCACAGAAAATTATCAGAGGCAACATATTCTCGTGCTTTTTTTTCATCGGGTTTTTCATGAAACTTTTTTACTGCATACAGCGGCATGTTATCAAAAACCGGCTCGGTACCATGCTGAATATATCCATACCCCGTCTCAGGGCCTCTGGGGGTAATGCCAATGGTTATGAGCCCGTTTGTTCTGAGTGCTGCCTGTTCAGCCTGTTTCAGTGTTTCACAAAATGCTGACGGGTCACCTATGTAGTGATCTGCCGGCAGCACCGCCATGGTTTCATCCGCAGTCCGGCTTTGTATACATAAGGCTGCCAGACAGATACAGGGTGCAGTATTTTTCCCAACAGGCTCGGCAATTATATTATCCGGATCCATTTCAGGCATCTGCTGCATAATCGTATCCCGCTGGACAGTATTGGTAACAATTAGTATCTTATCCGGAGAAACGACCCTCGCGATCCGATCCGCTGTTTCCTGCAGCATTGTTTTATCACCGGTTATATTCAAAAGCTGCTTCGGCGTTTCCGCTCTGCTGCGCGGCCAGAATCGTGTTCCCTTGCCGCCTGCCATAATAACTGCATACATGCTTTTCGTGCCCCCGCCTCAGTATTGTCTGAAAATAATATTCTTCAAAACGCTGCCCTCACAGCCGCACAGCCCGTCATACTACATAATGGATTTTTTACTTATTTCACTTTTGTGTTTCGAAACAAAATCATTTATCTTCGCTCGATGTGCATCATCCATCGTCACAAACTGTATTCCCATTCCATGAGGAAACATATTATTTGCTCCCGAAGGATTTCGCCACACCACCCGGGCCTGTATATCCATTGTCTCGCTGTCGCCCGGCAGGTTCATTTTCACCATCACAGTCGTGTTGAGCGGCAGCGGCTTATCAGTCTTGATAAATATACCGCCATTGCTTACATTTATCATATACGACTTTATAAAAGCGCCGGTTTCTTTGAACATCACCTGAATGTTAGTATGAACTCTGGGGCTCGTTCTTCGTTCTTCGCTCACGAATCAACCCTCGATACAGTTTTCACAGTTGGTTTTTGCCAGATTGACTTTAGAACAATACTTTGTTATGGTTTTGTCACATCTGTATTAGATATTATATCGCAATACAGATTAAAATCTTAAATAAATATTTTTGTTAAAGCTCATTACCCTGCTATTTCCTTTTTACAGAATATTATCCGGTATTGTGCATTTATACTGCGGTGCTTTACGTATCCTTTTTATACGTGCTGAAAAAAGCAGCCGAATAATTATTATACAACACAGACCCGCCCTATCACAGTAAGGACAGGACCATGCAAAAAACATTACATCGCACCATGGCCGCTTTTGTTCATTACAGTATAATTTTTTTTGTTTTTTGTACCGCGTCCCTGTGCTTTGCAGCAGAACAGCCCGTTATAGATGCCCCTGACAACAATACCGGCACTCAGGCATCAGGAGCTACTGAATTCTATGACCCTTTTGCTTCAAAAGACAACGGCGCTCAATCAATAAGCGCCCATATGGCCGACCCGATTTCCGCATACAACAGATTCATGTTTACCGTAAATGACAAACTGTATTTTTATCTGCTGAAGCCGATTGCCCGCGGATATACCTTTGCCCTGCCTGAACCGGCACGCACATCCATAAAAAAAGCGTTTTCAAATATCGGCATGCCGATCAGATTCTGCAACTGTATCCTCCAAAACAAATGGAACCGAGCCGGCACTGAAATTTCACGGTTTGTCATAAATTCAACAATCGGCGTCGCCGGTCTGTTTGACCCGGCTAAACAAATGTTCGATCTTTCAGAGCAGGATGAGGATATGGGCCAAACGCTGGGAGTGTATGGACTGGGACACGGATTTTATCTTGTGCTACCGTTTCTAGGGCCATCCAGCGCCCGTGATGCCTGCGGCCGCATTTTTGATTTCGCTGCAAACCCGCTATCCTATATACCCTACAGCGTTTATGTTAAGCTCTATAAGACAGTAAACAACACATCGCTTCGCCTGGGCGACTATGAAGAGCTCAAGGAGGCATCTCTTGACCCGTATACTTCCTTTAAAATGGGGTATTATCAGCATCGACAGTACAAAACACAGAACTGACTCTTTGCATCGCACCCCCTTACTGCCTGCCGGTCAGCCCATACATTTAAATGCTTAGCAGACCGCTGTAAGCGCCGGATAACAGCCAAAATTTTTTCCGGATTGATACATTTTAACTTGACAAATTTTTTAATATTGATTAAGTTAGAAGACTTAATTTTTCGTTTGTGAGGGATATTATGAAATCATATTGCGCAAAAGAAAGCGAAATTCGCAAGGAGTGGCATGTAATTGATGCCGAGGATAAAACGCTTGGACGAATTGCCACCCAGATAGCGCTGCGGCTCAGGGGAAAGCACAAACCGACCTATACGCCGCATGTTGACACCGGCGATTTTGTTGTTGTTGTCAATGCTGAAAAAATCAAACTGACCGGAAACAAGCTTACACGGAAAAATTATTATCATTACACCGGATATCCCGGCGGAATCCGCTCCAGCAACGCTGAAACAGTGCTCAGCAAACATCCGACGCGCGTTCTTCGGCATGCTGTCAAAGGCATGCTGCCCAAAAACAAACTTGGGCGGAAGATGCTGAAAAAGCTTAAAATCTATACCGGGTCTGACCATCCCCACCAGGCTCAGCAACCTAAAAACCTTGAACTGAAGGGTGTATAAATCAATTATGGATGGGAAAAAATACTTTGCTACAGGAAGAAGAAAATGTTCGGTTGCACGGGTCTGGATGCAGCCGGGCGAAGGGAAAATCACCATAAATAACAGATCAATCGATGACTACTTCGGCGGCCTTGATATTAAAAAAGTTATCATCCGACAGCCCCTCGACATATTGAATTTTGATGAGAAATACGATATATGCGCCAATGTACACGGCGGCGGATTAACCGGCCAGGCAGAGGCAATCAGACACGGTATCGCCCGGATGCTGACCCAGTACAACACCGACTACACATCCATTCTGAAAAAAGCAAAGTTGCTTACCAGAGATTCCCGCGTCAAGGAACGCAAGAAATACGGGCTTAAGGGAGCACGTAAAAGCTATCAGTACTCTAAGCGATAAGACGCAGAATAACACAAGAAAAAAGGAAGGATTCACTCCTTCCTTTTTTTTAACCCCCGAAAAACCTGTTGAAGGCTGAGCCTGCGTACGGTGCATATGAACGTTGCAATAGCCGGTGCCACCGGATATACAGGCCTTGAGCTTGTCCGCATCCTTTCCCGCCACCCTGAAGTGGACATAGCCGCACTCACCTCCGAGCGGTATGCCGGTAAGCAGTACAGTGAAATTTTCCCGCAATTATCCGGCCATATTTCATGCAGGCTCGACAAACTGGATTCTGAAACAATAGCTGACAAGGCGGATGTACTGTTTCTTGCGCTTCCGCATTGCGAGTCGATGCGGCATGCCCCCTTTTTTTACCGTGCCGGCAAAAAAATCATTGATCTCAGCGCAGATTTCAGATTTATAAAGAAAAAAAACTATGAGTCCTGGTATCAGAAGCATGCCGCTCCGGATCTGCTTGCCGAAGCGGTCTACGGCTTGTGTGAAATAAACCGTCCGGACATTGAACGCGCACAATTTATAGCAAACCCCGGCTGTTATCCTACAAGCATTATACTGCCGCTCATGCCTTTTCTCCGCGAAGACTTGATCAGCCGAAGCTCCATTATTGCAGATTCAAAATCAGGGGTTTCCGGTGCCGGCCGCGGGCTTAAAACCTCATCGCTGTTCTGTGAGGTCGGTGAAAGCTTCCGCGCCTACAGCATTCACGGGCATCGCCACCAGCCCGAAATAGAAGAGCAGCTTGAATCAATTGCCCAAGTGCCTGTTTCGATAACGTTTTCACCGCACCTTGTGCCCATGAACAGAGGCATGCTCAGCACAATATATGTGACGCTCAAAAAAAAGCTGCCCGCAGACGATATATATTCTCTGCTGAATAAATACTATGCCGGGGAGCCGTTCATCCGGCTTCACCAGCCGGGAACGCTGCCGCACACAGGCTGGGTTACAGGAACAAATTACTGCGATATCGGGTTCAGCCTCAGGGATAAAAAACTGGTACTTGTAAGTGCAATCGACAATCTGGTAAAGGGCGCCTCAGGACAGGCGGTACAGAACATGAATATTATGCTGGGGCTGCCGGAGAATACGGCACTTGACCATCTTCCCGTTTACCCGTAATTGCTGAAAGGGAGGCATGTATATGCAGTGTGATATTGAAAAAAACAAACAAAACTGCACGTGCACCTATTCCTGCTCAAAAAAGGGCAAATGCTGCGAATGCGTTCAGTATCACCGGGGCCGCGGGGAAATTCCCGGCTGTTTTTTCCCTCCTGACATTGAGCGCACCTACGACCGGTCACGGGAGGCTTTTATCAGAGCTTATTCATAATAAGGTCTTTAAAGCGCTGAAACAGGTACGCTGAATCATGCGGGCCGGGAGAGGCCTCCGGATGATACTGCAGGGAAAGCATCGGCTCAGAGCGGTGCCTGACACCTTCCACCGTCCTGTCATTGAGATTTATGTGCGTTATCTCTAATGGCAAAGAACCGATCCCTGCCTCGTCAACGGCAAAATTGTGGTTCTGTGATGTTATCTCCACAATGCCGGTTGTAAGATCCTTAACCGGGTGATTGCATCCGTGATGCCCGAACTTCAGCCGGTAGGTTTTCGCTCCCGCTGCAAGCGACAGGATCTGATGCCCCAGGCAGATCCCCATAAGCGGAATCCTTCCCATGAGTGCCCGGGCATTATCAATAGCGTAGACAACAGCTGCAGGATCTGCAGGCCCGTTTGAAAAAAAGACACCATCACACTTCATGGCAAGCACGTCCTGTGCGGGTGTCTGTGCGGGCACAACAGTTGACCGTATGCCGCTCATCCGCATCATCCGCACTATATTCCACTTAATGCCGAAATCATAAACGACAACATGCATATCTGGTGGAGGCAGCTTCTCTTCCATTCCCCAGAGCGTGCTCATTACTGTTTCATCCTCAAACGCATACTGCCTTTCACAGGATACCCTGCGTGCATAATCCTGGCCGTCAAGGCCATGCCACCGCCGAGCCTCGGCAACAGCCTGATCCTCACTGACAGACCCCTCCATAGACAGATATCCCTTAAGCGTGCCCTGATCGCGCAGCTTACTTGTCAAAGCGCGGGTATCGATACCTGCAAGCGCGGTTATATTGTTTTTTATTAAGTAGTCCTCCAGCGGCTGCTCGCATCGCCAGTTGCTTGGCGAATTCATCTGATTAACAATAAAACCGTTAACAAAACATGCGCGCGATTCTGCATCTGCCGCATTAATACCGTAATTGCCGATTTCAGGGTACGTCATGACGACTATCTGGCCGCTGTATGACGGGTCGGTCAGTATTTCCTGATATCCGGTCATACCGGTATTAAAAACAACTTCACCGATGCTGTCTTTTTGAGCCCCGGCACAATAGCCTCGAAATACGGTCCCGTCCTCCAGCGCAAGAAAGCACCGCTTTGTTCTTTTCTTATCCCACATCCATCTCTTTTTTATGTTATCTTGCGCGGGCATGGCAATCAGCCTTTCAGTTTTCCTTCAGCTTAACACTGACATAGGGAGAGTGGCGATGATACTCCTGCAGGCTGCATACATCCATTTGCTTTACTGCTTTCAGAGTCTCGAGCCCCTGAATAGCTGCACGCAGGCCATCCAGGGTTGTCGTTATGGGGATGCCGCGCAGCACTGCATGAGCTCGTATCTGCGTTTCGTCGCGCTTTGGAGTCGCACCCTGTGACGGTGTGTTGATAATCCACTGAACGTTTTTTTCCTCAATCATGTCTATAACATTCGGCCGCCCTTCAGACACCCGAAACATCGCATGTGTTTGAACCCCGTGATCCCTGAGGACTGTACTTGTGCCCTGCGTGGAATATATGGTAAACCCGAGATCCGCAAGCTTCTGCGCCGATTCGATCACATGTGGCTTGTCGCTGTCGCGTACGCTGAGAAACACATTGCCTGCGTACGGGAGGGCATTGCCTGCTGATATCTGGCTTTTAAAAAAAGACATCCCGTAGGAAACGTCTATACCCATGACCTCACCGGTTGACTTCATCTCAGGCGTCAGCACAACGTCTATGCCGGGAAACTTCACAAAAGGGAACACCGCTTCCTTAACAGCATACCAGCGGGGGTGTACCTCCTCTGTAAAGCCGAGCTCATCCAGCGTGTGCCCTGCCATAACCAGCGCCGCGAGTTTTGCAAGAGGTACGCCGATCGCTTTGCTGACAAACGGCACGGTGCGGGATGCTCTGGGGTTTACTTCAAGCACGTAAACCTCTCCGTTTTTAATGGCGTATTGAACATTCATAAGTCCGCACACATTGAGCTCGCGCGCCATTTTAACGGTATACTCGCGAATCACTGCTTTGGTTTCGTCGGTGATATTGCGGGCGGGTATCACGCACGCGCTGTCGCCGGAATGGACGCCTGCAAGCTCAACGTGCTCCATAATGGCACCGATAACCGTTATCTGACCATCCGAAACAGAGTCAACATCCACCTCAAGTGCATCTTCCAGATACTTGTCGATAAGCACCGGCCGCTTTTCTGAAACCTCAACCGCTTCCTCCATATATTTTCTCAGCCGGCTCTGCTCATACACAATAGCCATCGAGCGTCCGCCGAGAACAAATGACGGGCGAAGCAGAACCGGATAGCCTATTTTTGCGGCGATATCCTCGGCCTCCTCGATGCTTGACGCTATCCCGTTTTCCGGCTGCCTGATGCCGAGCTTTGTGACCATTTTTTGAAAAAAATCCCTGTCCTCTGCGGCCTCGATATCTTTCGGCTTGGTCCCGATAATGTGCACACCGTTTTTTTCAAGATCATCTGCAAGGTTAAGCGGCGTCTGTCCGCCAAACTGTACAATAGCACCCCAGCAGTTCTCGCGCTGATTTATGTTGAGTATATCCTCAAGAGTAAGCGGCTCGAAATAAAGCTTATCGCTGGTATCATAATCAGTGCTGACCGTTTCCGGGTTACAGTTCACCATTATGGTTTCAAATCCTGCATCTCTGAGCGCAAACGATGCCTGCACGCAGCAATAGTCGAATTCTATTCCCTGGCCGATTCTGTTCGGACCGCTGCCGATAATCATTATTTTTTTCTTGTCACCGGGGATATCCTCATCAATATCTCCGTATGTGGAATAAAGGTACGGCGTGTATGCCCTGAATTCTGCTGCACATGTATCAACAAGCCCGTACACCGGGCGAACATCGGCCTGCTGGCGTAGATTCCGCACAGTACCCTCATCTGTATGCAGCAGCGCTGCAATCTGTCGATCAGAATACCCCATTTCTTTTATCTGATACAGAAAATCCCTGTCGCGGCATAACGCATCAATGGAGCCCGCAGCGCTGATTTCCACCTCAAAGAAGCACAGCTCTTCAAGGTGGCTCAGAAACCAGGGATCAATACCGGTAAGCTCATGCACTCGCTCAATGTTCCAGCTGCGCTTGAATGCCTGGCGGATCATAAATATGCGGCTGGCGTTCGGCGTTTTGAGCTTTTCTGTAAGCGCCTCATCGCCTATTGATGAAAATGATTCTTTTTTTCCGTCAGCGCCGAACCCGTACCGGCCCATTTCCAGGGATCGTATGGCCTTCTGAAATGACTGCTTAAAGGTCTTGCCGATCCCCATGGCTTCCCCGACTGACTTCATCTGCGTTCCAAGCGTGTCATCGGCGGCGGTGAATTTTTCAAATGCAAAGCGCGGCACTTTTGTCACAACATAATCGATTGTCGGCTCAAAGCATGCCGGTGTTTCCTTTGTAATGTCATTTACTATTTCATCAAGCATATAGCCGACAGCAAGCTTTGCGGCAATTTTAGCAATAGGAAATCCTGTTGCCTTGGACGCCAGAGCGCTTGATCGCGAAACCCTGGGGTTCATTTCTATAATCACCAGCCTGCCGTCCTCCGGATTCACGGCAAACTGAACATTTGATCCGCCGGTTTCAACGCCGATTTCCCGCATTACCGCTATGGCCTTGTCGCGCATAATCTGGTATTCGCGGTCGGTGAGGGTTTGGGCAGGGGCGACGGTAATGCTGTCGCCGGTATGCACTCCCATCGGATCCAGATTTTCTATGGAGCACACGATAACGCAGTTATCTTTCTTGTCGCGCATAACCTCCATCTCAAACTCTTTCCACCCAAGCACTGATTCCTCGATAAGTATTTCTGACGTCGGGCTGTAAAAAAGTCCGCGGGCAGCGATTTCCTCAAACTCCATGTCATTATGGGCAATTCCGCCGCCGGTCCCCCCAAGCGTGAATCCGGGCCGTATAATAAGCGGATAGGTATCGATTGTATCCCGTATCCTCCGGGCGTCTGCAATGGAAAACGCCGATTCGCTCTGCGGCACCTCGAGGCCGATCGACATCATCGCGTTTTTGAACAGATCCCTGTCCTCTGCTTTCTCAATAACGTGCGGACGCGCGCCGATCATTTCAACCGCATAGCGTTCAAGCACCTTTTCGTTATACAGCTGCATTGCCAGATTCAGCGCAGTTTGTCCGCCGAGCGTTGGAAGCAGCGCGTCCGGGCGCTCACGCCGTATAATCTCCACCAGCGTATCAAAATGGAGCGGCTCAACATAGGTGCGGTCGGCGAATTCAGGATCGGTCATAATCGTTGCGGGATTGCTGTTCACCAGCACCACTTCATAGCTCTCCTCACGAAGCGCTTTGCACGCCTGCACCCCTGAGTAATCAAACTCACAGGCCTGGCCGATTACAATCGGCCCTGAACCGATAAGCATAATTTTTTTGATGTCCGTGCGCTTTGGCATAAATCAACACATTTCCTGTCACGTAAGGTTATGATCCAGGTGCTCACATGATTCAAGAATCTCTTTATTAAGCGCTTCTGTGACCCTGATCGGGTAATCCCCGCTAAAACAGGCTGTACAGAAGTGGTCTTTTTTTTCAAACGGGGATAAAAGACCCTCAATGCTCAGATAGCCCAGAGAATCCGCATCAAGCTGCCGGCGGATGTCTTCTATAGAATGAGAGCCCGCAATCAGCTCTGTTCTGGTCGGGAAGTCAATACCGTAAAAGCAGGGGTGCCTGATCGGGGGGCATGAAATACGAAGGTGGACTTCGCGTGCACCGGCGTCGCGAAGGTAGGAAATTCGCTTCGATGAGGTATTGCCGCGGACAAGAGAATCATCAACTGCGATGACCCGCTTGCCCCGCACCACTTCGGGCAGCACAGCAAGCTTTAAATCAACCGACTGCTTTCGCTCGTCGTTTTCAGGCATTATGAACGTACGCCCGACATAATGGTTCCTGATAAACCCGAAATCAAAGGAGATTCCGCTTTCCCGTGAATAGCCCAGCGCTGCAGAATTTCCGCTGTCGGGAATGGCGATCACAACATCTGCCTCTGCAGGGTATTCCCGGGCAAGCCTTCTGCCGTAGTTAAACCGCACCCCATGCACATTGTTTCCGAAAAGCCTGCTGTCAGGGTGGGCGAAATAAATATATTCGAATATGCACTGAGCGCGCCGGGGCTGCGGCTCAGAAAAGGTGCTGCTGTGCATCCCCGCGGCATTAATAGTCACCAGCTCCCCGGGCTCGACATCCCGAAGAAATTGTGCTCCTGTTAAGGAAAGCGCGCATGTTTCACTTGCGACAACATACCCTCCGTCAAGAGTCCCAATTGAAAGGGGGCGAAACCCGTACGGGTCGCGCGCCGCCATGATGCTGTCTTTTGTCATCAGCAGAAACGAAAACGCACCCTGCAGCTCACCCAGCGCCCGCTCAACACGACGGGGCCTCATTCGAAACATCGGGTCTGCAAGAAGATGTATCAGCACTTCGCTGTCTGTGCTTGTCTGAAAAATAGCCCCGGACTCCTGATACATGCTGCGGATCTTTTTCGCGTTACAAAGATTTCCGTTGTGTGCTATGGCCCATATACCATCTGCGCACTCGGCAACAAGCGGCTGCACATTCTGAATGCGTGTGGCACCGGTCGTTGAATAGCGGACATGCCCGATACCGATAGCTCCATGCAGCCTGTCAGTCGACTGTTTAGCAAAAACATCACCTACCAGGCCGTACCCTTTTGCGGAACGTATTTTAGCCCCGTCGCTCACGACCATGCCCGCACCTTCCTGGCCGCGGTGCTGCAGCGCAAACAGCCCCTGATAAATGATCGGCGCGGCATTTTTGATGCCGTAAGCGCCGAACAGGCCGCAGCTTTCTTTTATCCTTTCAGTGCAGACTTCCATAGGTGCCCGTAGATATACTATAGTGATCAGTTTTGAGGTGACACATTATAAATACAATCAGCACTTATTTCAAACAACAAATGAACGCTGAGGGGGTTCTTTTACAAAAGAAATCCGGTATGGCGTCAGTATAGTAAAATTAAACTTATATCAAAAAAAATGCCAATATCAAACCGCCATACATTTTACTGTGTCTTCCGGTGCTATTTAAAAAAACAATGTTTTATCAGATAATTACAACACTTCTGCCGCTCTGCAGACAAATGTCTCAAAAAACAAAAAAAATGAAGCTTCTATTGATGACAATTTTGTTATAATACGGTATTGTGATAAACAAATTTGTATTAATTTCAAACGTCACACGAACAGCAGGATACCGCCGTGAGCGAAACAGTACAAAAAACGCAGGATACCATTAACAGCCGTGCACGGGCACAGCTTGACATTCTGTACAAAATTTCACAGGCCATGCTGCATCAAAACAATGTATCAAGCCTTCTTGAGGATGTGCTTGAAATCCTTGAAAACGAAATGGGCATGTCCCGAGGCATACTGACTCTGCGCGAGCCGGATACGGACATGTTTGTAATCGAAGCAGCCAAAGGCCTCACCTCTGATGAGCGCAAGCGCGGGTATTATCGCATCGGCGAGGGTATTATCGGCAGAGTAGCGCAAACAGGCCGCTCGGAGTGCATACCGGATATCAATACCGATCCGGATTTTTTAAACAAAACGCGCTCTCGCAAAGGTGATGTGCCGACTGCATTCCTGTGCGTACCGGTAATCCACCGACGGGAAGTCATTGGCACTATCAGCATAGATCGACCGACAAGCGATCAGGAAGTTCTCGATGCTGATCTTACCTTTTTAAAGCTCGTTTCCGAGGTGCTGGCTGAAGCGGTTGCGTACATCCGGGAGCAGATAGAGGAGCGCGAAACCCTGATGGCGGAAAACAAACAGCTTCGCCAGCAGCTCGGTGAAATATATCAGCCGCACAACCTTGTCGGCCGGTGCAGCGCCATTCAGAACGTGTATATGCAAATCGCCCAGGTTGCTGACAGCAAGGCCACCGTGCTTATCAGGGGTGAGTCCGGCACCGGAAAGGAAATCGTCGCCCGCGCCCTGCACTATTCCAGCTCTCGGAAAAACAATCCCTTTGTTGCGGTGAATTGTGCTGCGCTGCCTGAAAGCCTCATCGAAAGCGAGCTGTTCGGGCATGAAAAAGGAGCGTTTTCGAGCGCGCATCAGCAGCGCAAAGGTCGCTTTGAGCGAGCAAACGGAGGAACAATTTTTCTTGATGAAATCGGTGATGTTTCGCCCGCTGTGCAGGTCCGCCTGCTTCGTGTGCTTCAGGAGCACACATTTGAGCGCATCGGCGGGACTGAAACCATAACGGTCAATATACGTGTCATCGCCGCCACAAGCATCGATCTTGAAAAAGCCATTGCGAACGGGACCTTTCGAGAGGAGTTGTTTTACCGCCTGAACGTCTTCCCGATACACCTGCCGCCCCTTCGTGAGCGCAGGTCGGACATTATACTGCTGGCCGATCACTTTCTACAAAAATATAACGAAACATATAACAAAAATATCAAGCGGATCTCCTCTACGGCTATCAACATGATGATGTCCTATCACTGGCCGGGCAATGTGCGCGAGCTTGAAAACTGCATTGAGCGCGCTGTCCTCACCAGCACTGATGATGTTATTCACGGATATCACCTTCCCCCGTCGCTGCAGACCTCAGAAGTAACGAACACGCCGCTTTTACCCAGCGAGGGGGCAAGCCTGTCCACACTGGTAAACGCCTATGAGCGGGAAATCATTGTCGATGTGCTTAAAAAATTCAGGGGCAATGTGTCTGCAGCATCACGTCACCTTCAAACCACTCAGAGGATTCTGCATTACAGGATACAAAAGCTCGGCATTGAACCTGCAAACTACCGGTAATATGATATGCCGATACTGCTATTAAACGCTTATGCAGGCTTTCAGGGTTTTATTACAATATTGTTACCTTTGATAATATAATTACATTTATGTAATATAAAGATTCCGTGCACTGATTATAAATACATGTTATTTCAAACAATTATAACATTACGACAACCTGGCATACAATTAGCAGTGACCCTCATGCAGTACAGCGGCACTTACTGGGCATAAGATGCCGGCTTTGACAACATTGGTGATACGCACACAAAATAACCGGTAATCAGGCATGTATGTATATAATTACAGCATCCCGATACCGAAATCGATAACACTCCAAAAACAATAGGAGGCCCTCAATGGACGGGAACATGACAGTAAAGGATATTATTGCCCTGATCAAACAGGATGCGATCGAAGTCGTTGACTTCCGCTTTATGGATTTTCCGGGTTTGTGGCAGCATTTCTCGATCCCGGCAAAAGAGATTGATGAGGATATTTTCGAAAAAGGTCTCGGCTTCGATGGTTCAAGCATACGGGGATGGCAGGCTATAAACGAATCTGACATGCTGGTAAAGCCTGTTCCGGAAACAGCATTTGTCGACCCATTTCTGGCCCACAAAACCCTTATTATAATCTGCAATATCGGTGATCCGGTGACAGGGGAGGATTATACACGGGATCCCCGAAATATAGCCCGTAAAGCGGTTAATTATCTGAAAAATTCCGGGATCGGAGATATCGCATATTTCGGACCGGAAGCGGAGTTTTTTATTTTTGATGACATTCGCTTCGACCAGAATCAGCACGAGGGATATTATCACATAGACTCAGTGGAGGGGCGCTGGAACACCGGCAGAATCGAAAGCCCGAATCTCGGTTATAAACCGCGCTATAAAGAGGGGTATTTCCCCGTTCCGCCGACCGACAGTCAGCAGGATATTCGAAGCGAAATGATGCTTACCCTTGAAAAAATCGGGGTTCCCATCGAAGCGCAGCACCATGAAGTTGCAACCGGCGGACAGGCTGAAATAGATATGCGATTCGGGCCTCTGGTCGAGATGGCGGACAACGTTCTTAAATATAAGTATATCGTAAAAAACATTGCCAGAAAGCATAACAAAACCGTAACGTTTATGCCAAAGCCCCTGTTCAATGACAACGGCACCGGCATGCACACCCATCTTTCTATATGGAAAGGCGATAAAAACATTTTCGCCGGAGACGGGTACGCCGGCCTGTCGCAGGAAGCAATGTATGCAATCGGCGGCATTCTTGCCCACGCGCCTGCGCTTCTTGCGCTTACTAATCCGACCACGAACAGCTACAAGCGGCTGGTGCCCGGTTTTGAAGCCCCGGTCAATCTCGCGTACTCGAGCCGCAACAGGAGCGCCAGCATCCGTATACCGATGTATTCCACATCACCGAAAGCAAAGCGTATCGAGTTCCGCTGCCCGGACCCGAGCTGCAACCCATATCTGTCCTTTTCGGGAATCCTGCTGGCAGCCATGGACGGCATCATTAATAAAATCGATCCGGGCGAGCCGCTCGACAAGGATATATACGACCTGCCGCCTGAGGAACTTGCAAAAGTGCCGCAAACGCCGGGCACGCTTCGCGATGCACTGAATGCTCTTGAAAAGGATCATGACTTTCTGCTGAAAGGTGATGTATTCACCAAAGACGTCATTGAAACCTGGATAACCTACAAAATGGAAAACGAAGTCATCGCGCTGGACCTCAGGCCGCACCCCTGGGAATTCGCCCTGTATTACGATATATAACGTACTGATGCTTCTGCTTTATCCGCAGCTAACCAGCCGGAACGGTCCATATCTACAAAAAAGGAGGGCGCTTTGCCCTCCTTTTTTGTATTTTCATAGACAAACAGCACGATTCTCAGTATAAAAAATAGAGCGCTATCATTATCCTCAAAACCACAGCCTACAAAACGACGTAATGAAATCCGCCATTGAAAACCTCACAAAACGCTACCCATCGATTGACCGCCATCTGCTGCAGGATCACTGGTCGCGCCTTAATGAGCGCTACTTTGAGCAGTTTGATGAAACGGCGGTACACAAGCACCTGCAGACGCTTTCTCAGCTGTCACCTGAAAAACCTGTTATTGCACTGTTTGACAAAGGTGAGCACAGCTTCGTTTCCTGCACGGTTATCGCCTATGACTACAACGCCGCCTTTTCACTTATAACCGGCATATTGGGCGGCATGGGACTGTCTGTGCTTTCCGGCAAAGCCTTCACCTATGCAAAAAGCACCACCCCCGCATCCAGAACCATGCACCGTCGCCGCTTTGCCCATCGCCGCATACGTGAGAACAGCGCGCATAGAAAAAAAATAATTGATTTTTTTTCAGGCCCCCTGACGTCACCCGAACCATTTGAGCATTGGTCCCGCCGCGTTCAGGAAAAGCTTGAAAAAATTTTTCTGCTGCTGGAACAGGGGGATCATGAATCCGAAACAACGGCAAAGGTACTGGTAAACGAGCTGGTGGTATCCAATCTTAAAGACATGAATTTCGATTACACCACGATGCTGTATCCGGTGTCCATTGAAATAGACAATGAAGCAGGACCGTTCACGCGCATGCGTGTTTTTACTGAAGACACGCCGTTTTTCCTCTATACGATGAGCACCGCTTTTTCTCTCCATGATATCGCCATTGAAAATGTAAATATCCGCACTGTCGACAAGCTGGTTGAAGATGAATTCGACATTGTCGACAAAAACGGCAAAAAAATTGAAGACCAGGACCAGCTCTCAGGAATTCGCATTTCCATATTGCTCACGAAACAGTTCACCTATTTCCTGAGCAACGCGCCCGACCCTTATAGAGCGCTTCTCCGGTTCGAAAAAATCGTCGATGATCTGGCCAATGTGCCGGGAAAGGAACAAAGTATTCATATCATTTCAAATGCTCATATAATGCATGATCTGGCACAGCTTTTGGGCACCAGTGATTTTCTCTGGGAGGATTTCATAAGAACGCAATATGAGGAGCTTATCCCTCTGCTGTCTTCCCATGATACAAAAACAGACCTTATTGACCCGATAGAAACGCTTTACTGGCGGCTTGAGGAGTTCCTTGACGGCGCATCGTCTGTTAAGGAAAAAATTGATCGCATAAACAGGTTTAAAGACAGCGAGACGTTTCAGATAGATCTGAATCATATAATAAACCACCCCACAGATTTCAGAAAGCTTGCCCATAACCTCACTATGCTTGCTGAAATTATTGTAAACATGGTCTGCAAAACCATTTATGATGATTTGTGCACCCGATACGGCACGCCGCGCACCGTTGCCAATCTTGAAGCAAAATATGCCGTATGCGGCCTCGGCAACTTCGGCGGCGCCGCGCTTGGATACGCATCAGATATTGAGCTGCTTTTCATATACAGCGACAACGGATGGACAGACGGCGCCGACAGGATAAGCAATGCAGAGTTTTTCAATGCGTTCGTCAGGGAAGTATCGCAGGCGATACGGGCAAAGCGCGAAGGGATATTTACTGTCGATCTCAGACTCCGGCCGTACGGCAAGGACGGGCCGCTTGCATGCAGCCTCGATAACTTCTGCAGATATTATGGCACAGGCGGGGCGGCTCATTCCTATGAGCGCCTCGCGCTGGTCCGCCTTCGGGCGGCCGGCGGAGACCCTGACTTTGGCAAACAGATTCAGAGAATTCGAGATGAATTTCTGTACGCATCCCAAAGCATTGATATCCAGGAGCTCCAGCTGCTGCGGGAAAAACAGCTGCATGAGAAAACAAGGCCTGATAAATTCAATGCAAAATTCAGCCCGGGAGCTCTGGTTGACCTTGAATACACCGTCCAGCTTCTGCAGGTAATACACGGAAAAGCGCTTCATGCGTTACGGACACCCCGAATTCATAAAGCGCTCACTGAGCTTGCCAGAGCCGGGGTGCTCCAGGAGGATGAAAGCCTCAAGCTGATTCAGTGCTATGATTTTCTCAGGCACCTTATAAACGGCCTTCGCATGCTTCGCGGATCAGCGCAGGACCTGTTCCTTCCCGACAGCAGCTCAATTGAATTTGTCCATCTTGCGCGCCGCCTGGGCTATGTGAAAAAAGACACCCTCGAGCCGCAAAAGCAGCTTGAGCTTGAGTTTAAAACCCACACGGCGGTCGTAAGAACGTTCATAAAGCGCCACCTGGGCCGGCAATCCCTGCCCGGCCCGGCAGCCGGCAATATCGCAGACCTCATCCTTACTGATTCTGTCTCAGGCACGCTGTCAGAGACCGTGCTCAATGCATACGGTTTCACAAACCCAAAGCGCGCATATAAAAATTTAAAAGCGCTCTCATCAGACGATCCCTCACAGGAGATTTTTGCCAAGCTTGCTATTCTGGCCTGCGATTTTCTTACAACTAAGCCTGATCCTGACATGGCGCTTAACAACTGGGAGCGCTTTGTAAAAGGGCTTGCGGACCCGCGCTCTCACTTTGAGCTGCTGCTTTCTCAGCCGATGCGGCTCGACATTCTGCTGAGCATTTTTTCCACTAGCCAGTTTCTTTCAGATACGCTCATAAAATATCCCGATTTTTTCGACTGGGCAACCAGGCCCGAAAACATAGAATCGTTGCGCAACAGGCAGCAGCTGCTATCGGAGCTTGATTCTCTTTACGAAGCCTCACCTTCTGCGTCATCATGGCGGCCGGCACTCAGGCGCTTTAAAAAGCGCGAGCTGCTGCGCATCGGCACCCGTGATATATGCATTCATTCGCCGATTGAACATATTGTTCTTGAGCTGTCCGTTCTTGCCGATGCATTGATTCAGGTGTGCCTAGACGGTATCTGGCAGCGCAGTGCTCCCTCCGTCTCGGCGGAAAACCTTCAGCTGCTGAAAAAAAGTTTCTGCATTATTGCTCTTGGTAAGCTGGGCGGGCAGGAGCTGAATTACAGCTCGGACATAGATCTTCTGGGCATCTATGACAGCCGCCAGGGCTCCTATATTGAAAAAAGGCTGGGCATAAACCCCGCATCCTTCTATTCTAATATACTCACAAAGCTTCGCGAAGATTTGTCAGATCACTGCGAGGAAGGCCATGCCTACCGCGTTGACCTGCGTCTGCGCCCCTACGGCCGCGCAGGCCGGCTTGTGTACGGTACGAACAATCTGCATGACTATTATGCCCGCCAGGCGTCGCTATGGGAAATTCAGGCATTGATAAAAATGCGTCCAGTTGCAGGCAATACAGAGCTTGGAAGCCAGCTGGCCGCCATGCTCCGCCCCGTTCTGCTCCAGGGCTTCGACAGGCAGGCTATTATTTCCTCAGTTGACGGAATGCGCAAAAAATCAATCAGCCAGATAAAAAGCTCCGAGCCGCATGCGGATATCAAAAACGGCCCCGGCTGTATGCGGGATATTGAGTTTGCCGTGCAGGGGCTGCAGCTCATATTCTGCCAAAATCACCGGGAGCTTATCTGCGGAAACACGCTCAGCGCAATAGATCTCCTTTGCCAGCTTGGAATCGTTGGTGAAAGCACTGCAAAAGCCATACATGACAGCTATATATTCCTGAGGCGCGTCGAGCATGTTATGCAGATATTTGACGACAGGCAGATTCACAGCCTCCCGCAGGATGAGAAGGCGGTTGCCGCATTGGCAAAGCGCATTTTCGGCCACGAGGCAGGCAGCGGCATGCTGGTTTCGGCACTGGAAAAAAGCAGGGAGGCCGTTCAGGATTTTTATGCAAATGTATTTTTAGCGATGCGCTAAAGCGCTCCCGTACACGATCATTGCTTATACAGGATTTCTATGGCGTTGTAAGGGCACACACCCGTGCACAGCTCGCACACGATACAGCGGTCTTTATAAAAACTGACCTCCATCGTTTTCCGGTCCACATCAAGCGCGCGCGTGGGACACATCGGGATACACGCCGTACAGTGCGTGCATTTTTCCTTAAACCACTTTATATCCTGCGCCAGCGATTCAACGGTGACGCCAAGCTGTTTCAGGTAATTCATGCCGCTTTCCAAAGCGCTCTTCCCCCCCGCCAGCTCGACAACAAGCCGGCCCTGCTCTTTTGGTGTAACAACCCCGCGCAGAATATTTATCCTGAGGTCAAAATCTTTTACCAGATGGTACGTAACCGGCTGATCCACAAGTGATGGCGGCAGCGTAAGCACGACTCTTTTTTTAGGCATACGATACTCCTTGCAACAATCTATTTCTTCACCTTCTGACGGGGCGCCCGATCGTGAAGCTGTTTTAATGTTATATCAGCATCAGCCGACGGGATGGGAGCGGAGGGCTCAGTAAGGTAAAATTCTTTTTTAAGCATTCTTTCTTTCAACAGCACTGCAATTGCGCGCGCCTTGCTGTAGCTTGACATTGCGCCGGTCAGCACATCCCTGCTGTGTATGGTAATTTTCCCTGATTTGAGCTGCGCATAATTGACTTCACCGAGCTTATCCGGCAAAGCATTCGGGTAGGCATCGCTGTAGTCTACAATTGGGGCATAGATATCACTGTCCTTGACGGCAGTGTACCTGACAATGTCTTCATTCAAAACAGGAATAGGCACCCCGATTCCCACGGTCAGGCTGACGCCGTATCCTTTTACCGATGCTCCGCGAAGCCACGCAGGGCTCATCTGCTTCAAATCGCCGATAACTGCAAGCGTGCCGGCAGGTGCTTTCGGCACGCCGTTATCAGAACGTGCAGCGCAGGGATTGTGCTGTGTTCCGTTCCACACAATATAGCCCTGCCCGCCGCCGAGAAAAATGCGGGTTCCGATTCCGATTGTTTTGTAATACGGGTCGTTAAACAGGGGGGACAGCTGAGCGGCTGTTGCATAGTTGGCATTCCCGAGGTTCGGCCGCAGTGTTCCCATATAGGTATAAATGACCTTATTGGATGTATTGACAGCCACATTGTAATTTTGATAGCAGTTGCGGGGATTAAAAAGGACAGCTTCATTCATGTCTTTCAGGCTCACAGTGGTTTCAATTTCCTTTCGGGGGTAGCAGTTCGTACCGTAGCTTGTCGCCCGCAGCTTAACGCTCTTACCCGCTACCAGGTCCTCGATCACATGCGCCCCGCCATAATGAAATGATCCGGGAAACACAGTGTTTCTAGGGTCTGATTCAGGAAGCGCTGTTGCTCCCAGAATAATATCAACAGCAGCGACGCCGGTGTAGCAGGGTACATTGTTCAACGTGCAGGCGCCACCTCCTATTTTCATGCGCGGCTTTGTATGGCCGGTATTCAGGTACGCCATTGATGAGCACATAGGGCCGAACGTGCCGGTCGTCACAACATCGACTTCTGCAGCTGCGCGCTTTGTTCCTTTTTGCTCAACAATATCGATTATTTCTTCAGCGGTGACGACGACCGCTTTGCCTTCTTTGAGCTTTTTATTTATTTCACTAATTGTTTTCGCCATTGCTGTCTCCCGTTTTCCGCCAACATCAACAAATGCCCTGCAACCCCAATCGTAAGATCAGGTAAAACCCGATACATATATGGTTTAAGAAAATATGACAATAGTGTAAACTCTTAACATAAGTAGACTTTTGTCACAAGGATTTTCCATGCAGGCATCTGTCCACACATATACATCGATCGAACAGCTCAGCCGCTATACATCTGAGCTGCTCACAATTACCGTTTGTGATGCCGTATCAAATAACGGCATGTGCAGCGTTGTTCTTGCCGGCGGAACAACGCCGCGCCTTCTTTACGAATACCTCGCAGCCCCCCCTTATAATGAGCACATGCCATGGCATAAGACACATCTTTTCTGGGGGGATGAGCGATTTGTTCATCAAAATCACCAATGCAGCAATTACCGTATGGCACGGGAAACAATGCTCTCAAAAATCAGGATACCCCACGAAAACATTCATCCCGTTTATACTAATTTTAAAAATCCGCAAAAAGCTGCAGCGGCATATAACAAAGGGCTTATATCATTTTTTGACGATCTGGGAGGAAAAGCTGCTCACTGCGCATGCTTCGATCTTGTGCTGCTTGGCATGGGCGCCGACGGGCACACTGCATCTCTATTTCCCGGGGACCCCTCCCTGGAAGAAAACAAGGCGCTGGCGTGCGCGACGACTGCCCCTCCTGAATATGCTGTCAGACAGAGAATAACTATGACGCCGGTCGCTCTCAGCAGCGCACATAAAGTGGTTTTTCTGATTTCGGGAGGTGAAAAGCTTCGGCTGGCAGAAAAAATTATCAGGGACCCCGGCGGGCTGAGAAATACATATCCTGCTGCATATGTTGCTGCCTGTGCCGGTGAGGTCCTCTGGCTGTTGGCTGAATAGGCCCGAAACTTTTTTTATTGTTTAAACCGGATAACGCCGCACAAAAAAACAGGGCCG
This sequence comes from uncultured Thermodesulfobacteriota bacterium, assembly GCA_964621615.1. GTDB lineage: Bacteria > Desulfobacterota > WTBG01 > CAIYCZ01 > CAIRTM01 > CAZUMW01. The sequence continues at coordinate 58,131 of CAZUMW010000004.1, forward strand.
TTTTCGAAAAAAAACTTCAGATTCAGGGCGCACATCTGAAGGAATCACCGATACGGCCGGGATCTGCGAGAGCCGTACTTCTCAACACATCATCCGCCGCAGCTGAAAGATGCAGCGCACCGCAAAAGCCGGCTTTTTTTCGGAACAGTCAACTGTCCGCTTCGCTGTCAGGATATTCTTTCCTTATTGCATGAAAAATATCAGCTACATCAAAAAATGCATCAACCATTTCAGGGTCAAACTGCTTTCCTGACTCGGAGCGGATGGTGTCGAGCACCCGTCCCTCCTCCCATGCCGCTTTATAGCACCTGCGTGAGCACAGTGCATCGTACACATCAGCAAGAGCTACAATCCTGCCGAATGGATGGATCTGATCGCCCCGCTTTTTAGCACCCTTTTCCCGGGGCATGTCCTCTACTGCAGCACCGCTTAAGTCATCGAGATAAACAGCACCCGGGTATCCCTGACCATCCCAGCGCTCGTGATGCTCAAGCGCAATATGAAACGCAGCGGAATCAAATTCTGAATGGGAATCGACGAACAGCCGCGCACCAAGAAATGTGTGCTGTTTCATAATCTCAAACTCATTGACGTCAAGGCGCGAGGGCTTTTTCAAAATCATGTCCGATATGGCAACTTTACCCACATCGTGCAGCATCGCCGCCATTCTCAGGACATCTTTTTTCTTTTCAATAGCAGACTGATGCTCACCGCGGGATGCAGCCCATGACTCATACAAAGCTGCTGAATATGAACCGACGCGGTTGACATGTGAGCCGGTTTCCTTAGGGTCTCTCATCTCGGCCATCCTCAGCATGCGCAAAATTATTTCGCGTGTTCTCTGTGCGCGCTCAAGAGCTATCGCAGCAGAATGCGCAAAATACATAATATAGGGCTCGTCCTCAGGATCAAACTCTGTGACCCTCCCGTTTTCATCACGGGCGTTAATAAGCTGCAGCACTCCCAGTATTTGGTTTTGCGGGTTCTTGAGGGGAAACGTCAGCATGGACTTGGTACGGTAATGGGAAAGCTGATCATAGCTTTTATCAAACGAATACGGCACAGACGGCCCAAGCATATATACATCTGGAATATTGACGGGCCTGCCCGTTTTTGCCGCATAGCCGGCTATTGAATGATTATCGACCGGAACCGAAAACGTGGTATATATGAGCTTTTTTCCCTCAGCCGAAGAGCTCTGCAGCGTATCGTTCTGCGATTTTCTGAACACGAGATTATCGTCCTGCCTGACATAAATAGAGCCGGCATCCGCATTACCAAATCGCCGCGCTTCGCGAAGAATTTTTTCCAGCAGCACATCAACATCATTGATGCTGGTGATTTCCTGGCCTAAATTTATGACCTGGGTAAGAATATTTTTATCTGACCGCTGATTCATCGCCTGTTTCCCGGCAGTACCGTGACCATATAGAAAATGGTATATATCGAGGACACTGACAGTGTCAAGCTAATTTACCATCACGTACCGCTCCCTGGTACGGCTATTTGGAAAAATGCTGTCTATATGACCAGGGTCACCATACAGTGTTCGCACCCCCATTGTTACAGGTCCATAATTATAATATTATATTTTTCTTGAATCATTCCAGATCATATCAATTGTATTTTTTTTTGACCTCGTTCATTTTTTGCTTGATTTCGGTTTTTCTGTCATGCTATGTAGATAAAGGGTAATGAGGATACACCATTCAGCACCAAATTTCCGCACCGCCTTGTTTATGCTATGACAGGAAACAAAACACACCACTAGCCTGCACGGAGAAGCAGGCGCACGAGAGGGGGGCATTTGCATGGGACTTACTGCCGATCTGCAAAATATTGTCGATAGTGACCGTGTACACGATGACACCGACACCCGCCGACGTTATGCTTCCGATCAAAGCTTTGTTAAACCGTACATGCCCGATGCCGTGGTATATGCGCAAACCATTGAGGATGTGCAAGCCATCACCCGCTATGCAAACTCAAGCAAAACCCCGCTCATCCCATTCAGCTCGGGGCTGAACCTGCACGGCGGCACCATACCGAGGGAGGGCGGTATCATACTCGATGTAAGCCGCATGAACTCCATCGATATGATTGACACCGAAAACCGGTTTGCCGTTATTCAGCCTGGAGTTACTGCGCAGGTGCTGCAGGATGAGCTCAAAAGGCATGGCCTTAAAGCGATGCTTCCCTTCGGCATACCGCCGGGTCGTTCCGCTCTTACCAGCTACATCGAGCGTGATCCCGCTCTGGCAGCAGCAAGCTTTGAATACGGAAATGAACACATAATGGACATGGAAATTATTCTTCCTGACGGAGAGCTTTTCAGAACCGGGCTCTGGTCTACGGGAGGAAAGCCGGGATCGCCAATGGGGCCGGTCAGGGCCATGATGAACAGACTGTGGACCGGCGCACAGGGTACGCTCGGCGTTGTCACGAAAATTGCACTCAAGGTTGAATATCTGCCGCAGAAAAGAAAAATAGTGTGCATTCCCTTTGATTCCTTTCCTGAGTCAATTGAGCCCCTTCGTCTGATGCAGCGCAAAGAAATCGGTCATGAATGTTTTGTGCTGAACAGCTTTAATACAGCCTCGCTCATGTGCAGCCACTGGAGCATCCCGGATTCATTCCCGGCAGAAGCTGTTGAAAGCGACTCGTTTAACACTCTCCGCAGCCAGCTGCCCCCCTGGCTTCTTTTCGTCTGTCTGAACGGCGGGCCGCGTCTGCCCGACAAGAAAATTGCTTACGAAGAGGACGCGCTGCGCGATATCTGCAACCTGCACAATCTAACCTTTTATAAAAACAGCGACCTCGACCGGATTATGAAGCCGTGCATCGATCGTCCATGGGACATATTAAAAAAGTTCAGATTTAAAGGCACTGTGCATGACGTGTCCTTCAAAACAACCCTGCAGCGGTTTCCTGATTTTCAGAAAATACTGCTTGAAGTTATCAGCCAGTACGATTATCCGCTTAACGATGTCGGTGTGTATGTGCTGCCTGTTGAGCGCGGCCGCGCTGTTCATTGTGAAATCGATCTCCACGCGCCACCTGAACAAACGAACAAACCATCATCTGTCACACACAAAATATGGCATACGCTCAGCGAGCGGTTTATCGATGAGGGGGCGTTTTTTGACCGCCCCTACGGCATCTGGGCGGACATGGTATACAGCCGTGCGGGAACATACACGCAAAAGCTCAAGCAGATAAAAAGCGAGCTCGATCCGCACAATATTCTCAATCCCGGACAGCTGTGCTTTTAATCATACCGGCACAGGTGTGTGCTATTGGCTCTGACATTCACCAGCCTGCCGTATCGAGCTGTGTTTGTAAACATAACGCATAATGTTTGAGGTGCCTATGACCTATTACGAAAAAAAGCCGCCTAAAAAATTTTTCGAAACAACCCTTGCAGACTATCGTGATATGCTCTGGGGCTGTGCGCGCTGTAACTGGTGCCAGAACCAGTGGGGGTGGAATGTTAAAAGTGCAGAATATTCTGAAATATGCCCGGCATTCCATGAATACAGAATTTTTCCCTATTCAGGCATGGGTAAAATGCATATCGCCCGCGCTCTTCTTGAAGGCGATTTTGAGTATGAAGACGACCCTGATGTTATCAGGTTTTTTTATACCTGCACGACCTGCGGCGCCTGTGAAATGAATTGCCAGCGCCTGCAGGACAAGGAGCCGCTGAAAGTAAATGAAACGCTGCGCGCACAATTTGTCCGTGACGGTATCGGCCCGATGCCCGAGCACCGGACGCTCATTAAAAGCGTCAAAAACTATGATAACCCCTGGATGCAGCCCCGATCGCAAAGAAACCGCTGGTCTCGCAAATTAGCCATAAAAGACATCGCCAAGGAGCCGGCTGAAACGCTGTATTTTGTCGGCTGCACAACCGCCTTTGACAACACCCAATGGCACGTTGCTCAAAACACCGCTTATCTGCTGCAGCAGGCGGGTGTCGATCTCGGCATGCTGGGGAAAAACGAAATATGCTGCGGAAGCCCCGTTGCCCGTATTGGCGATCGCGATACATTTATCCAGCTTGCCTCACGAAATATTGACCTTTTGAACAAAACCGGCGCATCTGAAATTGTCACCTTCTGCCCGGGCTGTTACCGTGCCCTTAAATACGACTACAGCGAAATTCCGGGCGCTCCCGAGCTGAAGCCGAAAGTGTTTCATACAACTGAATACATGAACAATCTCATTGCATCAGAAAAGCTCCACCTGAAACAGGCGGTGCCGATGAAAGTAACCTGGCACGACCCGTGTCATCTAGGCAGGCACTGCGGCATTTATGATGCACCGCGCGCTATTCTGAGCGCTATCCCCGGCATTGAGCTTCTTGAAATGGAGCGCATCAAGGATCAATCGTGGTGCTGCGGCGGCGGCGGCGGAGCGCGAACCGCATTTATCGATTTTGCGCTGAAAACGGCTGCCAAGCGCATCGACGAGGCGCGCAAAACCGGTGCCGGCGCAATCGTAACGTCATGTCCGTTTTGCGAGCAAAACATCGGGGATGCACTCAATACCATGAATGATCCGCTCGGTTTATTTGACCTCACGGATCTTCTCATAAAGTCCATATCCTCCGAGGAATAAATTTCACGGGAGAACCGGCATGAAAAAAAAGGTTATACAGAAAAAATTGCCCCGGGAAGTATTCAATGCGCTCGGCAGCGTTGTCGGGAAGGATTGGATACATGAGCAGCGAAGCGTTGTTGAAACATATAGCAAGCTATCAATTGAAGCAGGCAGCTTCCTGAAAAAACATGATAAAGACCCCCATGTCCTCCCGGCCTGCGTGGTGCTTCCCGCCTCCACCGAAGACGTTCAGGCGATAGTCAAAATATGCAACAGGCATGCAATACCGTTTGTCCCGTTCACCAACGGTCAGGTATTCTGCAACCCGACAAACGAGTCTCCAACGCTTATTATACATTTTTCCCGCATGAACCGCATAGTTCACATAGACACGCAGAATATGTCTGCAACCCTTGAGCCGTATGTTGACTACGGGCAGCTGCAGGCAGAAGCCATGAAGCGCGGGCTCTGGAACGGCGGCAGCCCCCTGGCAACCTCACTGTGCAAGCTTGCCTCGCAATTTGCATTTGCAGGCCTGTGGCAGACCGATTTAAAGTACGGGCTTTTAAACAGAAATATTGTAAGCGTTAAAATGGTTCTGCCCGACGGCGAAGTACTCATGACCGGCTCGCGATGCGTTCCCAGGGCGGGTGATTTCTGGGAATACGGACCCGGCCCCGATCTGCTCGGGCTGCAGCGCGCCGGCGTCGGCACCAACGGCATTGTTACTGAAATAACCGTCAAGCTGCACCCATGGGTTGGTGACAGCGCGTTCCCCGAGCTCCCGGCAGGCCGGCCAAGCCTTGTCGACGCCCATGAGCCCAGGTATGACAACCCCCCTGCCCCGCTTAAGAATCACAGGCTGCACTGGATTGAATTTCCTGACTTCAAAACACAGATAACTACAATGCGAGAAATCGCTCATTCAGGCATAGCAATCGGCCTTAATGCAACCGGCGTATATTCCGCCTTCTATTGCTCGCAGACTCAGGATATGACGGTCCAGCGCTGCAAAGACAAATTCTTCCCTGACTGGAACTGCTATGTTATTTGTGCGAATATAACCTCTGAAAAGCAGATAGATTACGAAGAGGAAGTGCTTAGGGAAATACTACGCGAATGCGGCGGCCATATTATAACAGCCGAAGAGAAGCCCGATGTCATTGAGGCATTAAAGCCGTGGAACTATGATTGCATCCGCCACTCAACCGGTTACCGGATGAATAGAAAAATGTATGCAAATGCATGGCTGCCCGTCGGTCCGATAGACAGCGCCTTCACAACATCGGACCAGTGGCGCATCGCGCTCGAGAAATTCGGCGAGTGCGATATTACAGACCGTGGGGGAGCGGATGACACGCCCTTTGTGTATGCGCTTCAGCGGGGACACTTCTGTCTTTTTGAAACAGACAACTATCCTGACCCGACGCTTCCGGATGAAATCAGAAAAGCTCAAGGGTACGGCATATATGGAATGGCAGCGTTTGTCAAGCACGGGCTTGGCCCGATGCTGATGGCCTTCCTGAACGTTGAGCCGTTCACCACCATGTTCCCTGAGGCGGGCCCGAACTCACATATCGTAATGAGAAAAATCAGAAAGGTATTCGATCCGAAAAGTGTAGCAGCTCCCGGCAGGCAGGTGTTTACAGAGCAGGAGTGGGCGGCTTTTCCCGAAGAAATAAAATCAGCTGTTAACAGCATGCGGCAGATGCATAACCTTCCGCCGGTAAGCTGATGCGCACATATCATCAAAACCGGTATCGCAGCTCAACATACAGGTTTCTCGTGGCCTCTCCGGCGCTGACAACCTCATGGTATTTATAATGGCGCGAATCAACTGTATTCTGCCCGATAAGCGCGCACTCATAATGGCGCGGATCAAGCAGGTTCTGCCCGATAAGCGCGCACTCCAATCTGCCGCTGAAAAATGACTTGGCTATGCGGATATCAAGCCGCAGATAGTCATCCACCGAGCTTCCCGGTATCCACGCCTCCTGCTCGAAATGCATCCGGTCCACATAATACAGGTGTATCGCCGCGCTGAACCCCTGCGGCAGCCTGAACCGGTTGCTCACTGATGCTTTCTGCTGCACGACCAGCCCCTCAAGATAGTCATTGCTCGCACGCTGATAGGTGTAATGCGCGGCACAGTGCCACCACGGACTCACATCCCAGGCCACCGACAGCTCGACCCCGCGCACATGATTGTTCTCATAATTGTCATACCGGTATATCCCGCCCACAAGGCTGTCACCGCGGCCCGCAGGCATTCGCGGGCTTCTGCGGTACAGTATGGTGTCGTCTATATCGTGATAAAACGCCTCGACGTTCACCTCCAGCGCTCCCCCCAGGTACCTCCCCCGGTACCCGGCCTCATAGGCGGTTATCCGCTCCGGGGACAGCGAGCTGTTTCCCTGCTGCCCGATATAAAACGGATAAAATGGGGCCGGAACGGACATGGATGCCCGCTCCTCGATAAACGACGGGGTCCGGTAGGCACGAGACACGCTCAGCCGCAGCGAATGGTTCTCTGTCGGGGTATACACCACCGCACCTTTGGGCGAGTACATGGTCCCCACAAAATCATTGTCCTCCACCATCAGCGCCGCCGTTAGGTGCACCAGGTCCCCGAGGTGATACGTGTAATTGACAAACGTTTTGAATATATGATTGTAGGAGGTCTCACTATTCAGCCCGTGCGGCCCCTTTTGTGCAAACTCACGGTAATCCTCACGGGACAGAAAACCGTGCCGCACCCGGTCTATCCTGTAGCCCGTCCCGAAAACGAGGTTGTACCGGTCGCCGTCGTGATTAATCTGAAGCTCGACGTCGTCCTCACGCAATTTGTCCTCATGGCCGAACGTGAGCGCGCTGTTGCGGTAATCGTGATAATAGTGCAGCCGCATCCTGGTGCGGCTGCTGAATCGCTTTTCAAAGCGCGCGATCAGAAAATATGAGTTTATTTCAGGATCAAACTCCCGCCTGATCTCCCGGTCGCCTCCGGCATACCCCCCGTCGACAATAATGCGCGAGCTGTCATCAATATGGTAGTTACACCGGAAGGTCACCTGGGGCCTGCGCACATAATCATGCACCCCGCTGAACCCCTCTGTCGACCGGTACCCGGCCGTCGCGCGGCAGCTGAACCGCTCCGTTTCGGCTCCGTAGCGAAGCATTGCCCACTGCGAATCCCTGCTGCCGGCGGTCACAGACGCCAGTCCTCCCTGCGTCTCCTCAGGCTCTTTCGTTATGATGTTTATCACTCCCTGAAAGGCATTGGCCCCGTACAGCGCCGCATTGGGGCCGCGGATTACCTCTATGCGCTGTATGTTTTCCAAAAACAGCGGAATCTGGTCCCAGAATGTGGCGTTTATCTGCGGCGAGTACACGGTCCTGCCGTCCACAAGCACCAGCATCTGACGGGCGTATTTCGGAAAAAACGAAAAGCCCCTTCCCTGCACCCCCGTGTAAAATGCATTTACATCAGCCACATCTATGCCCGGCACCATCCTGAACAAATCGGTTATTTTCTGTGCGCCGGAATATCTGATATCCTCTGCAGTGATAATATGCACCGCTGACGGCGACTCCATAATGCGCTCTTTGCGCTTCGATACCGTGTATATCAGATCCTCGGTCTCATAAAACAACGACAGATATTGCAAATCATGAGTTCCGATACCGGAGGCATATGCGCGCACAGGCGCAAGCCAGATAACAGGTAACAGTAAAACGGTCAGAACCGATATCAGTGTGGCTGGTTTACTATTCAATTCATCCATAGGAGGTGCATTTTATCCATTTGACACTAAAACTGCAAACAAAATAATTAAAAACATGAAAATATAAACAATCTTGATATTAATTGGAGGGTTAAAAAAGCAGTACAATTTATAATCTGAAGTAATTACGAGGGACTGGGACGGTTCTTTTCTGTAAACCTGCAGATTACCTGCTGTATCTGGGTCATGCTGAACGGTTTATTGATTACGATATCAACATTATGTTCCTGCTTCTCCCTGTCGTCTATCTGAGCACCCCACCCGGTAATAAGGGCAATCGACACATCGGATTTCTTTTTGATCGCCTTAATCACATCCCAGCCGGTCATATCCTCCATGCTGAGATCGGTAAAAACCATATCATATTCATTTTTTTCAAAATACTGCAACCCGTCCAATCCCCCTGAAGCGGTTGTAACATCATGCCCCTGTGCGGTCAGCATATCATACAGTATATCCCGTATATATTTCTCATCCTCTATAACCAGTATTTTTCTTCCTGTCTCGCCCGGGGAGGCAGGAACCTCTTCCTGCGCCTGCCCGGTATCTGATATTTCTTTTTCCTTTGAAGATGGCAAACAGATAATAAACTCAGTGCCTTCATTTTCTTTGCTGCGAACGGTTATCGAGCCGTTATGACGGGATATGATACCATAGGAAACGCTCATGCCCAGACCGCTGGAATGAGGTCCCTTTGATGTATAAAACGGATCAAACATTCTCTCCTGCACTTCCGGTGGCATTCCGTATCCTGTATCTTTTACAGAGATGCGCACCATATCATCTATGCAGTGAGTATGAAATGCTATTTCACCGCCGCCGGGCATAGCATCAAGAGCATTATTTATCATGTTTGTAAACACTTCCCGCAATTCTGCAGGGCTGCCCTGTATAGAAGGCACCCGCTCGAATTCTTTTTTTATGATAACCTTCACCCCCTGTGATTCACAGGTATCCTTCCAGCGTGATTTAGTGTATTCAATCGCGTTTTCAATAATCTTTTCGATATTTAAAACTGCAAACTGCTGCTCGTCTTTTCTCACGCGGGCAAATTCCTGAATGCGCTTTACCGTTTCAGCACCGTCAACGGAAGCACGCTCAATAACATCTATGCTCTCAAGAAAACAATGCCGCATCGAATCCGCACAGGAGTCACCGCTGTTTTCAATTTGACTTTTTATAAGCTGCGCCCGCCCTAAAATAGCTGCCAGGAGATTGTTAAAATCATGTGCAACCCCTCCTGCCATTTCCCCAAGAGCGCGTAATTTTTCAAATTGCTTTAATCGATCTTCGATTTTCTTTCTTTCCGTCATATCGGTTCCGATCAGCAGATATCCGGTTACCCGTGCCTCGGCGTCGTGTATTTCGGTGACAACCCATGAAATTATGGCGTGCTCACCGTCTTTAACCGTACAAACAGTCTCCCCGTCAGGAAGCGATCGAATATGCTGCTCAATATCGCCTATACCATCTGCACGATCAGATTCCAGTATGTCCAGGATTGACCGCCCGACGGCATCTGCCTGACTGCATTTAAAAATTGCCTGTGCAAAGCGGTTAAACATCTGTATCGTACCCTGCGTGTCGGTTTCGATAATGACAACGCTTGCGCTGTCAAGAAGGTTTGCAAGGTACTCTCCCCGCTTTCTCACATTTTCTTCAGAAGCCTGCAGCCGCTTCAGATTGAGCTGAAGATCGTCAGCCATCTGATTAAACGACCGCGCCAAATCGCCCAGCTCGTCCTCGCTATTAACGGGAATGCGGGTGCCGAGATTGCCGCGCCCAAGCTGGCGGGCACTGTCGGCAGCTTCGCGCAGGGGTACGGAAATTTTTCTGCCTATCAAAAACAATGCATACAGGCCGAGCAAAAAACACAAAGCAACCAAGCCACCGGCGGTTTTTATTATTTCGGCAGTGCGCTGTTCCGGACGCGCAAGAGACAATCCAACCCGGGCAATACCGATGACCTCCTTCTTATTTACGCTGGCCGGAGATCGCTCAAATACACCCGGTACGACACCGGTGCTGTGGAGAAAAACAGGGGCAAAGCATTCAAGATATGAATGAGGCCCGACAGCAGTACGGTGCTGTATTACCGATTGACGGTCAGCTGTGCGCATGACCGTCAGCAGCTCATGATCAAGATCAGGCATTTGGATCGATTTTTTTGTCTGCTCATGAAGCACAGTTCCATTTATTGTATACACTGCCGCCCAGGCTACGTCCTTTTGATGCATTATGGCAGCGATTGGGGTCTTAACGTATTCCCGGTATTCCGAAAAAACACCGATCTCGCTGTTTCGCGCAAGATTGCCGACCAGATAGCTACCGCTCGATCTTAGATGATCAAACAGGATGTTGCGGTCGCTTATCACACCATACAGCGTCAGCGATACCGACACCACGACCAGCATCAGCCCGAAACAAATAAAAATACGCTTCCGGTAACCGACAAAATATTTTTTTCGGTTGGCTATAGAACCCAGAATATATTTTTTTATGCCGTTCACTGATTCCCCGCTTTCGCCTCAATATCTGATATTGATTTAAAACCGGTATCGCAGCTCAACATACAGGTTTCTCGTTGCCTCTCCGGCGCTGAGCACCTCAGGGTATTCATAATGGCGCGGATCAAGCAGGTTCTGCCCGATCAGCGCGCACTCCAATCTGTCGCTGAAAAATGACTTGGCTATGCGGATATCAAGCCGCAGATAGTCATCCACCGAGCTTCCCGGTATCCACGCCTCCTGCTCGAAATGCATCCGGTCCACATAATACAGGTGTATCGCCGCGCTGAACCCCTGCGGCAGCCTGAACCGGTTGCTCACTGATGCTTTCTGCTGCACGACCAGCCCCTCAAGATAGTCATTGCTCGCACGCTGATAGGTGTAATGCGCGGCACAGTGCCACCACGGACTCACATCCCAGGCCACCGACAGCTCGACCCCGCGCACATGATTGTTCTCATAATTGTCATACCGGTATATCCCGCCCACAAGGCTGTCACCGCGGCCCGCAGGCATTCGCGGGCTTCTGCGGTACAGTATGGTGTCGTCTATATCGTGATAAAACGCCTCGACGTTCACCTCCAGCGCTCCCCCCAGGTACCTCCCCCGGTACCCGGCCTCATAGGCGGTTATCCGCTCCGGGGACAGCGAGCTGTTTCCCTGCTGCCCGATATAAAACGGATAAAATGGGGCCGGAACGGACATGGATGCCCGCTCCTCGATAAACGACGGGGTCCGGTAGGCACGAGACACGCTCAGCCGCAGCGAATGGTTCTCTGTCGGGGTATACACCACCGCACCTTTGGGCGAGTACATGGTCCCCACAAAATCATTGTCCTCCACCATCAGCGCCGCCGTTAGGTGCACCAGGTCCCCGAGGTGATACGTGTAATTGACAAACGTTTTGAATATATGATTGTAGGAGGTCTCACTATTCAGCCCGTGCGGCCCCTTTTGTGCAAACTCACGGTAATCCTCACGGGACAGAAAACCGTGCCGCACCCGGTCTATCCTGTAGCCCGTCCCGAAAACGAGGTTGTACCGGTCGCCGTCGTGATTAATCTGAAGCTCGACGTCGTCCTCACGCAATTTGTCCTCATGGCCGAACGTGAGCGCGCTGTTGCGGTAATCGTGATAATAGTGCAGCCGCATCCTGGTGCGGCTGCTGAATCGCTTTTCAAAGCGCGCGATCAGAAAATATGAGTTTATTTCAGGATCAAACTCCCGCCTGATCTCCCGGTCGCCTCCGGCATACCCCCCGTCGACAATAATGCGCGAGCTGTCATCAATATGGTAGTTACACCGGAAGGTCACCTGGGGCCTGCGCACATAATCATGCACCCCGCTGAACCCCTCTGTCGACCGGTACCCGGCCGTCGCGCGGCAGCTGAACCGCTCCGTTTCGGCTCCGTAGCGAAGCATTGCCCACTGCGAATCCCTGCTGCCGGCGGTCACAGACGCCAGTCCTCCCTGCGTCTCCTCAGGCTCTTTCGTTATGATGTTTATCACTCCCTGAAAGGCATTGGCCCCGTACAGCGCCGCATTGGGGCCGCGGATTACCTCTATGCGCTGTATGTTTTCCAAAAACAGCGGAATCTGGTCCCAGAATGTGGCGTTTATCTGCGGCGAGTACACGGTCCTGCCGTCCACAAGCACCAGCATCTGACGGGCGTATTTCGGAAAAAACGAAAAGCCCCTTCCCTGCACCCCCGTGTAAAATGCATTTACATCAGCCACATCTATGCCCGGCACCATCCTGAACAAATCGGTTATTTTCTGTGCGCCGGAATATCTGATATCCTCTGCAGTGATAATATGCACCGCTGACGGCGACTCCATAATGCGCTCTTTGCGCTTCGATACCGTGTATATCAGATCCTCGGTCTCATAAAACAACAGGAGATCGTCTATCTCCTGCTGATAAATATTACCGCTGTCTGCTTCAGATGCACGTGCAGGCACTGCTGCTAAAACAGCAATAACCGCACATGCAATTGCCCACAGAAGTCCGGATGTTTTCATAACGATATCCTCGAAGGATCACTGCATTATGTGGCAGCCTGTTTTTGGCACGGCCCTTTTCAGCCAAAACAAATATAGAATAAAAGTTTCAGGTGTGCATACAGGGCCTGCTGTGTACGCATCCATGATTCATCTATTAGCTTTTCGGGTAAAATCAGGTTCATTTTATCGGCGATTTTACGGTTCACATTAAGATGCACCGGAAAGGACACTTTTTTAACCCCTGAGCACTGATCGGGATTTTCCATACACAGCACCGTATACCGCCATGTTTCTTTGCCGAGCATCGCAACATCATAATCCAGCGAAAAAAGGGCTCCCCGTTGGACATACTTCTCAGACAGCCCGATAACAGGCACGCTCCGCCGAAATGAGCAGGTAAACAGATGCTCGAGAGACTGCATGCTCAAAACGGTGCGATCAAAAAACAGCATATAGACATCAGCCCTGCTCATAACGTCATCGATTGCGGGGATTACCTCTTTTGGTGACGATACCGGCACAGCGACAAAATCATAGCCATAGCGGTTCGCGCTGTTTCGTGCTTCCTGAACCTGCACGTGTGTTTCATCAGGATCATAAACCGTCCCGATTGTGGTTATCCCATTCTTTATATGCTTCAGCACCTTGAGCTTTTCCTCAACTGAGACGCTCATGCTGATGCCGAGACAGCCGCTATCATCCGAGGCGGATTCGGCATATGGATTTAATACCATCGAATAGACAACCGGCAATTGGCTGAAATAGTACCTGGTGAAATGAAGCGCCGCAGAACCGACAGCGATAATTATATCCGGATTGTACAGGTGGATATTTTGTCGTGCAGTTCGTTCACTGTCGCTCTTATCAGGGCTGAGATAAAAAACATCGCAGCGGTCACGGCTTTCGGATGATTCGCGGTATGCCTTCATGTATCCTTCGACAAACTGCTCATATGGAATAATCCGGCTTCGCGCAACCACCGCTATGCGTCCGGCATAAGAAGATGAGGGGAGAAAAATCACTGTAAGCGCTATAATGACAGCAATATGTGCGTGCATGAAAATACTTTTCATAACACCCCCTCATAATGTATAACAGGTAGGGCAGGAGCAGGAGGATAAAAAAGAAAATTAAAAACCATCAAATATACATAAATTACTTTTATAAAATTTTGCTACCAATAGAATGTTATTTGATGCAAAAAACTATAATAGAGTTAATATATGGTAATCATAACTAATCAATTTTTCATATATTTTTCTTATCGGAATCCATTACCAAAAATTAATGTAAAAAATGTATATGCTCCACAGATCATCATCACTCTGCGTAATGCTGTCCAGTGTCTCAGCCCTGCTGTGCACAGCAAGCTTTCCGCGCTGTGACCTCTGGCCTCTAGCCTGGATCGCTCTTGTGCCGCTATTGTATTGCCTGTCCGGCTGCACGTTGAAAAAAGCATTTTTTTTCGGCTGGCTGTTCGGTGCGGTTCACGGCATCAGCATAGCATACTGGGTGTTCTATGCCATGTTTGTGCACAGCAACGCCGGTTTTGCTGTCAGCCTTGCGTTCCTGGTTATAGTGGTCGGGGCGGGCATCGGTCTGTACTACGCGCTGTTCGGGTTGGCTGCACACCGCATTTTCTCGCTGAAAATGCACCCCCTTATCAAATCCCTGAGCTGTGCCGCAATATGGGTCAGCATCGAATACTGCAGAGCTCATCTTTTCACGGGCGTACCCTGGTCCCTGTTCGGCTATACGCAATATAAATGGGTTTCGGTTATACAGCTGGCTGACATTACCGGCGTATACGGCCTTTCTTTCCTGCTTGTATTTGTCAACGCCTGCATTGCGACCATTTTTATATGTCGCGAAAACAGAACAAAAGCTGCAGCTGTTAACCTTGTGCCCGCCACACTAACCATCGCAGCTGTATTCATTTACGGCACCGCACGTATTGACACCTATTCGTATCGCCCTCCACAATCCTCTCTCCCCAAAACAATCGCCGCCGTACAGTCAAGCATCCCTCAGGATAAAAAATGGAAAAAAGAGAACAGGCAGACCATACTGGAAACATACCTGTCTCTTACCCGCAAGGCGCTTGATAACGGCGCCCGGCTTATTATCTGGCCCGAAACTGCTCTGTCAGGATATCTTCAGGAAGATATCCCTTACGCCCTGCTGCAATCGCTGCAGTCCTACAACGCCGCCGCTTTGATCGGCGGCGCACGGTATGCCGGAAAACCCGGCAGCTATACATTTTATAATACCGCATTTTATATAACCCCGGAGGGGATAACGCAGATGTACGACAAAATACATCTGTTCCCGTTCGGTGAATATTTTCCGCTCGGTTTTATGGATATTCTTCAGCTGCGCTACGGTAACCGGCGGCAATACACACCGGGGGACCGCTATACTGTTTTTGAATCTCCGGCCGGCTCCTTCGCAACGGTGATCTGCTTTGAAATCCTGTTTTCCGACCTGATGAGACGGTTTATAGACAGGGATACCGATTTTATTGTCAACATCTCAAACGATGCCTGGTTCGGACAGACAAGCGCTCACTATCAGCATTTTGCCATGTCTGTTCTTCGGGCAGTCGAGTTCAGGCGCCCGCTTATCAGAGCTGCAAACACAGGTATTTCTGCAATAGTATCCGCATCCGGCACCGTAATTAAAATTCTGCCTCCGTTTGCTGAAGGCTGTATTCTGCACCAGCCCCGCACGTATACCACACAGACGTTTTACTGCAGGCGCGGTGATCTTTTTGCCGGTATGTGCTTTCTGGGCTGGGGCATTCTGCTTGTGAAAAGAAAAAAATATTCACAAAAAAGTGCTTGACGGTTACTGAAGAATTGGTTTTCATTAAAAGCAAAACATCTTCAGGGAGTTATGTATGGACAGCACGCACACCGGCGTCGACCTTGGCCTTACCGGTGATGAAAAAAAACAGCTTCACCGCATCGCACGAGCCACCATTGAAGCAAAGGCAAAAGGAGAGCCACTGCCTGAGTTTAACCCCGGCACAGAAATGCTCAAAGAAAACCGTGGCGCTTTTGTCTCCCTGCACCGGCAGGGGCAGCTTCGCGGGTGCATAGGCTACATTCAGGCTGTCAAGCCGTTATGCCAGACGATTCAGGACATGGCCCTGTCCGCAGCTTTTCAGGATCCCCGCTTTCCGCCGCTCACTGAAAAAGAGCTCGAGGACCTTGATATCGAGATATCGGTACTGACCCCTATGCAGGAAATAAGCGGCACACAGGACATTCAGATAGGGAAGCACGGCCTTATGGTTGTTCGTGAGCCCTTTTCCGGACTGCTTCTGCCGCAGGTCGCAACCCAGTTCGGCTGGGACCGGGAAACATTTATCACCCAGACCTGCATTAAGGCGGGACTCCCCCCGGATGCGTGGAAGGATCAATCGACAAGAATCTACGCCTTTGCAGCAGATGTTTTTTAAACCGCCCCCCGGCCTTGCTGCAGGCTGTATCGTAGATCAACGGGCTATCATCTTCCTGTACCAGCTGATATGAATGTATCCCTACGTTTATTGCTAGTGTGCGCCGCCGCATTTTTCGGCATGTCCTGCGCAGCTTTTGCTTCCGCGAAGCACGGCGAACCCCCAACAGGGGGAATGCTCGTCGAGGGATCGATCGGTGAGCCAAGCGTGCTTGTGCCCATGCTTGCCTCAGACAGCGCCTCGCATGAAGCAGCCTCGCTTCTGTTCCGTGGCCTGGTAAGATATGATACCGACCTCACCCTTATCGGTGATCTTGCCCGCTCCTGGGACATTACCAACGAAGGACGAACCATAACGTTTCATCTCAAACAGAACGTTGTGTGGGAAGACGGAACCCCGTTTACTGCAGAAGATGTCTACTTCGGATTCAAAACAATAACCGACAAAAACACCCCCACCGCATATGCCGGTGACTACCTGCAGGTCAGCAAAGCCGAGGTGCCGGACGCGCACACCTTCAGGGTAACATACGACAAGCCGTTTGCCCCGGCGCTGGCAACCTGGGGCAATATGGTGGTCCTGCCCCGTCACATCCTTGAGGGAACCGATATCACAAAAAGCAGCTTTCTGCGAAACCCGATAGGGCTCGGGCCCTTCAGGTTAAAAAAATGGGTCGCGGGGGAGCGCCTTATTTTTGAAGCCAGCCCCAGCTATTATAAGGGGGGCCCCTTTCTTGATAATTACCTGTTCCGATTTATTCCCGACACCGCCACTCAGTTTCTTGAGCTGCAGGCCGGCTCGCTCGATATAATGAGCCTCACCCCAATGCAGTATACGCGACAAACAGAAACGGCGTTCTTTAAAAAAAATTTTACAAAATTTAAATATCCCGCCTTCAGCTATACCTATCTTGCATTTAATTTCCGTCACCCCTGGTTCCGCGACAAGCGGGTCCGGCAGGCGGTGTCATATGCCATCGACAAACAGGAAATAGTGAACGGCGTGCTGCTGGGGCTCGGCCGTGAGGCCACCGGCCCGTATGTGCCCGACACCTGGCCATATAACCCGGATGTTAAACGCTACCCTCACGATCCTGCAAAAGCCCGCCGGCTGCTTAACGATGCCGGCTGGTCAGACAGCGACGGCGACGGCGTGCTGGATAAAAACGGGCACGCGTTTGCCTTCACCATTTTAACAAATCTCGGAAACCCGCTTCGCAGGAAGGCGGCAACGATCATACAGTGGCGCCTTGAAAAAATAGGCATAAAGGTCGATATCCGCGTCATAGAGTGGGCCACATTCATCAACGAATTCGTTGATAAGCGACGCTTCCAGGCAATCATACTGGGCTGGAGCATCGGACTTGACCCGGATCAGTACGACATCTGGCACAGCAGCAAAACCGGGGAAAAAGAGCTCAACTTCATTTCCTATAAAAATGCCGAGGCTGACGAGCTTCTGGAGAAAGCGCGAAGGATATATGACCGGTCAAAGCGCAGGAGGCTGTATTGCAAATTTCAGGAAATACTTGCCGAGGAGCAGCCGTACGTCTTCCTGTATGTACCCTATGCGCTTCCGATCGTCAGCAGCCGGTTCAAAAACGTTGAGGCAACCCCGATCGGCATTATGTACAATATCGACAGATGGTATGTTCCAAAACAGCTGCAAAAACATAAGCGCATCCCCTGAGGATGCATAAACACCTGTTCCGGAACAAAAAAATTCTATGGCACCCTATATACTGAAGCGGCTTCTGGGCATGATTCCGGTCATACTGGGGGTTATGACCATCTCCTTTTTTATGATTCAGCTTGCCCCGGGAAAGCCCACCGATATCTTAACCGAGCTCAACCCCAAAATGACCCCCGAGGCCAGAAAGCGCCTCGAGCAGTACTATGGGCTGGACAAGCCATTGCACGTGCAATATATCTCGTGGCTCAAAAGAGTCGCGCGGCTCGATTTCGGAAACTCTTTTGCCATGGACGGAAGGCCGGTCATGGAAAAAATATGGGACACCTCGGTGCCGGTGCTTGACCGCCGCCTTGCCATCACCCTTTTAATCAATATCGCATCGCTTGCGCTGATTCTTATGCTTGCGGCTCCGATAGGGATATACTCAGCAACTCATCCCTATTCAGCGTTTGACCGCGCATCCACCGTGTTTGTGTTTGTCGGGTTTGCAACCCCGGCTTTCTGGCTTGCGCTTCTGCTCATGATACTGTTCGGGATCAGGCTTGACGTGCTCCCCATTTCAGGGCTGAAATCTATCGGCTACGAAAGCATGGACGCTCTTGGGAAAACCCTCGATATAACAAAGCATCTTGTTCTGCCGGTTTTTGTGTCCGCCTTCGGCGGCATCGCCGGCATTTCGCGCTATATGCGATCGAGCATGCTCGAGGCAATTAGAAACGATTATATCACAACGGCACGCGCAAAAGGGCTTAGCGAAAAAACGGTTATTTATAGGCACGCCCTTCGCAATGCACTGCTACCGGTTATTACCATTCTGGGGCTGTCCATACCGGGACTGATAAGCGGATCGGTTATATTTGAGCAGATCTTCGGCATTCAGGGCATGGGGCAGCTTGCCTTCCATGCCGTCATGACACGAGATTATCCGGTTGTTATGGGGCTGCTTGTCATTACCTGCATAATGACACTGGCCGGTAACCTGATCGCCGATATCGGCTATGCACTTGCAGATCCGCGCATACGGGTAACGTGATTCCATGAAACATATTGTCCTGTCAATCTGCAGAAACCCTCTGTCGCTGAGCGGCCTTATCGTGGTTGTATCGCTGTTTTTCGTTGCTGTCTGTGCGCCGCTCATCGCCCCGTTCAATTACCGTGCCATCAACGTCCGCGCGATTCTCCAGCCCCCGAGCCTCGAACACCCCCTCGGCACCGATGAGCTCGGCAGGGATGTGCTGAGCAGAATGATATGGGGGGCCCGTATCTCACTGTCAGTGGGGTTTGTGGCAGTCGGCATATCGACTGTAATCGGCGTGCTGCTCGGATCGGTTGCGGGCTATTACGGCCGCTGGGTTGAGCGCCTGGTGATGCGGTTTGTCGACATGATGCTCTGCTTCCCCTCTCTGCTTTTTATTTTGACTGTCATTGCGTTTGTGGGACCCAGCATATGGAATATCATGGTCATCATAGGGCTCACGTCCTGGATGGGGGTGGCTCGCCTTGTCCGTGCGGAATTCCTGTCAATAAAACAAAGAGAGTTCGTTCTTGCAGCCCGTGCCTCGGGGGCAGGCGATATGCGTATCATATTTCTCCACATACTGCCCAATGCCGTTGCTCCGGTATTCGTTTCAGCGATACTCGGTGTCGGGGGGGCGGTGCTGGTTGAAGGAGCGCTCAGCTTTCTGGGGCTCGGCGTTCAACCCCCGACGCCGAGCTGGGGCAACATACTCACCGCCGGGAAAGACAATATGGAAATTGCATGGTGGCTTTCTCTCTATCCCGGCCTTGCAATTCTTATAACGGTACTGGGATATAATCTGCTTGGGGAAGGGCTTCGGGATGCGCTCGACCCGCGCTTTGAAAGCGGCGGAAAGTGAAAAGGGATTCTGCCGTTAATATCGTATGATTACAGGCTCAATCGGATTCGGCGACCTGCTGCTTAATCATAAGGGTCACCTCATTGCCCTTTTCGTTAAAGGTGACCTCATCAACTGCATACTTGAGAAGAATAAGCCCGCGGCCGCAGGTTTCGCCTTTCATGGCGTCCTCGCTTTCAAGAAATTCCTTTGCCGACTCCGTATCAAAGCCGGGACCTTCGTCTACAACCGTGACCCGCGTTTCGTTATTGTAAAACGAATATTTAATAATAATATCTTTATTTGCATAGTGCGGATCACCAAGCCGCTTTGCTTTCAGATCGGACACCGATTCCTTTTCTTTGCTTTCAGGGTTCTCAAGAAAATAGTTTACCGGCAGCTCGAGATTGCCGTGCTCGATCGCATTTGTTAAAATCTCATTGAACGCCAGGGCGACCGTGCTTATTCTCCGCCCCTCCACGAGGCCCATTTCCCCCAGATGCGTTGCCAGAAGAAGAGATACCTTGTCCGGCTCAATTTCCCCGGTCTTAAAAACAAACTCCATTCCCCCCTGTTTCAGGTGTGGAATAATAGGCCCGAGCTCCTTTTTGCTCTGGGTCGCATGAAATACGAGCTTCAGGTTTTTCAGCACATCATGAAGGCTGAACGGCTTTTTTATAAATCCAATGGCGCCGAGCTTCAGCGCCTCCAGCGTATTTTCTCTGGTACGGTAGCCGCTGATCATCATCACCGGCAGGTCAGGATATTTTTCCCGGACAACGGACAGGAATTCAAGACCGTTCATTTTCGGCATGACAAAATCGAGCAGCACCATATCGAAGGAATCGCTCTGGCTGATCTTTTCCAGCGCATCGAGCCCGTTTTCCGCTGTTTCACACACATACCCCTCATCATTCAAAAAATTATAAAGCAAAAGAGTTATATATTTATCATCATCAACAATCAGTATTTTCTCTTTCATGGGCACCGGCTCCATCAAAATGGTTGACAGTAACGGGTAAAACTTATATAGATTGAATGAATAGCCCCGGGTAACGGGTTAACTTTTATTTTGTATACCATACTATTTTATAATTTGAAAATCCAATTTTTTATGTAATGAAAGCAAAAACAAAAATAGTTGTTGATGCAATGGGCGGTGATTATGCCCCCCAGGCGGTTGTAGATGGAGCGGTTCTTGCCTGCAGCGAGCTTCCGGTGAGCGTAACGCTAGTCGGCAATGCGCCCGTCATAGAGAGCCTGCTGAAAAATCAGCATTCATCCGGCAGTCAGATTGCCGTACAGCATGCCTCTCAAGTGGTTGAAATGGGCGACAACCCGCTTGATGTCGTCAGGAAAAAGAAAGACTCCTCCATCCGGATAGGAATGGATCTCGTTCGCGACCAGCAAGCTGCCGCATTCCTCAGCGCCGGCAACTCCGGGGCTGTTGTCTCCGGCGCCCTGTTCATTCTAAAACGGCTCAAAGGCATCGAGCGACCTGCAATCGCCACATTTCTGCCGACGCTAACCGGCAGCATCATGGTGGCGGATGTCGGGGCAAACAGCTCCTCAAAGCCGCACCATCTGGTGCAGATCGCGATTATGAGCTCGGTGTACTGCCAGCATTACCAGCAGGTGAAACACCCCCGCATCGGTATTCTCAGTAACGGAGAAGAGGAAACAAAAGGCACCGAAACAATTAAGCAGGCCGACAGCCTCCTCAAACAGAGCAGCCTTAATTATATCGGCTATATTGAAGGCAAAGATATTTTCCACGGAAATGCAGACATTGCGGTATGCGACGGGTTCACCGGCAACATACTGCTCAAATCAGCCGAAGCGGTTGCCGAAAGCGTCGGGACAGCCCTTAAGGAGGAGCTTCAGAAAACCTGGCTTACTAAAATAGGCTATCTTCTGTCACGAAGGGCATTCAAACAGCTGAAAAAAAGATTTGACTATGCCGAATACGGCGGCGCTCCGCTTCTCGGTGTCAACGCGCCGGTTATCATAGCTCACGGTCGCTCTAATGCCTATGCAATAAAAAATGCAATCCGGGCGGCCCACTATTTCACCGAAAGCAACGTTATTCATCACACCTTAAATGATATTGAAACGCATAAAGATATACAAAGGCTCGGCAAAAAGCCTTCCTTTATTAATAAAATGCTTCATTTAAACAAGCCGGACGAGGAATAATCCCCCGGGTTCCCACCTGCTGACATTCGTATAACATCGTCCTGTTCGGTGGTTATTTACCATCAGCCCGTCCCCTTTTTTTCCGCACTGACAGCTCATACAGATCCCGGTACTGTCCTGCTGACTGATGCCATGAGAAATCGCAGCTCATAGCGTTGCGTATCATTTTTTCCCATCGGTCTTTTTGTTCGTAGAGCGATACCGCTCTGCCGACCGCTTCGGTCATGGATTCGCTGTCATAGGTATCAAAAACGATGCCGTTACCCTTTTCCGGGTCGGCAGTGCTGTCAGTGATCGTGTCAGCCAGACCCCCGGTAGCGCGCACCACCGGTATGGTGCCGTATCTGAGGCTGTAAATCTGATTGAGACCGCAGGGCTCATACCGCGACGGCATCAGAAACATATCGCACCCTGCCTCAATTTTATGCGCAAGCCCATTGTCATATGCAGCAATAAAACACAGCTGCCCCGGGTATCGCCCGGCAAGAGCCCGCAGCCGCCTGTGATATTTTTCATCTCCCGTGCCGAGAATAATTATACCGGCTCCCGTACGAATGAGCGCAGGCATTGCTCTACACACAAGATCAAATCCCTTCTGCTCTGCAAGCCGTGAAATCATTCCAATAAGCGGCCGGCTCATCATTTCGACAGGCAGCCCGCAGCGCTGCACGAGATCCTCTTTGCACCGTCGTTTTCTCCAGAGACTTTTAACGCTGTATCGCGCAGAAATCAGGGCATCGGCAGAGGGGTTCCATACCGAATAGTCCGCCCCGTTCAGGACTCCGTATAGATCATTTTTTCTGTCAGCAAGTATCCCCTCCATACCGCACCCGTATTCCTTTGTCTGTATTTCACGGCTGTATGTCGGACTGACCGTTGTAATTATATCAGCATACACAATTGCGGCTTTCAAAAAGCATATATTACCCCAGTACTCCACCCCGTGTATCCCGAAATACGATGGCGGCAATCCGGTAAAGCCGAACGTTTCCTTGCTGAATATTCCCTGATATCCGATATTATGTATGGTAAACAGCGTCGCTGTGCGCTCAAAGAACGGTACGGTTTTAAAAATACTGTTCAGATATGCAGGAATCAAACCGGCCTGCCAGTCATTGCAGTGAATAACATCAGGGCGGAAGCCGGTTTGTATGCACAGCTCAGCAGCAGCCTTGCAGAAAAAAATAAAGCGCTCTGCATTGTCAGGATAATCGCCGCTGGAGTTTCCGTAGAGGTGGTCCCGGTCGTAATACTCATCACACTGAACAAGGTACACAGGAACGCCGCCCGAAAGGTGTGACTGCCAGATTTTTGCTGCATGCATCCTGTGTCCGACATGGGCCCCGAGATAATCAACGATGCAGTCCACAGAATGGCCCGCCTGCTTTGTCGTTGAATAGCAGGGGGTTATCACACGGACATCGCAGCTGTGCTCTGACAGGTACCGGGGCAGCGCTCCTGACACATCTGCAAGCCCGCCTGTCTTGGCAAAAGGGACGACTTCCGGGGAGACAAACAGGACATTCACTGGTGAACCCCTCACATACTCCGGATCGGAATCATTTTTAAGCGGACACAGCACAGCGGGGCTGAGCCGCGCGGAACAAGTTCAGCACTTACATTGTCAATCACCGGGGCACCCCGCATCGTGCTGCGTTATCGTTCATTTTTGTTTAATAATTACAGCAAATATGCCGAAAATATGGTACACGAATATATATCATTTTTTTTTATTTTTTTCCAACCATGAGATTATTCTGCAGGTGTGAGATACAATTACACCAGGCAGATACTGCACGATAGTTAAATAGTTGTCATGGCCGCATATATTATCATCTCTTCACTTCTCATCTGCATATTGTGTATCGCTCTGGTCATAGTATTATCAAAAAGATATGCGCGTTCTGATTCAAAATCAGCTGCTGCACAGCAGTCCCCCCCCCTTCTTGATGTTCTTGAGGACCCAAAACAGATCCGCTCCACGCTGGGAACCATAGACGGAACGCGCACTAATTTAAAAATCAGGCTGAACAACCGGGGACAGCCCTTCACCTCGTCTGTGCTTAATGTGGCGAGCGATCACATCCTTATTGATGCGCTGTTTCCCTATGAGGGTAACGATCTTATTCATGATACGCGCTTTCTTAATGTTGAGTTCGTATTAAAAAAAAAGGCGCACATTCCCTATCAGTTCACCTCTTCCTTTATATCAAAAGAAACCTATAATAATTTCCCGGCAATAAAAATACACCTCCCGCACGCAATAAAACGCGACCAGAAGCGCAACTACCACCGGATAGAGCCGTCAGTCAGCGATCCTGTGTTTGTTCAGTTCACGCTCGATAACGCCTGCTATAAAAATAAGGCCGCCAATATCAGCGGCGGCGGTGTGGGATTCTACACCAGTCTTTCCGGTGCCGCCCTCTGGCCCGGACGAAAAATACATGACGTATGCATATTTCTGACTGAACCGATATCGGTGCTGTCCCTTTCCGTCATCCATACAATTCACAACTATAATAATCCCGTATTCATAGACAATAAACCTGCATATTATTACTGCGGAGCCGAGTTTGACGAGATTGACAAACAAACCCGTGATATAATAATTAGATATGTAATCGAAAAAGAGCGAAAAGAGCTGAAGCGACTTAACAGAACCCTTTCAGGCTAATAGCTTTTGTGCCGATAAATTTTAAAATTACAACTTAAGAATACTGCTTCGAGAAACGATATATAGTAAAATATAAATATTCTAAAAATTACGTAACAGTATATCATCTAAACGCAATACATTTTTAATTATTATGTCAAAAACGTCAGATAAACCGACAGATCAGAAGCAGCCTGCCGGCTCTCAGCTCCGCATCGGTGAACTGCTCATTAAAGAAGGGTTCATTACAGAGAAAGAGCTGCAACAGGCGCTTGAGATTCAGAAAAAAGAGCACGAATTCGCCACGCTGCCGCTGGGACACGTGCTGATAAAGCTTGGCGTGCTCACCGAAGACGATCTTCAGGAAGCGCTCAACCATCCCAATCTCAGAAAAAATCTCGGCTCTTTAGCAGTTGAAAAAGGGCTCATTTCAAAATCCGATCTGCAGATGGTTCTCACCAACAAAAAGCCCGGTCAGCTTATCGGCGAGCTGCTTATCAGCTACGGGCTGCTCAGCAGAGACGATATCGGCAGGCTGCTTCAGGAGCAGGTTAACTCACCGAAGCTGGGAGAAGTGCTCGTTGATCTAAAAATCATAACTGAAAAAGACCTGCATGAAGCGCTGAAGAAACAGAAAACGACACGGGCCCTTGGGGAAATACTCTGCGATCTAAACATGATTTCCCCGCTTGATCTCAATTACGTTCTTGAAAAATACAACAAGCAGATCGGCATTGCGGAAATATTACGAAAGCTCGATTACATCGACGATGACAAACTCGTTGAGTGCAAAAAAGAGCAGGCACAGACATCCCAGCCGCTTGGTAAAATACTGATCAGTAAAAAGTTTATTTCCCCCGAACAGCTGCAGGCTGCATATTCAAAAAAATACAACATACCGTTTATGCAGCTTAATGATTTTGCATACTCAACAAACGACAAAAAGCAGCTTTCAAACATAATTTCCCAGAAATACGCAGAAACAAATCTTATTCTGCCCCTGAGCCTCATAGACAAAAAGCTGACCCTCGCCATCTCTCAGCCAGAGCGGATTAATTACGCCAACGAGCTTAAAAAGCTGTACCCCCACCTGACGCTCGATTTTATGCTCATTACGGATGAAAAATTCGAGGAGCTTTTTGAAATACTCTACAGCAAAAAGCTGAGCTCCCTTGACGTTGCTGAAGAGGAGACCGCAGATCCCACTGAAGATATCGATTTCATGGAAATAGACCTGAATGAAGATATTGACGATGCTGATGACAAAAGCCCCCTGTACGGAACGCAGGATCTTGAAGCCGAAGAGCTGGTCAACTTCATTGTTAAATACGGCATACTCAACAATGCAAGCGATATTCATATTGAGCAGGACAGGATTGGCCCGAAACTGAGATACCGCATCGACGGCATACTGCAGGAGCCGGCGGTTGAGTGGCTGAAAAAAAAGCTCCCTGAAAAAATCGGCTCCATTGTATCCCGCATTAAAATCATGTCAAATCTTGATATTGCAGAAAAAAGGATTCCGCAGGACGGCGTTTTCCGCATAAATTATTATGACAAGGCCACAAACCAGAAATTTGATCTTGACTTCCGCGTTGCAACCTGCAGGGCAATTGTCGGTGAAAACGTGACCATTCGCATTCTTGACTCACGGAAGGCTAATGTCGGCATTGATAATTTAAATCACTCCCCTCACGTTATCGACCCCTTAAAAAAGCTGCTCAAGAGCCCCGCAGGCATGATTCTGGTTTCCGGCCCGACCGGCAGCGGCAAATCCTCCACACTGTACGGGGCGCTCCAGTATGTGTATAATCCGGGCGTTAAAATAATTACCGCAGAGGACCCTATTGAATACAGCTTTCCCGGCATCATGCAAACACAAATTCAGCCAAAGATCGGCATAACGTTTTCGCGTCTCCTTCGCTCCTTTCTGCGCCTTGACCCGGACATCATTCTTGTCGGTGAAATGCGTGACGAGGAGACCTCGCAGATCGGCTTTGATGCGGCACAGACCGGTCATCTTCTTCTCAGCACCATTCATACAAACGACTCCATAAGCGCCGTATCCCGGCTAACCGACCTGAATATAGAATACAGCCAGATGGCTTCCTCGCTGCTTGCGGTGCTTGCCCAGCGCCTGATTCGTCAAATCTGCCCGCTGTGCAAAAAAGAATACATTCCCAGCGAAGACGAGTGGGGCGTGCTTTTTGACTCCTATCCCTCACACCTAACCTTTTACAAGGGAGAGGGGTGCGAATCATGTAATTTCTCGGGCTACAAGGGTCGAACCCTTATCTCTGAAGTATTCATTGTCGACAAGGAAATAGGCGCTGCGCTCAACCAGGGGGTCAGCGAGGATCAAATTAAAAAAATCGCTCTCGAGTCGGGCATGAAAACAATGCTTGACGACGGGCTGCTGAAGCTCCACGATACAACGCTCAGCGAAATCCTTCGCGTTATTCCTCACGATATGATAAAAACATTCCGATCGCGAAAGCAGTTTCAGGCCGACGTTAACGATCTTATTGACAACCTTTTTGACGGAACAGGCAATCAGGCACAGGAAAATCTGGCACCGGCGTCGTTTACGCTGTCCGACCCGGCCGCCGAGCGAAACACAGTGGAAAGCATGCTGAACAAATATGCACAGGTCAGAAAAACGCTTGAAAACAAAAGCGAGGACACGGTTGATAAATCCCTTTTTCATGAATTTATTCATGAAAACTTCAATAAAATACAGCAGCGCTTCAACTGCAAATCTATACGCTTTACTATCCAGCCTCAAAACGGGCACGCGGAAATTTCCGCACAGGCACAGGATTAGTTTCTGATCATGACAAAAACGATTACAGTAACCAGCGGAAAAGGCGGCGTCGGGAAGACAAATCTCGTTGTCAACATGGCAATGCAGCTTGCCGCACTTGATTACCGCACATGTGTATTTGACGCGGATCTCGGACTGGCAAATATCAATATAGTATGCGGCCTGTATCCCGAGCACACTGTGGAGGATGTCGTGCTGCGCGACAAGTCGCTGTCAGATATCATTATAAAAAACTATCACGGAATTGATGTTATTCCCGGCAGCTCGGGTGTTGAAAAAATAGCCAATCTGGACAGCGCGCAGCTCAGTACTCTTGTCAGCTCCTTTTCAATTCTTGACCAATACGATTATCTGTTTTTTGACACCGCTGCGGGGGTGTCAAAAAACGTTATTTCATTCTGCCTTTCTTCCAGTGAGATTATCTGCATTATAACCCCGGAGCCGACATCGCTTACCGATGCATATGCGCTGCTTAAAATTCTGTATTTGAACGGTGTGAAAGGCCCGGTAAAAATCGTTGTCAATCAGTGCAAAAACACCACGATCGCCCGGCAGACATACACCCGCTTCAAGGATGTAGTGCAAAAATATCTCAACATCGATATTCAGGCTCTCGGCGTTGTGCTGACAGACCCTCACATCTCAGAATCCGTCGGCAAGCAGCGCCCATTCATTTCTCTGTATCCCAACACAGTTGCCACGAAATGCATAAAATCCATCGCAAACAATCTCCAGGGCAAAAAGGGCGCCACATTTTCCGGCCGCTCCGTGGGCGAATTCTGGACATCGTTTGTCCGCCATTTTACAAGCCGCCTCAACCTTTCATCTGCGCCTTCAGCATCCCGGGAAAAAAGCTCCGGCAGCAAAGCCGCAGCCGCCCCGGCAGCCGAATCGGACAAAACCGCTGAAGCGGGGGCTCAGGCCCCAGTGACATTGACGCCCGCACCCGGCGCCGCCACTGCTGCCGGGCAGGAAGCGCCCGGCGCACCCGGGAATCAGGATGCCGCATCAGCAGAAAGCCAGGCAGCTGCTGTGCAGCAGCAGCCGATCACAGATACCTCTTCCGGCTCTGAAACTTCAGCACCAGATGTTCACGCAGCAGCACAGCATACCGGCATCAGGAGCACGCAGAGCGAACCGGGATCTCAAAAGCAGGCCATGCCTGCCGGGCTGGATGCTTCACACGTATACCCGTTGATGGAAAGCCTTGCCAGCAGCTTAACGTCCATATCTGAAGATATCAGCGCTCTGCGAGCATCCATTCAGGAAAATGGCCACGGTCTTTCATCCGCAAAACAAAACAGCGGCGGACCGGCAGATTCAGATCGTCATCCTCACATACCGCTTGATTTCGATAAATATGTTGAAAATCGCAACAGGGCCAAATAACATGACCGATGCTCAGATAAACCGTATTGTCAAAACTATAGAGGATATCCCCACCCTGCCTATTATTACTCAGCAGATCCAGAGCCTGTTTCGCAACGACGAAGCATCAATACAGGAAATTGAGTCAATAATACAAAAAGACCCCCCGCTTGCCGCAAAGCTGCTCAAGCTGGTGAATTCGTCATTTTACGGCCTGCTGAACAAAATCAGCTCTATAGACCATGCGCTTGTTATACTTGGTTTTCGCGAGGTTAAAAATGTTGTACTGGGGTTTTCCATCCAAAACATGTTCAAGCATGAAGATACCAGCTTCGATCGCTCCCGGTTCTGGAAGCACTCAATCATATGCAGTCAGATATCAAAGCACCTCGGCAAATATTTCAATATAGTTGATGACGGCACGTTTTTGCTTTCAGGGCTTATACACGATATAGGAAAGCTGGTAATCGATCAGTATTTTCAGGAGGATTTTGAGAGCGTGCTTCAATACATCAGCACCAACAACTGCACGTTCAGTCAGGCCGAAAAGGAAATACTTGGGGTAACACACTATCAAATAGGCGCAAAGCTGCTTCAAAAATGGCATTTCCCCAAAAAAGTCACTATGCAGATTTTTTATCACCACGCTCCCTGGCACGATAAAAATTTCACCTCCGGCTCCATCATTATATACCTTGCCAACATTTTAACAAAGCTGAGCGGCTATACCTGTATTGAGGGAGAGCTGGAAATCAAGGAATCCGACATAGTTGATTCAGCCGTGATAAAATTTCTCAACAAAAGCGGCTTTGATCTTGATCGCGACTCCTTTGACAACCTCGTTCTTCAGATAAACGAGCTTATTTCAGCAGAGCGAAACAATGTGCTAAACATATTCGATTAGCGCTTCGCGCATCGCTGAAGATTCGCCCAATCTGCTTCCTTACATCCGCTTCCTCTTCTGCAATTCAATTTGACTACCCCGTTTGCGTGATATATAACGGTTCAATAGCATACATCATAGCCGGCTGGTGCTCATTCCGTTGGAGGTCAGGACTGCTGGACCCTGGCGTTGCCTCTGGAGAAAAAGCAGCTATGCATGATCTGATATTATCGGCTCAACAAGCGCACCCACAGCAAAATGCAAATCAAACTGAGGTATATATGCCGTTAACGTTTGCCGAAAAAATCGAACAGCTTATCAAAAAAACCGGCCACATACCGCCGCATGAGGTAATGCACCTTCTACAGCGCGCAGAACATGCCCCCGAAATCGATATTGACAGGGAAATGCAGGACCTGTACAAAAAATATGATAAACAGCAATAATATACACCACACGAAACCGTTTCATACTGCAACAATACACAGCGGCCCTTTTTGAAGCGGTCGCCCCATCCAAGGGGTTGTCAATGAGCATAATAATTATCGGCGCAGGTGAAATCGGATATCATGTAGCCCGCCGCCTGTCTTTTGAAAAAAAAGACATTACCATCATTGATAAAGATGGAGAAAAAATAAAAAAAATTCAGGATTCACTCGACGTGCAGACAGTGCGGGCAAGCGGCAGCTCCCCGATCGCCCTTTCTGAAGCCGGCGTCGATTATGCGGACATACTCATCTCGGTCACCGACAGCGACGAGCTCAACATGGTCTCATGCCTTGTGGCAACGGCCCAGGCTAAAATCCCCACAAAAATAGCTCGCGTTCGAAACCTTGAATATATGTACGCCTCAGAGATATTTGCCAAGGATCACCTTAACATCGATCTGGTTATCAATCCTGATTTCGAGGCCGTATCCTCAATGGTAAAGCTCTTCCGGGTTCCAGGCGCTGTTGATGTTGTGGATTTCAATGAGGGCCGGGTGAAGCTTATCGGCATGAAAATACAAAACAAGTTATTTTATGATGGGGTGACCCTCAAGGAGCTTCGGGGAAAAAGTTCGGTCGAGGATCTGGTCGTGACAGCCGTGTATCGCAACGATGAGGTTATCATTCCGCGCGGCAGGGATAAAATTTATTACAATGATTTCATCTATGCTATCACAGCCGAAAAAAACATAAACACAATGATGAATTTTTTCGGCAGAGACTATCAGGAAATAAAAAAAGCAATGATAATCGGCGGCGGCAATATCGGCATGCTGCTTGCTAAAGAGTTTGAAAAAATGAAAATTGCGACAAAGCTCATTGACTCTGATACAGCGCGGTGCCAAAAGCTGGCCGATGAGCTTAACAAAACGGTGGTGCTGCATCACGGAGGCGAAGTCGAAAAAATTCTTGCAGAGGAATATATAGAGGACACCGATATTTTTATCTCTGTTACCGAAGATGAGGAAGACAACATTCTTCTTTCGCTGCTGGCAAAACAAAAGGGTGCAAAAAAAGCGATTTCGCTCATTCAAAACATGATGTATACACAGCTGGTTTCACGTCTGGGCATAGATCTTGTCATTAACCCGAATCTGTGTACGGTAAACCGTATTCTTCAATTTATCAGAAAAGGCAAAATCCTTTCAGTGGCTTCTTTTTTTGAGAAAAATGCAGAAGCTATTGAAGCTGTCGCCCTTGAAACCTCTGATCTGGTTAACAAGCCGATCTCGAAGCTTCACTTTCCCAAAAACGCAGTAATAGGCGCAATTATACACGAAGATAAGCTGATCATTCCCAAGGGATCGAGCGTTATACTGCCCGGGGACAGGGTTATTATTTTCGCTCTGTCCAGCGCGATACCACAGGTTGAGAAAATGCTCATGGTAAAGCTTGAATACTGGTAATACATTTTTTTTCACTGGTGCTTTGTGCCGTGTCTTTCATACTAATCCTCAGAATCCAAGGCTTCATTTTGCTGTTTCTGGCAGCGTGCATGGCCGCGCCGGCCGGCATAGCGCTTTTTTACGGCGACCATGCGCTTGCAGCATTTGTGTTCTCCGCCGCACTCACCTTCCTTTTTGCACTGCTGCTTATTATACTCTGCCCCAAAACGGACAAGCAGATATCACACCGGGAAGGGTTTGTCATCGTTTCGATGGGATGGATACTGGCCGCCCTGTTCGGATCGCTGCCGTTTTTGTTCGACAGCACCTTCACATCGTTCACAAACGCCTATTTTGAAACGGTTTCGGGATTCACCACCACCGGCGCAACAGTGCTTTCAAATATAGAAAGCTATCCCAAATCTATCCTGTTCTGGCGAAGCATGATCCAGTGGCTCGGCGGCATGGGAATTATCCTGTTTTCAATCGCGCTTCTCCCGCTTTTGGGTATCGGCGGCATGCAGCTGTATAAAGCTGAGGTTCCCGGGCCGGTCATTGAAAAAATAAAGCCAAGAATAGCCGAAACAGCCCGATCCCTTTGGAAAGTATACGTGTTTCTGTCACTTGCTGAAATGCTGCTGCTTATGATTGCGGGCATGTCAGCCTATGACGCTGCATGTCATACATTCACCACAATGGCAACAGGCGGTTTTTCCCCGTACAGCAAAAGTGTAGAGGCGTTCAGCAATCCCGCTGTCGAAATTATTATTATATGCTTTATGCTTGCCGCGGGAATGAATTTTGCCCAGCATTACCGCATACTCCACGGCAATATCAAACCGGTTGCACGCGATGCTGAATTCAGATTTTATCTGTTTTTTCTTGCTGCAGCGACTCTGGTTCTGTTTCTTTCCCTGCAGTCATCTGCGCCGGACAGACCGGTTGCAGATACGCTGAGAACAACAGCGTTTCAGGCCACCTCAATCATGACAACCACCGGATACAGCACTACGAACTTCGATACATGGCCTGTTTTTTCAAAATTCATACTGCTGGTTCTCATGTTTGTCGGCGGGTGTGCAGGCTCCACCGGGGGAAGCATAAAGTGCATCAGAATATTTCTTATCTTAAAGCGCTGTTACCGTGAAATTTTCTATATTATACATCCGCATGCTGTCGCCTCCGTCAAAATAGGCGGGAAATCCGTTCCGGAAGAGGTGCTCAGAGGGCTCAGCGGCTTCATTCTCATATATTTACTCATTTTCGTGTTCGGCTCCGCCGGCATGACATTGTGCGGAATGGACATAGTGACCGCTGTTTCCTCAGTTGCTGCATCTCTGGGCAATATCGGTCCCGGCCTCGGCGGGGTGGGCCCATATGAGAATTTCTTCTTTATTCCGTCACCGGGAAAATGGCTTCTCATTCTGCTCATGCTGCTCGGCCGGCTTGAAATATTCACGCTGCTCATACTGTTTGTGCCGGAATTCTGGAAAAAGTGATGGCCCCCCGCCTATAAGGCACAGCTTACCGGTAATTAATATTGATTTCAGAATTGTGCCGATTATCCACGCTTATCGAAAATTCCGCACCGGTTGCGATACAAAGCGGTTCTTGCTGGACACATTCCGGCAACCGTCCTATTTCTTTATTGACATAATCTCCTCACCTTTTTATAATTTAAATTTACGCCCGATTCCATTAAAGTTCGTAAACTTTCTATATACATAACTGTTTCTCCGTTACAACGCATGCCAGCCGGCATATATAAACGAACGCTGCTTTTCACCGGCTGTACCCGCCGCAGCACCCTGATAAGCAGATACGGACGCCACACAGAGCAAAGGATGCACTCATGATTCAGCGAGGGTTTATCGAGACAAAACCGGATTCCGAGACCATACAGCAGCTTCAGGAACGCGCCCGCCTGGCTCGCGGCGATATTCTGACAATGACAACCCTTGCCGGATGCGGTCACCCCGGGGGCTCGATGTCATCTCTTGAGATGTATATCACTCTTTTCGGCTGTGCAGCGGTACAGCCCGACGACCCACGCAACCCCGATCGTGACAGAATCGTTATCAGCCACGGCCACACCTCGCCGGGGGCATACGCCGCTTTGGCCCGAACAGGGTTTTTCCCTCCTGACGATGTTCTTGTCGGATTCCGCACACCGGGGTCCATCTTCGAAGGACATGTCGAGCGCGGCGTGTGCGGCATCGAGTGGGCATCAGGCAACCTCGGCCAGGGCCTTTCGGCGGGCTGCGGGTTTGCGCTTGCGGCACGGCTCACCAATAAATCATATAAAACATACGTTGTCATGGGGGACGGCGAACAGCAAAAGGGTCAGATAGCAGAAGCGCGCCGATTCGCAATTAAGTACAATCTCTCAGACATTACCGCACTTATTGATTACAATCAGCTGCAAATATCGGGAAATATTCACGATATCATGCCGCAGAACATACGTGTAAACTTCGAGTCAGACGGCTGGAAAGTGCTCGAAATCGACGGGCATGATATTTCCCGGATTTACAGCGCGCTGTATGAAGCCGCCAAGGACCCCTCGGTGCCGTATGCGATCATCGCCCACACCACTATGGGCAGGGGCGTTTCCTTTATGGAAAATGTTGAAAAATATCACGGAGTTGCTCTTTCCGAGCAGCAGTGGGAGGAAGGGATGCGCGAGCTCGGCCTCAGCTGCGACATATCATCCTACAAAAAAAGGCGCGCGGGCAATGAGCCCCGTTCATGCCAAGGCTGTTCTGTTGAAATTCCGACAGCCGGAACCATAAACACCGGCGCACCTGTAACATATGGGCCTGAATCAAACACAAGCAACCGGTCCGCCTTCGGCTCCGCACTTAAACAAATCGCTGAGATTAACAAAGATATTCCGGATAGCACTCCCTGTGCAGTGCTGGATTGTGATCTGGTGGGATCAGTCAAGGCCAACGGCTTTGCCTCAGTCCGTCCTGATCAGTTTTTCCAGGCCGGCATTCAGGAGCACAATGCGACAACTATAGCAGGTGTCTTATCAATAGAAGGAATAATCACCTATTTCTGCGATTTCGGCGTGTTCGGTGTATGCGAAACCTACAATCAGCACCGCCTCAATGACATAAACCGCACCGGCCTCAAGCTGGTCTGCACACACATCGGCCTCGACGTCGGAGAGGACGGCAAAACTCACCAGTGTATTGACTATATCGGGCTTATACGTAATTTGTTCGGATATAAAATAATCATCCCTGCAGACCCTAATCAGACGGACCGTGCGACCCGGTTTATAACCGAAACGCACGGAAACTTTCTTCTTGGAATGGGCCGGTCGAACACGCCGGTAATTCTTGATACCGACGGAAAGCCGTTTTACGGGGAGGGCTATACATTCCGCTACGGTGCCGTCGATGTTATCCGCCCGGGAGACGACGCAGCTATTATCACCTGCGGATCAATGGTGCACCGGGCGCTAAGCGCGCGGGACATGCTCAGCCGCAAAGGCATTCAGGCCAGAATTCTGAATGCCGCCTCGCCGTGCAAGCTTGATATCAAGGTGATTGCCGAAGCCGCGGAGACGGGACTGATCATAACATATGAAGACCATGCTGTTCAGTCAGGCCTGGGAACAATTGTAGCAGACACCTTGCTTGCCAACGGGCTGGCCCCTGCCTTACGTAAGATGGGCATCACACGCTACGGCCTTTCAGGAAAGCCGGATGACATTTATGCAGCAGCCGGTCTTTCCCCGGAGGCTCTTGCAGATACCGTTGCGCATGCCGTATCAGGGAAAAAAATTCGCAGCTCATCACTATCTCTTGAAAGCACAGCCTGACGGCCGGATCGCTCCAGCCGGCTGCTTCTGCAGTCATCCCCTGCGCCGTACGGAGCGTTGTATCCGCATATTCCGCCCGTATACCGCACAGCATTCCCGTACCGGCACAGCATGCGTATCACTTGCCCAACCGGCAACACAGACAACAGGATACAATAAAGGGACACCACAGCAATGCTTGAAGTAATTTCCAATGGTTTCAACAAAGCCCGTGACAGGCTCCAGGGAAGAATAGAGCTTACAGAATCAAACATAGACGATGCGCTAAGCGATATCCGCCTGTCGCTGCTTGAGGCTGATGTCAACTATGGGGTTGTAAAGAGTTTTATAAGCCATGTAAAAGACACCGCGCTCGGCGAAATAGTTGAAACTCGCGTATCGCACAAAGGCAAAAAGCTCAAAACCACTCCCGGCGACCACTTTATAAACATCTGCCACAATGAGCTGGTCTCTCTCATGGGACCGGTTGATACCGAGCTTCACATTAACACAAAGCCGGTATCCTCAATTATGCTTATCGGCCTTCAGGGATGCGGCAAAACAACAACTGCCGGAAAACTTGCGCGCCTGCTGTTAAACCAAAATCATAAACCGCTGCTTGTCGCTGCGGACACATATCGCCCTGCCGCCGTTGATCAGCTCCATGTAATCGGAGATTCGGTCGGCGTGCCGGTGTATTCGAAGCAGGGCATAGAACCGCCGGCAATATGCAACAATGCCATAGAATACGCCCGTGAGCAGGGGCGCGATATAGTCATTTTCGACACAGCCGGCCGCCTTGCAGTCGACGAATCGCTCATGCAGGAGCTTGAGGATATATACCGTCGCACGCAGCCGGACAATACCCTGCTCGTATGCGATGCAATGATTGGTCAGGACGCCGTCAAAACAGCAGAAGAATTTAATCGGCGCCTTGATCTGTCCGGTTTTATCCTGACAAAGCTTGACGGAGATGCCCGAGGAGGTGCAGCGCTTTCGATAAAAGAAGTAACCGGGACACCAATAAAATTTCTCGGCATGGGCGAATCACTTGACAGCCTTGAAGAATTTCGCCCTGACGGCCTAGCGTCCCGAATACTGGGCTTCGGCGATGTTGTCGGTCTTATGAAAGATTTTGAGTCGGTGGTCGACGAAAAAAAAGCCGAAGCCGATGCGCTCAGAATGCTCAAAGGCCAATTCACCTTTATCGATTTCCTGGATCAGCTCCAGTCAATTAAAAAAATGGGCTCGCTTCAGGATCTTGCTGAGAAGATACCCTTCTTTTCTCAAATGACCGGCGGAGCTGCTGTCGATGACCGTGAGCTGGTTAAAGTTGAATCTATTATTTACTCAATGACCCCTGAGGAGCGCTCACGCCCAGAGATTATAAATGAGAGCAGAAAAAAGCGTATAGCACGTGGAAGCGGGCGGACGCCAAAAGATATTTCCGAGCTCATGAAGCGCTTCAAGCAAATGCGCGACATGATGAAAAATATGGGAAGAAGCGGTATGCTGGGCAAGCTGGCCGGAGGGCTGTCTCGCCTGCCGGGAATGAGCGGAGATGATATGGATGCTTCGGAGCTCATGGGAGCTGGGTTCCCATCCGCAGCGCTCAAGGTCCCGAAGCAGCTGTCATCCAAAGAAAAGCGTAAGCTCAAATCGAAACGCAAACAGGCAAAAAAATCACGAAAAAAAGGAAAGAAAAAGTAGGCTGCGCAGGACGTGGCGCATGCACGTCAGCGAACATCTGAAAGTGAGTGTTCGCCGCGATTGAGGACAAAGTTATACGGATTTACTTTTTTACTGTTATCCGCTACCTCATAGTGCAGATGATACCCTGTGGACATCCCTGAGGTTCCCATATAGCCGATTACATCACCACGCTTAACATCCTGATTCTTTTTTACACAATATTTTAAAAGATGACCATATTTTGTTGAAAAACGTTCATCATGATCAATAATTACATATCTTCCTATAAATCGATTATACCCAACTTTTTTAACTTTTCCGTCCGCCGTCGATATGATCGGGGCCCCTTTTCTTCCTGAGATATCCAGCCCCTTATGAAATTCGCGCAATCCGGTGAACGGGCTTTTGCGCCACCCGAATCCTGAAGTAATCCATATATCATCGTCCTTAACGGGCATAACGGTTGGGCGGCAGTTAAGCGTTTCTCGCATCTTTGACAGCACTTCAGCAAGCTCATGAATATCGGCACGCAGATCCTGAACGCTTAGATGCAGCGGCTGCTCCTCAACAATATCTATAATTTCCTCCTCGGCATCAAGAGAAGTAAGCTCAAAGTCTTCCTCAACATCCATGCCCCCTTTACCCATACGGTCATTAATATCGAAATTTTTATCAAGAGCCTCGATACCAAGAAACTCACGTATTATCTTTTCTTCAGAGCGGATATTGCTTATTTTGTCTTCCAGGATTTCATAATCGTGCAATGATGCACGCACATACTTTATGTTTTTCTTTAATGCCCGATTATCGATAATATTCCAACTGCCAAGAACACCAAACCCTATTAGTAACAGAACGCACAGGGAAAAATAATGAACACATCGCCGCGGAAAGCTTACAGACCCTACTGACGGAAGATATTTACGGGGAACATTCCAGTCAGGCTGAATGATAAAGGTAATCCATCCCTTTCTCATAATCTGCACGTACCTTTTCTGCCGGCAACCGGGTTCATGTAATTAAAAAAAGAAGTGATACCGAATCTGCTGTTCGATTATATGTATTAATGGTACTATCTTAAAACATAGATTTAAAGAGAAGTCAACTGATTGTCACTATTTTTATATATGAATTTATCGGCATAATGACAGCTAAGCTTTAGCCCGAATCAGTGCTATTTAATATAGCTGGTGGCATTCAAGACGCTCCGGATATGGAAAGAGCAATAGGTCGCTCTCAAAATACCGCAAAAGAAAAAGCTGCATAAAGCCTGCTGTTTCCTGTCCTCCCGGATTTACACGTTTTTCTCTTTTGCCTTTTCCGTTTCCTTTTTTCTGCCTACGCCGGTTTCTATGGCTTTCTCCGGACAGGCCGTTTTACATCGCAGGCATCGTATGCACCTTGATGCATTCGGGCTTTCTTCATAGATACGGTGGGATACCGGACAAACGCGGACGCAGCGGGTATCGCCGCTGCACCGCTGTTTGTCTACGCTAAGCCGGTAAAAGCTTATGTAATTAAAAAAACCGTATATTGCACCCAGAGGGCACAGTATACGGCAAAACGGCCTTTGTATAAAAACCATAATCACCAGCAGCACCGCAAGTAATATAATTTTCACATAAAAAATGAAGCCTGCAAACATGCGCAAATCCGGATTCAGCCCCATCAGCGGTATGCCCGCCTCAAGCGTCCCGACCGGGCATATATATTTGCAGAAAGCCGGCTCCTTTGTATAGGCAGCAGCCAGAAAGACAATACCGAACAGCACGACATATCTCAGTTTTTCAAGAGCTCGAGGAAACTCGATCTTGCGGACAGGAACCTTATAGAGCAGTTCCTGTAAAAAGCCGAACGGGCACGCCCATCCGCAGATGATGCGCCCGGCGAGAGCTCCGATAACCGTCAGAAATCCCAGTATATACAAAGATAAAAAATAGGTGCCATGAGCCGCGAAAAGCTGAATACACCCAATAGGGCATACAAAAATCGCTCCGGGACAGGAATGGCAGTTAAATCCCGGGCATGGGATAAATTTCAGATACCCCTGATAAATCGTACCGGCAAAAAACCCGTACAAATAGGCATTGTATAAACAAGTACACAGTATTTGAGATAACCGGCGCAGCGTATTCATGAAAACGGTTTACCCGATCCCCATACAGCTTAAACAAATCACAATAGCGTATGTATAGACTTTTACCGGGTCCCCCAAAGCAATTCCTGCAGCTATAAAAAAAATACCTGCAGCCAACACGGCGAGCGACACAGCCGACCGCTTATCAGTTATTAACCGGCGAAGCATACGCACCTCTTTTCAAATATATCCTAATGTACCGCGATCAAAGAAGTCATTGATAATTGTATCATGACGATTGCGCCCACTGCAAGATCTATACGTGCCGCAGATGCTGTGCTAAACTGAAATGATACATTTCTAAAGCGAAGCGGTGCTGTTGGCCTGTGTCACACGATTCTGCTTTATACCGCCAGCCTGTCGTCCGGGGCATTACCCTTTGTGTTTTATTCTTTTTATGGTACATTACAATACATAAAATCAATGGACATTCCAATCAAACAGCACACGGCTGCCTTTCCGTGTTTAGGGCATACGGGAGCACCATGAGCAGACCGCTTTTAAAAACTATTTTGTTTTTGTTCACAATCCTGTGCACAACGCTTATGTACTCCTGCGTCAAGACGACGTATAAAGCAGTTGAGCAAAAGCCCGAAATCATAGCCGCAGACAATCAAAGCGTTCCGCCGCCTGAGCTGTACTACCTTGTGCTTCGCGGCAATCTCTGCTTTGCAGACAAGGATATTGACTGCGCCCTGTCGTCATTTAAAAAAGCCGCTGAGCTTGATCCCCGCTCAGCATACCTGAACACACAGGTTGCCCGCCTGTACACCTTTCAGGGAGAGCTCGACAATGCACTTACCTGGTGCAGGCGCGCCGTTTCCGCCGCACCTGACTCACTTGAAACGCGGTATCTGCTGGCCCGTCTTTACAGCGCTCTAGAAAGAAATGACAAGGCCGAGCAGGAATACCGAAACATGATAGCACGGGATCCCGACAATGAGGAACTGTACTATAATCTTTCACAGCTGTACGTGCAGCAAACTGACTACGATCAGGCTGCCAAGACTTTAAAGCAGCTTCTGCAGCGGAACCCTGACTCGGCGATCACTCACTACCACCTCGGCAACATATACTCCGAATCAAAACAATACGATAAAGCACGCCGGTACTACAAAAAAGCCCTCCGCATAAATCCGGAAATA
Organism: uncultured Thermodesulfobacteriota bacterium; assembly: GCA_964621615.1. Taxonomy (GTDB): domain Bacteria; phylum Desulfobacterota; class WTBG01; order CAIYCZ01; family CAIRTM01; genus CAZUMW01. Next base: position 98,619 of record CAZUMW010000004.1, read on the forward strand.
AAGCCGTGCATCATCAACCTTGCATCACTTCATGAAAGGCAGGGTGATTATTCTAAAGCGCTTGCGCTGTATGAAAAAGTTCTTGAGCTTGATTATGACAATTATCGCATACATGACAAAATTGCGTATTTATATATAAAAGAAGACAACCTGGTAAAAGCGCTCCACCACTATACAGCGATCAGAGACAGATATCCGCAGCATGCAGCTGAAGCATCGGTAAAAATCGGCCTTATATATTATGAACAGCAAAAGTGGTCCGACGCGGCAAAAGAATTTAAAAAAGCACTGAGCATTGAGGGCGATAATTACAGAGCGCAGTTTTATCTTGGAAACACCTACAGCGAGCTTGATATGCCTGATCAGGCCGCAGCAGCATTGAGCCTTATACCTGATTCATCCAAATTCTATTCCCGTGCACAGATGCACCTGGCCTATATATCGGTTCAAAAAAATAATCTCGAACATGCTGTCGCGGTCATCCATAATGCTCTTGATCACGATCCCGACAATACAGAGCTGTACCGGTTTCTGGCAACGCTTTATGAAAAGCAGAACAATTATCAGCAGGCCATCAGCACGCTGAAGCGCGCACTTTCAGCTCAAAGCCAAAATGAGGAGCTGCTTTTTTATCTCGGCATGCTGTATGAAAAAGAAGCCATGACCCCGGAATGCCTCGAAACAATGTACGCTGTGCTCGAAATAAACGAAAACAATGCCGATGCTCTGAACTTTATCGGGTATACCTATGCTGAAAAAGGCATCAAGCTCGATAAAGCCGAACAGATGATCAAAAAAGCGCTCAGCCTTAAACCCGATGACGGCTACATCACCGACAGCCTTGGATGGGTCTACTTCAAACAGGGCAAATTCAAAAAAGCCCTCAAATATCTTCAGCGCGCTTCCGAGCTGGTACCCGATGATCCGGTTATACGGGAACATCTTGGTGATGCGTATCTAAAAACCCATCGCCTTGAAAAAGCCGCTGAAATTTACCGTCAGGTCATTGAGCTCGACCCCTCGAAAAAAGAAGATCTGAATAAAAAAATTGACATGATTCTCAAAAACTAGCCCCCGGCAACGGCTCCTCATACATGATACGGTATTGCAAGCCGGTTACAGCTGCACCATGCTCAATAAAATTACGCTCATGGACACTCACCATACTAAATTGCATAATTCCGGACTCCTGTTGTTTTTATGCGCTGCACATATCCTGTTTTCATCCTGCATCCGGACAATAGCCCCCACCGAACCGCTTCTGCCTAAGCTCGATGATCCCCGATCCTATGTCAAGCATATCCTTGACAACAGCACCTGCTGCACATACCTCTCGGGATTTGCCAACATACGCGTCACATCACCTGAAAACAGGATCAGCACAAAAAATATCTTTTTCATCAAGCAGCCGTGCTTTCTCAGATTCGAAACTCTAGGCCCTTTTAACCAGCTTGCGGCCATAGTAACTGCTGACAACGAGACCCTCATCGTATACATGCCCCGAGAGGGCGGCTATTATAAAGGTGCAGCAACACCTGAAAATCTGTATAGCCTGATCGGGGTATACGTTACCCCCGAGCGCATAGCCTCGGCCGGCATCGGCCGAGTTCCTACGATACCGCTCGATCGATCGGTTGTTGAATACGGTCAGGATGCAGAGCGCTACATCGTGGTTATCACCAGCCCCGGCAGCATCAGCCATACCCTGTGGATAGACCCGGAAGAGAAACATATCGTACGCTATCTGCAAAGCCGCAACCAGGTGCCCGTTTTTGAACAGACACACAAAAAATACATAAAAATCGAGGAAAAATCGCTGCCCACAGATATTGTTCTCATTATGCATCGGTATAACACACGCGCTCACATTTCATTTGAAAACCTGAACACAACCCCCGTTCCGGACAGCGCATTTATCATCTCCGCCCCTGAGAACATCTCCGCACAGCCGCTCACATCACTGACAACACGTTAGCTTCCCCTTAAAATCAGGACAATCACATCCTGTTTCTTATTGCGAAAGCGTCGGGAGGGCATTTTTATCATATTTTAACTTGAAATCAAGCTGGGTTATCTTTATAGTTTAATTGTCTGACGGCACTTCAACACATGAAAACAGTGCAGGTTTCGCAGCACGCGTAGGCACCTATAGCATATCATCTGAACTAATACCGCGCATCAAAGGGGGCTGTATTTCCGCCATGGGGGAGAGCGCTAAAATTCTCATTGTCGACGATGAGGAGAACATCCGCCTGCTCTACGATCAGGAGCTCCGGGATGAGGGCTACCATACAATACTTGCTCGAGACGGTAAGGAGTGTCTTGAAAAGGTTCAAGAAGAGCGCCCCGATCTTATTGTGCTCGACATACGCATGCCGCGCATGGACGGGCTTGAAGCCATTGGAAAAATCATCGAAATAGACAAAAGCATCCCCATTGTTATAAATTCAGCCTACGCTACCTACAAAGAAGACTTTATGAGCTGGGCTGCAGAGGCCTATGTAGTGAAATCATTCGACCTTGACTCGCTGAAATCCACAATCAAAGAAATCCTCGAAAACAAGCAGGCCTCATGACCAAAAAAGTACTGGCAATGATACTGGCAGGCGGCAAGGGAGAGCGCCTCTATCCGCTCACCCGTGACCGGGCAAAGCCGGCAGTACCGTTCGGCGGCATATATCGCATTATTGACTTCACCATAAGCAACTGCGTCAATTCCGGAATGCGCCGCATCTATGTACTTACGCAGTACAAATCGCTGTCGCTTGACCGACATATACAGCGTGCCTGGAATTTTCTGAACAACCGACTCGGGGAATTTGTCTACATAATCCATGCTCAGCAGCGCATAAATGAAACGTGGTACAAGGGCACCGCCGATGCCATCTATCAAAATTTCTACACCCTGCAGCAGGAGCGCCCCGACCTTGTCATGATACTGTCCGGCGATCATATATATAAAATGAACTATCAGGATATGATACGGTATCATCTAGACAGCAAAGCCGACCTCACCCTTGCCACCATGGAACTCGACAAAGAGCACTCGCGCCATTTCGGGGTAATTCAGGTGGACAAGCAAAACAAGGTTATCGGCTTCCAGGAAAAACCAGCACGGCCGCGGACTATACCTTCAGATCCCGACTCCATTCTCATCAATATGGGTGTCTATATTTTCAATACAGACATCCTCGTCAAGCGTCTCATAGAAAATGCAAAGAAATCAGACACGCAGCATGATTTCGGCAAAAATGTCATTCCCTGGATGCTGAAAAAGGACAGGGTTTACTCATACCCGCATCGTGACACTGCAACCGGCAGGCCCGGATACTGGAAAGACGTGGGAACCATCGAGGCCTATTATGAGGCAAACCTTGACCTGCTGTCGGAAGAAACGGGACCGGATCTTTTTGACCGGAGCTGGCCAATTTTCACCTACGAAAAGCAGGCCTCTCCTGCAAAAATAACCGGCCAGGAGATGAAGGACAATCAGCTGTACGGAACCACAACCGATTCGTTTATCTCAAAGGGGTGCCATCTTCGCACGGCGCGTATCAACCGCTCGCTTCTTTCCCCGTTTGTTTCAGTCCGGGAGTATTCAACGGTTGAGGGTTCCGTTATCCTTGACAATGTACGGATCGGCAGCAACTGCAATATCAAAAATGCCGTTATCGACAAAGAGGTATCCATACCGGACGGAACAGATATCGGCTACGACCTCACTCGCGATGCCCGGAAATTTACAGTTACCGACTCGGGCATCGTCGTTATACCGCGCTCAGCGGTAGTGTAAAATTTTATTGGCTTTCGCCCGATGATTCCTACGACCTGTCTTCCGAGATATCCTTCTTTTCCATAAGCTTGATAAAGGGCTTTATCAGATCAATGGGCACCGGGAAAATCGTTGTCGAATTTTTCTCTGCTGCCACATCGGTCAGCGTCTGCAGATACCTGAGCTGCAGGGCTATGGGGTTCGACATTATTGCGGAAGCATCGGCCAGCTTCTGCGCGGCCTCAAATTCTCCATTTGCATGGATAACCTTTGCACGCCGCTCCCGCTCAGACTCTGCCTGCTTGGCCATTGCGCGCTTCATTTCATCGGGCAGATCGATATGCTTGATTTCAACATTAGTCACCTTTATGCCCCATGGGTCGGTCTGCTTATCCAGAATTTCCTGAAGCTTTATGTTAAGCTCTTCACGCTTTGAAAGCAGATCATCAAGGTCGGCCTCTCCGCAGACGCTGCGCAGCGTCGTCTGTGCAAGCTGCGACGTGGCATATAAAAAATTCTCAACCGCAACAACCGCCTTGTCAGGCACCATAACTCTGAAATACACGACAGCATTTACTTTCACCGAGACATTATCACGCGTTATGATATCCTGAGGGGGAACATCAAGAGCGACAAGCCTGAGACTCACTTTCTGCATCTTATCAACTCCGGGAATAAGAATAATAAGCCCCGGGCCCTTAGTCGCAATGAGGCGACCGAGCCTGAACACAACTCCGCGCTCATACTCATTTAAAATTTTTATCATGCTGACAAGAAGCGCCAGCACTGCTGCAGCGGCAATAATATAAAGCATAACCCTTCCTCCTGTTATAAGTCTGTTGGCTGATGTTTCATGAGGTAAAAAAAAATGAAACTGCAAGCCGATCAACAATGCTACTTCTGCTCTTCAACGCTGAGCACCATCCCGTCCATGCCGGTTATTCTGACCCGCGCACCGCTGCCGACCGGATCGCTGCTCCGGGCATCCCAGTATTCTCCCTGAACAAACACCTTACCGCTGTGGTGAATATCGGTATAGGCGGTGCCCATCGAGCCGACCAGACCCTCGGTCCCTGTTGATGGCCTGGTGCGCTGCGCTTTGACCACAAGCCAGATTACAAGGATAAAAAACAACGACACGGCACCGACCGCGATAAATATAACATCAAGCGACACGCTTAAATACGGAACCGACGATTGAAAAAGCATAAGCGACCCCAGGAGCATGGACACAATTCCGCCTACGGTTAACAGCCCGAAGCTGGTAATCTTCAATTCGAGTATAAACAGAACCACGCCGAGAAGTATCAGCAGAACACCGGCGTAATTCGCCGACAATGACTGAAGGGAGTAAAATGCAAGGATGAGGGATACCGCCCCAATTACACCGGGGAAAATTGCTCCCGGGTTTGACAGCTCAAAATACAGGCCGGCAAGGCCCAGCAGCAGCAGAATATAGGCAATATTCGGGTTTGCCAGCGCTTTGAGAACGTTTTCGCGTATGCCCATCTCTTTGCGGTTGATACGAGCGCCGGCGGTTTGAAGAGTAACCTTACCCGCTGCGGTTTCGACCTCGGTACCGTTAACGGCGGTGACGAGCTCCTGCATGTCTGCAGCGACAAGGTCAATCACTTTTTTTTCAAGTGCGTTTTCCTCGCTTATCGATACGCTTTCACGTACCGCCTTGATTGCCCACTCTTTGTTGCGGCTGCGCTTTACGGCGATACTTTCAGCATATGCTGCGGCATCATTTTCCACTTTCTCAGTCATTTTGTCATCCATCTGGCCGCCGCCGAGGTTTACCGGATGCGCAGCGCCGATATTTGTCCCCGGAGCCATCGCGGCGATATGAGCCGCCATCGTGATGAGCGCACCCGCCGACGCCGCCCGTGCACCGCTTGGTGCAACATATACGATCACCGGAACTTCCGAGGCAAACATATGCTTTATAATCCTTCTCATTGCCAGATCGAGCCCGCCCGGGGTATCCAGACGGATGACCAGACATTCGGCATCCGATTGTTCAGCCTCGTCGATACTTCGTATAATGTATTCAGCAACAACGGGAGTAATCGGGTCCTGAATATCAACAGCGTCAACCGTCTGTGCGTGCAGTTCCCCGCACAGTGCAAATGCTGTCAGCAGACATAGCGTTGCTGAATATTTCAAAAAGGTGCCTGGTGATTTTGCCATATGTTCTCTTTTTTGTAAAAAACGTGTATAATCCTGATAGTGTCTGTGTTCTTAGCACTAATATACACCGGTTTCAAGCAAAATTATTGTCTCTCTCGGGGGAGTAAGGCCCTCGCATTCCCCGACCTGCGGTCGGGATCTTCGATCCGCCTTCGGCGAGATCTTTGACTGGGGAAGGCGTTAGTATGCACGCGAAGTGCAGCGTTAGTAGCATATAAGAATCCCTCGATAAAATTTCAGGGTTGTTTTGTTTTTTCTTTAGTCACGCCTCGGCGGATGGTGATTCTACCCCGACATCTCGGGGCAGTGGTTCAATTCCATAAAAAAGTGTTCGCATTTGCGCTTACCGGTAATTAAAATTTTCTTGACTTATAAATACGCTTACGCTACCATTTTTCAATTGTTTCGGTGGCGAGGTAGCTCAGTCGGTAGAGCAGGTGACTGAAAATCACCGTGTCCACAGTTCAATTCTGTGCCTCGCCACCATTTTTATGCCTATCACAGACAGCCGTGCCAACATCAAGTGCTTGTTTCTTTCATTTATTCTATTACTATGCTTTCAAAACCCGCCTTCTATAAAACATGCGTTGCCCGTGTGAGGTACAGTAAAAAAGAATGCCGAATGTCGTTATCGTAGGAACCCAGTGGGGTGATGAAGGAAAGGGGAAGGTCGTTGATCTTCTCACCCGCAATGCCGATATAGTCGTCCGGTTTCAGGGCGGTCCCAACGCCGGCCACACGGTAGTTATCGGCGACAGCCAGACAATTCTTCACCAGCTTCCTTCGGGCATACTGCATGAAAACAAAACGTGCGTTATCGGCAACGGAGTGGTGCTTGACCTTGAAACTCTTGCCGGAGAAATCGAAGAGGTAAAAACAAAGGGCTACTTTCAAAGCACCACTGAACTCCTTATAAGCGAAAACGCTCACATTATCATGCCGTACCATAAAAAGATCGATCTTTCCCGGGAAAAGCTCAAGGGCGAAAACAGAATCGGTACCACCGGCCGCGGCATCGGGCCGGCATATGAGGACAAGGTCTCACGAAACGGCATCAGGGTTGTCGATATATTTGACGATTCCTATTTTCAGGAAAAGCTGAATGCAAATCTGAAAGAAAAAAATTATTATCTTGAGAACTATCTCCACGAGGAGCCGGTTTCCCCGGAGGCAGTACGCGACATCATTTTCACATATCGCGAAACCATTCGAGAGTATGTAACCGATACAGGTGCCGCATTGTACCGGTCGCTGAAGCAGAACAAAAAAATTCTCTTCGAAGGCGCTCAGGGCACCCTCCTTGATATCGATCACGGAACCTATCCCTTTGTCACCTCATCCAACACGTCATCAGCACAGGCGGCAATCGGAACCGGTATCGGCCCGCGACACCTCGATGCAATCGTCGGAATAGCCAAGGCGTACACTACCCGTGTCGGGGCAGGCCCGTTCCCCACCGAACAGCAAAATGATATCGGTGAGTATTTGCGAAACAAAGGCGGCGAGTACGGCGCAACAACCGGCAGGCCGCGTCGCTGCGGCTGGTTCGATCTGCTGACGGTTAACCATGCTGTCAGGCTGAACAGCCTGACGCATCTTATTATCACCAAGCTGGATGTCCTCAGCGGCATTGAAACTATAAAGGTGTGCACCGGATACCGCTGCAGAGGCCGTGTGCTGAACGAATTCCCGACTAATTTTCCGGTACTTGCAGACTGCGCTCCCGAATTCGAGGAGCTGGAGGGATGGTCGGAAGACCTCAGCTGCATGACCGAATACGACCAGCTGCCTCAGGCAGCAAAAAAATACATCGCCTATATTGAAGAAAAAACAGGCGTCCCCGTAAGCATGGTGTCCGTCGGCACCCGCCGCGATCAGATCATTACCCTAATCAATCCCTTTGCGTCTTAAAAGGTTTGTTTAAATCAAGCTTTCACGGCTGCAAACTTATAATTGTAATATTATAAAATATTTGTTATGCTATTAAGATTATATTTTCCGGTGAGTCGCTAGCTCAGTTGGTAGAGCAACGGACTTTTAATCCGTAGGTCCGGGGTTCGAATCCCCGGCGACTCATCAAATTTAAAAAGAAACCCGTAGTGTTACAATATTTTGTGCGCTACGGGTTTTTTGCGTTTACCAAATAAAATGCGATTTCCCGATGCTGCATTGACAAAACGACTCAGTCTGCAGAAACAGTGCTTTTCTCCTGAACGGCAGGCATCCCTGACACAATCAGATCCTCATACAGTCTGCAAAGGCGGTCGATCAATTTTTCTTCATCGAACAGCAATTCTGCGCGAGCCCGTGCATCGCGTCCCAACTTCTGAGCTTTAAGGGGATAGTCCATCAGTCTAGCAATTGCTTTTGCCAGTTCATGTGAATCCCCTGGCGGAACGAGGATGCCGCTTTTTCCGTCTTCAATGGCTTCAGGGATGCCGCCGACACGAGAGGCGACGATCGGTTTTCCCGCTCCCATTGCCTCCAGGAGCGACCGTCCCAGCCCTTCGGCCAAAGAGGGAAGGACAAAGATATCAATAATCGAAAGCATGTCGGGTATGTCATTTCGTTTGCCGGTAGCATACAGATACCCTGAGACGCCGAGTGATTCGGCGCTGTCTCTCAGCGCATCAATTTTTTTGCTGTTCACCCCGCCGCCTACAATAAGACACACAATTTTCCTGTTTTCATCGGATAAGCGCTTTACGGCTTCAAAAAGCACTGTAAATCCCTTGCGCTCGGTCAGGCGAGCCACAATGCCGATGATACTGCAATCAGGGGGAAGATTCAGCTCCCTAATAATTTCGCTGTTTTTCTCCCGGGGAATAAAATCTTTCAGATTTACAGCTGTAGAAATGGTGACGACCCGCCAGGGAGGCAGCCCGGAGGCGATCATAACCGAGCGGATATGCTCTGATATGGCGACAATCCGATCCGTAAGCCTGCCGTAAAGATACCGGCTTAAAATACCTCCCTTAAGGGGAACATGGTTGTGTTTTGTCCTGACCTGAACAGACACACCTGCAGATTTCCCGGCAAGGACACTCAAAAGGTGATCGGTGTATCCATGAGAATTGATAACATCAACCCGCTCTCTCCGTAAAAACAAGCCCAGCTTTATAACGGCGGGGAACAGATGTTTCATGCTGAGCGGAAAAAAATCAATGGAATGCTGCCGGGCGCCCTGTTCAAGAAACGAGCCCGGCTGGCATACCAGTATTACACGATGCCCTCTGCTCTTAAGACCGCGGGCTTCCTGCAGCGTTCGCATGGTCTGACCGGTAAGATGGGTCTGCTTATCGATCTGAACAATGGTCATAGCACAGGCATCTTATTTAATCTCAAACATATGGTCGATTACTTCCACATGAGGAGTGTCTGAATCAGCAACCTGCGTTTGTATCCGTAATTTCCACTGACCGGCCGTTGCATCTTTGCCTATGCACATCGGCACCATAATAAATCCCAGCGCCGTAAAGGCTGTCCTGCGATCATCGATCACAACACCCGAAGCGCTTTCTGCGGGCCCTGAAAGCTGCATACTGCTTTCCGTAGTCATGTGATCCTCCTCACTGCATTTCATTATCAGCCACGGGCACCGCTGCGAACGAACTATGGGGCGGCCATAGCTGCTTTTCAGGCTCATTGCAGTCAGGGTTTCAATATCCCAGCAGACCTGCTCCTCTTCCATGCACACCTGATAGTCACCGCAGGGCGGCTCCCCGGCCATACATACCCTGTCACTGCACTGTTCGGCTCCGTTACAGAATATACCGTCGTCGCAATCGCTGTTTTTTTCACATTCAGCCTCAGGAGCCGGAGGAGCCTGGTCGTCGCCTTCTCTGACTTCCATCAGCACCGCCACCCTGCCGCTTCCGGCATTGGAAGTGACGGGAATATCGGCGGTGTAAAAGCCGGCTGAAAGGCCGCTTCTGTCAACCGACAGCGTAACCGTACTGCTGCCGGTGGTAGTGCCCGTTTTCGGGCCGATAGCGCTTATCCAACCGTTTGCCCCATTGTATATGACTTCTCCGATACTCCACCGGAGCTTCCCGAAACCGGTGCCGTTTCTGATCTCAAAACGGGTCCAGATATCCGACGCACCGAGATCGACACGCTCCGGGATAATAAGCATGCTGTCCTCGGGCGGATCTCCGGGGCCCTGCGTTCCTCCGCCCCCGCCTCCTGAGCCGCCGTCTGACGGCGGCCCGGGCTCCGGTTCAAAACGTGCAGGTGTTTTTTCCACATTGACAATGTTTCCTGCCGCATCATATTCATACGTAACAGATGCGCCGTTGTCATAGCGAACCTCTACCAGGCGGCTCAGCTCATCATATCTGTACTCAATGGAAAAGGCTTCCGGTACCGTTAAAAGAAAAACGGCGCACATCATCAAAAAAACATGCAGCACATAACACATGCGGTGTTTCATACGGTATCCCCTTCCCCGTCATATAAATAGTATTACACCCGTTCTGTTATTTTTGTATTAATACAGAAGGGCAAATTCCACCATAAAAAATCCTGCAACACCTGCAAACACGGCTTCAGGCTCCGGCAGATGCCGCCCTGCCATGGTCATACCGATCCTGACCCCGCCTTTTGTAGAGTGCTTGATTATTTCCTTGAGAAACGTACCGGTATTTCTCAACGCCTGACTGCCCGTTTTTGCCGCCACCCGCACTGAACCACGTGCGGCAGCACGCCCGGAACGCTTGAAAATTTTTGCAATGGCTTTCATCTTTTTCGCCACACTCTGGAACCCTTTTTTAACCCCATAGCCCATTGCCCCTCCGGCCGCACCAAACACGCAGCCGATTGCCCCCTGAAGGCCCATATCAAGGAAATTAAAATCGCTTTGAACACCGGTGGCGATATCGATTCCCTGTCCAAGCGCATTGCCGGCGACGCTGCCCAGAGCGCCGCCCACGGCACCTATGGCCATTGCCACCTTCAGGCTCGATCCCCAGGCGGGCCCCCCGATAGCCCCGGTAACAAGACCGGTAAACATGGCTCCCATGTAATCCCCGAATGAGTGGTCAAACTCACCGTCTTCAAAATAGTCTACCGCCAGCTCTATGCCGATTCCGATAACCGCTCCGACGACCGCACCGATTATCAGGCTGACAATAAAATCGCCGTTCGGGTCGACCCCGTTTATCGGGTCGCCGTTTCCGTAAGCATACGGGTTGAGAGTCTGCGGATCGAGCAGCGTGCCCCTGTAAAGGCGGTCTTTGTGAATGAATCGCATAAGATAGGGCGCATAGTACCGGCTGCGCATAAAATACAGCCCGTTTCCGTCGTCCATGACACCGTAGTGCCCGCTGAACATGAAGGGGTTCGGCGTATTGCCCACCCGTCCGGTCACTTTTCCATAGGGGCCGTATGCATACAGGTCGGTCACAATACCGCTGCTGCCGGTGAGGGCAACAGTATTGCCCCGCCGGTCAAAATGGTATACGGAAAGGCTGTTTTCGGCGCCCTCTCTGCTGACCAGGCCATGCCCGTATACATAGCGTGCCACGATATTTCCTGCGGCGTCATGCTCCTCCAGGAGACGGGTCAGGTCCTCGCTGGTGTCGTAGACGTAGCGCACCGTTTTCTCGTCAGTGCTTTTCTGAATGCGCACGCCCGATGCGTCATATTCATAGCGGTCATCGCCGACTCCGGTCAGCTGGTTTGCGGCATCATAGGTTAGATCGACTGCATCGCCCCCGATACTGCCGCGTATGAGATTGCCGTCTGCATCATACTCAAGGGTATCCCCCCCAACCGAAACAAGCTGATGTGCTTCATCGTATGACAGCCCTGTTTCACCCCCGGTGAAAGTTGTCTCAAGGCGCCGGTCAACGCTTTCGCTGATGCACTGTCCGGCTGCGTTCAACTCGTAGCGTCCGCTGTAAATAATTGAGCCGTCCGGTGCAAGGTCCGATATGCCGATCAGTCTGCCTGCCTCATCATAGTAATAATGGACATTCGATCCGTCGGGGCGGTTTATCCGCAGCAGGCGCCCCGCCGAGAACGGATCATAAAAATAGGTCGTGGTACGCCCATCCCAATCGACCACCTGCGTCATACGGTTAAGATCATCATAGGTATACACAACTGTTTTGTTGTCCGAATAGGTCAGCTCGGTCAGATTGCCTGCCGGGTCATACCGGTAGCGGATCGTATTGCCGTACGGATCGGTCCGGCTGACCATGCGATTGAGTGCATCGAACGTACGCGTCACGGTGCCGTTATCCGCGCCGGTGCTTGCAACCGGATTGCCGTTGGCATCGAGCGTATGTTCTATCGCTCCTGCCGGCATCCCGATACCGGTCAGCCGGTTTGCCGCGTCATAGGTGTAGGTAATCATCTGGCCGCGTGCATTTGTAAAGCTTGCCCGATTGCCGCGCATATCGTATTCCGCAGTCGACTGATTGCCCAGGGGATCGGCTACCACGACAAGGCGGCCGAGCGCATCATAGCGGTAGGCGGTCGTGTTTCCGTTGGGGTCGACAATGCTCAGCCGGTTGCCTGATAGATCATAGGAGGCGGACGTGCGGATGCCGGCAGGGTCGGTTACCCCGGTGAGATGTCCGGCGGCATCATAGTCATATTCAGTTTTGTACCCGAGGCGATCTGTCTTGCTTACCCGGCGGTCAGCTCCGTCATATGCGGCCTGTATCGTATTCCCAAGGGGATCAGTGATGCTGACGCTCTGCCCGGCCGGGCTGTAGCCGAAACTCGTCACCCCGCCGTCAGGCGCCGTTTCACGAAGCAGCCTCCCCTCGGCATCATATGCATAGGACGTTGTGTGTCCAAAGGGGGTAGTCTTTGTCAGCATGCGGCCCATTGCATCATAGGTATACGATTCTGTGTTTCCGTTCGGATCCGTAACCGAGGTTTTGCGCCCCAGCGAGTCGTAGGTGTATTGGGTATTATGGCCGAGCGGGTTTGTCAACGCGGTAAGATCTCCGGTAGCATTGTACCGGTACTGCGTTGTATTTCCTCTCGCATCGGTGACGTCTGAAACCAGTCCGTTCCAGTAGCCGTACGTCAGCACGTTTCCGCACGGATCTGATTGACTGATCAGATTCCGTGTCCCCGATTCATAGGCCATGTATGTAGCATACCCAAGCTGGTCGACATAGCTCGTCATATTGTTCAGGGAATCATAGGTCATGGTAACGGACAGCCCCAGAGCATCGGTGCGGTTAAGCAGGTTGCCGTTACCATCGTAGGACATGGTGGAAACAGCTCCCAGCGGATCCTCCTGCCGTGCGATTTCATTATTTTCATCATAAGCGAACCGGAATTCCGCTCCCAGGGGATCTAACTGCCGGATCAGCAAATCATCGATATTGTATGTGTTCTCATACACGTTTCCCAGCGGGTCGATTTGAAAATGGGTGTCGCCGATATACAGATAGCTTGTGAGCGGACCCTCGTCCGGCGGCCGTGCTTCGCCGCGCTGCTCCACCAGCATTTCTCCCGCATAGATGTTATCAACAAATACAATACCGTTGCCGTCCATGCCGGTCAGCAGCCGCCCCTCATCATCATAGGTGAATGTGGTCGTGCTGCCGGCAGCATCGGTAAACGAGGTCAGATCTCCGCTGCTGTTGTGGGTAAAGGTGGACACCAGCTCTGCGTTATTATAACTGACCTGTGCAAGCCTGCCGTCTGCATCATAGGTAAAGGCTGCCGTGTTGCCGCGGGTGTCGGTAACGGACTCCACACGGGGCGAACGAACGGATTCATTATAATGAAACCTTAAGGCATTGCCGTGGGGATCTGACACCTGCACCAGGATCAGGTTGCCCCGGTCAAAGGAATCTCTCAAAGGAAAAGAATAAAACCAGGGAACAATCGGCCCTGCAATTCGAAACATATACCGCAACTGCTCAGGGGTGGTATATATGAAATAGTAATAATGAGCAAAAATATTCTCCCCCAATAAAACAGATCCCCATTCCGAATCCAGATCACTGTAGGTACCCGGGAAGCGGGGCGTAAAGGTTGGATGGCTTGAGCCGGGGTTCGACACATTAAAATAGTCGGCCCCGCCGTCACCGCGCTTCACCTTTAGCACTGTATCATTGGCAAGGGATTGTACAAACCAGTCGTAGCTGTGGCTCCAGCGGCGGCCCATGGGACTGCCGGTGTCTTCGCGCCGCGAGTTGTAATAGATAGAAAAATTAAACGGAAGCTTTATGCCGGGTACGTTTATCAGCTCGCGCGAAAACGAATAGCTGCCGGTCGGCAGCTTGGTGTCACGGGGGGCCGGATCGTCGGTATAGTCCCCCTCAACTTCCTGCTGAGAAAAATACATCTGCAGCACGCGGAGCGCGGAATCATAAAACCCGTCTGATGCGTCCCGGACAGTGAAAACTAATCTGATTTCCTGTCCCGCGCTGACGCTGAGGCCCCAGGTTTTCGAGGGGCTGGTACGGCCGGAGCTTGCTGCGGCCTCACCCAGAATAATGGTTTGCGTCTGGCCGCTTTGACCGTTAAACGTAAGCGTAGCATTGTCGTTTTTGCGGGCTTGTGTTTCTGAATACTCACTGGTTATAAACTGAGAGGTGAAGACAAGGGATTTAGCATCTTCCGGTGCTGCAAGCGTGATCGAAAAGCAGACGACATCGGAGGAATTGTCTCCGGCAAAATCGCTGGTGTCATTATCGGTGCCCAGACCGGCATCTCCGACAGGTCCTGTGGTCAAAATAATACTGCCGTGCAGCGTGTTATTGTCTGCGGCCAGGTCCGGAGAAATGAAAATGTCACCGCCTGCATTGTCGGACCAGGCAGTGAGTTCATATTCAGTTACCTGGCTCTCATTATCAGGATCAAACCCGAGCGCATCAACCAGGCGTGCACCCATATCCTGTGCATGCACGATATTGACGGGCAAAATGGCAAAAAGGATCATTATTATATGTATATGTATCAGCGCCCAGACATTTTTATTCTGAAAACACGACATGCTCATTGCCCCTGCCCCCGGTATGTAATTAAAATAAAAAAATTTCATTCTGTATCAGCTTGTGTGAACATTTATTAGAGCACTAAATCTTATACAATTATCTATTTATGATAATTATCGAATATGTTAATTTATATTATTATATGTTAAAATATGTGTATTATTTATTTTGTTATTATTTAATATATTACTTCTTACAAAAAATTGTGTCAATATAAAATGTTATTTAAGTCTAAATATATATTACGTTAATTAAAATTTCATAAGTCTTCGGCTATTCTAATGTTTATTGGGTGGTAATTAAAACTATTCAATAGTGCTCCTTGCTCACCTATTGTTAATAGTTTTTTCTTAGCCAGCATTTCGTACTCTCATAATAAATCATCATTATTACATATTAAGAGCTGTTATCGAAAGATTTGGCTTGACCGTAGTCAGCTATAAAAGTACAATACAGAAACATAGTAGCGATTAACTATATCAATATATATTTTTTTTATTGTTTTAAGACTATATTTAAATCATTTATTGTATACAAAAGGGGAAAATGTTATGTTTAAAAACACAAAGTCCATCTGTGCAAACATCCCGACAGCTCCTGCCTTCGTATGCACGTTTCTTGCCTGTCTCTTTTTCACCCAGTCCTGCTTTGCACAGGCCGGATCCCTTTTCGGAAGCACTGAAGACAATACGATAACCGGGTACTGTTTTTCAGACACAAATCAAAACGGATTTATGGACGGCGATGAATACGGGCTTCCGGATACTAAAGTTTCCATTAAAAAATTAAATATTTTTCTGCAGACAATAGATGAGCGTGAGACAGTTACCGATGATCGCGGGAGCTATTCGTTCAGCGGGCTCAGCAAAGGGCTTTATCTTGTCTACGCCGACGACTCAGCGGTAGTGAGCACAAAATTCAACCCGTCTCCCTGCATTCTGGGATTTTTCCGCTCGGAAGCCGTAAACAATTTCGGCATATACATACAGCAGCCCTCAGCTGTCTCCGTATCCATAAGCTCAGACCCGCCGGTTATCAAAAAGGGTGAATCAGCGGCGCTTGAGTGGACATCTGAAAACGCAGACTCGCTGAGCATAGATCAGGGAATCGGCGATGTTGATGCGCAAGGCAGCGTTACTGTTTCTCCTGTACAGACAACGCTGTATACGATTACCGCTGCCGGGCAGGACGCTGCGACCGTCAGCGACAGCGTCACCGTTGTCGTCCTCGATGAAACCACACAGCCACCGCCGTCTGACGGGGACACCTCGTCTAAGGAACCAAGTGTAATCATTTCCGCAAACCCGCCCGCTGTGCAGCCAGGCGGAAAGAGTACGCTTATCTGGTCTTCCTCACACGCAGAATCCGCATCAATTAACCCTGATGTCGGAGAAGTTGATGTAACCGGCTCACATACAATAAAAAACTTACAGGAAACCACAACCTACATCATAACCGTAGAGGGGCCCGGCGGACAGGCAATGGCTAAAACGACCATAGAGCTTGCATCTTCTTCCGGCGCCGGGGGTGGATCCGGCGGCTCCTCTGAGGGTTCATCCGACGGCTCCTCTGACGAACCATCCGGCGGAAGCACCGATACCCTCACCGACCTGCCCCATATCGTGGGCGCCGTATCGACAGGAACCAGGTCCGTGCGCCTCGCATTCAGCAAACCAATGAGCAGCGATGCCGCTGATGCCTCGAATTACAATATCGTTCACGAAGATTCATCGGGCAGCGGCAGCCACCTTCTGATTACCGGGGCTCAGTTTGTTTCAAACACAAACAGCACCATGGTGAATCTCACCACCATGCCGCAAACAGAGATCACATATCGCCTTACCGCCGTCGCAACCGACAAAGACGGGAATTCTCTTGCCCCGAAGCACACAGCAGGCGGTATAATGATCGATCCGTCGAGCGCAGTTTTTCTGGGCACCCCTCCTGATACCGCTGATTTGACCGACTCCGACAATGACACGCTGAGCGATGCAGCAGAGCAGGCCGGATGGTCCGTGTTTGTCACCCGTGCCGACGGACAAGTCGTCTCAAGCCATGTCACCAGCAGCCCATACCTCATGGACACCGATAATGACAGCCTGCCGGACAATGTGGAAAAAACCTACGGCACCAACCCCCGTTCATCAGACACTGACAGCGACAACCTCACCGATGCTGAAGAGCTGAACATGATTTACAGCAGCCCATACATGCAGGACACAGATGGAGACACGCTGGCTGACGGACTTGAATTTTCCTTTTTCAAAACATCGCCCCTGATTGCAGACACTGACGGCGATCAGTTCACCGACGACGAAGAAATACTTGACCTTGACCGCGACCCGCTCATAGCCGACCTGCCGCGGCCTCAGATTATTGTCGGGGATGTCCGGCTATCCCTTGATGTCAGATCCACCTATACCGATGAAACCGGCACAGAACAAACGGTCCAGGACTCCATGCAGACAACCCTCAGCGAAAGCAGCGCACAGAGCTTCGGCACCAGCGACACGGTCACCAACGAGAAAGTTCTGGAATACGGCCAGAAAATCGGTACCCAGGTGAGCTACAGCACTAAAGACGGTTTCGGCATTACCGGTTCCTTTGAAGCGTCTTTCGGCCAGACGTATGCAAACGGCTTTTCATCCACACGGAGCCAGCAAACGGCCAACACCTCAGCATCTGAATATCAAAACTCGGTAACCCATGCCTTCACTGAAAGTCACAATCGTTCTGTAACCCGCACAGTGGAAAATGCCAAGATAACGGTTGATGTCAGCATAAAAAACACCAGCGATATTGCATTTACGATTACAAACATTGAGCTGTCGGTTCTGCGCCAGGACCGCAGAAACAGCTACCGTTTTATACCGATCGCCTCATTGCGCCTTTCCGGTGCAAGCAACCCGAATGATCAGCCTGAATTCAACCTGGGGCCCTTTGACCCCGAGCGCGGCCCCTTTATTTTTGAAAGCACCGGCGCCTATCCGAATCTTGTAGAAGAGCTGATGAAGGATCCGCAGGGCCTTGTCTACCGGGTGGTCAATTTCGATATTCTGGATGAATTCGGCCGCAATTTTGTTTTCAGCTCACAGGAGATAAACGACCGTACCGCCGGCATCACTATCGATTTCGGCGAAGGCGAAGTCGAGAAATACCGTGTTGCAACCCACAACACATTCGCCGATAACGGTACTATGCAGCCGATAACCATGCAGCGTGCGCTTGAAATTATCGGCATAACAAAATCAACGAGCCCGTCCGGCGATACGCCGGGTGCGGATCCCGACAACGACACCGTCCGGTCAACCTACGGCACACAGACAACGGTCGACGGCGTTGAAATCCTAACACGCGTCCGCGCAGTACAGACCGACCTTCTATCACCCAGCAATCCTGAAAAGCGCTTCTGGACCGTCATCAGCTCCAACCGCACAGTCCCGTCAACCGTTGATTTCAGCGATATCCCCCTGCGTGCGCGAGACAATTTCCTGCTTGTTTTCACCCGGGACCAGGACCAGGACGGCCTGCTCGAGCGCGAGGAAATTTTTAATGCCAGCAGCGACACAGACAACGACACCGACGGTGACGGCATCAGCGATTACGATGAAGTGCGGACCGGCTGGAGCGTTACCCTGAAGGGGACGGGTGTCTATAAGGTTTTTTCTAGCCCGGCATCATCAGACAGCGATTTCGACGGCCTGCGAGATGATGAAGAGATGCTCTATGGCACCGACCCGACGAAGGCGGACACCGATTTCGACGGGCTGAACGACGTCGATGAAATTTACGGTCCGATCGAGATCGTGCTTTTTGACGGCGATTCCGATGAGCTGAACAACCCAGTTCTTTTTGTGCCGCAGTACTTCGGCCCGCCGTCAATCGTCAACGGCTTTGACGGAATCTGCAGCACCACGGCAACCGGGGATGATGTCCAGCAGGTAAGCAGCGGTTCAAACGCGGTTGACGGCGAGGTTCTGATAACCGCCGGACCGAATGAGGAAATCGACACCTCTATAGACCTGTATGCTGATGATTATATAAGAGTAGCACACGACAAGCTGTATTTAACCGACCCACTTTACCGTGACACCGACCGGGACAGCATGACCGACGGCCGGGAAGCGATTGTGGGCGTCAACCCCAACCGCGATGATGCAGGCAGCATCATCGATAATGACCATGACGGGCTTTCCGACAGCGAGGAGCGGATGGGCTGGACTATTATGATTAATCAGAACGGCATGAATAATCCGCAGACAATTGTGGTTACCTCAGATGCGTTTCGTGCCGACACCGACCGGGACGGCATACCGGATGTGTATGAGCGCGCAATAAAAACAAACCCCCGCCTGCGCGATACGGACAACGATTCGCTGCTTGACTGGAATGAGTTCGATGCAAACGACATCATTCGCTATGATGCCAATGCGCTTGCGGATGCCGACATGCGCTGCAACGACGCGACAAGCTGCGTATACGATCCGCCCCAATCAAGCGAGCTCACCGGAACCGACCCCCGCGAAACCGACAGCGATGCCGACGGGCTGTCCGATCTTGCCGAGATTACGTTCGGATCTGACCCAAACGCTGCGGACACCGACGGTGACGGTCTCAACGACAAGAGTGAGCAGGATGAGGGCACTGACCCGAACAGTACCGACACAGACGCAGACGGGGTAAACGATTACATCGAAGTCCAGCGCGGAACCGATCCCCTGTTCAAGGACAAGCTGATCAAATTTGAACTGCTCCGCATTGAATGCCCCGATGCAAACGATGAAGGAGCCGCGCCCCTTGACTGTATAGAAGTCTACGGCACCTGGTCCCTCGATGTAGGTAACACAAATTATATCGATTACGGTTTGAGCGATTATCAATTCTGCGACGGGGATACCGTGGACACCACCTCCTCAGCGCAGATAAGGCTGAGAGACGGTGAAACCATATCTTTCACCACCAGCAACGTCTATGAAGAGGATCCCAGCAGCAGCAACGATACATTCAGCAATCTGAACATCAATTACAGCTATTCAACCATAACGAGCGGCACTTTTTCCAATTCAATAACCGGAAGTGATGGACAGCTTGACACGTACCACCGGATCACGATCATTAACGGCATACCCTGATACATATTGACGTTTAGAGCCAGCCACATCTAAAACAAAGCCCCGTGTTACAAACACGGGGCTTTGCTGTTCTTATATATGACACTTCCCGCAGAATGCTGCGGTGTATCACGGTAATTAAGGCTAACGCCGATTCGGACCATCCGATACAGCAGCGCTTTCTTCTTAAAATAATGAACCCGCCCCTCTTGAATTATTCATTTAATATACTACAAATAACAAATATACATATTAAACACATTCATTCTTTCATTGAGGGCCTCACCTATGGACTTTTATATTGACAGAACTCAGGAGAATCCCCACCACAGTGACTTTACGGTCCGCTCCGGACGCGATCGGCGTAGAGGCTGTGACCGCCGCTGGTTTGTAAACCCGGAGTATGCAAAAACGCACACGGAACGACGCATCCTGACACCTCACGACAGACGCATTCAACCGGACAGAAGACAGCACCACTGATCCGCACCTTCCGGCATCTTTTACATACCATATGCCGGCAGAATGCACTGAGCGCAGGCTGCCGGATGCTTTTCTATACGCGCCACCCTCTTTATTCACCTGCACCAATAATCATCTCGTGCGGCCTCATGCCGCCTTTCCACACCTGCACTCGGCCGCATTGTTGAAAAAATCACCTGTCACCACTTACCTGTTGACACGCGCTCCCAGTTCACGTATACTTTCTCGAATTATGTAAATCAAAGTAATTTCCATATATTGCTTAGCATCCGGAATGCAAACGGATCGCTAAACAGACACTTGTTGAGCCGCTCAGTACGGTAAACAGAAACGGAGCACACTGTGGAAATCACTCAGGAAGAAAAACTTGAGCTCCTGAAAAAAATGCTGGTCATCCGCTGCTTTGAAGAAAAATGCGAAACCCTTTTTCAGCAGCAGCTGATACCCGGGTTCGTACACCTTTCTCTGGGGCAAGAAGCATCGACGGTCGGGAGCTGTTCCGCCCTGCGCCCTGATGATTATATCATATCGACCCACCGCGGCCATGCTCACATCCTTGCCAAGGGGGCAGAGCCGAAGTACATGTTTGCGGAAGTGTTCGGCAAAAAAAACGGCTACTGCAAGGGCAAAGGCGGCTCAATGCATATCGCCGACTTTTCAAAGGGAATTCTCGGGGCCAACGGCGTCGTCGGCGGCGGATTTCCCATCATGACGGGGGCCGGGTTTTCAATAAAATTGCGCGGCACCGACCAGGTCGGCATGGTTTTTTTCGGAGACGGGGCATCAAACCGCGGCACATTTCATGAAGCCTGCAACATGGCGACAGTCTTCAAGCTGCCCATTGTCTTTGTATGTGAAAACAACCTGTATGCCTCCACATCACCGGCTGAGAAAATGGTAGCCGGCGGATCCGTGGCTAACCGGGCACATGCCTATGGAATACCCGGCTTTATTACCGACGGGAGCAACGTTCTTGAGGTGCGCGGCGCAGTCCAGGAGGCAGTCGACAAGGCCAGGCAGGGTAAAGGGCCGAGCATTGTTGAAACCGAGACCTACCGGTACAAAGGGCATTTTGAGGGCGATCGCCAGAAATACCGCACACAGGATGAGATTAACACATACCGCATGAACCGCGATCCGGTTGACCGGTATATCCGTGTGCTTATAGAAGACGGCATTCTGACCGAGCAGTCGGCGGCCGATCTTGCAGATGACATTGCGTCCCAAATAGAGGAAGCTGCTCAATTCGGCCTTGATGCGCCGCTTCCCGAACCCGAAGAGGCACTTGAGGATCTGTTTGTTGAGCCCTCAGCCTGAACGGCTGAGGCCCTGTTGCTACAGTCTATCTTTCAGGTATGCGCCGCTTATAGCCTCTTGATATTCGGTTTTTTGCAGCGCTGCCCGGTTACCCAGTAAGGAGATGCTCACATGGGAGTACGAGACCTGTCCTGTTCACTTGCTACTGCCGAAGCGCTTAAGGAGGAAATGGAGCGGGATGAGACTATTTTTATAATTGGAGAGGATCTTACCGCACACGGCGGTATATTCGGACAGTTCCGCGGTCTCACCCAGCAGTTCCCCGATAGGCTTATTGACACGCCGATATCAGAAACAGCCATAGTCGGCGCCGGCATTGGCGCTGCGCTTACCGGCATGCGCCCGATAATAGATCTGCATTTCGCTGATTTCTTCACAACCGCAATGGATGAGATCATAAACCAGATGGCCAAGCTCCGCTATATGTTCGGGGGGCAGGCCACTCTTCCCCTTGTTCTCTGGGCGCCGGACGGCGGCGGTATTAACGCCGCTGCACAGCATTCCCAAAGCCTTGAAAGCTGGTTTGTTCATGCTCCGGGCCTCAAAGTGGTTGTGCCGTATGAGCCCGCCGATGTTAAGGGCCTGCTTAAATCAGCAATACGTGATGACAATCCGGTCATCTTTTTTCAGCACAAGCGCCTGTTCAGATGGACGGGCCCGGTCAGTGAAGATGAGTTTATTATCCCCCTGGGCAAAGCGGCAATCAGGCGTCCTGGTAGCGATCTGACAATTATAACCTATTCGCGCATGACGTACGAGTGCCTTGAGGCAGCAAGGGAGCTTTCACAAAAAGGCATAGAGGCTGAAGTCATCGACCTGAGAACACTGTGCCCGCTTGACTTTGATCTCATCGCCGAATCGGTTGCAAAAACGCGGCGTGCAGTTGTTGCTCATGAGGCCTGCCTGACCGGCGGGTTCGGTGCAGAAATTGCTGCACGGATAGGCGAAGAGCTGTTTGAGCATCTTGCGGCGCCTGTCATTCGTGTCGGCGCTAAGGACGTTCCTGTCCCCTTCAGCCCGGTTATGGAAAAGTACATGCTGCCGCAGGTTGAGGATATCATTGCTGCAGCGGAAAGGGCAATGAGCCCTGCCGGCCATATGCCCTGCAGATCACAAGCAGCCGCTCACAAGTGATGCGCCCTGCAAAGCGCAAATCTTTCCGACAATCAAATTGCTTCTGCACATACGTCAAACAGGAAAGCCCCCTATAATGCACCGGGGGCTTTCTTGTTTTCAGGGATTACTGCAACAGTATCACTCAGCGTCTTTGACCACTCTGAAACCGAGATAAAACGTACCTCCATAGCGCTTTACAAACTGACGGTGTGCGCCTCGGAGCGGATAGGTCGGGTGCATGCTGTAATTTGTTTCACCCACGGGATCCTGAATAAAGCCCTGCGAACGGATAGACCGGCAGGGATCCGTCCAGAACGGAAATACGGGCACAAAAAACGGGGGGATCGCCATGTCAGGCCCCTGCGGATTGGTTGTTTCACCCTGCTTGATCTGACGCGGATAGTACAGCAATTGAAACCAGTCGGCGGTCCATTCCATGACATTGCCTGCCATATCATAGACACCGAAATATGAAACACCGGCCGGGTAGCTGCCCACAGATGTCGCAGCGCCGCCTCCTGTCTGCATCGAGAGCGCTCCAAAACCTAGCAGCCGGTGTGAATCGGTGTCTTCAGGAACCCAGCAGTTCGCCATGGCGCCGCTTCCCGGGTCACCGCACATTTCCTCAGCGCTCAGATACGAATCCCCCCAGGGGAAAATATTGCTATCAGGACCGCGGGCTGCATATTCCCACTCAGCCTCTGTAGGAAGCCGGTAGGTATCGCCGGTAACCTCACTGAGCCAGTTGCAGTATGCATAGGCTTCATACCAGGAGACTCCGACAACCGGTGTGTCTGATTTGTTTGAATACACATCATCAGCCCAGTAGGGCGTTTTGCTGAGGTCCCAGCCGCTTTCCTCACCCGTGCTGTAATCAATATAGGCCGGCGCCGTTCGATTCTCTTTCTCTTTCCAGCTCCACCCGGTTTCTGCGTCCTCATGATAGTCCGAATCGATAAGCCAGTAATCTTTCACCTCATAGCCGCCTGCATCGACAAATTCTGCAAATTCCTCATTGGTGACCTCATATGCTCCGATCCAGTAGGACGGCATGGTCACCTGGTGGGCGGGCCATTCTTTCATCGGCGTTGCTCCGGTAAAGGCATCAACCCTTTCTGTTGCACCCGAATAGGCATCGACATCTTTTAACACATCCATACCCATCATAAAGTTTCCGGCCTCCACCAGCACCATTTCCGGCAGAACCGTTGCTGTCTGGTTATCGGTGGCATTGTCGGTTGCATTGTCTGCTGCGTCACTTACTGCGGGTACCGGCATTCCGGACAGCGCTGCAATGATTGTTGCCGCTATAAGTGAACAAAGAACTCGGGCTGAACAAACTTTTGTCATGGCTCTACTCCTCTCCTACTGCATTGTTAATTTTGGTACAAAAACACATTATGCCCTTGATGACATTGCCTGTGGCAGGCGGGCAGGAACTTCTACAGCTTCGAATTGCCTGCATCCGAAGAGTGCCCCTTACCGGGCCATGCCTTTTCGGGAAACACTTTACAAAATCATGTAAACCCGTACATACTATACCTCATTGAACCGGCCGCATACATATCCCTATACGGATATGTCACTCAGCTTCCTTCATAACCCTGAAGCCGACCATGCTCGATCCCATAAACCTGAAGCCGAACTGCCGGTGAGAGCAGCGCAGCGGATACGTCGGATGAGAGCTGTAATTCTGGTCGCCGATAGGTTCCTGCTTAAAGCTGAGGGATCGCTGAGCGCGCGCAGGCTGTGTCCAGAACGGGAATATGGGTACATAAAAAGGCGGCGTGGGTACACGTGGCCCCTGCGGGTCTTCTGTCTGTCCGGTTGCAATGCGCAGCGGGTAATAATAGCCGCGGAACCAGTCGGCTGTCAGTTCGCTGATATTGCCGGCCATATCATAGGCTCCAAAATATGACACGCCCTCTGGATAGCTTCCCACCGGATAGGTCTGACCATCTCCAAGCTCCATCGATATGGATATCGGCTGACCGGAACAGCGCTCTTTCTGATCAGGACGAACCCAGCAGTTTGCCATTGCCCCGCTTCCTGGCTCGCCGCACATCTGCTCAGCGCTCAAATATTCATTGCCCCAGGGGAAAATATTGCTTTCCGGCCCCCTGGCCGCGTATTCCCATTCAGCCTCGGTAGGCAGGCGATAGGTGTCGCCTGTAACCTCGCTGAGCCAGTTGCAATACGCATAGGCCTCATACCAGGTAACCCCTATAACCGGGGTTGTTGCCTGGTTTGAGTACGGGTCGCCGTCCCAGTACGGGTCGCTGCCAAGATCCCACGAAAACGCCGTGTGCCCCGGCGCTTCACGCTTTGTCTCCTCTTTCCATATCCATCCGATATTGGGTTCCTCATGATACCGGCTGGCTATAATCCAGTATTTTTGTTCGTCATACCCGCCGTCATCGACAAATTCAGCGAACTCCTCGTTGGTTACCTCATATTTTCCAATCCAGTAGGACGGCATGGTCACCTGATGAGCGGGACACTCCTTAAAGGGCGTTGCGCCGGTATACGCATCGACTTCCGCCTCGGCGGCAGAATCGGTATTATTGTCTTTATACACATCCATACCCATGGTAAAGGTGCCGGCTTCAACAAAAACGGTTTCAGGAATCTTTATATTAAGCTCCTGCGAAATCACGGGCTGTACAGCAAAAAGCAAAACTGCGGCACACACCATAACGGGAATACATAGTCTTCTGACGGCCATACACGGCCTCCTTTCTATCACGTATACATTGTGCAGCATTTTTTTATGTAACCCATATTAACAGTAAACCAACATTATTTTCAAATAAATTTTAAAAATAAAATATATATAAAAGTAAACAGTTGCACATATAAGTTGTTTTTATTTATGAAGTTGTTAAAGGAGGCACATCATCCAGCTAATTGCATATGCAGGGGGGCGTAAAACGTTTCAGATAAAAGGCGCGCACATCTGAAGGACGAAGTCGTAGTTGCTTGTGCATCGCAAGAACTGAAGATGCAGCGCAACGCAGCAGAGAGGCTTTTACGGAACCGCCAATTTTTCCCCTGAGGCGATGGAAGCTGCTATCGAATCAGCCAATCGTATGAGGGCACGGCTCATCGCACTGACAAAACCGATACACCCCTTGGCCGTAACAGGCTCTTCAATAACCACGCTCTTCAGAACAGTTGGTGTGCTGCGCTCATTTTCAAGAAGCAGCCAGGTAAGGCGCAGCATAACGCTGTCGGTAAAAAGGCAGCCTTCAAACTGATCCACATGCAGTACAACTTGATAATCAACCGACTGAAGGCTTACCCACGGATAATCCACAACGTGTGCTGCTTCGAGCTTTTCTGAGAGACGCTGTCTGACAACGCGCATGATGCTTTTATCAAGCGACTCAGCCCACCGCTCATATTCGGCAAGCTGAAGCTCGTAGGTATCAGTGCGCGTAACAAGTGTGGGGCGATCAAGATATTCGGGAATAGTCACCGGCCCGACGCCGATAGCAACGCGTGAAGAGCGCTCGGCATTTACTGTTTGCTTCGCAGGTGTAGAGAAGGGCTGCAGCAGATAAAACCTGGATTGCGGAGTTGAAGCGCATGAAGCGAACAGGATCATCACAGCCAGTGCCGGCGCAATGAAAGCAAAATAATTATACAGCGGCCTGCGCATTGCATTCTCTCCTTTCCGTCACTGCTTCCCCCGGATCAAGGCCTCGGGATGCCTCTCAAGATACTCGGCCATTACACGGATTGAGCGGGCTGCAGCTGATAAATCATCAAGCGCCGTCGTGAGCTCGAACATGAGCGGTGAATCCTTTCTGGTGACTTCGCTCAAACCGGACATTGTTTTCTCTACCTGCTGAAGGGTTTCACGCGCCGCATCAGCTGTGCGCCGCACGCTGTCCGAAAGAGGGGCAACTTCATTTTGTATATTCGCCAGCAGTGCATTAAGGCGCTGTCCCGCCTGTTCGATTTCCTTGAGGCTGTCCTTCAGATTAGGGGAATTGACAAGACGGTCGATTCCCTCAACAGCATGCACGGCTCTATTGACAAGTTTCTCGAGCGGCATATCCTTCAGCGCCCTGGTAAGCTCTTCCATGCTTGAGGGAATGGTCGGTATCTCCATATATTTCTGTCCGGCTCCCACCAGCTTGGCAGGCGTATCAGAGTAAAAATCAAGCTGCACAAACAGTTGCCCTGTCAGCAGGCTTTCCGTCTGCAGCTGTGCGCGAAGGCCACGGTCAATCAGCGTTGATACCAGCCTGTGAACATCGTCCGAAAACGTGTTTTGAGCGGTATCGTCAACCAGCAGGGTTTCAATCCTGCCGGGATCTATCTGTATGAGCACTGGTATATAAAACACAAACTCTTTTCTGTCGAGGCGAACCTTGATGTCGGTCACCTGCCCGATGCGTACTCCGCGGAACATGACCGAGGCCCCTTCATTCAGCCCTTTGACAGAGCGGTCAAAAAAAAGGACAAACCTGTGCTTGTCTGCAAAAAACGTTCCCGACCCGAACACAAGCACCGCCCCGATCGCAAGCGCAGCCGCACCTGCAACAAAGGCTCCGATAAGTGTCGGACGTGGAGTGTTTTTCATGTTTTAATCCCCGCACACAGAAAAGCCCGCATTTTGTTGTCATTCCACCGAGTTCAAAATGAAAAAAAATTCATGCGTGGCTCCGGGCATATTACACGCCCGCCGGTTTTAGAAAAGCGCTTACTTTTTCATTGTCAGAATGCTCGCGAAGCATGCGGGGATTCCCCCGGGCAATAATGCTTTGCGACTCAGGATCAAGAAATATGGAATTATTGCCGATAGCAAAAATGCTTGAAAGCTCATGGGTTACAATAACCACAGTCGCATTCAGGCTTCGGCTCAGCTCTGCTATGAGCTGATCCAGCCGTCGGGCGGTCACCGGATCAAGACCCGCTGCGGGCTCATCGAAATAGATAATATCAGGATCAAGCGCTATGGCCCGGGCAAGTGCGGCGCGTTTCTGCATACCGCCGCTCAGCTCAGACGGATAATAATCTTCATATCCCGAAAGTCCGACAAGAGCAAGCTTAAAAGCTGCCGTCTCGCGTATGCGCGACCGGGAAAGCCGTGTAAACTCCCGAAGGGGCAGCTCAATATTTTCTGCCACCGTCATGGAGCTCCACAAGGCCCCACCCTGATACATAACACCGATTCGATGCACAATATCGGCAGCATGAGGTGACGCAGTGTCCCAGAGATCGATACCATCATAGAAAATATGCCCCTCAAACGGTTCATTCAGCCCGATCATATGCCGCATGAGCGTGCTTTTCCCGCTGCCGCTGCCTCCCATAATAACAAAAATATCGCCCCGTTGTATCTCGAAGCTGAGGTTTTTGAGAATCACATGCTCCCCGAAACCTATGCTTAGCTTGTAAACCGAGATTTGCGGTGAAGAATCACGCGTCATGTTTCGCCTTTTATATGCCAAGCACATTACATACAAAGGTTATCACAGCGGTGGCAATAACAATATATAAAACAGCGGTGACCACGGCAGAGGTCGCGGCTGTGCCCACAGATTCTGAGCTTCTCCCGCACTGCATACCCCGCAGGCATCCCGAAAACCCGACAATCATACCGAACACAGCACTGTGAAACAGACCGATCCAGACATTGACAAGGCTGACAGCATTTGTTGTCTGCACGTAAAATTCCGTAATATTAATATCAAGAATACATACCCCGACAAACATGCCTCCGGCTATACCCATACAATCTGCATACAGGCACAGAAGCGGCATCATAAGCGTAACCGCAATCATGCGGGGAAGCACCAGAAACTCTATTGGCGATATACCGGCTGTACGCAACGCATCGATTTCATCATTGACCTGCATTGTTCCCAGCTCAGCAGCAAAGGAAGCTCCGGTTCGTCCGGCCATAATAACACCGGTCATAACTGCACCGATAACCCGTACCATGGCAATTCCGACCAGATTTGCAACATATATCTGAGCACCGAACATACGCAGCTGTATGGCCCCGATAAAGGCAAGAATCAGCCCGACAAGGAAGCTGATCAGAGTAACGATCGGAAGAGCATCGACGCTGCAGGACTGAATGTGGCGCAGCAGATCCCGAGCCCGGAACCGCGCTTTTCCGGCAGCCGCCGCTGCCGCAGCAAGAGTAATCTCGCCGATAAAACGAAGGGACTCTCCGAAGTCACGGGCATAGCCAAGCGCCATACGGCCGATCCGGTACAAAAAACTATAATGAACATCCGTCTGCGTCCGGGCATTCTGCTGCTCTCCAGATGCCCTGGCGATGTCAAGCAGCCTGCGTACTCCATCAGGACAGCCGCCCGTATCAACACTGATTCCGCACGAGGCGGCCATATGGTCGAATTTCCACAAATAAGAAACAAGCGAGGTATCCCAAAAGGCAAGGCCGGATGCGTCAATAACCACATTCTGACAGCCGTTTGCGGCGCGCACCTGCTTCATGACATCTTCAACCTCCGGCGTGCGACCGGCATATTTCCAGACGCCGCTGAGCTTTAAAACCATCGTCTGATTGTCTTTCCTGTTAAAAAAAGCCTGCCCATATGCAGTCGGCTTTCGGGACATCATGTACCTCAAATGGGATAATGCCGGCGGATTCATCCACCGCTGAGAGTGAATACATAAAAAAACAAAAGTTTCTGACACTCTGACGAGCGGTACTATGCACTATGCATCATTGTGTATGGGGCATCTGCGGTGCAGGCTGAAGCCATCGCCTGGTGAAGATCACGCACTTCGGGATAGGCGACAGTGCTGTGCCCGGCGTGAGATTAATATGTGCGCATTGTTTATAACCTAAGCAAATATGCAACAAAAATCAAGCGCACGCACAGTACTTCAGTGTGGTCTATGTCGTTAAGTCCGCCGGCATTATCCAGCATATGATGGTGTGAACACCATTCTGCCGGGGCACATGTATGCCAGCCCACCGGCTTGCTGCCATGCCCCCACAGACAGAAAAACCGGAACATGCACATAGCTCAGGACTGCCGGATTTATCTATAATATTGTTTAAATATTATTTCTATGTACATGTTATTGCTTTTTTATTTTAAATTGTTAAGAAACAGCATTACCCTTGTTTTGCACCCGCCGTCAGAGCAGAAATTCAGATTGACAGCCCTGACCGTCTTCCGGTATTGTCAGAACTGCCATGATATGTTTTGATTCGGTTACCGTCATAGAGGGCGGCACAACACTGCTTAACCGGGTATCCTTCAGCATTTCGGACGGTGAAAGAATCGTTTTTTCCGGCCCCTCCGGCTCCGGCAAGACAACGATTCTCCTTACTGTAATCGGCGCCCGCACTCCTTCATCGGGCACTGTTCTGTTTTACGGCACACCGGTAACCGAGAAAAACATCACCGCTGTGCGTCGCAGGGTATCCTATATTTCACAGGATCCGGTCCTGGGCGCAGATATGGTTCGCGAGTCCCTGATGCTCCCGTTCACCTATCGCGCGAACAGGTCAAGTGCACCTTCTGAGACTGCCATAACCGACGTTCTTTCGCGCCTGCATCTTGACCATACCATACTTGAACGCAATGCCGATGTAATTTCAGGGGGTGAAAAACAGCGCATCGTGATCGCCAGAGCGCTGCTTCAGAAAAAAAAAGTGTTTATACTCGACGAGGCCACCGCTGCACTTGATGCAGACAGCAAACATGCTGTGATGGACCTGTTTAAAAACAGCGGCTTGACCGTTATCTCAGCGTCCCACGACCCGGAATGGATGCATATGTGCACGCGCTGCTACCGCGTTTCGGCAGGCGCCATACTATCTGAAAATGCCGTTAACGACTTCGTTCCCCCTGTTGCATAGAAAGCGGGCCATGGAAACTATCGATATCAGCTACAGCATGATGCCTGTCTTCTATGTGCTGCTCATTGTGCCTCTTGCTATTAATTATTATTTCAAGACAGGTATCGGTTCCCGCATTCTTGTCGCTGTGCTTCGAATGACAGTACAGCTGTTCCTTGTGGCGCTGTACCTTGAGCTTATCTTCACCCTTAACAGCCTGTGGATCAATGCAGGCTGGATACTGGTGATGCTGATAGTTGCAAATATACACATAACAAACAATTCCGGGCTTCGCCTGTCAAAATTTTACGGGCCGGTATTTATCGGCCTGTGCGCAGGTATCCTGCCTGTGGTTATTTTTTTCGTATGCGCTGCTGTCCGGCCCGATCCGCTTTATAACGCCCGGTATCTCATACCCATAGCCGGCATGGTGCTGGGAAACTGCCTTCGTGCAAATATTATTTCCATTGAACGCTTTTTCTCGTCTATACGCTCACGCGAAAAGGAATATATCTGCTATCTGCTCATGGATGCCTCGCTCAGCGAAGCCGTCCGTCCCTATATGCGTCAGGCCCTACGGGCAGCATTCTCCCCTACCCTCGCAACTATGGCAACACTGGGACTGGTTGCGCTTCCCGGCATGATGACCGGCCAGATACTGGGAGGATCAAGCCCTGCTGTGGCAATAAAATATCAGATAGCTATCATGATAGCTATTTTCTGGGCAACGGTTGTGACTGCTGCAATTACCATACGGCTCTGCGTTCGTGTTGCCTTTACCGACTATCTTATGCTGGACCGATCGATTTTTACGGGGTAGGCTGTTTTTTGCTAATCACTTATAATTGCTTGTTATTTCAACCCGATTGCTGTATAGTCAGTGATTCCTGATTGTTATTTTCGGTTTTTTATCGTCATTTTATTC
Organism: uncultured Thermodesulfobacteriota bacterium; assembly: GCA_964621615.1. Taxonomy (GTDB): domain Bacteria; phylum Desulfobacterota; class WTBG01; order CAIYCZ01; family CAIRTM01; genus CAZUMW01. The sequence continues at coordinate 130,342 of CAZUMW010000004.1, forward strand.
CTCTTCACACAGCACAGAAATACCGGTCCTTTATGTCGGGAACAAACCAGGGTCAAGAAACCGGCGATTATAGAAATCACACGGTTCCGCACGCCAGACGAGTGCTCCTGTACCTCCTTTTATGTGCAGCCCCGTTTGCCTGTCTGTTTATTTCTCTTTGCATAGGACGCTATCCCCTTTCCGCGGCGGAGGTTTTAAAAACCCTCTGGCACAACATCTTCAGCGCCGGAGGCACGGTATCCGATCTGTCTGAAAACATTATCTGGCAGATACGTCTTCCCCGCGCGCTGCTGGGGTTGCTTGTCGGTGCGTGCCTTGCCGCAAGCGGGGCAACGTTCCAGGGCCTTTTCCGTAACCCACTGGTGTCGTCCGGCATACTTGGCGTAAGCTCAGGGGCCGGGTTCGGTGCCGCCCTTGCCATACTGGTGTTCAACACGGTAAGCGCGGCATATCCGTTCGCCCTCCTGTTCGGGGTGTTAGCCGTTGTGTGCAGCTATCTTATCGGCCGGGTATACAGCACAACCCCCGCTATCATGCTCGTGCTCGGCGGCGTAATCGTGTCATCGGTATTCGGCGCCCTGCTGTCATTTGTAAAATATGTCGCCGACCCCTACGAGCAGCTGCCGACCATCGTGTTCTGGCTGATGGGCAGCCTTGCCTCAGCGCGCTACCGCGATATTTTTATCGCAGGCATCCCCATGGCGGCCGGTGTTGCCGGCATCCTGCTGCTCAGATGGCAGATCAATGTATTGTCGATGGGCGAGCGCGAGGCACGGTCTCTCGGCGCTAATACCACGCTGACCAAAGGCATACTCATTGTCTGCGCAACGCTCGCAACCGCCGGCGCCGTGTGTGTGAGCGGGATTATCGGCTGGGTCGGGCTGGTCATTCCTCACATCGGGAGGATGATCACCGGAAATGACAATACCATACTTATACCGGTCTGCCTGTCTCTCGGGGCCTGCTTTCTGGTCATTGTAGACAATATGGGGCGTATGATTACCGGCTCTGAAATCCCTCTTGGAATTCTTACCGCCCTGGTCGGGGGGCCTTTTTTCGTCTATCTGCTGAGAAGAACAAAAGCAGGCGGGTGGTAGCATGCATCTTGTTGACGTGCACGACGCGTCGTTTTCCTATGGGGCACACCGGGTCTTCGAAAAGGTTTCCTTCACGGTCGATCAGGGTGAAATTTTCTGCCTTTTAGGTCCCAACGGCTGCGGAAAAACAACCCTTCTTGACTGCATTCTGGGATTTCATGCCTGTGAAAGCGGCTCTATTTCGATATGCGGTCTCAGTTCAAAACAGCGGCGCCCCGCACACACAGCCCGGTATATGTCCTATGTCCCGCAAAAGCATGAATCAACGTTCCCTTACCGGGTTATCGATGTGGTCACCATGGGGCGGGCACCCTATCTGGGGATTTTTCAGGCACCGTCCCGTCGTGATTTTCGTATTGCCGGAGAGGCGCTCGAGCGTCTGGGAATTGCACATCTGGGCAATCGCCCGTACACTCAGCTCAGCGGTGGAGAAACCCGGCTTGTCATGATTGCGCGCGCCCTGGTCCAGCAAACCCCGATCATTATAATGGACGAGCCCACCGCCCATCTTGATTTCCACTATGAGCTGCTTATCATGGAGGTCATAACCGGGCTCGTCCGGGACAACGGCATATCGGTTATTATGGCCACCCATTTCCCTAACCATGCGTTCTATTTTCAAAATAACCGGGTCAATACAACGGCCGCCCTGCTGCACAACGGCTCGTTTCTGTCTGTGGGCTCTCCCGATGAGGTAATAGACACAGAGCATCTGAAATCCCTGTACGGGGTAGACACCCGCATAATTGCACTGAATACCCCGGGCACCATGAAACATATTATACCTCTGCGAACCGCATGAGAATCAACACCGCTCATAAAGACGGCTGCACCTGATAAGAAAGCTGGAGCATGACTTGCCGGTACGCAAAACAAATAATCATAATGAGTGCGGCGGCCTTTATTGTTTTCATTGCAGCCGCCGCCGGTTTTGCAACAGAGCATAAAAAGTGTGCGACGGTTGTCGATTCACTGGGACGCGCTGTGCCGGTTCCCCAGGATTGCACACGGCTGGCCTGCCTGTATGCCTTTACCGGACACGTGGTTGCTATGCTCGGCAGGGGGCGGGACATCGTTGCCGTCTCCAACGGGCTTAAGCGCGATGTGCTCCTGAAAAAAATGTACCCGTCTATCGCTGAAGCGCTGACCCCCAAATTTCAGGGCGCCATAAATATCGAAGAGCTCCTGCGCACCCGGCCCGATCTCGTGTTCGTGTCTGCGGAAATGGGTCGAAACGCAGCGGAAACGGCTAAGCTGGACAGCTGCGGTCTGACGTGGATTGCGGTCGGCTTTCACACCATGGAAAAGCAGCAGCGGGCCATATACAGTATCGGCCGTGCGATCGGCGCCACGGAAAAGGCCGCCTGCTATAACGCATATTACCGCCGCTGCATCGAGCGGGTCCAGCAAAAGATACGCTCCGTACCGCTCTCACAGCGAATAACCATTTATCATGCAACGACCGAGGCCACCCGAACAACACAGAAAAACAGTCTGCCGGCGGACTGGATCCGCGCAGCAGGGGCAATAAACGTTGCCGCCGAAGATTCTTCTCCTGCGTTCACCGGCATCAGCCACATAGACATCGAGCAGATTCTGGTGTGGAACCCGGCTGTCATCCTGGTAAACGAACCCGGACTTGCAGAACATATCATGAACAGCCTCCGGTGGTCGTCATTTTCCGCGGTACAAAAAAGCCGGGTATATCAGCTGCCGATCGGCATATCCCGATGGGGACACCCCGGCTCTCTTGAGACACCGCTCGCTATACTCTGGACGGCACAAAAGCTGTATCCGGACCTGTTTGCCGATATTGATATCCACAAAGAGGTTTCTCACTTCTACAGCACTTTTTTTAATTACCCGCTTTCCGGAACCATGGTTCAAAACATACTGAACGGCACAGGCATGCGCCTTACCAAAGACAGACAGAAGAAGCAAAGATAACACGGCAGGGATGAAAAACACATGAATATATTGCTGTGCATAGACGACACCGACAATATCGACAGCCCGGGAACCGGCAAGCTGGCCGCACAGCTGGCCCGCCGCATCGAAGAAGGCGGATTGGGCGATACCGGACCGGTTACCCGCCACCAGCTGCTTATTCACCCCGACATTCCCTATACGTCACATAACAGTTCAATGTGCTTTGCAGCCAAAGTTGAAGAAAAATTCCTTGCCCGGGTCACCGATTGTGCAGCAGACTTTCTGAACAGCAAAAGCGCCGCCGGTTCGGAGCCCGGCCTGTGCATAATCTGCCCGGACACCATACCGAATTCCGAAACCCTTGTGTCTTTCGGCAGGCAAGCCAAAAATAAAGTTATTTCAAAAGATGATGCGTATGCTCTTGCCCGCCGCCTCAATATACACCTCTCAGAGCACGGCGGAAAAGGCCAGGGGGTAATCGGTGCTCTTGCGGGTTGCGGCCTCCGTCTGACCGGAAATGACGGGCGGTTTCGCGGACATTTTCAGGTTAAAGCGGACAACAATCATATCGACGTAGCCGGACTCAAGGAACAAACCGGTGTTGACGTCGTAAAATGTCTTGACGGTACAATCCTGCAGGATGACGAGATTGTCTTTTTAGGCCCCAAAGTAAAAGCAGTGCTTCAGGAGGGAAAACCGACCCTGCTGGTATTCAGCGATTATGAACGGACCCGGAACCGGCGATGCTGGAAAACATGCACCAAAGAACAGCTCCGGGTGTTTTAATTACCGAAACTCATGCAATGCTGATACCGATCTAAAAAATTCAATTTTTCAAGCAGAGTACTATGACTATCTGGAAAAAGCTCACCGGTAACAAGCACCTGTTCCTGCACGGTCAGGAAAGCTATTCCATAGCACGTATTCAGGCACAGCAGTGCACTGATTTTTCACCAGACGATGAAAACGAGGCGGTTTGTGAGGATAAAACAACCTGCTATAACTGCCGATACCGCCGCTGGACACCCGATTCTTTTGAATGTGTAAAACCAGCCGACCATCAACTGCAATAACCACATATCACAATTCACGTTCTGAACGACATAGCATGCCTATAGCCACCCATCCGGCCTGCTGCGCCTGTTCAGTTCGGCAGAAGCAGCGGGGGTTTGTTGAAAGTGCGACGAATGCGGTTAAGCGTTTTGAGAGCACCCTTTCGCTTAACAAGCCTGCGCACAACGCGGCGCTTGCCGGGAAGATCAATCAGCAGAACCCCGATTAAAATCGTAAGGAGCCCCTGTCCTGGCAAAAAAAGCAATAGTATACCGGTAATAATAAATAAAACACCTGTGGTGTTCTTAACGAACAGAAAAGGAACATACACAATGCTGTCCTGCAGCACCGAGCTTTTATCAGGACGCTGCAGATAATCGTGCGGCAGTTTAATGATAACCATAGGCAGCGCAATGAGAGTACCGAAAAAAACCGCAACTGAAAACGCCCCAAGCCATCCCAGCAAAACCGTATTATCCAGAATCCAATGATTCACAAAGCGCCACAGATCCGCAAAATCCATAAACATCACCGTCGCTGCATATTATGCCGGCCGTGTGCTGCAATTTATGCAGACAGGTCAGCATTGACATTCCAGAAACCATCAAGCCAGTAGCGCTTAAACGAATCCTTGAATATTTTTTTCCCCATCGATACGGCAAAATCTTTTTCATATATCAAACGTACAAGCTCGGTTATTTTTTGTTCATGCACCGGAGCGAATGAACTGTCCGGTCCCGCTCCCTGCAGGCTTTTCAGATAGGCCTGAAACACTGTTTTGAACGCCTTTTTCACCGCACAATAATAGTTCTGCCGTGCGGTATCGTTATCGCCTTCAGGCTCGACAAGCTCCATGCGGAATGTGCTTTTGTAAGGATCAAGATAGCGGGTGATTTTGCCCCTGCCCTCTTCCAGCGTGCGCTGATACGGCTGAACGCTTTCATACGCCTCGGTTACTTTTTCAATCTGCTTTCCCAAAAATGCTGAAAGGTTTATTGTTTCTTTATCTGCAATAAAAAAATCAATGGTGCACAGCCCGGGCGTACCGGGAGAGGGTTTCATAAAATCCATATGCAGCACCGGGGCATGGTACTCATAGCGGGGTCTTACGTTTATGGTGAAATCACGGTAATATTCAGATTCCGGCGGAAGCTCGAACTGGCTCACGGTTGCGGTCGCGATCCTGTCGCTTTTATAGGCAATCAGCGGAACACCGACGCGATCCTCACCGAACAGCAGGCTGAACGGAAACGAAAGTTCAATGGTAAAGTCACGGAACTCTTCGGTTATTTGACGTTTTTCGGCACCATATTGTTCTAATACAGAGGGAACATAATTTCTCAAATCTTTAAAGACGCCGTAATCAGTATATTTTTCCGGCTCATAGGTCAGGATAAACAAAACGATTGCAATAAAGATAATAAAGAACAGCAAGACAGCAAATTTAACCGCTTTTTTCATGATATAACTCCCCTGTACATGTTTTATATTAACGTTAACGGGATTCAGAAGTCAGGAGCCTTATCTCAGAATAGGCTACATTCAAACCGCGCTTTTCATCGTTATATAATGGCTTTCACATGTGAAAGTCAACGGTTTTATGGTGATAAAATACAGGGGAAAAAATCGGTTGGAATATGATGACGATTGCAGTGATAATACTGCAGTTTTATCGGCTGTATCGCAGTATGATTTCATCTCCGGCAGCAAACACAAGGAATTCCGACAGGCCCCACACATCATACAGAGGCTTCATACCGCTTTTCATTTCATCCCATTGCAGACCGTTACAGTAAAGAATGACTCCACCGATTCCGTCGTCACCGACCGCATACAGCTGTGATGAGGAGGTACCCCACACATCATTAAGGCAATATTCAGGGGCAATCGTTTCAGACGACCACTCGATGCCGGCGTCAGCCGATGTAAAAACCGTACCGGAATTCTGTTCAAGAACATCGCCGCCAACGGCACACACTGTGTCACCGTCAGACCAGACCCCCCGCAGGTAGATGCCCTCTTTTTCAAAAAGAATACGCCAGTTTACCCCAGCGTCCTCTGAAACCAGCACTCTACTTTTAAACGGCGGACTGGCTGCAGCAGCATACTGAGCAGTGATACCATATATACGCTCATCGCTGACTCCACATACATCATTGAATGACCCGTAGCGGGCCGTGCTGAAGGCTTCACCCCATAGGGTCCCGTCAAAGAACAGCACTTTCCCGGTAACCTTCCCGCCGACAGCGGCAGCACCTCCTGCTGCAACGGCGCCTCCTGACGGTAACACCCATATATCGCTGAGTATTCCCATATCTGTGCTTACAAAAGATTCCATCCAGCCGCTTCCGTCAAATCGATACACAACACCCTGCTGCTGCAGCCCTTCTGCATACCCGCCTGCAGCGAATATATTTTGTGAAGACCTTCCCCGGACTGAATAAAAGAATCCTTCCTGCTCCGCGCGAAACGTTTCTGTCCAACGGCTTCCGTCATAGTGCAGGATAACCCCGGAATTTGTCTTGCCGTCCCCCCCGGCGGCAAAAACATCGCCTTCAGCAGAGCCCCATAAGCCGAACAGGCTGAGCTCGCAAGGTAAAGCCATTGCCTCCCAGGAAGGAATCGTTGTGGTAGTTTCCTGATCCGGGTTAACAGTTGTTGTTGATTTCACAAAAATAGTTGTAGTTGACATTTCATGCTGCGGTATGGTCGAGGTTGCTGTTGTCTCAGGATACGAGGTTGCTGTTGTCTCAGGATACGTGCTTGTGGTTGTGCTGAACGTTGTACCGACATGATCTGGCTGGTCTTCGTATACTGTGATTGAGACATTATCAGTATATTGAGCGCCCTCTGAATCGTAAGCTGTAAGAGCTATTACGTGCTTTCCCGGCGAAAGGCCGCTGCGGGTGAATGATGCCCCCGTACCAATGACCCCGTCAACAGTTGACTCCCAGGTAAGCGCATCGCCTTCAAGGGAGCCGTCCTCGTAATCGTCCCCCTCACCTGAAAACGATATATCCTTATGTACGCTGAAGCGCTCATTGCTGAGCGGCTCCAGGATAACAGCACGCGGCCTTCTGTTACCGGTTACGGTAACCGTAACCGATGCATACCCGTGCCAGGTATCTGTATCCGTTGCTCTGACGGTAATCGTGTGCGTGCCCACTGAAAGCCCGGTTACCTCAAGTGCTGCTCCCGTGCCGATGGTTCCATCATGATCCGATTCCCACACTACATTGGCACCGTCAAGAACACCGCCGTGAACGTCAAATGCGACACAGGCGAACCGAACCGTTTCGGCGCTGGAATAAACGGTGCCGTCCACAGGGGCGATAATGTACACAACAGGCATACACCCGCTGCAAACACAAACCAGCGCTGCAAGCAATGCGTTTACTGTATGCTTCATTGTACTAATTAATTTCGTTCATCAAAAACCGGTACGACAGCAGCCGTGCCGGCGATGAATCGTGCTCAACTGTGATCAGCACAGGAACATCGCTGGTTTCCGCTCTTTTTTTGAATCGCATAGAATATACATATGTACGTGCGGGGTTCTCTGTCATGCGTCCGGCAGCAGGGTCCGGCGATGACTCGCGCTCAAAAGAATAGGCTACCGGCAATCCCAGCCTGTCGTTTATCTGCTTTTGCATTGTGGCGAAAAGACCGTAGGGGTATTGGCTGGTGACAGTTGTACTGAAAAGCGCGTATGCATTCCGGTAATCTTCTGCGATAATACTGTTCATAAACGACGAGGCTATCCGCAGCTCCTGTCTTGCTGCGGATGATTCACTTTGTGCAACCCGCGACGCACATGCAGCACTGACGAACAGGATCACCAGCGCCGCATATCTGCAATATGTCTTCATTGTCTGACCTCTCCGATTTTTATAGCTTTCATACTGCCATATCTGAATACATATATGACATATGCGCCCGGATACATCCGGGCGCATATGTCATGGCTACTAGCTAGTTGAAATCCTCACAGACATAATCTTCCTGAAAATCACTTCCGCCTCCCATCGAGCATCCGATTGAGGGTATGCCGGTGGCATAAAAATCTTTCCCGTCGGAGTTAAACGTGCAGCGTCCGCAGGTGCTGTCAACACACTTTTCATACCGACAGGTGCTGCCGAAGCTGACAACTACAGAATCGGCATCGGCTCCCTGCTGGCTTGCACAGATCGACCTGATATATTCCCTGTTTTCCGGTGTGTCTTCAGACGGCCACCCGTATTTCGGCGGAAAATCGGCACAATTGTTTTCGGTGAATGTGCTCGAGTAGCGGCAGCTGAACACGTTTGAGTCATCAGGACACGGCTCGGGGCACTCGCCGCAGTCAATCGGTGACGGGCAGTCATCAGGCGATGCCGCGCAGGTCCCGTCCCAGCACCGGAACGGCTGGTCAAGCGGGCAGCAATCCGCCGGGTCCGCCACACACTCGCCGTTGCTTTCACACTTGTGCGGTGTTTCAGCAGGACATCCGCCGACGAGCTTAAGGATTACCTCTCTTTGCTCAACGTCACCGTCATGTGCGTCGCCGCCGAGCGGGAAGGTAACAAACGTGTTGTTGTCGATCACATAATCGTCATCTTCAGGAATGGGCGGGAATTTCGGATCCATCTGAAGATGGCTGTAAATGCGATACTGTCCATCAAGGAAGTACTCCCCGTAATATGTACAGCCGGGCACGATCACGGTGTACGGGGGCATTCCCGGATCGATAATCTGATCGTAATATGTTCCGCCGTCCGGAGGACCGATCGGAGGGAATCCGGAGGACAGCTTGTAGTAAAACGCCACGAGCTGATGCGGTTCATAGGCCGGCTCGTTTGAGGTCGTTATGTTCAGTTCCAGCTTATCGCTGTCAGGGCATCTGCCGTTATCACATTCCGGCGTGATTGACGGATCAGGGGTGATTTCGGTACACTCGCACGGTCCCCAGCAGTTGCCGCCATCGCTGCAAACCTGGTACCCGTCAGGCTGCTCATACCCGTCACAGGAGCACGGGCGGGTATCTCCCGGCTGGCATGATCCTGATTCAACACAGGTTACCGGATCGGACGGGGCATCGCGCACGCATCGCACGTCGCCAAGGCTGCAGATATGGTTGAAGGCAAGACCGCCGTTTTCAAAAAGCACGCTGCCGATCCAGCGTTCATCATCAGCTGCCTCATCAACAGCCCACGTTTCAAGGTGGTGGTCTTCAGAAAACAGATCGATTTTATCACAGGTTCCGGTAAGGGGCTGTTTGAAATAGCACCCGTTGGCACCGGGTCCCCCAAACATGTCACCGCCAATACAGTTCAAATCGTAGCCGTCCAGCTTTGAAGAGCCGCTTACCACGCCGCATGAGCCGCCGGTTTCCGTTGTGGGGCATCCGTCAAGAATTGTTCGCAGCTCATCGATCGTCGGCAGGCGCCAGTCATCGTATCCCCCAAGCTGCAGATCCTGGCAATACTGTATCGCCTCTTTTGAGCGAAGTCCGATATCGCTTGTATCGTAGGCCTTGCGCTGCGGATCCTGCCAGCACAGGCCGGTATCCGGATCGCACCATATGCTGTATTGCGTCATTGACAATGAATGAAGAACCGTTCCGCTTGTACCGACAATATAGATATTATCCGCATCGGTACCCCATATGGCTTTCAGGTTTTCAGTGGCGTCGACGTCTTCAATGGACCATTCAGTACCATCATAATGAAGCACGGTACCGTTGTTGCCGACTGCATAGACATCATCTGAAGCAGCTCCCCAGACATCTTTCAGCGTTTCTGTTGTCGGACTTGTCATGCCTGACCAGCTGCTGCCGTCAAAATGAAGAATAACACCCCCTTCACCGACAGCAAATATATCGCTTTTTGCGGTACCCCAAATGCCGCGTATCGTTTCTGAGGTTGGAGTCGACCACGGATCGAGATCATGATGACCCCACCAGTCCTTGCCGTCGTATGCTCCAATGAAGCCGTCTTCACCGACAACGATTGTATCGCCGTTCGGCGCTGTCCACGCGCCATACAGATCTTCGTTATAGCTGTGCTGTTCCTGAGAATCAAAGTCATCACCGCTCCCATCGACTATATTGTAAAACTGAGGAACAAACCATGCCCAGATGGTGTGGCATTTTCCGACAGATATCAATCTGTCTGTATCGCTGTCCGGCCCGCTTATGGCACGCAGCTTGTAGTTAGTGTAGGTACTGTATACTTTATTCCAACCGGTCCCCTGGTTTCTAAAAATTCCGCGCTGCTCGCCGACTGCATACACGTTGTCTGCAGCGGTACCATATACATCATACAGCGTCCAGTCTTCACCGATAGTGCCCGCGGACCACGTGCTGCCGTCATAGCTCACCACCGTTCCGGAAGTGCCGACAACATAGATATCAGTATCGGAACTCCCCCAGATGCCTTTCAGATCGGCATTTGTTCCAATGTCAATACGTTCCCATGAGGCAAAGGCACTGCCGGCACAAATAAACAGCATAACCATGAGTGAAATTATACTTATAATACATCGATGCTTCATATGGTCTCCTTTTGCTTTTTAATCCTTTTTTTGATATTACTTTCCGAACATGCACCATGTTCCGATACCAGTGCTCACCTCCTTTCTTTTTGCGGTCAGGGTTATGTGAAACTGCAATCCTTACGATATAATGTACATTGTACACATAAATGTTTATTTTACTATTAATGCTATTTTGATGGTTATATGTATACTTTATACGTTGTGATTTTATTCGTGTCAAGCAAGTATTTTTGAGTCACACCAGGTATTCAGCCGTAACCTGATACTTTTTTAAAAAAAATGTACCATTAATAACAGATACATTGCTTAAAAATATAATGTTATTTCATGTGCTTAAATGTTATTTGCAGGGAAAGATCGTTCAGCAGACATGGTTAAAACATTAGTAGAAAAAAATATTGGGGGAATTTTACAGGTGCCCGATCGCCTATACATCAAAAAAGGGGGATGTTTCGAATATCGAAACATCCCCCTTTTTTACACACTGATCTATTGTAAATTATTAGTAATTCTATTCAGCAGAAGTCATATTTTTTCCATGAATAGCATAATCCTTTGCCGTATGCTCATTGCCAGCAGAAAGTGGAATGCTGAAATTACCCGTAAGAGTACGTTCCTGTACCGGTCAGGTCTGTTTTGGACCAATGATAAAAGAGGAAATTTCTTTATCTATATTGCTTGCATACTCCTGTAAGCGCTTAATATCATCGGCCACATACACAGTATCTGATTGTTCTGATGAACGTGCGTTTATCTCATTCAGCTTCCGCATACACTGGCTATGCATATTTTTTAAACAGCTCATACGATCCGCGAGACTGTCAATCATAGCGTTTATATTGTCTGCTTCCTGGGTCAGCAAATCATGTTTGCGCAGGAAAACCTTTTGTGAAAGATCCGCCTGCCCTATCCTTTTAAATGTTTTGTTGAAATTGACCAGCGGGCCGCATATATGGTGGGTTACCGAGAGCTGATGAATAAAGACTAAACATGCAACGAGAACGAGCGCTACCGGCAGCTTTTCTGCAATATCAATAAATATCACCGAAGCCTGATAGCGGGTTTCCAGGTTGTGTGACGACCCCATATATGAAATTATCGGAAACAAAACAATAGCAAGAGTAATCGCAGCTACCGAAAAAATATGAAATAAATTTATAATTATTAATTTAATTTGAATATTTTTTCGCAGAAAATAATTCTTGAGCTTTCGCCTGTTTTTTATAGTGCTCATCATGAGGCCTTTCTCATATGGTTATACACTCTGCACATCTGACAGATACAGCTCCTATCTTCTACTGCTGTGCCTTGGTCCAGACAACGTTATCCTGATTTTTGAAAGTAACTACCCTTTCATCATCAATTGTAAAATAATAAACAGAAAGGACGAATTCGCCTGTGGTCTCATCGCCGTAATGGATGGTGAACTTTGTCCGGTTCCCCTCAGCACATGACTCAATACGATTGACGTGATGTACATCCATATGTTTATTTGTGTTTCTAAAAATAATCCATCCGTCCTCCTTAAGCTCCCAGCTCGTTTCCTCATAGGGCTTCTGTGATGTCTGCCACACACCGACAAGCGGGTTTGCCTCATCCATGCCGCTTCCGGAAAAACAGCCCGCAAAAAAACATATAATAAAAAGTGAAAGCACTCTTTTTTTCATAGGGGGCATCATCCCAATTCTTGACTGTTGAAATCCATTCGGCGTTACTTCCGCAGCAGCGCGGAGCGCGCAAAAGGTTTCCGATCAATATTAATCTTTTATGCGGTATTCAACCGTACTGAACAACCTGCTCTGTCTTTAAAAAAACACGAAGGAACACATCGACGATCTCAGGATCAAACTGCTTTCCGGATTCCTGACGAACGATTCTGACAACACTGTCAGGAGACTTTCCCGATCGATACGGCCTGTCTGAAACCATGGCGTCATACACATCAGCAACCGCAAGTATACGTGCAGATAATGTAATATGCTCCCCCGATAAACCCATTGGATATCCGGTGCCGTCATAATATTCGTGATGCTGCACAATAATACTGGTAATATCCGAATACGCTTCGATGGGCTCAAGTATACGGGCACCTATTTCCGGGTGTTTACAGATTATTTCATGCTCAGGCTCTGTGAGGCGATCCCGCTTGTCAAGTATTTCCACCGGAATGCCAATTTTTCCGATATCGTGCAATAATGCTGCCCGATGCAACTTCTCGATTTCCTCTGCCGGAAGCCCCAGCTCCCGGGCAATTTCAACTGCCAGATCTGCCACCCTCTCCGAGTGGCCTGCAGTCCAGGGCGACTTTGCATCAACGGTGCGTGCAAGCGCTCTGATGGTACCGCGGCTGAGGCTGCTGAGGTCCTGAATGAGATTGGCATTGGTAAAAGCCACAGCCATTTGCTCTGCCAGATGCATAGCCTGAGTTACATCGTCATTAATATCAGCAGGTGCGTCATTATAGCCCAGAGCAATCAAGCCTCCAAGGCTTCCCGCCAAGCGGACAGGCACTATCAATAACAGCTCGGCTTCAGGTTCCGCTAAATTCCTGAAAGCGGACGGACAGCCCTGCTCATGCGGTCTGAAAAAATGGGCTTTTTTTTCAAGAAGCGACTGCGCTTCACCGTCAGAGAGCGCCCCGGCCTCAAAGCAGCACATTTCGTTAAAAATATCACCGATGCGGTATGTTTTTATTGGGCTGGCGGCTGTCGGCGCCAGGACCGATATGCTGACAAAAGTGCTTCTGAAAAATTTATCTGAATTCTGAAGCACGGTGCTGACGATGGTATCTATATGAAGCGACGACAGAATGCAGCGGTCAATTTCAGAGCGGGCTGACATTGCGTTAAAAAGCTTTTCCAGATTTTCGGCCATGGTGTTAAATGATTCTCCCAGCTCTTCAAATTCATCGGCGCTCTTTATGGAAACGCGGCTTGTGAACTGCTTCCTGCCGATATTTCGTGCTGCATCTTTCAGCTTTTCAAGAGGCACCAGGCTCCGTCGGATCTGGATAAGGCTGAGCAGCATCACCACAAGTAATGAAAGCAGAAGCGCAAGAGGGAAAATCATTTTAAAATTGGCGACCGGTCTGTATACTTCTGCGGTTGGCATGCTCATGACAAGTGTCCATTTAGGAGCGGCAAACATATAATCAAGCAAAACAGTCCATCCGGCTGCAACGTATGTCTCCTGACTGTTTTCCCACTCAAAAGTCACCGGCCGTCCTCCCGTTCGCACATCATGCAATTTCATCAGAGGCATCCAGTCAATCGGCAGTGTGCTGTACAAAACACGGCCCGCGTCACCCAGAACACAAAGCTCGGTAAGGGGGGGGAGCATATCGGTAACCGCACGGCCCCACAAATATGAACGCTTGATTTTTCCGATTATCCCGCCTCTGCTGAGATCATCAGGAATACGGGCAACAGCCATATAATAATCGACCTGCTGCGAATCGCCGCAAACAGCAAGCAGCGGACGGCCGGATGCAAGATGTTTTTTTTGCTGAACGGCGAGATCTGATCCAAACACCGTCGCAGCGTCAGCAGGTACAGCATTGAAATCCTCGACGGCAATAAAAGAGCTGAATTTTCCGGAAATTCGTTTGTTTGTGATTTTATCAGCCTGAGATAATTGATTGTGTATGCCCGCGTGACGTCCTTTCATCATCATGTGAAGTTCAGCCTCCAGGAACCTGAGCCGCTCTATTGTGGACATGCCGAATGCTTTGCAATCCTGATAAAGGCGCCGTTCGGTCTCCGCCCGCAGATGTCCGATAACCTGCCTGAAGGATATGGCGCCGAGAATGGTGACCGGTATTAGCGCACACACCACAAAAAGCAGGACAATTCTTCTCCCCACCTTGCTTTTAAGAAATAATGATATTTTCATTGCATACGCTCAAAGGTTAAAATTGCCAGGCATATCCGATATAGCCGCCGTTATTTGCGCGTATGATATCGTCCCGGCTCTGTTTTGCTGTAAGTGGCGGAACGCTTTTCCCGTCCCTGCCCAGGCTGTACAGGTCAAAATCGGTATTGATAGGTACCATAAACCTGTCTTTGCGGTATTTTCCTTTCCCGCCTTTGCCTCCCTTATTACCGCCGCCTGCTGACTCACTTGCAATTTTAAGATATTGATAGGAATTTCCCCAGGGGTCCTTCAGCGTAGCACGGCCGATCTGCGCAAGATTATCGGGATATTTGTTGTTGGCAGTGTGATATGACAGTATATCTTTTCCAATAGTGCTGATGTCACCGATTGCTTTTATATATCTCGCCTTGTCAAGGTAGCTGTAAAAGGAGGGGACTGCTATGGCTGAGAGAATTGTTATTATTGCTCCAACGACCAGCAGCTCAATAAGAGTAAACCCGTTATGTCGCGTTAACACATCGATAAAACCGGGTTTTTTCTCTAAAGACGCATGATGGAGAAAAAATGCACCGGATACGCATCGCTGCTTGGTTGCCAAAGCCATGATGCCTCAAACTACAAAAAGCGCCATATTGATTGATAGGACAAGGGCTGTGCCGCGGGCCTTAAACAGTGCTTATAATCATTATATCGGTCCGGTCTCCGATATTTTAAGCAGATTATTTCCCGGATGAGAAAGCAGCGAAATTGCAGAAAATATTTTCACCATGTTAAGTGCTCTGAACCATGCTTCTGCATAACCCGATACAGAGAAAACACGCGCATAGGCTCTCTAACATTCTCTTTTATAAGCTGTATCGATCGCTCCAGTATACTAATAACACCATCAAGGTCTGTGTGCTCAGCAATAGTTTCTGCAATCACCGGGTGCCGTGCACCATGCCCGCCTGCAACTACCTTATATCCCATCCGCTCGACGCTGATAGCGGATTCAGGACAGAATTCCTCACAGCCGGCACACCGAATACACACCCGCTTATCAAACTGCGGCACCCCGTCCTGCATAGTGATCGCCCCCAGGCTGCAGTATTCTGCACACAGCCCGCAGCCGGTGCATGTGTCAGCAATAACTGCAACCTCATAGGATCCCAATATACCGAAATCTGAAAAATACGGAGACAGGCAGGCATTGGTGCATCCGGTGATCGTTATCCTGAATTCATTATGCGGCATGACAGCATCCTTTGTAAGATCCATCATGATATCCGTAACGCCAAAACGACGAAGCGCCCGGCGAAGTGGAGGCAGCAGCCGCTTCATGTTCTCTATCTTCATATTCGATGCAGCACCATATTTGCTGGGACACATGTTAATGCTGTAGAGCTCATTTTCGTCCGCGTCATCAAACAGCTCATCAGGCACCAGCGGCTCCTCAAGCTCACCCCTGACCATGGCTCTAAGCTTTCTCATGACATCACGGCCGATCGCACGATCATAATTTTTATCCGCCGTGCGTACGGTTTCAATCCCTATTGTATCAAGCCCTTGATTTCTTGCAATTCGCTCGCACTCAAACCGTGCATATCGCTGCAGCATCGGTGGCAGCGGAAGCTCCTGCAACGCCTGCTCTGCTTCCTGTGTCCATTTTTTCATAGGTATTTACCTCCTGTATTAACATATATATTTTAATGATTTACATAGTAAAAATATATCTAGAATAAATGTTTTGTTTTTTTCAACTCTTGACTTATATACGCTGGGTTTTATTCTGTCAAATAAGAAAACATACAGAGCACCGCCGTGCACAAAAAAATCCAGTCCCCTCCCGGAATTCGCCCATATAGAGCTGACAGTATTATGGAATCAACTGTAAAACGCGGAATATGCGGTATATGCAGCGCAGGCTGCTGGATCGTTGCATCTTATGACAAAGACGGCAACATTGTGCGCGTTCGTCCTGATGAGAGCTCTGAAATGGGAATGCTGTGCACGCTCGGTGAGCACAGCCCTGACATCATCTATTCTGAACACCGGGTGCTCACCCCGCTGAAGCGCACCGGCAAAAAAGGATCCTATGCTTTTGCCCCTATTTCATGGAATGAAGCTTACAGAATAATCACCACCAGGCTACAGGCAATAAAAGCTGCTCATGGCCCTGAAGCAGCAGCGGTATACACCGGTGTCGGAACATTTGAGCCGGCATATTGTGATATCTTTCAGCCAAAGGGGGTTGCGGTGTCATCTGCAAGCAGTATCCTGTTTCCGTTCGGGTCACCCAACACCATGGGGGTTGGTGCGCTGTGTTATGTTGCCTATGGTATGATCGCCCCCCATGTTACCTGCGGTAAGATGCTCATCGATATGTTCAACGACCTGGAAAATTCCGAGCTCATCGTTGTCTGGGGCACAAACCCCGCAACAGATCTCCCTCCTGTTGACATGAAACGAATACTGAATGCAAAAAACCGCGGGGCAGAAGTTATTGTGATCGACCCCAGGCGAACCGAAACAGCACACCTTACCGATGCAGAATGGATTCCCGTTCGCCCGGGCACAGACGGTGCACTTGCCCTGGGCATGATCAGCGTGCTGATTGAAGAGGAGCTTTATGACGAGCAATTTGTGTCAAACTGGTCGACAGGGTTTGCCGATTTTGCCCGCTACGCGCAGCACTTTAGTCCGCAGGCTGTTGAACATATCACCGGTATCCAGGCAGAAACCATCCGCTCTGCAGCCCGTCGAATCGCCGGTGCTCACGGTGCTTCCCAGCTCATGTACACAGGTCTGGAATACAGTAACTGCGGCGTTCAGTCTATACGGGCTGCGCTTTCCCTGTGGGCTCTGGCGGGCCAGCTCGACGTTCCCGGTGGGCGCTGTTTTCACATGCCGGGCAGCTTCTTTCCGATCAACAGGGGCGGGCACGTTGCACCTCCACAGGGAGCTGCGCGAATCGGCGAGGATCGCTTTCCGGTATATAGTGCGTACCGGAACGAGGCTCATGCCATGGGGCTGCCGGAATCTGTGCTTGAGGGGATACCATACAAAATACGAGCTCTGATCATTCAGGGCAGTTCAATAACCACATCCTGGCCGAATGCACACCTCTGGCAAAAAACTCTCAGCGAGCTTGACTTTCTCGTATGCATAGATCGCCAGCTGTCAGCAGACGCAGCCTATGCGGACATCGTTCTTCCGGCATGCACGTATTATGAAACAGAGTCATATATGGTCTACGGCAATATGTTCCGGATACGTGAGCGAATGATCTCACCGCGCGGCAAATCCCGAAGTGATATTTTCATTATGTCCACGCTCGCTAAGCATCTCGGCTACGGGCATCTTTACCCGCAGACAGAAACAGAGCTTCTCTCACATGTTCTCGAAGGATCCGGGTTTACATGCGATGACGTACGGAAAAACGGCGGCACAGCGTCGATAGACACACCTATTATGCAGTTTCGCAAATGGGAGAAAGGGCTCCTCAGAGCAGACGGCAAACCAGGCTTTGACACGCCGAGCGGAAAATTTGAATTTGCATCGCACATACTCGAAGAGCACGGGTATGCACCCCTGCCCGAATATACCGAACCGCAGGAAGGCCCCCTGTCCCGCGGTGACATGCTATCTGATTATCCGCTTGTATTTAACTCGGGCTCCCGTACTCGTACAAGCTTTCACACGCAGCATCACGGTATTTCGAATTTAAACCGTGAGCATCCGGAACCCGTTGTCACCATAAACACCAGTGATGCCGAAAATCGTGCAATACGCAACGGTGAAAAAGTCCGCATCCTATCCCCCCGCGGCGAAGTTGCGATGCGGGCTCATCTGAGCGATGATATCGCTCCGGGGTTTGTTGACGCAAACCACGCCTGCGGCTCTCCCGTTGGGCCCAGGGCATGGCGTGATACAAATATCAATATCATCACCGACATACATCAATATGACCCTATTTCCGGATTCCCTGTGTATAAATGCCTTCTGTGCGACATAAAACGAGATAACACAGACGGCAACAGAGTAACAATAAACACCCAAAGAATAACGCCCGAAAGGCTCGGCGTTAAACATGATAAACGCGAAATCAGCACCGAAGTGTACCTCGACCATAATGCAACAACCCCTCTTTCGAAAGAATCCCTGCAGGCAATGACAGCTGTGCATGACCGTATGTACGGTAACCCGTCGAGCATCCATACTGCCGGTGTCATGTCACGGAAAATCATAGATGATGCCAGGCGCCTTGTGGCAAATGCATTGAACTGCACCGCCCGGCGCATCATTTTTACCAGCGGCGGATCCGAAGCAATCAACCTTGCCATTAAAGGAACAGCCTTTTCAGCATCAGAAAACAATACTCATATTATCACCTCCGTCATAGAACACCCGTCCGTGCTCAACGCCTGTGACTGGCTCGAGGATCGCGGCTTTACGATAACACGGCTGCCGGTTGACAGCACCGGCAAAATTGACCCGTATGACCTGCGCCATGCGCTTACTCCGCAGACCTGCCTTGTCACGCTGATGATGGCCAATAACGAAACAGGAACCGTACAGCCGATAAAAAAGCTTGCAGCTATTGCCCGAAGCAGCGCTGCGTATTTCCATACCGATGCTGTGCAGGCGTTCGGAAAAATTCCTGTTGATGTCCAGGAACTGAATGTGGATCTTCTCAGTGTATCGGCGCATAAGCTCTACGGGCCAAAAGGCGCAGGGGCTCTATATATTGCAAAAACCGTCAATATAGAAAGCCTTATTCACGGGGGCGGTCAGGAATATGGAATACGATCGGGAACGGAAAACGTTCCGTGCATAGCTGGCTTCGGAAAAGCTGCCGAAGCTCTGCCGCAGATTCTCGCGGACATGTCCGGAATCAGATCCCTGCGCGATATGCTTGAACAAAAAATCGGGCATGCAGTTCCGTCCCTGCGCTTAAACGGGCACAGGCATGACCGCCTGCCGAACACGCTGAACGTCGTTTTGCCCGGCTACAGAGGGGAATCGGTCGTGCTTGCAATGGCGCAGGCCGGCATTTATTTTTCATCAGGATCAGCATGCAAGGCCGGCTCATCGGATCCGTCACATGCGCTTCTTGCCATGGGGCTGTCTGAAACGGATGCCCACTGCAGCGTACGCTTCACTCTTGGGCGCTCGAACACGGAGGATGACATTATGAGAACGTCGCGTACTCTCGACGAAACGCTTAAGCGCGAGAAGCAGCGGGTTAATTTCGTTCCCTGCAGATAACCAAAGTCAATATGAGGGGGGTGTGTATGAAAAGCTCGGCAGTAATTCCGCGCAAGCATGAAAACGGAAAAACCGATAACTCATTTTCGTCAGCCGTGTTACGAGGGCTGTCCTCCGCTCAAAAAAACATTCCCTGCAGCTTTCTGTATGATGAACAGGGGAGCAGGCTTTTTGGTGAAATTACCGACCTTGCCGAATATTACCCAACACGATGCGAGCTGGAAATAATTGAAAGCTACGGCAGCTGCATTTCAGAACATATTACCGACGAACATTTCAATTTGATTGAGCTCGGCTCCGGAGACGGGAAGAAAACAAAAACGCTTCTCGATACGCTTACAGAAAGCGGTTTCACATTTCGGTATGTCCCGATCGATATTTCACAAAGCAGCGTCGATGAACTGACAGAAAACCTGTCACAGACACACGGACACATCGCTGTCAGAGGGATTATCTCGGACTATTTCAGCGGGCTCCACTGGCTCTCCTCTCAAAACTATCACCAGAATGTCGTGCTGTTTCTCGGCTCAAGCATAGGCAATTTTGCTCCAGACGAACGGGTGCACTTTCTGCAAAATCTTTATAAATCTATAAATAGCGGCGACCTGGTACTTATAGGTTTTGATCTGATAAAAAACGTCGACACAATAGTGTGCGCCTATAACGACAGCAAAGGAATCACTGAAAGCTTCAATAAAAATATCCTCTGCAGGATTAACCGGGAGCTGGGAGGCAATTTCGACCCAGACACTTTTCGCTACTACAGCACCTGGGATGCGGTATCACAAGCGGTGCACAGCTTTCTTGTCAGCAGCCATGATCAAAGGGTACCCATAAAAGAATTGAAACAATGCTTCTCTTTTCATGCGGGTGAGCCGGTTCATACTGAATCATCCTACAAATTCAGCATCGACTCTCTGGAAAGGCTCGCATACAAATGCGGTTTTGAAACGGTTGGCGTCTTCACCGATGACCTCGGTTACTTTGCAGACTGCCTGTGGCGTGTCACAAAAAAATAATGTATCACTGTATGATGCAGGTTCACTTGACTGCCTGAGCGTCAAATCACTTTCACCCCTCACACTGCGCTTCGCGCATACAGCAGAGTGTAATCTCTCGTTACTCATACTCAACTTCAACACGTTTCAAATACGAGTCAAGCTCTTTAATGCTGTCTTCAATATCATTGTTGTTCTGTGCAAGAGAGGCCTGTTCTATGCGCCTTCCTATTTCACTTATTGTATCAAATCCGTATCCGCCGCCGGAGCCTTTCATGCTGTGCCCGGTAAGGCGTATCGTTTCATAATCACCAGCAAGAAGGGCATCATGCATTTTTTTGATATCTTTTTCTTTGGTCGCCAGAAATACCGGAACGATATCTTCAAGATCTGCATCTATTGTTACAACAATCTTATCTCCCATACGCTCAGCGTCCTGTATCCTGTGTAATATCTGTACTGCTTTTCATCCTGCGGCACACTTCACTTTATATAGGCATACTGCTGTATCACGGAAAGAAGCTTTTGCTTTTTAATGGGCTTTGCAAGATAATCATCACAGCCGCCCTTTAGACACTCCTCGCGCTCTCCTTCCATTGCGCCGGCCGTCAGGGCGATTATGGGTATCTTTGGGCCGCTGTTTGCTTTCTCAAGCTGACGTATGTGAGCTGTTGCCTCAAGGCCTCCCATTTTCGGCATCTGCATATCCATTAGTATCAATGTAAGCGAATTTAAGCTCTTTTGGAACGCTTCAATGGCTTCAATGCCGTCATTTGCAACTGTTATACGATATCCCTGCTTCTCTAAAATAGTTTTTGCAAGAAGCTGATTGTCAGGGTTGTCCTCAACAAGCAATATGCTCACGCTGCCGGGCGATGCTGTGCAGGAGACAGGGAGCTCTGAAGCATCTCCGGACCGGTCTTTCGCTTCTTCGGGCTGCTCCGACGGCGCATACGGTATAGTGAAATAAAAAGTCGATCCCCTTCCTGGTTCTGATTCGATCCATATGGAACCGCCAATTAATTCAACCAGATTTTTTGTTATTGTCAACCCGAGCCCGGTACCCCCGTATTTGCGCGTCGTAGAATTGTCAGCCTGCTGAAATGACTCAAAAATAAGCTTTTGTTTATCAAGCGGTATGCCGATACCGGTGTCGGCAACATAAAAAAGCAACATATTACCGTCGTGCGGCCTAACCCCGTATTCAATATATCCCGATTCGGTAAACTTCGCAGCATTGCTCACAAGGTTATTCATAATCTGAAAAAGGCTGCGGGGATCACACATTATAAAGCTGCTTATGCACCGGTCGCGACGCTGCCGCACCTCAACATTTTTTTCATCCCGCACGACAAGCGTTGTCGCGCTTGACTGGATATCGGAAAACAAATGGTCAAGAGATGCCGGAATCAGCTCAATCTGCATCTGCCGCGCTTCGAGCTTTGAAAGGTCGAGAATATCGTTAAGAAGATCCAGCAGGTGCTGGCCGCCGCGCGTTACTTTGTGCAGATACTGTTTCTGCTCCTCGGACAGCGGCTCCTCGAGAACCACTTCAACAAACCCCAGAATTGCATTAAGCGGTGTCCTCATTTCATGTGACATATTTGCCAGAAACGTCGACTTAAACCTGTCAGATTCCTCTGCTCGCTCCTTAGCCCTTTGGAGCTCGCGGGTCCGCTCATTGACCTTTTCTTCAAGGGATCGCCCGTACTCTTCAAGCTGCTGCTTATGCGCAATAAGCTGCTCGTTGATTTCTTCCAGCTCTTCGCGCTGACGTATATTTTCCTCAAGAATATCGTGTTGCTGTTCCCGCAGTACGCGCAAAGAGTTTTCTGCATGGCGCAGCTGAGCTGTCGATTGCGAACAGCGCTGCTCAGTCTCAAAGCGCGACCAATACAGCCGCACGTATGATGACAGCGGGCCTGCGCAAAACCTTTCAATGGATGAAATGATATCTGATTGTCCGCATTCGGCGCTGTTGCGGCATTGGTCAAAACAAACTATCAGAAAGCCCTGATGGAAACCATCGACAATGATAGTGCTTATCCATACTGATACAGAAAGGTGGTTTATGTGAAAAAAGCAGCTACCGGCCTCTGCGATGCTGTTATCGGTCGCAAAACAGTGCTCAAGCACCTGATCGGGAAACCGGGATGTTGACGAAACGGCACGCCCCCCCGTGTCCGTCACCGCAGCCTGACAGCAGCAAAACCCGCTGCAGAAGCCGGCAACGCAGTCACAGACATCAATGCTCTCGATGACTGACCGTTCCTCTTCAAGAAACTGCTCAAGATCCACGTGCATCCCCCCGGTCACAAAACAAACAGCTCATGTGCTTTTTCAACTTCGGCGGTCATATCTTTGAGGATAAGCGATACATCATCCCGGTTAAAGCCGAGTATATCCAATGCATAATTCATCTGCGATTTCTCGATACGTGGACAGGGTGCGAAGCCTATCTTTTTTGCAGCGCACAATACATCTGCAAGGTACAGAATAGCCGCGCCCAGACTGTGCTGCTCAGGTGCAGCAGAGGGGTCATGGTGGTATGCCATCGGCTTGGCGATATCAGGAGCTATTCCCCACCTAAGGGCAACCTGAGAGCCAAGGCGGCCATGGTGAAAGCCGAGATGGCGCAGCTCTGCTTCAACCAGGCCGCTTTCATCAAAAACAGGTGATTCTATACACTGCACAAATGCGTCGTGGACATACTGATCCTCTATAATTATACCGATGTCATGCATAATACCCATGGTAAACACTTCTTCGGTTATGTTCAATCCGGCGCGCAGCGCAATGGAGCGGGAGCATACGGCAACAGCCACACAGTACCTCCAGAGTTGATTGCGCGAATAGCTCTTTATTGACTCATCAGACTGGAACAGATCACACACCGATGCGGCAACAGCGATATGTTTAACCGTTTTAAAGCCGAGAAAAACAACTGCGCGCTTCACATTGCCTACTTTCTCGCGCAAGCCGTAATATGTCGAATTAACAATACGAAGGAGCTTTGCGGTTAAAGCCGGGTCAGTTTGAAGAATATCCTGAAGATCCCCTGCCCCTGAATTTGGGTCGGAAACGATATCAAGGATTCGCTGCATTACGCGGGGCAGCGTAGAAACCTCATCAATCCCCTTGACAACCTCAGCAATGGAAGGAGGTTCGGCAGCTGTTCGCTTACTGTCCACCTGGGAGCTCCCTGTCTGAATCAATACTGAACCTAGTGCAATTCAATAAATGTATCGGTGAAAGCATCTATAATGTTAAGAAATTCATTCGGAAGTCGCGCGCGAACCTGATCGGATATATGCGGCGGTATAGCTTTGTAATAGGCATGGGCAATTCCTCCGGCGATACACGCCTGCGTATCACTGTCCCCGCCAAGTGAGACAGCCTTGCGAATCGCATCCTCCACATCCCCGGATTCGATAAATGCCCGTATAGCCTGCGGGACAGATCCCCTGCAGGATACGTCAAAAGCGTATCCGGGTCTTATTGTCTCCTTCGGGGTTTAAAACCCTCGCCTTTAGGCGAAGAATGATTATTGGCTCAGAACTTGCTGTTCATATAGGGTGCTTACCCTCAGGAGAATTTTTGTAGTTATGTGTTTTTCCTTTAGCCCGCTTCAGCGGGAAACTGAATCCACCGGCTTGTAGCCGGTGGTAGTTCAATTCATCAAGCGGCTGGCGGAGATTATATCCGAACATGCGTTCGATCTTATCTGTTATTTGGCTTTTATCAAAACCACTGAATGCCATAAAAACAGCCAGCGCGGCAGCCTGCGCCCCGTGTATTCCTTCGGGGTGATTGTGTGTTACTTCAGCGCTTTTACGCGCTTCTTCCAGCACAGCATCCGGGGTCTTACAGGCAAAACCTACCGGACAAACCCGCATGGCTGAACCGTTCCCCCAGCTATTATATGGAGTGCATTCATCTGAAAAAAGCCACCGATAAAACCTGCCCCCATACCCTGCGCCGGGATAGCGCCTTCCGTACAGCCTGAGTGCCGAACCATAATCTTTATTACCCATAATCGCGCTTGCAACGGCGACAGTCAATACCGTATCGTCGGTAAACCGGGAGGCGGGGGAGAAAAGAGGAAAATCAGCTGATTTTACCGGTCTCACCTCATAAACAGAACCGATAATATCACCGGCAATGGCTCCAAGCACCGCTCTTCCCACCAATATAATTTTTATGCAAAAACATCCTTTTGTCTGCGCAGCTCGGCAAAAACATCCACAGCTGATGCATCGCTCATGCCGATAGCTTTTTTAAGATCATCATCAGCTGTTCTCAGAAAAATATTCAGCGAGAGCTCTTCATTCAGCGTCGTCGGGACCGTCGGCGTTCCTGCATCTGCAGCGTCGCGGACTTCAGCAAGCTTTTTGCGTACAGAATCGTTTTCAGGTTCAACTGAAGCGGCAAACATGTAGTTTGCAAGGCTGTATTCGTGTCCGCAGTATACCTTCGTGTTTCCGGGCAGTTCTGCGAGCCTGTGCAGCGAGTCATACAGCTCTGCGGCCGTGCCTCCTGCGATGCGACCGCACCCGCCGGAAAAAAGCGTGTCACCCGTAAAAACGGCGCCTCCCTTGAACGCTTCATGGTCTGCCATATAATAACAGACATGGTCTCTGGTATGCCCCGGGGTTTCTAAAACCGTAAACGGCAGCCCGCACGCTTCGATACTGTCCCCGTGTGCAACACAGCGGTCTATTAACGGCAATTTTTCACTGTCATATCCAAAAACGCTGCATCCGCACATATCTTTAAGCTGCTGTGTCCCGGCGCAATGATCAAAATGTGCATGGGTAATCAGCAGCGCCTTAAGCTCAAGCTTTCCGGCTCTGAGGGCCTGCACGACCGGTTGCGGCTCACCCGGGTCGACAACAACAGCCGCACCGCTGTGCTCGATGATATAACAATAATTATCCGTAAAATTTTTCAGTATTCTAACGGTACTCATGCATAGATGCCCTTGGACATTGGTTCATTCCAGAAAAGTGATCGTTTTTTCAGGGCTTCCCGGCGGGCCGGTGGTCCCCCGATAGCGAAGCATCAGGCCGTCTTTTTTTCTAAACCAGTAATCACCGTGCCAGAAAATCGATCTGACACCTGAAAGGCGTACGCGCACCTTCTGTGCCGGTATGCTCTCGTTTTGTATACGGATTGTCTGCAGGCCTTCTTTTTTTGCCTGCATTTTCTCAGGCTTCAGAATATCGCGCCGCACCATCCAGAATGATATTGTATCATCATTGCTATTGACAAAATTTCTGAAGCAATATGTTCCCGGCTGGTACCAGGGGCTGTCATCTATGGTGAACCTTTTATCAACGGCCGTGCCGTGGCTGGTACCTTTCAGTATCAATGTGTTATTTTTGCGCATACCGTAAATAGAAACATCATGCGAATCAAAATCCCAGCTGATGGTATCGCCGTTATAAGAGCATATTTTAACTACCCGCTCGGTGTCATGCAGCGATGTAACGGTAACCTGCCTGCCATATGCAATGGTCACCCTGTATACGAGATCCGATGCCCCGCCTGTTTCCAGGTAGCGATGATTTTCCTGTGCAGGCTGCTCATTGCCTGAGGCTGCAGCAGAATTATCGGAGCCTGCGGCGGTATCCATAATGAAAATTGAAACCGCCATACATAATAATATAAAACGTGCAGGTGCTATAACAATACTCATCGGGTAACCGTCCGCGTTTTTGTTTGCGCTTACGACGCAGTCTGCTCCTGCGCTGTATATGCAGTAACAAATCTGCGCATAGCATCTTCAATAATTTTCTCCGCCTGCCTGAGCTCAGCCTCTGAGGACAGAGCGGACTCAAGGCTTACGAGAATACGATCATAGGGAGATACCGGAACTCCCCATCGCTGTTCATAATCTATTCGGGCCACATGATACTCAGCCTCGGAAAAATAGTACTTTCCAAGCCGGTTATCAGATGATTTAAACGGCCAGCTTACTTTCAGTGCAAAATATTCCTCAAGCGCGTTTACAACCCCTGGATCGCTGAGCCGCTCCTGCTTTATCGTTTCGCCGATTCTATTTTCGATGTGCGTGAAATAGTCCTTCACAAAATCAATATCGGTTATAACCAGCCCATAGGCATACCAGTCATGCACCGCGTTGACGACAGCCGCTTGTTGGGCAGTCGTCAGACAGGAAAAGCTTGGGCAAAAATGCTCATTACATATTTTAGCACCGTAAAAACAGTGGTTTCGAAGGGAGGAATCCCCGGTAACTTCAGGATGCAGCATACATCCGATACGGTTTTTCCCGGAGTCGATAAACCCGAGAAATTCACAGTTATATATCGTATCAAAAAGCCTGGTGTTGCGTATCAGCGCATTGCGGCGCGTGCGATAACCCTCAAAACCGGAATAATCTTTGAGCGAAAAAAAAAGTCCGGTCTGCATTTCAAGAATATCGGCAAGAGCTTCACGAGAGTGGTCCCTCCAGTTGTAAAGGCCGCAGCACGCACCGCAGGATTTATGACCATCAGGCTGGCACAGCATCACCGGATGTCTGGAGGCGCTCATGAGGCCCCCCCGCCATCAGCTTTTTTTCGGCTCAGGCCGGATGCCGGCAAAAGTGAAATGAGCGACAGCGGGTCAATACGCTGATCGCGTACGCGCACGCCCCAGTGAAGGTGCGGGCCGGTTGATCGGCCGGTGGATCCCACCCTTCCGATAGTCTGTCCGATGTCGACGCGCTCACCAGGCTGCACGTCAATGGATGACAAATGAAAATACATGGTAAAAATACCCATGCCATGATCTATAAAAACAGAGTTGCCGGAAAAAAAATGATCTCCGGTCAGCGCCACTTTACCGCGTGCAGCCGCGGCAACCGGCGTACCCTTCGGGACCGCAATATCAATGCCTGAATGAGAGCTGCGCGGCTTTCCATTTAAAAACCGGCGGACCCCGAAAGGCGTTGAAATACGCCCCTTGACCGGCTGCATAAACCCCCCTGACCATATTTTATCGTCTGCCCCCCGTGCGAATGCTTTTTTTACAAGACCGCGCTCATGGTGGTAGCGCTTAAGGTTTTTTTCGCTGAGCGTTACCTGCGACTCGGGAAGCGTCAGCCGCTGTACGGGAAAATCCTCTTTGGCCACATAAAAAAAACACTCCCGTGACTCTTTGGTACCGTCAGAGAACATGGCTGTGACAGAAATCGCTTTCCTGCCCTGCTGCTCGTCCATATCAACCGGCACTATACCTATAAAAAGAAGGGGATCGGCAATGTCCTGATAACACAAGAATTCATGTTCAGCCCACACAAATGAAACGCTGCTCGGCTCTTGCCGGCAGCGAACCGACACGCGCCCGGCACTTCCCTGCTTTATATTCTGCGGTGCAATAGCTGCCTGTATTGTCCGCCCGTCCGCTGCAGCATATGGTGCGCCAAGCAGCACGCACAGAATACTTAGTATTAAAACACTAATGCGCTTTTTTGTCTTTACTGAACATATCATACACACCCTCATACACACTCCTTGGCTTGAACATGAATAAATCAACAAATTTTGTTATATCAAAGGACACATCACGGGGGCGCGGAGCCGCTTCCTGCTTTTGTGCACGCGTTACAGGCTGCAAAAGGTATTCCGGATATCCGTACGCACAGGCCACAATTTTACCGAAGCCGTACCGGTCTATACGCTCCGGCCCGGCAAGATGCAGCACCTCACCGGTGCGTGCATTTTGTGCAGCGCACAAAACGCCGCGTGCCGTATCAACAACATAGCAGGGCGAGCGGTACTCATCAGTAAAAAGCGGAACCTGCATGTTCTGCTGCAGACGACTGACAATCCAGCCGGTAAACGATGCTGCCCTGCCGTGTTTTATCCCGTACTGCAGGCTGATACGCACAACAACGTTGTCACAATCCGCTGACAGGCACAGCCGTTCCGCCTCATATTTAGTCCGCCCGTACACACTAACCGGACCGGGGATGTCTGTTTCCCGGTACTGTCCCGATGACCCATCAAAAACCAGATCCGTAGAAATAAAAACAACCCGGCTTTTCGATTCTTTTGCAGCAGCAAGTATGTTTGCGGTTCCTTCAGTGTTAACGGCCCACGCGCGAGATTCATTGATCTCACATACATTCGGGGACGATACAGCTGCTGCATGAATAATGATACAGGGTTTTACCGCTTTTACAGCCTGCAGAACACTGTTTGTATTAGTTATATCACAGTAAACGGCTTTCGCGTAGGGGTGCGAAAATGTATTGGAACAAAAGGTAGCGGCAACAGCCGCGCCCGTTCCCAGCGCCGACTCAATTAACGCGCAGCCTAAAAAACCGCTTCCGCCGGTAATAAGCAGCGGGCTATTTTGTGCCATTGTCATATATATTGAGATTGTTTTAATTCATATATAATGTGCAGAATACTATTACGGCAGCCGCCAATGCCGGTCGTAAACAGAGACAACACCGTGCCCGAATATGCGCAGCATAATTTATATGTCTATGCTCATCAAATCTTCTGCCAATATCACCTCACCCGGAAAGTGATTCCTTACACCTGCTTCTATATCAACATCGTCACATGGGGGGTAAAAATGCGTCAGAACAAGCTTTTTACAGCCTGCTTCCCGTGCAACTCTGCCTGCAAGGGAAGGGGTGAGATGGCCCGGGCACCGCATCGTATCAGGAAAGGCACACTCAAGCACACATACATCAGCATTTTTTGCCAGCTGTACAATTTCCGGACAATAGTCCGTATCACCTGAATATACAGCTGCGCGGCCCCCGGCATCCCGGAACCTGACCGCCATGCTTTGCTCAGCGTGCTGAACCGGTGCGCTTGTAACGCTCAGATCGAAATATGATGCGGTTTCGCAACCCATTTCAATCCAGTTAATTGAAAACTGCTCAGGGACAATCCAGGGTCCATATGCTTTTGTAAGGCTCTCATAAAAATCACAAAGCCCTGGGGGGCCCATGATGGTTAAATCCCGGTCACGCGATATTCCGTGAGCGTATTTTGAGGCAAAAATAAACGATACCAGATCAGCCGTGTGATCAACATGAAAATGGCTGTATACTATCCCGTCAATGTTATTAATGGTTTTTCCGGTATGCAAAAGCTGACGCAGCGTCCCCGGACCGGTATCACATAATATATTGGCTGCATCCGACTGCAGCAGAAGGCCGGGAGATGATCTGCGCAAAGATGGTACACACGTCCCGGACCCTAGTATGGTTATGCGCATAATTAATCTCCGCTGAATGTGCTGCTGTTTTATTACAGTGATCGCCTGGGGTCTGAAAATTTATCAATAATTTTCTTGACAAGGAACCGTACTTGTCTTTTAAATTGTCATATCATAGCATATACATAAAGGATGTGTCTATTATCCTCGTTCAATTTAGGAGAACTTATGCTGCCTGAAGAATTAGTCTACACGAAAACGCACGAGTGGGTTAAAGTGTACAAAAACAACATAGTTCGAATAGGTGTAACGGATTATGCACAATCGCAGTTTGGGAATATAGTTTTTGTAGAGCTGCCCGCCGTGGATGAGGAGCATGAGCAGTTCGATGCTTTCATCGTAATCGAAGGCGAAAATATGCTCTCTGAAATATATGCACCTCTGAGCGGTAAGGTAGTCAACGTCAATGATGACATCGAAGAAGACCCCACTATCATTAACCACGACCCGTATGGCGACGGCTGGATTGTCGAGATGGAACTGTCCCACGAGGATGAGGTCGATATGCTTATGAGCTTCGAAGAGTATTCCGGGTTTGTGGAAAACCCGGACAAGGAATCGTAGTGGCAAAAACCGCCGGGGCGCTCCGTTTCTCGCTAACGGCAGTGTCCGTTTGCTCTTTCAAATCACCGGCACTAGCCGGGCTTTCATTCAGGGAGTCCGTGCCAGGTGACGCACTCGCTCAAATCAACCCGGGAGGAGCGGAAATCATTTATGGGGCTTCCCTGATCCGGATATCCGATAGCAACAGACAAGACAATATTGTATTCATCAGACACTGAAAGCGCTTGGCGTATAACATCCTCATACATGAGCGTCAATGCTATTGCGCAGGTCCCCAGGCCGCGCGCACAGGCCGAAAGCATAAGGTTCTCTGCCGCCATACCGATGTCCATGAGCCTGCTGCCGGGGAGCTGTTTATGCATGTTGAGGAAAACAACAGCCGGGGCTTCATAGAAACGAAAAGAACCTCCCTCGACAAATGCCCGATTGTCAAGCTGCATCGACTGAATATAGGGCTTCATCTCCCTGAAAAGCGCTTTTGTTCTTTGCGTAAACATCTCAGGAACCGTCCGCCCTCTGGACGGGTCGTATGATTTTTTCCGGTCGCTGTGAACAGTTTTAATCGCCTCACATAGCTGATCAAGCACATTTCCCGTAACAACATGAAAATGCCAGGGCTGCTGATTCGATGATGACGGTGCCCAATGAGCATCGGTAAGTATATCCATTATAACTTCGCGGGGAACTGCCTGCTGCGAAAATGAGCGTATGGTTTTTCTTTGGCGCAATCCCGTTATAAGATCCATAAAAACCCCCTTATTTCTCATCTCACACCCTGCTACCGGCGATCCGTATCGGCTGGCTTTTCATCGGCAAGTGCTTCTACGAGC
This sequence comes from uncultured Thermodesulfobacteriota bacterium, assembly GCA_964621615.1. Lineage (GTDB taxonomy): Bacteria > Desulfobacterota > WTBG01 > CAIYCZ01 > CAIRTM01 > CAZUMW01. The sequence goes on from CAZUMW010000004.1 coordinate 161,710, forward strand.
TTTGTGTAGCAGTCCTCAGCCTCCTGAAGGCGCTGCTCTGCATTGCTTATAAGAACCCCTATTTCTCCTATGGAGTCACGCAGCGCTTCGAACTCTGCATCCGCCTCCTGCATCTTTGCAATTTCATGAATCTTATTGGTCAGAAGCTGCGCTGCAGCGACAACAAACCGGCACTCTTCATAGTCATCGCTGATAATTGTTTTTAATTTAATCTTCAAGCTGTCAGATAATTTAGCCATGGCATTGATTGACGAGCTGTTTCAACCGCACTGAAAATTGTAAAAAAGGCCGATTATTTCTTTTAAGGTAATGAAAAAACTTGATTATTACAGTGTTATACAATATAACGTTTACAGTGTTTACGCAAGGATAAATTGGGAGGCAGCGATATGACCGGTATCAAAAGCAGCTATGACATAGCTATGGAAAAAATGAAAAAAATGGGCATTGACGATAATGAGGCCCGTCTCACGGCTGATCAGAAAGGCCGTGTTGCCGAAATCAAAAAAGAGTATAAAGCAAAAATAGCCGAAAAAGAAATTCTGCTGAAAGGCGACCCTCATTTATACGATGAAATAAAATTTCTTGAACAGGAGCGTGATAAGAAAATTAAAAGCATTTACAACGAAGCGGGCGCTGCTACCTGACAGGAGGGTTTACAGCTACGGTGGACACAATTGTTATTAACGGCGGGAAACCGCTTTCAGGGGAAGTTGCAGTAAGCGGTGCTAAAAACGCCGCACTGGCCGTCATCGCCGCAACGCTTCTTACCGATGGGCGGCATCACATTTCCAACATACCGGATCTTCGCGACATAACAACAATGAAAAGTCTGCTGTCACATCTGGGGTGCGGCCTCAGCGGCAGCAGCGATCTTGTTGTTGACACAACCAACATAAGCCGCTGTGAGGCGCCGTACGAGCTTGTCAAGACGATGCGGGCCTCATTCCTCGTGCTCGGCCCTCTTCTGGCACGCTTCGGCGAGGCACGGGTGTCGCTGCCCGGGGGCTGTGCAATCGGCCTTCGCCCTGTTGATATTCACACCAAGGCGCTTGAGGCAATGGGCGCACGCATTGAAATAGACCAGGGGTACGTGAGCGCGTCCTGCCCGAAGCTGAAAGGCGCTCATATTCTGTTTGACATGCCTACTGTCGGCGGCACAGAAAATGTAATGATGGCCGCTACGCTTGCCGAAGGGGTAACCACTATTGAAAATGCAGCACGCGAGCCGGAAATTGTCGACCTGGCAAAAGCATTGAAAAATATGGGGGCGGCCATCGACGGAGAAGGCACCGATAGAATCGTTATTACCGGATCATCCGGCCTCAAACCGCTTTCGCACAGGGTTATGCCCGATCGCATTGAAGCAGGCACCCTTCTGGTAGCCGGCGGCATTACCGGCGGTGAAATATGCATAAAAAACTGCCCTCTTGATTGTATGGGCTCAACCATAGAAAAGCTCCGCGAGGTGGGACTCTACATTGATGAGATTGACTCGCAATCCGCACGCGTTACCACAAATGGATCACTTGAGCCCGTACAAATTACGACCACACCGTTTCCCGGGTTCCCGACAGACATGCAGGCCCAAATCATGACTCTATGCACCATTGCTGAGGGCACCTCAGTTATTAAAGAAACAATTTTTGAAAACAGATTCATTCACGTTGCAGAGCTCGACCGCATGGGAGCAAGCATTAAGGTAGAGCACGATACCGCCATAGTGAGCGGCGTAAAAAAGTTGAAGGGAGCAACCGTAATGGCGTCCGACCTTCGCGCCAGTGCATCGCTGATACTGGCTGGACTCGCTGCCAGCGGAACCACGACGGTCACCAGAGTATATCATCTTGACAGGGGGTATGAGCACCTGGATAAAAAACTTAATGCGCTGGGAGCTGAAATTTACCGAAATAAAGCATAACGCATGGTCCGGTATGATAAAACATACCCCTCAGCACACTGAAGGATTATCCGTATGAAAACACTTTCCACCAGCAATAGCGGCTTTCGCGACCAATTCTCAAAAATCATAAACCGGGGCGCCGAGATCGCCGAGCAGGTTGACTCCACGGTATGCACCATACTCAGCGATATTAAAAAAAACGGGGATAAATCCCTTCTGTACTACACTGAAAAGTTTGAGCATCACAGCCGGATCGCGGTTCCTCCTGAAGCAATTAAGCGCGCTGTATCTGATGTGCCGGCTGAAACAGCTCAGTCTCTGCGGCGTGCATACGACCGCATTGAAGCATACCACAGAAAGCAGCTGCAGCAGTCCTGGATACACACAGACCCAGGCGGTGAAATTCTCGGACAGCTGGTACGGCCCATTGCCAAAGCCGGCATATATGTTCCGGGCGGAAAGGCCGTATATCCCTCATCGGTTTTGATGAATGCAATTCCCGGCATGGTTGCGGGTGTTGAGGAAATTATTATGGTTTCACCCGGCTCCGCCGAGGGCATCGATCCCGTCATACTCGCAGCTGCTGACCTGTGCGGCATATCGCGCATCTTTCAAATTGGCGGGGCCCAGGCGATCGCCGCCCTTGCCTACGGAACTGAAACCGTTCCCCCCGTTGATAAAATTGTCGGGCCGGGTAATATTTACGTTGCAACCGCAAAAAAAATGGTTTACGGAACAGTTGATATAGATATGATCGCCGGCCCCAGCGAGATATGCATTCTTTCTGACGGTACCGGTGAGCCATCCTGGGTCGCCGCTGACATGCTATCACAGGCCGAGCACGACGAAATGGCTTCTTCTATTCTTATCACAACCGACAACGGCTTTGCCGCATCGGTTACATCTGAATTAGAAAAGCAGCTTTCGCAGCTTCCCAAAAAAGAGATCGCCCGACGTGCTCTGGACTGCTACGGTGCTGTTATTCATGCTGAATCCCTTGATGAGGCAGCCAGCCTGGCAAATGCCTTTGCTCCCGAGCACCTGGAGCTTTTTGTAGCTGATCCGTGGCAGCTTTTGCCGTCGATTCGCAATGCAGGGGCTGTATTTATGGGCTATCATACGCCTGAGCCAATGGGCGATTACATAGCAGGGCCCAACCATGTCCTGCCCACCGGCGGAACCGCACGCTTTTTTTCACCATTGGGCGTTGAGGATTTCACAAAAAAATCAAGCCTGATTTCGTTGACTCCGCAATCGCTGGCCCGTCTTGCGCCGGATGTTATCCGCCTTGCCCGCTCGGAAGATCTTGATGCACATGCTGCATCAGTTGAATGGCGCATTCGCTCCTAGCCCCTATAAGCGCTGGAAGCCCTTCTCAGACAATCAATTACCGGTGTGAAGCATGAAATATCCGGAAAGTTTCAGCAGTCCTGTTATTGACGCCGCCGTCAACATTTCGCGTGACCTGCAGACAGATCTTTATCTTGTTGGCGGGGCCGTCCGGGACATGCTTATGGACCGCTTTACCGGTAAAGACATCGATTTTGTAATCGAAAGCGATTTTTTCATTCCCGTCACCAGCGCTTTGACAAAAAGCCTCAATGCAACACTCATTCCATGGCACAACAATCACAGACGGCTGTCAGCGCGTCGTGGTGCATCCGCAGTCTGTACGATAGACATCGCGCGCATGCAGAACAGCTCTATATCAAAAGATCTTCAACAGCGCGATTTCAGCATTAATGCAATGGCTATAAACGTTCGGTCGCTTGTTCCGGGCAAACCGCTTTCAATACTTGATCCCTATGCTGGGAAAAAAGACATACGCAGCAGGCTCATACGCTCTATTTCGAATGAAGCGTTTAATCGTGATCCGCTGCGTATGCTGCGGGCCTTTCGCTTTTGCAGGCAGCTTGATTTCAGTGTTGACCCGGATACCGCCGCGCTTATCCGGAAAAAGGCGCAGCTTCTCAAGAATGTAAGTCAGGAGCGTATTAATCGGGAATTTTTCACCATGCTGCATTATCCCAACACGTCTGATACGCTGGAAACGCTTTATGAAACCGGACTGCTTAATGAATTACTAAACGGAGAAAAAATAAAGGAATGTCTGACAGCATGTCCTGCAGAGCTGCTGACCGGGCATCCATCACGGTTTGCGACTCTCAATGCGGTAGAGTCACTTCTCCATGATCCGCCGGGTGATATGTTCGCCTATAGAACCTGGTTGTCCGATCAGCTTGAGGAAAGCATTGAAGAAGCTGTTTCGCGCCGCTCGCTGCTCATGTTTGCCGCCCTTTGCCGTGACATGGCGGCGCAGTCTCCAGGTCTGCCGCCCGGCTCTATTGATCCTTGCATAGATAACAGCTGCCGAGCCGCTTCCATAGCTGCCGCAGCGTCACAAGACATGAAGCTTGGCAAAAAAGCACAGACGATTCTTACATCAGCATTGGCACATACAGATCAATTCATGCAGCTGTCACGCCTGGCCCCGGGGAAATACGATCATGCGGCAAAGCGGTTTTTGAAGGATTCAGAAGCTGCAGCAGTGGAAACCATTGTCCTCTCGCTTGCGAAAACAGCACTTCTGCAGAAGAAAACACACCCGGAGGAGAATCAGTCAATTACAGGCAAGGCTGCGGCATACTGCTGTAATCTGCTGGCATCGCCGGCAGCGGCAGGGCGGTACACACCGCTGCTGAGCGGAAGTGATGTAAAGCGCATTACCGGTATTGCATCTGGCCCCCGCATCGGGGCCCTATTAAATACCCTGCACGAAAAAGAGCGCACCGGTGAAATACGTACCCGCACGGAAGCAGCTGCCTGGGTCAAACAGCATGTAAAAAGTCAATAGCTCACAGCGAAGTAAGCATTATTACTCTTCAAGCGCACCGAGGTACGGAATCGGACCCTGATTGCCGACATCGATTGCATAAAGGAACTGAGCTGACTCTATGCCGTATATTTTCTTAACAACCGTAGTGCCGTTATCGGTTTCAGCCTCATGGCTGGCAAAAACAACCCCGCCCAGATAGAGCCATGTTCCCGACCCATCCGGCTGGCTTTCCACGATAAAATCGCCGCCCTCAGAAAAGGTAAACACATCGGTTACCATACCAGCGGGGCTGAACCCCAGCATGGCATATGAATTACCTGCAAAAGCATAATCTGCCGCATTCAGGGTTCCAACCCCTGCCGCAGCGGGCGTGCAGACCATGCAAACAATACTGCAACATAAAAATACAGCTTTTTTAGTGTATTCAAAAACCATTTATTTCTCCGTCCTGAAAATTCGCTGGCTGATCGTATGCATAAAAGAGCCCCTTTGCAAAACAGATGAAAGGGGCTCTTTTTATGCTGAAAGCATATAGTACAAACGCTTATTCAATGGGGAACGAAACGCCTGGTGCCATAAATCCCTTAGGATCGACAACATTTTTAAGAATTTTTGCCATGGCAAAATGATCAGGGCACTCGTTCCAGGTGCGCGCATCCCGCCCGACACCAAGCGGTGCCATGCCGATTTCTTCAGCCATTTGTCCGAACCGGGCCTTAATTTCACCAATCATGGGCAGGAACTGCCGGCTGGCAAAATCAAGCACAAATATAACCTCACCCGCAGCATTTGCGTGACCGCCCATTGACAGATATGTCTGCCCGCAGCTGGCATAGAGACGAATAATCGGATGCGGGTGATTCAGAAACTCAGGGTTCGCACGGCACACTTCCTGATATTCATCCATGCCGCGCTTCATGTACAGCTCAAGTTTCTCCATCGTATCGAACACGCCGCCGGAAACGAATATGCCGCCTGAATCAGCCTTGCCGTTAAACGTGCCGCAAATTTTGGGGCTGTTGCACTGCTGCCAGCCCGCAGCATTTGCTTCATGTCCGTCGAGAATGGAAACCATCCAGTCGGGCATCGGCACGCCGCCGTATTTTTTCATGAGCTTTATAGAAGCGTTACGTTCATAATTTACTTTGTTTTTAGTGCCGCGGAACGAAAGGCCGACCAGATTGATATCCTGCGTGGCCTTGACAAAATGCGCTCCCTCCTGCCAGTGCTGCATTGAGTACAGAGCGTGCGTCCAGCATCCCGGCCCCATCACCGTTGCGCCACATGCATATTCGCTGTGAATCAATGCGTTCATTGCTTCGCAGGCCTCCCTAAGCGTCTTAAAAGTCACCCAGAGCGAGCCCGTTTCGGGCGGAGTCGGGAAACAGCGAAATTCCATTTCACTGACAATGCCGTACCCGCCATTTGCAAAAAACGGAAGATAGGTGATCGCAGGGCCCGGGCCATGAGGCCAGCCTGGCGCATCCTTGTTCGCCATGGATCCTGTTCGTATAATTTCACCGTCAGGCAGCACCATCTCCATACCGGTAACACAGTTTATGCCCATTCCATCAAGATAACCTGCCATTTTATTCTGGCCGGTAAAAACCTGATACGGTACAAAGAGCGAGGTGCCGGGGCTGCCGCCGAAGTACGGGCGATAGCCTGCATCCTGATCACGGACAAGCTGGCTTACCTGAAGTCCGGTTGCACCGGGCTTGGCGCGCACGGCAAGGCGGTCTTCATCAAGATGAACATCCTGCATACGATGAAAATCGAAAGTTATTCCGACATTGGGCTTGCCGGGAATAGAGCCTATCAGAAGCACCGTTCCGCCGCCGACTGCATAAACAGGTATCTTGTTTTTGTTGGCAAGGCGCATAACTGCCTGGATATGTTTTACATTTTCAGGAAAAACAACCATGAGCGGATGGTTTTCCGGATACAGAGCGCCCTGGCCGAAATGTGTCATAACATCACAGCCGAAATGAAAGCGGCTCAATTCATCGGACCGTACCCAGTCAGCCCCGACAATCTTTTTGAGGCGTTTCATCAGTTCTTCTTTTTTCATTTGCTCCCCTCCTTTCCGGTGAAGCCATAGGCCTGGGCTACAAGCGAGGTAATATCAACAATCTTGAAATTTTTCGGTTTGCCCTGATTCAAATTGGCATAGCAAAACGGACAGGCCGTAACCATAACCGCTGCACCGGTTGCCTTTGCTTCCTGCCATCTGTTTGCTGCATATTTTTTAGCAAGATCGGGCCTGTTGGTATTGACACCGCCGCCGGCTCCGCAGCACAGCGAATCGGCGCCGGATCTCCACATCTCCTTCAGCTCGATTCCAAGGCGCTTAAGAATTTCACGGGGAGCGGCATACTCTTTAGCATACCGGCCGAGATGACAGGGGTCCTGATAGGTTACAGCAGGCAACTTGCTTTTCTTTGCTTTTTTGGACTTAAGCATATCAGCGCAAAAACGGGCTATAGAAATGAATTCTGCATCGCTTTTGCTGAAGCGCTTGAGCACAGAAAGGCTTTCCGGATTGTACACAATCACCTTTTTCACACCATGGCTGTCAAGCTGCTCATCAATTTGAGCGATGGCGCTGTCAAGCTGCTCACGGCATCCGCCGCTGAGAAGTGCAGCCGAAACGGGCGGCAGCGGCTTTTCAATAAAACAGCTGACTTTTTTGCCGCTTTTTTCAATGATGTACCCCAGTTCCTTCAGCTTGGACGCATTGGACATAATGGTGTTGTCGGCGAAAAGAATCGTTGCGGCCTTCTTGTTGCCGACATCATTGACACCATAGGAAGAAAGAACGCTAAGCTTATGATTCCTGGGTATCTTCACCGTATCGGCTGCCTTTTTAATAGCGGCAGGCTTTAATTTATCAGGAATGATTCGCCTGAGCTCTTCAAGTATGGTAATTGCGGGCGTGTGCCGATATCCGCGCTGACAGAAATCGTCACAATATCCGCACATGGTACAGGAATACAGCACTTTCGCAAGGTCCTCATTCCAGGAAAGATCCCCCTGGGCGATGCCCCGGGCAAGATACATGAGCCCTGATGGCTCGTAAGCGCCGTGCATAGTCATTCCACACGGGCACTGAGTTGAAAAGGCAACATCAGGAACGGCATCCTGTACAACCCCGCGGCACGTACCGCATCTATTACAGCATAACGCAAGTTCGAGCAATTGTTCTTTAGTCAAGGCTATCACCTCCTTTTTATAATCCCAGCTTACCCGGGTTCATGATATTCTTTGGATCAACGGCCTTTTTAATCGATCTCAGCAGTTTAAAATAGTCAGGATACTGTTTTGCGACCTGCTTTGCAATAAGTGCCGAAGGCCTGGGGAACAGTACGCCCGCTTTCAGCATCTGCATACATATCTTTTCATAGCTTTTCCGCGCCTGATCAATATCACTTTCTTTGAATCTGATATCAGGCTGATAGTAAAAGCACCCGCCTGCCTGCAGCGGCATCATTATTGCGCCTGAGCTTGCGGGAAACATCTTTGAGCATGTCTGGACCTGGTCGGCAGTACAAACAGTCACTACCGGAGCCCACTCTTTTTTGTTTTTATGAAGTGCGCTTCCGGCCGGAGACTGTATCTGAGAAAGAATTGCATCCGATACATTCGAGACACCTTTGATGCCTGTTGAAAGCGTTCCTTTCACCTGCCGTGCAATCGCCTGCATGTCTTTCTTTTTGTAAGCAATCTCAGCAGCATCTGCGCCTCTGATAACAACAACCACAGTCCAGGGAGCCATTGCTTTAGAGGCTTTTTCCTGAACCAGTTCGGCAAGATAGGTTTTGTTTACCGCAAAGAGCTCCTGGGGCTCTTCGGTTGCCATAAAGGCTTTGAGGGCTTTAGTGGTCTGAGCGCTGTTTCTGCATGGCATAAAAAGCACTTCTGACTTCGGCATAGCTGTTTTGAGGGTTACTGCTGCACGGGTAATGATCCCAAGAGTTCCCTGTGCCTGGCAAAACAGACGTGCCACCTGTGCAAACGAGGCGCCCCATGAGTATTTATCGGGACGATCCTGCGTCATGGACATTTGTCCGGTTGCAAAATGATGCCCATCGGCCCTGTACCCTTCCATGGTAAGCATTTCCCAGGGATGATATTTCGGCCATGCGTACAGGGGCATCATTTCAAGGTAGGTAGCGAGTACGGATGCTTCGCGGGGCACGTCGATGGCGGTCAATGTCCGGAGGCCTGCCTTTTTACACTGCTTTTCAAGATCAGCAAACGTCACCCCGGGCTCGACAACGACATTCCGGTTCATTTTATCGAAGTAACAGCCCTTCATTTGCGACAAATCGACGGCAACAGCGCCCTTAACGGTGGGCAGATGTGTATCCTGAAGGTTGGTCCCGGAGCTTACCGGAACAAGCGGGGTTTTTTTTCGATTTGCATCCTGAATTATTTTTTGTACATCCTGAGCGCTCTGTGGCGTCAGCACTTTTTCCGGTTCGTAATCGGTAAAAAAGCTTTTCATCTCTTGCCACCTCCTTCCGTACAATCCTGCAGCATAACCATACAGCTCAATGCCAGCGAGCCGTTGTGATGATCACAACCGGACTTGATGTTTTTCTGGTCATTGTTCATCTCTACAAGGACCGGCGGGAATTTTCCTGACAGGAATATGTCTTTGAATTTTTTTTCATCCAGCGACCATGCCATAAACGGGTTTTTCGGCTGCCGGCGCTCGACCTTTATCAATTTGCCATCCCATTTGACAACGATAGGATTTTTGCCGCCCTTAATTCTGAGCGCCAACAAATCTCCCCGTTTGGTTGCGGGATAGCCCTGGGGATTAAGCCGCTGCAACCGGTCGTTGAGCGCTTCATCCTCCTGCATAGCTGCTTCCCATTTCTGTAAACTCTTATCCATAAGCAACCCCCTTTTCTGTGAATTCACGTTCCAGCAACATCAGAACCTATAATAAAAGGGCGCTCCCGAGCATGTTCGCCGGGAGCACCCCTGTTATATCAACCGACACATCGCTCTCTGCAAACAGAGAGAGTGTGTTTTTGCATATTCGCGGCACGCGCACATCCGGCACGGCTCTTCATGCGAATTGTTTTTCCATCTCCGCTTTCCAGTGCTCATCAGGCTACATCTGAACCGGCTGCTGTCCGGCTTCACTTTCCCAGCCGACGAATTTCCTGAAATTGTTACCCATCAGCTTGTGCTTGAATTCCATGCTCAGCGGCATATTCATGATGTTGTCGATCATAGCGCGGTACGCCGGCATCGTGAGCGGAAAATCGGTGCCGTAAAACACCTTGTCAGGCATGAAAAACTCGAGGAACCGCATGTGGTCCATATCCCAGTAATATTTAAAGTGCATAAGAGTCGGATGCGGAATTGTGATATCAGTGAACATATTATCAAACTTCATAACATTCCACAAGCCCTGCATGGGGTTGTTAAAAACACCGCAGTGAAGCTGCAGTATTTTCAGGTTGGGGAAATCCATTCCGACATCATCGAGATAAAGCGGGTCCTGATATTTGGCACGCGTTCCCGGCAGCTCTTCGACGCCGGTATGAACCTGCAGGTGCAAGCCCAGCTCAACCATTTTTTCATATGCCGGGTACATTTCCTTCTGGTTGGGATAGCCTGCGGTGGGCGTGTGAAACTTGCATCCGGGAAATCCGTTTTCATGTGCCGAGACAACCATTTCCACGGCCGCATCAGAGCCATAGCGGGCATGGATGCCACCCACTGCCGTAAACCGCCCGGGAAATGCATCAATAAATTCTTTCTTCACATATTCATTCGGCACATACCACTTCCAGCCCTCAGGATAGCCCGGGCAGGGATCGGTAACTCCATGAATAGCCTGCAGGCACATCCCTTCTACATTGTTATCGTCCATAAATTTAACGAAAACTTCCGGCGTCATGTTGGGACATTCTTCAGCGCTTGAGATGATTTTTGTCGGGTTTGAGTCACCAAGCAGCGCACGGGCTCCCATCATGCTCCGTGCAACAACGGTGTTACCGCACCAGAAATCAATACAGCCGGGACGATCTGCAATCCCTTTTTTCTCAAGCCCGGGATGGCCGTGGCTGTCAAAAAAGCGAAACTGTGTTGCCATAAGCATTTTTTCAATGGTTCCCTGTTCTTCAGACATATCCTTTCCTTCCATATTAATATGTTGCCGTCAAAGCGGTTCTTCAATAAGTCTACAATACCTTTGTCATCTCCGCAAGCTGATCAGGTGAAATAACATCGGGTGTTGTTGCATAGGGGGGGTTGGAAATATTTTTGGGATCGAACTCGCGCTTCATTGCTTTAACCAGCAGGTGCACATTGAAGAACTGCGGTCCAAGCATGTCGTATGCAGGACCCAGCAGACAAACAGTCGCACCAGCGCTCTTGGTGCCGAGCATGCCCTTGAGAGAGCCCAGCAGAAACTGTATTGCCTCAGAGGCTTTTTCGGGCTCCTGCTCGGGCCACAGGTCGGTGGTCATCAGCGCTCCGTAGCCCTTTTCGGTCGGGCTGATCCAGCCGCCGTGCAGGCTGATCGGAAGCAGATGGCTTCCCATACCCTGCTCTGAAAGCTGGCGCTGCTCTTTGTTTGCCCGGAGGATTTCGTCAGCAACAGCATCGATAGAATCAACGCAGGCCGTTCCCTGGTGGAAGCAGTCGCTCGGCCGGCTCAGGCGCATTGAGTGGCCCACTCTGATCCAGTCATTGGTAATGCGCATCCAGACTTTATAGCGCTCCCGGTCAAGCGGGTCCTCGGATTCTTCGGACAGGAAGCTGCCTCCCATTTTCTCAACAATATGCCTGAGCACTTTTTCCTCATAATCAAGCTGTTCAACCGATGTCAGCGCGGCAAGGCCGACGATATTGTAGCCGTGGGGGTAAAAATCCTCGTTTGCCCCTTTGTGAAACTCCTCTTTGCTGCGGGCGGCCCAGGTCCACATGAACTGTTTCGCATTGTGCTGCACCACAATAGCAAGCTCTGCCCGTGCGATTTCATAGTGCAGATCGCATGCCCAGCGCAGCTGCTCTTCTTCGAATTTGGGATATTCCTTGATTGATTCAGGAAAATCAATCATGAACCACCGCACGTCGTCTTTTGAAAAGTGCGACTCTTTTTCTACGCCGACCCCTTCGGTCGGGAAGGCCTTCGGGCCGGTCCACGGGAACAGCCGTATGGAAATTTTCGTTACCATGCCCATACCGCCGGCATGGCCGAACTGAGCGCCCCGGTAAAAGCCTCTCAGGTCAGGTCCGGGCCCGTCGTTCCAAATCCAGTCTTCCTCCGGCCCCTCCTGAGCGATGGTACCGCTTCTGAGCAGCTCACCGTTCGGCAGCACCACTTCAAAAGAAAGCAGATTGTTTGCACCCAGGCCTGACAGCCAGGAATTGCCGTAGGCGCCGTGCCACTGAATATTTGCCAGCGCGGATACCTGGGCTCCTGCAGGCGGGCATGCGATCTGGCAGCCCACCTTCATGGCTTCAGCAGAGCAGGCGGCAAAATTAACATACGGCTCTACCACCATAAACATATTGTGCTTATCGACTTCCAGAATCCGGTCCATGCGCTTGGGATCAATGATAACAACGCCCTTGCCACCCTGTATCTGACCGGGGTTTGAAAACGCGCTGTTTATCATTCCCGTGCCGCGGGGTATGATGTTAAAGTCATACCGGTTTGCAAGCTTAACGATCGCCTGCACGTCTTCGGTTGAGCCGGGAATCACCACGCAGTCGGGTCTCATTTGAGCACCGAGCTGTGACCGCTGTACGCAGCCGTCGGCAGTCCACTGTACGCGCGAATATGACTGACAGTGCACCGGATCGGTCGTTGCATTTTCCTCACCAACAACATCCTGCAATGCCTTGAATGCTATTTCTGAAAAAGCCATTTTTCCTCCTTATTGCATAGTAAATTTTATAACAGCATCAGCGCGTGCTGTATTGATTATCGCGAGAGATCGCTCTACAGATCAATTTTCCCGGGATTAAGCGTTCTGTTGGGGTCCAGAATGTTTTTGAGCTTTCGTATGGCTTCGTGCGTATAGCCTGCACGTGAATATATCATATCGCTCCAGTCATAGTAGGGGCGGTAAAAGAATGCGCCGTCGTTGATAAGCGTTTCCGCGCTGCGGCGATGAAAGGCTTTTGCCGCATCAGCATTTTCAGGGTTGCAGGGGATATTGAATTCGACATGGCACACGCGGGCACGCTGGCGGGGCTGAATATACATGCCGAGCCTGCTCGTATCGATACCGTGATCGGCAGCAAGCGCAACAAACCGATTCCAGAACTGAGGGACCTTGTTCAGGCCGTTTTGAAACACTATGTCCAGGCAGGCGCCCATGTCCCGCTCTTTCCAGTACACATCGCCGGCCCAGGGAGAGGTGAGCATTTTCTGAAGCCGGACGTTTGCATCCGCAACTGCCGCAAGGCCTTCTGTGTACGAGCACATATACTGATCTGCAATATGCGCTATAGCCTTTTCTTCATAAGCGATGCGCTCTTCGGGGAAAAACTGCCCGCCCCACAGGTTAACCGCAATACAGAAAGGAGGCATTTCTTTTGCCAGCGCAGCGACATCACTGTCTTTTTCAGCAAAAATGGATGCGAGATTGTATCCGTTCAAAAGGAAGCACTCATGGCCGATTTCGCGGCGCTGAATGGTGTACAGCGGCATGACCGCATCCTCAATTCTGTCAAAAGGCAGAAATACCAATTTCTGCTTCAGGGGCTTGTGAAAAATTTTCACATTCATAACCGTGGCAACACCGAACGTGCCCTGACACCCGGTCAGAAGCCGCCACCAGTCGATTCCGGGGCCGCCGGTGCTGCACAGGTCGGACTTGGTCTTGTCCGGAATTTCTTCGGGAGGCATGCTGTCAACAGCCATTGCACCGGTTCTGAACAGCTCCCCGGTTCCCCAGACCACTTCAGCGGTTTTAAACGGCTCGTCGCACTCTGTTTTTGTAGCAAGAACCGGCTCTCTTTCGAGCACGCTCGTTATTACTGATTTGTCTCTTCGGGGAAGCAGGGGATTGAGGCACTGCATCCCGTGCTTGTCGAGCTCCTCGTTCAGCTCCCCAAAGGTAACGCCTGCTTCAAGAAGCACCCAGCGGTTCCGGGTATCGGCGCGCGGGACACGCTTCATTCCTGAAAGGTCAAGAATAATACCGCCCTCCTCCGGAATGCCGCTCCCGTACGTACCTGTTCCCGAGCTTCGCGGAATTATCGGGCAGTTATTCTCGTTTGCAATTTTTATGACGCCCTGCACCTCGTCGCGGTTCATCGCCCTGACAACGATATCCGGCAAACGGGGCTGCATCAGGCTCGTGTCGCGTGAATAGCGCTTGAGCGTTTCAACATCGGTGTGGACGTTTTGTTCGCCAACCACACCGGTCAGTGCTTCGACAAGACTGCTGATGGTTGTAGCTGCTGCTGTACTCATATTCCTTCTCCACCTGTTAGATTATAATTGTTGGTTTCTTACCGATCTGACGTTTATTAAAATCAACACCGGGCAGTGCCGCATTCATAATTATCAAAAAAGCGCATCCAGCGTGAGCTCGGCAAGCTCTGCTCCCACTGCATGCTCCAGCATAATGCCGCCGGGGTCATTTTCGTTCATAAATATCCAAATATACGATAGAAATAAACATTAAATGAACACATCAAAAGCCTACTTAAACTTAATTATAATGTCAAGGGAAATCTTTAGCCTGCAAAGTATTTTACCGGCTGACACGGAACACATAGAAAGCACAAACCGGGGTCGTCCGGTGCGGAAACTGTCACCTGTCCAGGCACAGCCCATTGAAGCTATAAAAGAAGGCGGACGAGAAGCGTAAGGCTTGTGGACAGAAGCAGTAAAAATCCCCACACGGTGAGCCCATACACTGCAAACGCCGCAATGGTAAGCACAAGCAGAAGCAGAAACAGATTTGAAAAAACAGCCTGAGCGACAGTACGCTTCCGTTGCCGTTCCTCCTGAGCAGCTATCCTGGCTTTCATTTCTTCTTCGATCCGCTTTGCGAGCTCAGCTTTCATGCGCTCCTCTTCAGCCCTTCGCTCCTGATCCTCCGCTTCCTGCTGCTGCTTTTGTGCGCTCTGCTCTTTTTGCTTTTTCTGCTGCTCACTCTCATCGCTGTTAATGGTTTCCTGATTGATCTTTTCCTTCAGCTCATCAATCAGCAGCATGATATCCTTGTGCTGGAGATAATCATTGGTGTTTAGAAGCTTTTTTGCGTAATTCAGTTTATCCTCGACATGCATTTTCAAAACATCGCTGAGCCTGGATGTGTTTTCCTGGAAAAGCCGCTCGCATTCGGCAATGTCATTTTCCGCTATTTCATAAAAAAGGCGCCTGATTTCATCCCGAATAGCGCTGAAATCTGAATCTTTTTCAACTTTCAGACAGTAGCGCCTGTCAAATGTTTCTATCGCCTCGCGCAATTGTGCGGAGGCCTCATCTTCATCGCCGAAAGCAGCATAAAATTTAGCTAAATTATAGTATGCCTCAGACATCCGGGGCTCCATTTCGATCGCCTTAATGGTAAGATCTATGCCGCTCTGTATATCGCCGTACACCGCAGAAGATACCCATCCGCTGTAAAAATACCCCTGAGCGGCAACCTGCATCTGCTCTTCAAACAGTTCAGCTGCTGTAAAACACAGCGAATAATATTCCATGGCGCGCTTAAAATCACGCTGCTTTCGGTGATAATGCAGAATGTGCCCCATATGCAGGTAGGCAAAGGCGTTTTCTCTATAATCCTCAATTGATTTCGAAAACAGCCGCAGCGACTCGCTGAACTGGTCCTGCTGCTCAGCGGTACGGCAGGCATCCCGATAGAATTTCATGGCCTCACGGAATCTGTTTTCAGCATCACTTTTCATAAGGCCCTGCATTTTTTCAAACACGGTATTAAGGCCCGCCCGGAAAGAGCCGCGTGCCATTTCAAAAATAACCAGCACGCCGCCCATTGCTATGTTATACTGCGCTTTCAGGGAAAGCATGCCTTCGGAAAGCATATCCGCCTCATACGTTACCAGCTCCTCCATATCGGTCAGCTCAGGGTTCATCACCCATTTTTCATCAAAGTGCATCCGTGACAGCAACGGAGCGCTTTCTTCGGTAATAAGGATTATTCCCTGCTGGAGCTTGCCCACATATTTTCTGGGCAGCAAAAACCCGTTGTAGGTGTGCATCTGATCATGCAGAATGGGAAAGGTAGAATAGTCGATCATAGCGAGGGTTTTTAATTTGTTACAAAAAAGTGTACCGGCACATTATATACGGCATATTCCTCGGGTGCAAAAAAAAGCACGCGCCCTCCGTAACGCCCGGCAATGCCCTGCACGGGTATATTTTCTTTCGGTTTTACTGCGCAGAATCTTTAACGCAACGATGCAGGGCCGGCCGCCGGGCGGCATTGCAATTGACACGCGCTAAACAGTAGTCTATATTAATTTTGTCAGCTTTATTAATTACTTATCTTAGCAGCGTACAGCGTGATGGAATCGCTTAAGGGATACCGCCTGATTGACACAATCGGCAAAGGCGGAATGGCAACCGTATATAAGGGTATTCAAATTTCCCTGAACCGGCCGGTTGCTGTCAAAATTCTTTCAAAAAAAATGGCTCAGCGCACAGAAATTTATGAACGGTTCATGCGCGAGTCGCTGATCATCGCACGTCTGAGCAATCCGCACATCATCCATGTTATCGATCGGGGCGTTACAAAAAAAGGCATGCCCTACTTTATCATGGAATATGTAAACGGCACCGATCTTTCCGCCTCGATCCGCGACAAAACCCTGGATCTGAACCGCAAGCTTGAACTTTCTGTCCAGATATGCAAAGCCCTCTCCTATGCACATAAAAACGGGGTCATTCACCGGGATATTAAACCGGCAAACGTCATCATAGACGAAGAGGGCAATGCCCGGGTGCTTGATTTCGGCATCGCTCAGTTCTATGACGACGATCAGGGGAATAACGACAGCTCCATGAAAACAAATCCGGGCATCGTTATGGGTACGCTTCCCTATATCTCACCTGAGCAGCTCGAGTCAGCTTCTCAGGTTACTGCGCTGAGCGATATTTACTCGTTCGGCGCTCTGTCGTATGAGCTTTTCACCGGCAGAAAGCCCGCAGGGCGGTTTGTGCTGCCATCTGAAGCCGTCATCGGCTTTCCCGTGGAGCTTGAGGCTCTGATCATGAGCTGCCTTGAGCAGGACCCCGCCAAGCGCCCGTCCTCTGCCGATATCATAAAGGAGTCTCTTTTAAAATTACTGCATGGCGCCCATTTGGGAGCGGGGCAGCGCAAGCGCGCCAGTAAAGGAATCACAAAGGTTACAGATAAATTCGCACTGCTGGATGTAATACGCGAAAGTGAATTCGGCGCTGTGTATCTCTATGAAAACAGGCAGAGCCGCGAGCTCATGGTGATTAAAAAAAGGCCCCGCAGCGGCGACGGTTTTGTTGAATCAAAACTGCTCTCTTCTCTGAAGCACGACAATATTGTAGACATACTTGGGGTTTCCAAAAACCGGCAGCTTTTTATTATCGTCATGGAGTATGTAAGCGGGGGAAGCCTGCAGGACAGGCTCATAAAGCCGTTTTCACTGAAAGGCTTTCTGCCTGTTGCCCGCCAGATATGCGACGGGCTTGCCTTCGCACACAGAAACAGAATAATTCACGGCAACATCCGGCCAACCAATATATTGTTTGACGACCGCGGCCGGGTAAAGCTTTCCGATTTCGGCCTCGATGAGCACTACGCAGGCCAAAGCGGTTCAGACAACTGGTATAACATCTACAAAGAGGGTAAATCCTTAAAAACGGATATATTTGCAGCAGGCGTTGTTTTTTATCAAATGGTGACCGGCACGCTGCCCGATTATACGCGTGCACATGTTTCAACCTGCAGAGTGTTTGCAGAGCTTCCCGCAGAGCTTCGGGAGCTGATAAGCAGCATGCTTGCCAGATCGCACGAAAAGCGGCCCCGGAGCTTTGAGCACATAGGGCATGTTTTCGATGCCCTTGCCGAGCACGTCTCCGGACACCAGGAGGGCACTGATGCACTTCATACTGCAGCCACAGAGTATCTTGGTTCCGATACGCTGCAGGCGCCGAATCAGCAAACCGCCCGCATCGCAGGAAGGCACTACTCGCGCGCGCTGTTTCTGCTGATTCTCCTTTATGCCGTGGGCATTACATATCTGAGCTATACCGGTAAAATCGAGACATACAAAACGCTGATGAGCGAGCTCATTGACAGTGCCTCTTCCAGCGCCGCCGGCTTTTATGATGACACGCTGCTGCCGTTTTTGAAGCTCCTTCAGAAAACCGCTCAATCCGTATACAGCGATATAATTCTCCCTGCCGTTGACAAAGCACGCGAGCGCGCACGCGAACTGTTTAATTAAACATGCCGCTGCCAATCGGGATAAACTGCGAAGCCCCCTTGTCAGAGCCGGCGAACGCCCTGTGATTACATAAAAAAACCGCTCATAGCATTTGCTGAAAGGAAGCTCTACCATGCAACGATATGTCTGCATACATGGTCATTTCTACCAGCCGCCAAGAGAAAACCCCTGGATCGAAGAGCTTGAGCAGCAGGACTCTGCCTATCCGTACCATGACTGGAACGAGCGGATAACCGCTGAGTGCTATGCGCCCAACACGTCATCGCGCATACTCGACCGCGACGACCGGATAATCGAGATCGTAAACAATTATGCCGGCATCAGCTTCAATTTCGGCCCAACGCTTTTGTCATGGATGGAAAAGCATCAGCCTGATGTATACGAATCAATTCTTGAAGCCGACAAAATAAGTCGGGAAAAATATTCCGGTCACGGGTCAGCTCTCGCACAGGTCTACAACCACATCATTATGCCGCTGGCCAACCGGCGCGACAAGCAAACACAAGTTATATGGGGCATTAAAGATTTTGAGCACCGCTTCAATCGTTCACCTGAGGGCATGTGGCTTGCTGAAACCGCAGTAGACTGTGAAACGCTGGACATCATGTCCGACAACGGCATCGCCTTTACTATTCTTGCGCCGCACCAGGCGCACCGCATACGTAAAATCGGCGCCGCTGAGTGGAACTCGGTAAGCGGGCAGCGCATTGATCCGAAAAGACCCTACCTGTGCCGCCTGCCTTCCGGCCGGTCTATAACGATCTTTTTTTATGACGGGCCCATATCCCTTGACGTGTCTTTCCGCGACCTCCTTTCAAATGGGGTTCGCTTTGCCAACCGCCTTATAGACGTATTTGATGATGATACTGAGCCTCAGCTGGTCAGCATCGCAACCGACGGGGAAACCTACGGACACCACCATCGCTACGGAGAAATGGCGCTTACCTACTGCCTGCATCACATAAGCTCGCACAAGCTAGCACACATAACCGTATTCGGCGAGTATCTCGAAAAATTTCCTCCCGATTACGAGGTGGAAATATATGACAACACCTCATGGAGCTGTGCACACGGGATCGAGCGCTGGAAAAGCGACTGCGGATGCAGCATCGGACAACAGCCTTCCTGGAACCAGAAGTGGAGAGGCCCGCTCAGAAATGCGCTGGACCGGCTGCGAAACAGGCTCATTTCTATATATGAAGACAAAATGTCACCCTGCGTGCGCGATCCCTGGTCGGCACGAAACGAATATATCGACATTATTTTATCCCGAACAGACGATTCAATCGGACGGTTCGCTGCCCGTCACGCCCTGCGCAAGCTTTCCACCGAAGAGATCACCGCCCTTTTAAAACTTCTCGAAATGCAGCGAAATGCCCAGCTTATGTATACAAGCTGCGGCTGGTTTTTCGATGAAATATCCGGCATTGAAACAGTGCAGATTATGGCCTATGCTGCCCGGGCCATACAGCTTGCCCTGGAGGTGACCGGCAAAAACCTCGAGCCGGAATTTACGGCAGCGCTTCGGAGCGCACAAAGCAACATCAGGGATCTCGGCGACGGCAAAAACATATACAGCACATTTGTCAAAACCGCTGTAACGGATGTTTTACGCGTTGGAGCACACTATGCCGTTTCTTCGATGTTTGAAGACTATGATGAGGAAACAGAGCTTTACTGCTACAGCGCCGTCAAAAAAGCATACCAGTGCCACGAGGCCGGCATACACCGCCTTGCCGCCGGAAGCGCTGAAATACGATCTCATATAACCAGGGAATCGGTTTTTGTGGGGTTCTCAGTGCTGCACCTTGGAGACCATAATATTGTATGCGGCGTCATCCCCCACCCCGGCACAAAGCCATTTGAGATGATTTGCGATGAGCTTGCTCAGTCGTTCATGAAGGGCGATATCACGGAGGTAATTCACGCAATAGAAAAGCATTTCGACAGGGGGCAGTATTCCCTGTGGCACCTTTTCAGAGATGAGCAGCGCAAAATCCTGAGGCAAATCATTACGTCAACGCTTGAGGAAAGCGCTTCCTCCTTTCGAGCCGCATACAAGCAATACTACCCGCTTATGCTGGTTATGAGCGAGCTGTCAATGCCGCTTCCGAAAACATTTTCAACCTCTGCTGAATTCGCTATCAACATGGAGCTTCAGGAGCACTTTCAATCAGAGGAGCCGGACCCGGAGGCAATCCAAAATCTTATCAGCGAAGCGAAGCGCTGGAAAATAGACATTGACACCGCAACGCTCAGCTATAGCGCCACCGGCAGAATAACCGGCCTTATGGAAGCGGCCCGCCAGGATCCGGAAGATCTCGCCGCTTTGGAAAAGGTGTGCGTGCTGCTTGAAATAACCGGTGAGCTTGACCTTGAGCTGAATTTATGGAAAGTACAAAACAGCTATTTTGAAATCAGCAAAAAGCTGTCAGCCGATGAGTTTTTTCCGCGGGGCGCCACAAAAAAATTCAGGCAGCGCTGGCATGCGCAGTTCCGGAAGCTGGGCGCGTTGCTGAACATCCGGTATGCGAACTCTCCTTTACAGTAAAAAGTATCCCCGGCGCAGGGAGAAAGATCGCTGAGCCGCCCGCAAGCGGCTTGGGTTCTCACGAAACGATCAATAGCTTAAATTTATTGCGTTTTGTCATATAGCTTTTTTTCGGTGTTTCCAGCTATAGCAGGCTGCAGCACCCGTGTACGTAATTCTCTGGTTCGCCAGACAAGCCGTGCAATGGCCCCTGCTTATCGGATTTTCGCTCTGTGCCGAAAAAGGAACGTCTGATTCAATGTAAAACCCATCATTTCTTCTGTGCGATAACAACCCGATCGCAGCCGGCATAATCCTTAATCGTCCCTATATTATGGAAGCAGCGGGCATCAGATAAGATACCGGTCACATCAGGTGCCTGATCACAGCCTATTTCAAGAGCTGCCCACCCCCCGGATCTGAGCACCGCAGCAATGATATGTATATTTGTCTGATAAAACATCAGGCCGCTTTTGCCGCCGTCAAGCGCGATGCGCGGCTCGTAGAGCCGGATATCCGGTGCAAGGGACTGGAGGTCCCCGGCGGGTATGTACGGAGGGTTTGAAACAATAATATCAAAGTATGGATACTGTCTGCACCACTCAAGCCCCTGGCCCAGCACAAAACAAATGCGCTCACTGACACCGTGCCGCGCTGCATTCCGTGATGCAGTCTCAATCGCGCCCATGGATATATCAGTGCCGACTGCAGCAAGCGTGCGTATTTCTACGGCAAGAGAAATACATACAGCCCCGCTTCCGACACCGATCTCAAGCAGCCGGGCGGGACCGCGCATCTGGCTCAATATGCTCAGCGCTTCCTGAACAAGTATTTCGGTTTCCGGCCTCGGAATCAGCACCGATGGGTTAACCGCGAACGGCAGCGACCAGAACTCTTTCTCTCCGGTAATATAGGCAACGGGCTCGCGCGCGCCTCTGCGCCGCACCATTTCCCGGTATGCGGACAGCTCGTCATCTCCGACCGGCTGCTCATAATCAAGATACAGCTGCACCCTGCTTTTGCCGAGACAGTGCCCCAGAAGAAGCTCTGCATCAAGCCTGGCAGAGCGTATATGCTTGCCGGCAAAATAGGACTGCGTTTCTTTAAGCAGTTTGAGCACTGTCCACATTATAGTGCATGCTTTCTGAGCACAGACACAAAGCGCGTAAAAAAGCCGGACTTAAATCTGCAGGAAAAGCTGTAAAACGTTTATTTATGAAGACATAGAGGCTTTGAGGGCTTCTGACTGATAATGGCTTATCAGCCGGTCGATTATATCCTGCAAATCACCCATCATGATACTTTCAATTTTATGCACCGTGTAGTTTATCCGATGGTCCGACACGCGGCCCTGGGGAAAATTGTAGGTTCTGACCCGCTCGCTTCTATCGCCGCTCCCGACCATGGTCTTTCGCTGCTTTGCAATTTCATCCTGCTGCTCCTGTACGGCTATATCAAGAAGCCGGGACTTCAGTATTTTCAGCGCCTTGGCTTTGTTTTTATGCTGTGATTTCTCATCCTGATTGCTGACGACCAGGCCGGTCGGTATATGGGTTATCCGGACGGCGGAATCAGTGGTATTCACACTCTGACCTCCCGGCCCGGACGAGCGATACACATCGATTTTCAATTCAGCAGGATTAATATCCAGATCGACATCTTCGGCCTCGGGAAGCACCGCAACGGTAACAGCAGACGTATGAATGCGCCCCTGAGTTTCGGTCTCAGGGACCCGCTGCACACGGTGCACGCCGCTTTCGTAGCGCATCTGGCTGTACACCATTTTGCCTTTAATCAGTGCCACGATCTCTTTTAACCCCTTAAGGCCGGTTAAATTCTGGCTCATCACCTCAACGCTCCACCCTTTTGATTCAGCAAACCGCGAATACATTCTGAACAGATCGAACGCAAACAGCGCGGCCTCCTCTCCGCCGGTACCTGCCCGGATTTCGAGGATAACGTTTTTTTCATCCCGCGGGTCTTTGGGAAGCAGCATCACCTGAAGCTCGTGCCCGAGGCTTTCCTCCTCTTCAGTCAGCGCGGCAAGCTCCTCTCGTGCCAGATGGCGTATATCGGCGTCAGACTCATTGAGCAGCTTCCGGTTCTCCTCTATGTCCCCGGTGACCTGCCTGTATCGTCTGTATTTTTCAACAACCGGCTCAATGCGGGCTCGCTCCTCTGCCAGCCCCTGATATTTCTGGCGGTCCTGATAAACTGCTGGATCGGCAAGCGCCTCGTCAAGATCACAATAGCGCTGCTCAACTTCTTCAAGCTTTTCAAACATTGAGCTCATAATACGCTTTCTATAGTAATACGCCTGAAGTGTACGGACACAGAAAGCACATACTGAACTGCCGCCGGCTTTGTGGCGGCGGCTTCATCGACGTGCATCAATTAACAATATAGGAATAGCCGGCTGAGGTAAATAGAATTGAGATGACTGCGCAGGAGCGCCTCCGGGCGAAATGCGTTTTATGGTGCCGTCACAAAAAACTGCACCACTGCCGCCCCTGCTGCGGCTGCGTTCGTACATTAAAAATTTTACGATCTACTTTTTGAAATTAGAATATTTTTTCTGAAATTTCTCAACCCGTCCCGCTGAATCGATCAATCTCTGCTTACCGGTAAAAAAGCCGTGGCAGTTTGAACAAATGTCGACCTTTATTTCCTTTTTGGTAGATCGTGTTTCAAACGTATTGCCGCAGGCACAGGTAACGGTAGCCTTGTCATAATGTGGGTGAATGCCCTTTTTCATCGCTGTTTATCCTCCGTACGCATTCAAGCTTTCTGTTACAAAATAATATTATTGGTTCATTGAGTCAAGAAATTCGCCATTATTTTTTGTGTCCTGCATCTTTTCCAGAAGGAATTCCATTGCGTCGACCGTGCTGAGCGGCTGCAGCACTTTGCGCATCAGCCATGCCCGCTTTAATATATCATCTGATATCAGCAGCTCCTCCTTGCGTGTACCTGATCTGTTTATGTCGATAGCAGGATACACGCGGCGGTCGGCCAGCTTCCTCTCAAGGTATATTTCCATATTACCGGTACCTTTAAATTCTTCAAATATGACTTCGTCCATCCTGCTGCCGGTGTCGATAAGCGCCGTTGCAAGTATCGTAAGGCTTCCGCCCTCTTCAACATTACGCGCTGCACCGAAAAACCGTTTGGGCTTATGCAGCGCATTTGAATCAACGCCGCCTGAGAGCACCTTGCCGCTTGGGGGAACAACGGTATTGTACGCACGCGCAAGGCGGGTAATGCTGTCCAGCAGTATTACCACGTCTTTTTTGTGCTCAACCATCCGCTTGGCTTTCTCTATTACCATTTCCGCCACCTGCACGTGTCGCGTGGCCGGCTCATCAAATGTGGAGCTTATGACCTCCCCATTCACCGATCGCTGCATGTCGGTCACCTCTTCCGGACGCTCATCGATAAGAAGGACAATCAGCATTATTTCATCATGATTTCTGGTAATGGCGTTGGCTATGTTTTGAAGCAGCATGGTTTTACCGGTTCGCGGCGGGGAAACAATAAGGCCGCGCTGCCCTTTGCCGATGGGTGTGAGCAAATCCATCACCCTGGTTGAAAAATTATCAGGATCGGTCTCAAGGCCGATTTTCTGCAGGGGATAGAGCGGGGTAAGGTTATCAAAAAGAATTTTTTCGCGCGATTCCTCAGGGTTCTGGTGGTTTATGGTCTCCACCTTCAGAAGAGCGAAATAGCGCTCGGAATCTTTCGGCGGACGGATCTGGCCGGAAACGGTATCGCCGGTTTTCAGGTTAAAGCGGCGAATCTGAGATGGTGACACATATATATCGTCCGGACCGGGAAGATAATTATAATCCGGGGCGCGTAAAAACCCGAATCCATCGGGGAGAACCTCGATGACGCCCTCTCCGTAAATGTATCCGTTTTTTTCAATTTCAGAGTGCAGCAGGGCAAAAATCAAATCCTGCTTGCGCATGTTGGTGCACCCGTCAATCTTCATTTGCTTTGCTGCGTCAACCAGCTCGCTGATCTTCTTTCCTTTTAATTCGTTTAAATTCATATTACGGCTCTCCTGCGCGTTATTAAACAATCCGCCCTGGTGTATGCGATCACATGAGCGGGATACACGTTACCTTTTAAATACACTGGGCTGCTTTAAAAAAAAGCAGGTGGAGGATTGTCCCCTTTGTGTATTTATTCCAACGGAGGCTGCTTGAAAAAGAGCATGCTTGTCTGATGAAATGACTTGAGAATGAGATATATTTCTTACTTACCCTTTAAAGCGCTGCTCAAGGGAAGGCGGTTTATTAATATGATTTTTTTGCAGTGCGAATAATTTACCTGTGAATTCCCTATGAGATATGCAGTTCTTTCCTGAAAAAAACAGGTTTTAAAATGGATATGTTTATCAGGAGACTGTCGTATCTGGTATTATTGATATTTGTTAAGGGAAGGTGGATGTAATCTAAACTCCTGTCTACATGTTAAAAATATATAATTAGCTGTATCTTGTCAAGCTATTTATACTGCAAAATGTTTATTTATTTAAAAAAAATAGTTTTACCGTGCGGTGTTCCCGCCCGCACCGGCTTTTTGAATTAAAATCTCATACAGCTCTGACACCTGCCGCCGCGCTGCTGCAACATCGCCTGTATTTTCAATAATATAGTCGGCATATGCACGCTTTCGGTCAATGGGCATCTGCGAATCCAACCGCTTTTGAGCTTCTTCCCCGCTCATTTTGTTTCGGTTAACAAGTCGTTTTTTTTGAATGTTTCCAGATGCATACACTAATACAACCACATCAAACAGATCGAAAAAGCCGGCTTCAATGAGCAGCGGAAGCTCAACCACAGCAACGCCTTCGGGACAGCGGGCCGCACACTGAGTAAGCTCATCGCTGATGTGCCTCATGATAACCGGGTGCACAATACTGTTGAGCATCTGCAGCTTTTCCGGGTCTGAAAACACGATATCGCCCAGATGCCGGCGGTCTATGGAGCCGTCAGGAAGAACAACGTCCATGCCGAACGCGTCAACTATTCTCTCATAGCCCGGCTGCCCCTGGCGGTACAGGCAATGAGTGATGCTGTCGGCGTCAATGACACGGGCCCCGTGCTGCTTGAGAAGACCTCCAACAAGGCTCTTTCCGCTTGCGATTCCTCCGGTAAGGCCAACGCGCAGCATTATTCACCTCTCAGCACATTAAGAAAGCTCATAAAATCATCAGGGGGCGGGGCTTCAAAGACCATCTCCTTGCCGGACGATGGATGCACAAAGGCAAGCAGCGCCGCATGCAGCATCTGACGGTTAATGCTTTTCAGTATACCGTGCTGCCTGACGGGCAGCGCAGCGCGCAGCCCGCGCACGCCGCCGTAGGTCCTGTCGCCTGCCACCGGGCACCCGGCGCTGGACAAATGGACTCTTACCTGATGCGTTCGTCCGGTTTCCAGACAAAGCTCCACCAGCGTAAACCCGTCAAAAACCTCTTTGACCCTCCAGTGCGTTACCGCCTCACGGCCTTTCACAGCATGCACCGACATTTTTTTCCGGTCGCTGCGGTGGCGGCCGATCATCGTCCTGATGGTGCCCTCGTCAGCCTGAAGGCTGCCGATCACCAGCGCAAGGTACTTTCTTTTAATAGTGTGTTTTTTAAACTGCCGGCTGAGGTGCCGGTGTGCTTCATCGTTTTTAGCGGCAACCAATACACCGGAGGTATCTTTGTCGATCCGGTGTACAATTCCCGGCCGTATCACCCCGCCGATGCCCGAAAGGTTCCTGCAGTGATACAAAAGCGCATTGACAAGCGTGCCGTCACGGTTGCCGCATCCCGGGTGCACCACAAGTCCCGGCGGCTTGTTAACGACGACAACCCACTCATCCTCATATACTACGTCAACAGGAATGCGTTGCGGTTCCGCCGTTATCGGAACCGGTTCAGGTATATGGAGCTCGATCCGGTCACCCTCATTAACCGGGGTGGACGGCTTTGCATGGCTGCCGTTAACGCGGACGCGCCCGTCTCTGACAGCGCTTTGGGCCTGTGACCGGCTGACTGCGGGACACATTTCAGCAACATAAACATCAAGGCGTGTGCCGCTGCGTGCGGCATCGACCGTAAAATCATGCCGGGCAGCACGGCTGTGCGCATCAGTGTCGCTCATGGCATTTCAGGTGATCTGTTCCCGGACGTGACTGTGGAAAAGTCTTTGCACGCTGCGGTGACAGACTGCACGAGAAGCGGAATTTCATCAGAGGCCACGGTACGCATATCAAGAAGCACGCGGCCCCTGCTTATGCGGGCAATCACCGGTGTATCCGCATTCCTCAGCGCCGCCTCAACGGCATTCGCTTCCGCATCCGGCGGGGCGATTGCTACGGCCCACGTGGGCAGCTCATGCAGCGGACAGCTGCCGCCGCCCACGCAGGACGTATCCCGACAAACGGAGCATATCCCGCCTGCCACCTGCTTATTGACCGAACGGCACACCCGCTGCGCCATTCTTTTCAGCGTGGTTTCATCACGGCTGAGCATGGCAACAACCGGTATTTCACTAATCCGGTCATTGCCGAACCGATATGACCGCATAGTTGCCTCTAGTGCCGCCAGCCTGATTTTATCAATGCGAACGGCGCGTGCAAGCGGATTTTTTTTGCACAAATCCACCACTGCTTTTCTGCCGGCGATAATGCCTGCCTGCGGGCCGCCAAGCAGCTTGTCTCCGCTGAAGGTTACTATATCGGCACCCGCTTTGATAATCTGTACAGCTGTCGGCTCGTCGGCAGCACCGGGAGTGCAGGGATCGATGAACGTGCCGCTGCCAAGATCAACCACCACAGGAAGGCGGTACCTTCGCCCCAATGCAGACAGAGCGGACACCCGCGCCTCCTCAGTAAAGCCGACAATGCGGTAGTTGCTCGGGTGTGCCTTGAAAATCAGGGCGGTATCATCTGTGATCGCCGACTCATAATCATGAACACCGGTTCTGTTTGTGGTTCCGACCTCACGCAGCACCGCACCGCTTTGAGCCATGATATCGGGGATTCTGAAACTGCCGCCGATTTCCATAAGCTCGCCGCGAGACACGATAACGCTGCGCCCTGCCGCCAGAGCGCTCAGCACGAGCAGCACCGCTGCAGCGTTGTTATTTACCGCAAACCCCGCCTCTGCACCGGCAATGCCGGCAATCAGCGCTTCCATATGCTCCTGCCTGCTGCCCCGCGTGCCCTGTGCAAGGTTATATTCCAGGTTACAATAGTGCCCGGCCGTATCCATAACGGCTTTAAGCGCATCCGGTGAAAGGGGAGCGCGCCCGAGATTTGTGTGGATAACGGTTCCGGTTGCGTTAATCACACGGCGCAGTGAAGGTCGGCACAGCATCTCTATTTCATGGCGCATTTCCTTGCCGGAGATTGTGCTTACCCAATCGGCATCAAGCCTGACCGGTTCCGGGAGCGATTTAATTTTAGCGCGCCTCGATTCCAGTATTCGCTGAACAGCGGCAACTACAACTCCACGGGCATACTGATTTGTTAAAAAGCGCGCCTCAGCAGAATCGAGTACCGTGTCAACCGGCGGCAGATTTCTTAAACATTCCTGTTTGCTGGTGTATTCTTTATTCATTTTATGCTATTTTTTTTACAAATAAGTTATCTGTAGTAACCTTTAGCACATTTGGTTCCTCAGCACAATGCAAATGATACGTCCCGCAGCCTGCTGATGGGCGTTCCGTTTAATATTATTATTAATAATTACCATAAAAAATATTCATCAAACACTCAACAACCACCGATAATCTACCGAATAATGAAAAGAGAGCATAGACTATAACCAAAGAGACCTATTACCGCATTATGCAGGGAGCTATATCATGAAAAAGCCGCTGATTATTATTTTTCTTTTCTCTGTCATGTATGGGCTAAGCATACATGAATGCCGTGCAGTATACTTCACTATTGAGCTCAATAACGGCAATGAAATTAAAACGGCAAATTATCAGGATACAAAGGATTCCATTTTCTTCTACACCTCAGGCGGATCTGTCACCATACCGAAAAATATCATTAAAAAAATTGCCAAGCACGAGGGCGAGCTCGGAAGTCAAAAAGTATACTATTCATCAGAAATTCAGGAGGAGTTCGACCTCGGAGATGAACCGGATGATGCTCCGGTTCAGGAGCCGGTGCCTGAATCGGAGCAGCAGAAACAAAAGCTTATAGATGACCTTCAGGACAGAATAAATAT
The DNA here is from genome assembly GCA_964621615.1 of uncultured Thermodesulfobacteriota bacterium. Lineage (GTDB taxonomy): Bacteria > Desulfobacterota > WTBG01 > CAIYCZ01 > CAIRTM01 > CAZUMW01. The sequence goes on from CAZUMW010000004.1 coordinate 190,652, forward strand.
TATTGAAACAAACATTGTAAATCTTACCAAAAACAAACAGACATACCTGAACAGACGTGAGCAGATTATCAAGGATCGGGAAAAATCAGAGCGCCTCCTTGAAGAGTTTAAAAATGACAATTATACCTCAAACGAATATATCGATGCGCGTATCGAGCGGGAGAAAAACAAAATTAAAGACGCAGAAATGAAGCTTCTGCGAATCGACGAACAAATAGAGAACACCGAGAAAAACCTCGAAATTCAAAGACGCAGAAAAGAGCGGCTTCAAAGCCAGCTCTCCGGGCTTCAGCAATCATAACCGGTTATAGCACATAACACAGGAAAGCCGATGCCACGGGCTCTGCTGACAGCAGGCCCGTGTTTTTTTTGTGCTTTGGTGCCTCTCCTGCATGTGGACCGTTTGCGGATGAGCCCGAAGCGTAATCCGGCAATCCGAGAAAAATCATTTTCCTCTTGCATTTAACCAAACAAGTGTTTAAAATTTATATTTTAAACACTTGTTTGGTTATGATATGGACACACATACAACCGAGTCACTGCATACACGCGATCGTATCCTGCGGTCTGCTACCGAAATTTTTGCAAAAAACGGCTTCCGAAATACCACTGTACGGGAAATTTGCACCGATGCAGAGGTAAATGTGGCAGCGGTCAACTATCACTTCGGCAGTAAAGAAAAGCTGTACGAGTCCGCGTGCGCCCGGGCATTCGGGCTTGAAAGCAAATGCGTTGGGCAGGGATTTCATATTTCTGAAGATATCCCCCCGGAGAAACAGCTGCACACCTTTATTCACTCGCTGCTTCGATCTTTTTTTGAGCAAAGCACCACCGGTCATGCGGGAAGAATCATGATCTGGGAAATGAACGAGCCGACCGGGGCTCTGGACATTATTGTTGAAAAAATGATCCGTCCCCGCCATATACAGCTGTGCGCAATTATTGCATCACTGCTCGGTCCCGCCCCTTCAGAGGAAACAATCAAAAAATGCTGCTTCGGCATCGTGGGCCACTGCATTCATTACCGTCATGCCAGGCCGGTTCTGGAACGCCTCTATCCGCAGCTGAGCTTCGACCTGGATTCCATTGATGCAATTGCCGACCACATTACCTGTTTTTCCCTCGGGGCGCTCAAACATATCGCTGAACAATTAAAAGGATAAAAACCCGATGAAACGTAAGATTTTCATTATGCTGCCGTTTCTTATAATCGGCGCCGGCGTTGCACTGATGCAGTTTTTTGCAGGCTTCAAAACCCCGCCGGAAAAAACACCGCCGAAAACGCCTGCAAAAGCGGTAAGTGTCAGAACCGTTTCCCTGCACGATGTTACCGCCAGAATAATCGCCTACGGCCGCCTCATATCATCACAGCCGGTCATTCTCTACAGTGAAGTCCAGGGGTGGCTCGAGGAGGGCTCGGTTCCTTTTCTGCCGGGCCAGACATTCGAGCGCGGAGATCTGCTGATCAAAGTCGATGACCGGCAGATCAGCTATAACATCAACGCTGCAAAAAGCGACCTTCTCACCGCTCTTTCAAAAGTCCTGCCTGAAATCCGTCTTGACTTTCCTGACCAGTACCGCATCTGGGAGCAGTATTTCAACCGCTGTACATTTCAGGAAAAAATCCCCGATATACCGGAGGCGGCAAATCAGAAAATCAAGCTCTACCTTTCCCGCTTCAACGTGTACAAAATGTATTTTTCAATACGTGACCTGGAGGTGCTCCACGAAAAGCATTTCTTTTACGCACCGTTTGCAGGTTCAATACGTTCGGCTGATCTGAGAGTCGGCTCAAACGTCCGCCCCGGCTCAAAGCTCGGCGACATCATTAACCTCGAAAAGCTTGAGGCGGAAATGCCCGTACCGGCAGAAGACGTTCAGTGGATCAACCCCGGCAAACCTGTCCGGCTTACTTCGGAAGAGCTTCCCGGAACGTGGTCAGGGACGCTGAAGCGTATCGGCAAGACGGTTGATACCCGGACGCAGACGGTGCAGTTGTACATCGCTCTCGACAACGCCGCAGAGTCGGACCTGTATGACGGCGTGTTCATGAAAGGGGTCATACCCGGCAGAACCGTACACCGGGCAATCACCGTACCCCGGGAGGCGCTTTACGAACAGCGCTACGTCTACGTTGTCGAAAACAATCGTCTTATGTACCGGCCGGTTACCGTTGTCCGCCGCGAACCCGAGCACGTAATTGTAAGCGAAGGCCTTAAAAACGGAGACCGTCTTGTGGTTGAGATGCTGCAGGGCGTTGCGCCCGGCATGCCTGCCAGGATCCGGAATGCCTCAACAAAGGAACTCTCTTCATGAGAAACATCATCGCATTCTTTGTCCGCTACCGAATATGGACGAATGTGCTCATGGCCGCTGTCATCGGCTTCGGCCTGTTCAGCTGGAGCCTCATGAAATATTCCTTTTTCCCCATTATGACCCCCGATATGATTATGGTCGAGGTAGAATATCTCGGCGGCGCCCCGAAAGAAGTCGAGGAAGGGGTCGTGATGAAAATCGAGGAAAACATCGAGGGAATCGAGGGAATCGAGCGGATCACATCTGTTTCCAGGGAGAACTTCGGACAGGTAAGCGTTGAGGTCATGAAAAGTGCAGACACCCACAAGGTGCTGCAGGATGTAAAAAACGCCGTCGACCGCATCAGCTCATTTCCGCAAAACAGCGAAAAGCCCGTTGTCTATGAGAGAAAGTACCGCGATGATGTCATGTCGCTTGTGCTTGTCGGCGACACCGGCCGGTTCAACCTGAAATACATAGC
>CAZUMW010000005.1:0-149067 GCA_964621615.1 uncultured Thermodesulfobacteriota bacterium
TTTGAGTTATGTGTATTTGCAGCCGCTTAGAGCGGCTCATTAATCAAGCCTGCGGATTTGCCGCAGGTTATGACTATATACGTTGATTCTGCTTCTGAAACACCTGCTGACAATGTGGTGTCCTTTGTTTTTTGCCGTTACAATCAGCGAAATCACTGTTGATGACCGTGCAGCCGCCGAACCCGACGTATGCGGGGACAGCCGTTCTGCGCGGTGTGCGAACAGCAGCTTTAAAAAGGTGATCCGGCCATGACATCAGAATCTTTGCTGTCATCATTGCAGAGACTTACTGTGCACGATCATGTGTGCCTGATTTATGAGTCGCGTCAGGAGCAGTGTGCGGCCGTGGTGCCGTTTATAAGGATCGGTCTTGAGCGCGGGGAAAAATGCCTGTATGTCGCTGATGAAAAGGCGGCGGGAGCGGCGCTTTCTGCAATGCGGTCGGATGGGATCGATGTCGACGCTCACCTGTCGTCGGGCGCCCTCACGGTTCCCGGTGAGCGGGAGCCCTGTCCCGGTAGCGGGTTTTGTGACCCTGACCGGATGATAGAATGTTTGAAGCGCCATGCCCGGGAGGCAGAGCGGCAGGGATGCAGCGCGCTTCGAATAGCAGTTGAGATGACGTGGGCGCCCGGCGGCGAAGCCGGTATGAAGCGCCTCATCGAGTATGAAAACAAGCTGAACGTATTCTTCCCGGAACACAACTGCTGCGCGCTGTGTCAGTACAACGTGCATAAGTTTACGCCTGAAATCATCCGTGATGTTATCTGCACCCATCCCTGCATTATATACCGCAGCTGTGTGTATACTAATTGCTGTTTTATCCCGCCTGATGAGTTTAGCTTCCGCAATATTGCGCAGCATCAGGTGAGCTGCTTTTTGAAAAACATACAGGAGCGGGGGCAGACCCTGGAAGCGTTGCGCGAAAGCGAGCAGCGGCAGCAAAAACTTCTTGATGCTGCTGCTGAGGGGATAATTGTTCAGGAGGCTTCGGGGGAAATCAGCGTGTGGAACAGCGGGGCTGAGCGGATTTTCGGCTTGCCGGCTGCAGAGGTTGTCGGCAGAAGCGCCGCTGTTTTCGACTGGCCGACCATACACGAGGACGGATCACCCTTTCATGCAGACGAGCACCCCTCAATGATAACGCTGCAAACCGGCAGGCCGTGCTCATATGTTTTGATGGGTGTAATAAAGGGCCCTGATGATGTTTGCTGGATTTCCATAAACACACGGCCGCTGTTCGATGGCGCTGAGAGTAAGCCGAAGGCTGCGGTAATAACATTCAGGGATATTACCGAGGTCAGAAACGCGCGCATTGAGCTTGAGCGTCGGGGGACGCTGGAGCGGATTCTCAGCGACGTATCGTATCAGCTGGTTCTGGATGACTTTAATAAAACCGATAGCGGGATCAATTACGGGCTTGCGGAAATCGGCCGGTTTATGGATGTGGACCGGGCCTATGTGTTCCTGCTTCGCGCTGACGGGAAGATAATCGACAATACCCATGAGTGGTGCGCCGCCGGCGTCGCGCCGTACAGGCACCAGCTTCAGGGCATCGTGTTCGACGAGGAGCTGCCCTGGATTGCAGGCCATATCCGGACGCGAAGCGTTGCCTATGTTCCGGACGTGGACAGAATGACCAGTGAGAGCGGGCGTGAAAAGGAGCATTTCCGAAAGCAGGATATACAATCGCTTATTGCCGTTCCCATGGAAATCGACAGCTGTCTTGTCGGGCTCCTCGGGTTTGATGCTGTCCGCACCAGGAGGGAGTGGACTGAATTTGAGCAGGATGTTCTGCGCCGTACCGGTGAAATATTTGCGCGGACGCTGGAGAGAAAGCAGCACGAGGCGGCGCTGAGGCACAGCGAGGAAAAGCTGCTGAATGCCCAGTACATAGCAAAATTGGGTGATTTTACCTGGGATATTGAGTCGGGAGCGGTTGTGTGGTCTGCGGGAATGTACCGGCTGCTGCAGTATGATGTGAGCGAAAAAATAGATTACCACACGGTAAACTCAAGGATACACCATCCTGAGGATGTTCAGCGGGTGCAGCAGTGGCTTGCTGACAGTATCGCGTCCGGCCGGGAGGCGGTACCGCCCACTGAGTTCCGGCTGATTCGAAAAGACGGCACAACGATATACGTCCACACCGAGGGAAGAATTGAATACCGGGACGGGAAAGCGGTTACATTTTTCGGCACCTGCCAGGACATTACCTGCCGCAGGCAGGCCGAAGATGAATTGCGGGACCGGGAAGAGCGTCTGCAGCTTGCGCTGGCCGGCGCCGATTTAGGTGCCTGGGATTGCAATATACCGACAAAACAGGTGCAGTATAACCAACGGTGGGCAGAGATGCTCGGCTATCGCCTTGATGAGCTTGAGCCCCATTTCAGCACCTGGCAGTCTCTGGTGCACCCGGATGATTTACCGCGGGTTACAGACATGTTAAACGCTCACCTTAACGGCGATACGCCGTTTTTCGAAGCAGAATTCCGGATGCATCACAAATCCGGCACGTGGGTCTGGATACTGGGCAAAGGCAGGATTATTGAACGTGACTTTGAAGGCACCCCGGTGCGCGCATGCGGAACACATCTTGATATAACGGATCGCAGGCAGGCCGAAGAGGAAAACATCCGGCTGCTGTCAGCCATCGAACAGGCCGATGAGGCTATCATCATAACCGATGAGCATGGAACAATACAGTTTGCAAACCTGGTCATCGAGCGGCGAACCGGATTGCCTCGGGAGCAGATGGCAGGCAAAAATCTGTTTTTCCCCGAGAGCGGCTTTTATGATGATACATTCTATCGTGACATATGGAAGACGGTCTCCTCCGGCAGGATATGGAAGAGCCATTTGAAGCATAAAAACCCGGACGGCGCTGTGTGTGATTATTTTACCGTTATTACGCCGATAAAAAACACAGACGGCAGAATAATTAATTATGTATCCGTCAGCAGGGATATCACCCGCGAGGTTCAGCTTGAGGAGAATTTGCGGCAGTCACAGAAAATGGAGTCCCTCGGCACCCTTGCAGGCGGCGTTGCACATGAGTTCAACAATATTCTGGGCGGCATTATCGGCTACACTGAATTATCAAAAGATGCAGCGCCTCAATCCAGCCCGATTCACCACAACCTGAACAAGATATTACAGATGGCCGGCCGGGCAAGCACTATTGTCAGGCAAATTCTTACCTTCAGCCACAAAAGCCCTGTCAATAAGATGCCGCATCAGCCGCACGCAGTTATTATGGACCAGATAAAGATGCTGCGAAACATCGTTCCGGCTCATATTGAAATTAAAACGGCAATTGATGAGCACGCCGGGACCATCATTGCCGATGCCACTCAGATGCAGCAGGTCGGCATGAACCTGTGCACAAATGCAGTTCATGCCATGGAGGAAACAGGAGGGGTTCTGAGCGTGACGCTTTCCGCCGTTGATCTTGATGAACGTGCAGTACAGCCGTTTCACAATATAGAGCCGGGAAGGTATGTGCAGCTTACTGTGAGCGATACCGGTCAGGGCATTGACCCGGCTATTATCGACCGCATTTTTGATCCGTTTTTCACCACAAAAGAAACAAACAAAGGCACCGGGCTGGGCCTGTCGGTGGTGGACGGAATTATCAAACAGCACGGGGGGGCGATTTCGGTTGAGAGCGAGCCGGGCCGGGGAACCACGTTTACGGTTGTGCTGCCGCTGGTTGAGCTTGACGCATATGAAGAGCCGCCCGCAGAGGAAAAGGACATTCCCGGCGGCACAGAAACAATACTGATTGTCGATGATGAAGACAGTATCGTAACACCGATGAAAATGATGCTTGAGCGTATCGGCTATCAGGTTACGGCGATGACCGACAGCCTGGCAGGGCTTCAGCGCTTCAAGAAATCTCCGCACGATTTTGATCTTATCATTACGGATTTGAGCATGCCCGGGCTGACCGGAGACCGGCTGGCAGCAGGGATTCGTGCTGTTCGTCCTGATATTGCGATAGTGCTCATGACGGGATACAGCGACATGATCGATCACGACAGGATAACGGCGATCGGCGTTAAGCACATTATCCCGAAACCGTGTGAGCGATATGAGCTGGCAACGGCAATCAGGGCGGTTTTGGACGACGGGTAAACAGGCGCGGATAATGGTCCAGCGGGTTTCCCGTGAGCCTTGTAACACGTTGGATAAAAAATGCCGGCAAGCGGCTGAGGTACTATGAGGGGGGAAGCAAAAGGAGCACAAAAAACCCGCTTGCCGGCAGATACCACGCATAAATGGTTTTTATAGATTAGCATACAAACTGTTTCTATGCAAATAATTATTTGTATTTTCCTGCCGGGTACCTGTCTTATCTTCTGACAAAACAGCGTGTCAGCGCTTTATCAAATAAAATCTGATTCTGGTCAGGTACATCCATCATAATTGTTTCTCGAGCGAGTTACTTTTTCCTTGCAATATGGATTAAAATAATTAAATTCTATAATATAGAACAAATTTAAATAATGATACTTTCCAAAATATTTTTAATTGGCTAATATGTATATATTTGTAAAATACAGTTTTTTGAATGGTTATGTTTGGGGAATATGGACATAGCAGCGATATGTGCCGGTAAAAACTATTAACCATCAAAAAGGGGGGGGCGTATGAAAAAGCGGAGCATATTCAAGGTGTTGTGTGTTGCAGGCGTTCTTATGTGCTGTTCAGTGCCTGTGCGTGCGCAGCAGGGTCTGCCGCACTGGGTGAAGCAGTGGCAGGATTGGGCCGAGTCCACAAAAAATCCGGACTTTATCCAGTGGGCAAAGAAGCTGGCTGACCCCAAAGCGATTCAGCTCGGTAAGGAGTGGGAGGAATTTCTGGGCTATAATGCCGTTGATATGGTTGCAAAGGATAAAACGGCACCGAGTATCAAGCCCGGCCTGGTGATAACCCCGGAAAATGTACACAAGTATGAAAAGGAGCTTCGGGAGCTGTTTCCCTATGGCTTTGACTGGGAGGTCGATCGCCTGACGGGAACAGGGATATACGCCGATTATAATTACAGCCCGCTTGAGATGGTTATCGTGCCGACAACCCATGCGTGGAATGACCGCGGCTATATGGAGGCCGCAAAGAAATACAACAATATGAAAGCATGCGGCATCGGCAAAAACGACGGGCTCACGGGGTGGGTTGCCGGCCTTCCGTTTCCCAAGCCGAAAAGCGCTCTTGAGATCGTGCACAACTATGACCGGCTGACGATACTGGGCGATAACCTGAACTCCATGCCTCTGCAGTTCGGGTATTACGGGCGCGATGGGACACGGGAGCGTGTGGAGAAGATCGAGCTGCACTGGCGTAATTATGTGGGCCGGATCAATCTTGAGCCGATGCCGGTCATACCGGGTTTCAAAGACATATATGAAAAGGGCTCGATCGTTGCCCTGCACCCCTATGACTTGAAGGGGTTTGCGGCCGTCAGAACCCGGTATGCGGACCCTGAAAAAGAGGACTCCTTTGTTACCTACATTCCGTCTATGCGCCGGATACGGCGCCTGGCAGGCAGCAACACGCAGGATCCGCTGGTTGGGTCTGATGTGACCTGGGAGGACTGGAAGGGGTTCTGGAGCAAGATTACCATTCACCCGGCGGATTACGAGCTGATCGGCGAGGCTGTCGTGCTGTGCCCCTCATTCAATCCCAAGCCGATTAAATATGAGGAAAAATACGGCGGCTGGTGCCAGCGCTACTGGTGGGAGCGCAGGCCCGTCTGGGTGGTGAAGATAAAATACAAAGAGCCGACCTACATATACGGCTCGCGCGTGTGGTATGTCGACAAGGAAACATTCGCGCTGCAGCAGGAGATGTGGTATGACCAAAAGGGGCGCCTGTGGAAGCTGTGGGACTGGTGCTGGCGGTGGGACCCGGCAAGCGGCGAGCTTGATTACTGGAACCCCTATGTGGTAGATATAATTAACAAGCATACCACGATCGCAAATCACCACATTATTCTTAACATGGAAGGGCTCAACGAGAACTATTTCAATCTGCGGTATCTGTCCTCCAAGGCGCATTAGCAGCTGAGGTGAAATACGCTATATAACAAAACCCCTGCAGCGAACACAACATGTTCCGCTGCAGGGGTTTTGTTTGTTTGAGGCCCTGTTTCCTCACGGCTGTTAGGCGATTATGTTCAGAACCGATCCTTTTTCGGATAGGCCGGCCGCGGTATGATCCGCAGCGGCTGAGGAAAGCACGTCTTTCTGAAACTGGTAGCTGCTGTTCATTTCACCACTTTTTGTTTCATTCATTTTGTCAATCGTTTTGCCGATGAGCCGGGCCTCCCCCTCCTCCTTGTTTTGAGGAAGCGTCTGCCCGATCATGTTGATGCTCATCATCTGCGTTGATTGTATGTCCATACCGTTCCTCCCGGTGTGCCGGAAACAGCGCCCGTTATCTTATCGGCAGATTCGGTAAAAATAATTAGCCGCGCTCATCTGCTGGCGCCGCGTGTGCATGAATGGGCAAAGCGGCGGTTTTTTTTCTGTCACGTCAGAAACAGCAGTGCGGGAGTGCGATATTTTTACTTCATCTCAGGCTCAAAATTGGTACAATACGTGGTAAGTAGTCATAGCCCTAAGCGGTGAGCATTCACAGAAAGGAGGCAGTATGGAAATAAACGTGCTGGTCCCGGTTGCGGATGATACCGAGGAGATCGAGGCGGTGTGTATTATCGATACGCTCAGGCGTGCTGGAGCTGAGGTTACCGTTGCATCCGTCATGACGACCACCAGGGTGCGGGCATCCCGGGGCGTCACAATTGAGGCGGACTGCACGATCGATACCTGTGCCGGTGTGCGGTGGGACTGCATTGCACTTCCCGGCGGCATGCCCGGAGCCGAACACCTGCGCGACTGCGGCACGCTGACACAGCTGCTGAAGGCCCAGGCCCGTGAGGGGCGTCTGTATGCCGCCATTTGCGCTTCACCGGTCGTTATTCTTCAGCATCACGGGCTGCTGGAGAGCCGCGCCGCAACCTGTCACCCGGGGTGTGCCGGCGAGCTGGAAGACCGGCAGGCGCTGGAAGAGCACGTCGTCATCGACGGCAACTGCATTACCAGCCGCGGCCCCGGTACGGCGCTTGAATTCAGCCTTACCCTGGTTGAGTTGCTCTATGGCAGGGAAAAAGCCCTTGAAATCGCATCCGCAATGGTTGTGTCCTCGTTCTGAGCGGGGAGGGATCCGGATATTACGTTGTATATAGGCACGCCCCGGCTTCCCGAGCCGGGGCGTGCGGGGACTTATCGCTTTTTCACCAGCACGATGCTGTCCCGGCTGGTTTCAGGAAAGAATGCAGACGGCCGTGTTTTCATGTCCCTGCTTATTTGCAGCTGGATTTTTTCAGGCGTTATAAAGCGGACCAGCATGGGAATGGTTTCCGGGCTGCCGGGGCGGTTGAGCACAAAATCCAGGTGTATGGGATTCTGTGCGGTATCCATCCGCCACACAATCGGCTTGCCTCCCAGCAGCCGGTCAAGCACCACATCGCCCAGCAGCATTTCAGCAGTGCCGTTTTCATGAAAGATCATCGTTGATGGATCGCCGTCGTGGTTTATGCGCTCCCAGGAGCCGATAATGTGTCTGTCAGGCGCGGTGCTGCAGGCGACACAGATCAGAATCGCAGCAATACAGGTGTACGGCAGTGACGCGTACCTCATAGGCATATGAGACCTCCTTTTTCTTGTGTATATAGTCTTCAGCGGAAAGCGCTGCTGCAGCTGCCGGTTTCGGCGCGCAGCTAGCGAGCCGGTATTTCGGCAATCACATGCGAGCCCTTACCGGGGCGCGATTCGATTTTGAGATCGCCTCCCGCATGCTTTGCCCGGTGGAACATGATTCCCACTCCCATCGAGGTCTGCTGTGCGCCGGGCGTTTCGAACAGGGGGGCAGGATCGAAGCCCCGACCGTCGTCCTCAACGCTGAGAAGCAGCGTGTCATCCCTTCTGATGAGAGTTATGAAAATATGTGCCGCGCCGGCGTGCTTTAACGCATTGCTGAGCGCTTCCTGTGTGATACGAAAAACTGCAAGCTCTGCAGTATTGCCGAAGCGCTCCTGTGACAGCCTGGTGAAAAAATGAATATGAGCCGTGCTGTGCTGCTGCATATCATCGACAAGCGATTTAATGGTCGCATGCAGCCCCAGGCGGGAGAGAGTCGAGGGCATAAGCTGCTTCGACATCTCACGTATAGAGCTGATGATGTGCTGAATTGTTGTTTTTGCTTCTGCGAAGCACTGGTCGCCTGCATGACCGGCTGACTGCTTTTCGGCAGCCTCGATTTCCAGCTTCAGCCCGACCAGAAGCTGCCCGATGTGATCGTGCAGATCCATGGCGATTCTGGAGCGGTCCTGCTCAAGCATTTCCACCAGCCGGCCGGCAAGCTGCTCCTGGTGGTGGAACAGCTTTTTGTTTTTTTTCAGCTCCGTGATATCGGTAAATGAGGCAATCGCGCCGGTAACAGTGCCACCAGTGTCTTTAAGCGGTGCGCAGTAGGCAAGCAGGCTGCGCATGTCTCCCTCAGGGGTTTTGATGGCAAGCTCGACACCGGTGTGGCGCTCGCCGTAAAACACGGCGCGGGTCAGGGGAAGGTCTTCAGGGTCGTATTGGCGTCCGTCCGGGTAGCAGAGATTGAGGCTTCGGTGCTGCTCTATCGCGGAGTTGTAGGGAATGGGCCGGGCGTATATCTGCTTCGCTGCTTTATTTGTATACACGATGCGGCATTTATTATCGACAATCGTGATGCCGGACGGAATGCTGTCGAGAATATTGTACAGTGAGCTTTTGTCGATGTCAGGCAAATCCGCAGATGAGCCGATCATTGTGCTGTCTTTCAGAGACGGTGTTTTTGATACAGAGCCGTACGTGCACCGCCACCTCCGTTACCGGAAACGGCCGTGCCGGAGAGCCGTGCGCTGCTGCAGATAAAGAGTAGTATAGATGTGCCGCCGGAGTCAAGGCCCGCGATAAAAAAGGCAGGGGTGCGCCCCAGCAGACAGGGGCAGCACCGGGGCGGATACCTGCTCGTGCATACGAGGATTAAAAGCCGATCAGCCCGACGCACTTGAGCGCATGTCCGCTCTCGTCGGGAATAACCGTCCCGTAGTCCTGCACCTGAACGAACCGTCCGCTTTTGTGGCGTATGCGGTATACATTGTAATACTGATTTGTTTCTGTGTGTGCTGACCGGGGCGGCAGCTCTTGTCTGTCATCGGGGTGAATGAGCTTCCGCCACCGGTGTATGCACACCGGCAGCTCGTCCTGTGTGTATCCCAGCTTGTCCGCGATGTCCCCGTACCACTCGATGCGCTTTGTGTCCAGGTTCCACTCATAGGCGACATCGAATGCATCGTATGCGTTTTCGTGACGTCCTTTTTTCCTTTGTTCCATGCTGTGCCCCCTTTTGTGCTGATATATATGTCTTCTTTCTTGAAAAGTATGTATCCTGATGGTGAAGTTCGAATAAATATATGGTTAAAATATAATAAAAAAAGAGATAATATCTATCGGATAATTCCTGATTTTCAGCTCAAGTATTTCTTAGAAAAAAGCGGCAGTATCCGGGGGGCACACCATGGTGTTGCTGTGGTGCCGTAACGCACGCTATATAGTATCAGCGAAGGGATTCCGGGCAGATGAAATCATATTTTTATCAGGTTTTTTCTGAGGGCGGTTTTGGTGAGATCTGCAACGGATCCGGTGTGTAATTTTTCCATGATGTTGTATTTGTGCGTTTCAACGGTTTTCGGGCTGATGCACAGACGGTGGGCAATTTCCTTAATGCTCATTCCGTCGGCAAGCAGCGGAAAAATTTCTTTTTCCCGGCTGCTCAGGCTGGCGATGCCGTCCTGCACCTCGCGGGCGCTGCGGGCACCGCCAAGCTCGAGCTCTTCCATATGGCTGTGAATGACATTTTTTATGGCGCTGCTGTAATACGTGCCGCCTGCACGTATGGATTGAAGGGCCAGCACCAGGTCGTCGATCGGCTCATCTTTGAGCACGTAGCCTGAAACCTCCCAGCGGAACAGGGATATCACATATTCTTTCTCCGCAAACATGGAGTATATGACAATCCGTGTGCGGGGAGCGTATTGCCGCACTTCCGCCACCGCATCGACGCCGTTCAGGCGGGGCATTGATATGTCCATAATGGCGATGTCGGGATGACGCGCCTTTATGCCTTCAACAGCCTGAACCCCGTCTGCTGCCGTTCCGACAACGGTAAAGTCCTGCTCCCTGTCGAGCACGTGAATGATTCCCTCTGTAACAGCGGCGTGATCATCGGCAATAAATATTCCCGACGGCTCTGAAGCGGTTTGTCCTGGCATAACATGTGTCCCGTGTGCGGTGTGCGGGTAATGCCGGAATTCTCCCGGCGTGCTTTAAGAAGATAATGACCATATGTGAAAAGTAAACCCCGGCCCGGTAACACGCAGACGCGGCTGTTGATAATCATGGGTACCCCCCTGGCTCTTCCGGGCGGCTTTCAGAGTTAGGGCGATTTGTTTTTGCAGCACGCCTCGGCCTGTACAGCGGGGTATGGCTTTTTCAGCTGGAGCCGCTCCTGCACCGTAGCGGTGGCGTCAGTGGATATGCGGACGGTGTTTCACCACGTAGGACATGAGGCTGCTGCCGTACAGGAAGTAATGCTCACACTCATGGCGATAACGGCAGGATGTATTTCTGCAGAAATGTATATGCCGCGCGCCTTCCTCCTGCTCTGCGGAGTGCCCCGCCTTGCACACTTTACAGGGTTCCGTTCCTGACTGGATGGGAGAGGTGAAATTTCTATTGTATTTTTTGCGGGCAATTAATTCATCAATTGCCTCTTTTTGCCGTTTGGTCATGCCGGGTTCCTCTGCAGCACGCATACCATAGTGCCCTTTCTATTAATATATAACACATTCGGAAAGGGTAAAGTAGCGGATGACCACTAATTTTATTCGGCGCCGCACAAGGTGCCCGCTGCACGCATGAGCCCCGCATAGACCGGGCTATGATGCACGAATCCAGCCCGGGGTGTCACTGCCGGGAGTATTTCCCCGTCAGCTCTCCCTGATCGATAACATGCCCCTCCATGGCCTCCAGGGGATTGCTCTTTTTGACCGTATAAGTATCCCATGCATGGTGATGACCTGATGCATTGCTTGTGCGCTGAACCTGCATTTCATATACCGCAGGATATATGCCAAGGGGCACCGCTTCAGCCTTTAGCCTGTATTCGGGCTGCTGCCGCAGGGGGCGCGACAGCGTGCAGCATCAGTAAAGGAGGCGTGGAGGTAATATTGTGCTGTGTGCACTTCATGTACAGTGCATTGGAGGGCTGTAAAAAGATATTACATGCGACGGCTTACCGCTGCATCGCTTGTTGTCTGCAGCGCTGCAGAATCGCCGCTGCGTCGCCATCGGTTTCAGCCGCTTTCATATTTTCAATAACGCACTCGCACAGTGCGTCGGGCCAGCCTTTTTTCTGATATTTGCCGTACAGGTCATGACAGGCTTTGTTGATGTAGTGAGAGGCTATGTTGGACCGTGATGTGTTCATGCTCTCGAGCACGCAGTCACAGACTGCTTCGGGCCATATAATGGAAGGGTTGAATTTGTGCCTGCAGGCATTTCGAAGGTAATATTTCGCGCTTGTCGAACGCTCGGGCGACATGTAGTGCTCAATGCACTCTGAACAGGTTTTCGGCTTTTTCCCCCAGAAAAGCCAGCCTGCATATGCATCCGCCGCACCCGACGCGGTGATGAACAGCATTACGGCAGCCAGTATGGTATGTACACGCATGGAGCCCTCCGCTCAGTGTTTTGTTACAGCATTATTGTTATCGGCCAACAGAAGACACGGTAAAGAACTCTTTTATGCAATTGAGCATGCAGCATAAAATTCTCAATCATTGAACCGTCATTTATGTGATGTATAACGGCAAAAAAGAAGAAAATCAACAATATAATGTGGCCATGTAAATATTTAACGCCATATGTGTTAATGGTTTTGCTGCACACTGATCGCAAATATTTTATCATCTATTGCAGGATCACCATGATTCATTCCGTACAATCAATGTAATCATGTAACCGACAGATAATCGCTTGATAAAGGCAAACCGTTTGAAAGAGCGGGGCGCAAAGCTTCTGGCCTAACTTCCGCAACACGGGCAATCCGGGGAACAGGGTCGCAGAGCTGCCGGCGGATTCAGCGTCTCTTGATGCTGCGTTCGTGCGGGAAAGACGAACAGCTTCAGGAGGTGCGCATATGTTTTACCCCACACGTTTCATATCTTATCCTTTACCATTTGCAGTTGCATGTTTGTTCTGTTTGCTGGCCGTCAATGTGCCGGCCGGAGCAGCCGAAGAGGTAACGCTGGCCTGGGATGAGAGCGCAGACAGCGGCGTTGCCGGCTATATGCTTTATTACGGAAATCAAAGCGGCGATTATACAGCTGCCGCTGATGCCGGTGACCTGACACGCTATACCGTTAGCGGGCTGGAGCAGGGTGCATCATACTATTTTGCAGTAACAGCATATACGGCTGAGGGTGTTGAAAGCGACTTTTCCAATGAGGTTTCCTATTCATCGCCTGAGGATTATGATGAGGACGGCATTCCTGACAGCCTGGATGTATGCCCCGAGGCGTATAATCCTGAACAGATCGACACAGACGGAGACGGCATGGGTGATGTGTGTGACAGCGATGATGATGGGGACGGCGTCGGCGACGATGCGGATGTCTGCCCGGCGGCATATGATCCCGAACAAACGGACAGCGACGGTGACGGTGCGGGAGACGCCTGCGATGAGGATGCCGACGGAGACTGGGTTGCAGACGCGGAGGATAACTGTCCCGGCCTGTACAACCCCGATCAGGAGGATCTGGACGGCGACATGATCGGGGACCTGTGTGACAGTGACACTGACGGTGACGGAATCGACAATGACCTGGATAACTGTGCCGGGTCTGTCAATTACGATCAGTCGGATATCGACGGAGACGGCATGGGTGATGTGTGTGACGGCGATGATGATGGGGACGGCGTCGGCGACGATGCGGATGTCTGCCCGGCGGCATATGATCCCGAACAAACGGACAGCGACGGTGACGGTGCGGGAGATGCCTGCGATGAGGATGCCGATGGAGACTGGGTTGCGGACGCGGAGGATAATTGCCCCGGCCTGTACAACCCTGAACAGATAGATGCAGACGGGGACGGCATCGGTGATGAGTGTGACGATTCAATCGATATAGACGAGCCGCCGGTTATTTTTGTTGATCCGGTTCGCTATTTCCCGAGGGGCGATTCAGAAACAGTGCCGCTTTCAATATCGCCGGCGTGTCCGACAGACCTTGATGAAAACGCTCTTGTGGTATGGATGTTTACCGATGATTGCCTTTCCTGCAGCGAACTGCCGGCAAATCAATGGTATTACCGCAAAACCGGCAGTGCTGAGTGGATATCAATGTCTGCCTATAGCATTTATATATGGGCCCTGGCCTTGACGCCGCCGTTTCCGTCAACGGTGATCGGTCCCGGAACATTTGAGTTGAAAGTATCGGTTACTGATTGCGCAGGGCAAAAAACGTTCTCTGATGTCTATTTTATCGAGGTACAATAGACGCTGATCGAATTTTTTTCCCCTCCCGCGAGCCCGGCGTGCGCAAACGCACGCCGGGCTTTTTTGGTGCCGAGAGCATCGCAACCCGGTTGCGCTGCGTCGCTCTCAGTGCTCTGGGTTCGCGTGATGCGGGTGTGAACATAGTTTACACTTTTTTCGCGCAGTGTATCCTCACGGCACAATGGGCAGGGGTGTGCTGCCGGCAGGTCACGAGCAGGAGCCGGGCGATGCGGCTGATATTTTCCCAGTTATGTCAAACGGTTATGCCGGGCAGCACAATCCTGCGGCACAGGTGTGCGCCGCCGTGATCCCTGCATGGTATCATGCTTGCACTGATTTCAGGGTAAAGGCGTTCAGCGCACGCCAAACAATTTCCGGAGGGAGTGAACCATGCTTAGAAGTGTTATTTCGCTATACGGGTATAAAATCCGGGCAACAGATGGAGAGATTGGAAAAGTTCATGAGTTTTTTTTCGACGATGAGCACTGGGCGGTCAGGTATCTGGTTGCGGATACGGGCGGCGTATTGCCCGGCAAAAAAGTGCTGCTTTTTCCGATTGCCCTGGCGCAGCCCCATTGCGGGGACCATGTCGTTCCTGTCGGCCTTTCAAAAAACCGGATTGTGAACAGCCCGGAAACCGATGCCGACAAACCGGTGTCACGACAGCACGAAATAGATCTTCACGCCTATTATGAATGGGCGCCCTACTGGCCGCCGGCGGGGATGCCGTACGCATCAGCCGTGCCGCCGCTTGCCGGACTGCAGGATAAAGGTGTCGTGAGGCATGAGGAGGACGGCGATCCGCATCTGAGAAGCACCAGGGAGGTCACCGGCTACCGTATCCACGCGCTTGACGGTGAAATAGGCCATGTTGATGATTTCATTGTCGATGACGAGAGCTGGCATCTGCGATATGCGGTTGTCGATACAAAAACCTGGCGGCCGGGCAAAAAGGTTCTTGTGTCGCCGCGCTGGATAAAGCGGGTCAGCTGGGAGGAACAGGAGCTGTTTGTTGATCTTGATCGCAAGCAGATAGAGGGTGCGCCTGAATTCGATCCTTCTGAGCCGGTTAACCGTTCATATGAAATACAGCTGTATGATTATTACGGACGGCCGGCATATTTTTCCTGATTTGAGCGATTTTACTGCCGCACGGGCATTATCACAGCTTTTCGCTCATTCTCAGCCGCCATCCATGGCGGCTTCCGAGGTGTACATTTCACTTCACCCTCCTGGTGAAGCGTATGAAATGTACAAATCCGCTCAAAGCTGTGACGATGCCTGTGCGGTCAATAAATATATCTGTGAAGAATCGATCAGTTTAGGTTTTTAAAATACGTATCGACATGAAATCGCTCGTATATGAAAGGAGGACACATCAATGATTATTATCGATGTTCTTTTTGCGCTGGTTGTTGCACTCCTGTGTACTGCAATTATCGCTGCGGGCTGCCGCGGGCACCGCGAAGCCGGCCTGCTGTTCGGCTTTTTTATTCTTATATTCCTGATTACCTGGGCGGGCGGCATATGGATTACGCCGTTCGGTCCGCTTATGTGGGGAGTGCCGTGGCTGAGCTTTCTGCTTATCGGTATCCTTATTGCGGTTTTACTTGCTGCGCTGATGCCCCCTCCCCGCGAGCAGAAGGTTTCGGAAACGCAGGAGCCTGCAGCGGAAATACGTGATGTTACCTTTATAAATGCATTTCTGTGGCTGTTTATCGCCCTGGTGATAGTCGGCATACTGGCCGGCTATATTATCGACTGACACGCGGCACAAAGGCGCCCGCAATGCGGGCGCCTGCTGCCGTCAAGCCCGCTTCAACTCCTCTGAAAAGAAAAAATCCTCCCCGTTGACTTCATGTGTGCCGTGATTATTTTATCAATAATTAAACACAGCACAATTTGATGATTTTTTTTTCCAGGGTAGCGTATTATCTCATGGCACATACCCAAAGCGACACCAGTCAGTGCTTCGACGAGCTTATCGGCCGCAGCCCTGCAATGCAGGAGGTGTACCGCTGCATAAAAGTAGCTGCTGAAGAAGATGTAACCGTTCTTGTGCGCGGGGAAAGCGGTACAGGCAAGGAGCTTGTTGCGCGCGCTATTCACAACAACAGCAAGCGGTCGGACGGACCGTTTATTCCGGTCAACATGGGGGCGATGGCACAGGAAATAGTTCCCAGCGAAATATTCGGGCATGAGAAGGGCGCTTTTACCGGTGCGCAGGAAAGCCGCGAAGGTTTGTTTGCCGCTGCAGACAGCGGCACGCTTTTTCTCGACGAAGTGGGGAGCATGGATCATAAGACCCAGACGTCTCTTTTGCGAATTCTGGAAAACAGGGAATTCCGCAAGGTCGGCGGCCGCAAAACATATACCACCGATGCCCGGATCATCGCAGCTACCGCGGAGGACCTGACCGCTTCAGTTGAGGCCAAGCGATTCAGGCGGGATCTGCTGTACCGCCTGGAGGTGTTTCCGATACACGTTCCCGTGCTGCGGGACCATGCGGAGGATATCCCGCTGCTGATTGAGCGGTTTATCGAAAACCTCAACAAAGAGCTTGAATCAAAAGACATAAGCGGGATCTCAAGCGATGCGCTTGATCATGTGCTCCAGTATACCTGGCCGGGCAATGTCAGGGAGCTCAGAAACGTCATACAAAGCGCTATGCTTCTGGCGGACAGGGACATTATTCAAGCAGATAATCTGCCGCCCCGCGTTATAGCGGATGCAGGCCAGGGGCTCAGCGGCATAACAATCAGCGCAGGGCTTCCGCTTAAAGAAGTTGAAAAGCGCTATATCAAACAGACGCTTGTGTGGTCGAAGGGCAATAAATCTGAAGCTGCAAAAAAGCTGCGGGTAAGCAGGCGATATCTGTACAATAAAATAGAAGAGTATAATATCGGCTGAAGCTGCCTCGTAATAATCACAGGTAAACCTCCGGCTCTGCCGGAGGACTCACAGAGTTTGACCTATGCGGGATTCTCATGATTTTGTCCGCATTTTAATATTCAAAAATGTGCTGGATTGCCTGGACGGAGCCGTGCAATGACAGCCTGCTGACGCAGAGTGAACGAAGAATGTCGAACGTGAACGGAAAAGCAAAACAAATGGAGAGCACGGCAGCAACACCCCATTTGTCATCACCCGGTTTAGAGGCTGTGTCGCAATTGATTGTTAAAAAAAAGAGGCTTTCACATTTGGTCTACAATTAAATTATTTTTGATTTTGAGTCGTAGGCTTGGACAAAGCGAAGCGTGTCCGGCGATAATGCGTAAAAAATCTCCCCTAACCCCTCTTTTCCAAAGAGGGGAACAAGGTAGTCTCCTCCCTTTCGAAAGGGAGGCCGGGAGGGATTTTTTTAACGATGATACAATATCACGCAGTCGGGGCGGTGATGACAGTACGGGCAGAATGCCCCGGCTTGTCAACTGCTTTGAGTTCCTTCCCATTGCATTCCTGCTCTGCACCCAGCCTGCTGCGGCATCCCACATCCGCCCCCCGCGCCGGGATTCGCGCTGCTGTAAACACGGGTTACATGCTTTTTCCTCACATGTGCATACCGCACACAATGTGTTCCGGTTAATACGGTGAGCCGGTTTTTTTCCGCAGGAACGCTCAGGGCATGAGCAAAGCCCGCTGTGCAAAGATACAGCCGCGCTTTTATGCCGCCTGTATGTATGGAACAGCTTTTGCAGGAATTTAGAAGAAAAAAAGAAAAAGGACTGCATATGGAAACAGGTCGTCAGCATAACGCCGGCAATGAGGATTTTCACGGAATCATATATGATGTCATTGAAACGCTTACCGATGGAATGAACAACCGGGAGAAGCAGCAGGCAGCGCAGGCATTAATGGCGCTGCTGTGCGGCAGGCCGGAAGAAAAACAGGGTTATTCAGAATGAGCGGCAGGCAGCAGTATGGTGAACGCAGCGCCTTCGCCCTCGGTGCTTGTAACGTCTATTGTTCCGCCGTGAGCCTCGACGATATTCTTTGCAACGGCCAGCCCGATGCCGTACCCTTTTGTGAGCTTGTTGTTAGATCCTCTTTTGTACGGCTGAAATATATGGTCGATGCTTTCGTGATCTATGCCCGGACCGCTGTCAATAACCTGAACGGCAGCGCAATCGCCGCGGCGAAAGGCTTTCAGCCAGATAGCTTCGCCCGCCGGGGTATGCTTCACTGCATTATCGAGTATGTTGGTGAACACCCTTCGAAGGTGTGCAGCATCGGCTTTGACCGTTCCGGGATCAGAGGTGCATTCATAGTTGATTGTCACTGCATTTTTTCTGCATTTATGGCGGTAGAGCTCGACGAGGTCCGCAAGCTCGCTTGACAGAGAAAGGCTTCTCATGGAAAGCCGCAGCCTGCCTGACTGCAGATGTGAATATTCAAGCAGGTCACCCATGAGATGCTCGAGCTTTTCGAGCTCTTTGCGGATGATGGTGAAGTATTTCGAACGCGTGTCGCGCTTTAAGGAATCGGACTTGTGCTCGATCCGCTGTGCAAAGCCGCCGATAATTGAAAGCGATGATTTTACGTCGTGCGTGATTACGGATACGAGCTCGTTTCTTTCGCGCTCGAGCGCTTTGGTGCGGCTTATGTCCTGAAAGCTGATGACACCGTTTTGCACGGCTCCGGCGCTATTGTGCAGTACGGCGGTATGTATGCTGGCCGGTAATGTCCGCCCGTCTTTTGCTGTAATAGCCGTGTCAGGATGATCTGAGGAATGGTCATTTTTCAGCATGCAGCCGGAGCTGCAGTGGCTGCACGCAAGAACCTCCCTGCAGGTGCGCCCCAGCACTTCATGCTCACGGTAGCCGGTCAGGCTTTCCGCAGCACTGTTAAACACGAGGATCTGCAGCCTCGCATTGACGATGACCAGACCGACCGGCAGTATGTTGAAAATGTACCGGTGCCGGATATATTGGTCGTCATTATCATCTGTTGTGCCGCCGGTGCGGCCTGCGGGATTCTCTGCCGGGCTCATTATACTCTTTGAAGGTCCATTTCACTCAGGTTGCGGTCTTCAAGATCGAGCTTGAGGGAAAGAAACCGCAGCAGGTCTTTAAGCACAACAATGCCCTCCAGCCGGTTCTGATCAACAACCAGCAGCCTGCTGGTTCCGGTCCGGTGCATCAGCGACAGCGCTTTCATGGAATCGGTATCCGGGCTGACAACATTGTTTTCAGAGCAATCCTGCATAACATCGCCTACGGTTTTCTGCTCCCACTGGCTTCGATCAGCCTGCTTTATTTCGCGAGTGCTGATAACGCCCTTAAGGGAGTCTCCTTCAACCACCGGATACATTTTAAAGTGATGAGTGTACAGGTAGCGGTCTACAAACTCCTGAAGCGATATGCCGGGAGGAACGGTGACCGGGTCTGTTTTCATGAATCGGCGCACCGGCTCTCCCGCAAGGGTCTCCTGCACCACCAGGCGCGTGTACGACATCCTGGAGGCATTTCTGAGAAACAGCCCGATAAGAAACCACCACAGCCCGCCGATGAACACACCGCTGATAACATAAAAAATGCCCAGGAATATCATAATAAGGCCGAATCCCGAGCCTATCTGAGAGGCAATGTGGGTTGCCCAGTTAATATTGCCCTTCCACCCCCACAGGGCAGAGCGCAGCACGCGCCCGCCGTCGAGCGGAAACGCCGGCAGGAGATTGAATCCGGCCAGAAGAAAATTGATGAAGAACAGGTAGCGGAACGTTCCTGATGCGACGATGGACCACTTGATCTGCTCACCTGCTGCATATATGCCGCCGAACACTGCACCGATAAAAATGCTTGCCAGGGGCCCGGCAATGGACATATAAAATTCAGCCCTGGCGCTGGGGGGCTCTTCGTCCATTTCCGCGACGCCGCCGAAAATGAAAAGGGTTATTCCCTTCATGGGCATTCCGAACCGGCGTGCAATCAGAGAGTGGCTGAACTCATGGAATATGATAGAGGCAAAAAGCCCTGCAGCGCCCATGATGCCCATGAACCAGTATGTCGTTGAGGAAAGGCCCTTATAATAATGCGGAAAATACCCTGCGGCGAGCGACCATGTAACCAGCAGGGCTATTATAATCCAGCTCACATCTATTTTAACTTCAAAGCCGAACAGCTTAAAAAGTGTTATCGAATTGCCGAACATGACGCACCCTTTCTCTGGCTGTTTGTTTTGTTTACAGCTTAATCACCGCACGGCGTTTGTCAATCGGTGTAAACAGAATACACAAAAGAAAAAAAAGTATGTGAACCATCATTACATATGACGATTATGACCGGAGCTGTGCGAAAAGACGCTTCGCCAATGTCTGTATAATAATATAGCAGATATATCGGAAGGTTACATCTGTGCGGCCACTCTAGTGCCGCCCGGTTCATTCAAGTGGTATTGCGATTGCAAATTCAGATAAACACATCACATCATCGCCTCGGGCAGCGCACCGATGGGTACCGTGAAAATATATAACGCGATAGATGAGGGGAGGTGATGCATAGCGGGGAAGGGCTGCTCGAACGCGGCGCACAGCACATAACTGCCGTATTGTGTTGCCGATGTAGAGGAGCAAAGCATATGTGCGATAAAGCAACGCGTATTTATCACCAAAAAGGAGGGACAGCATTATGAAAGCTAAAAGCCAGGCGTACGGACACTGTTTTAAACCCGTTTTTTATTTATGCAAAACCTCACTTATCATGTGTGCAGCTGCGGTGGTGGTTTGCTGCTGGGCGGCGCAGTCCCTCAGTGCGGACAAAGACGAGCTGAGCGATGCCCGTATAACCACCGCCATTGAAACAGCGCTCACGATCGATCAGCAGGTTTCGGCGCACTTGATCGATGTGCAGACAAACAACGGTATTGTTACGCTTACAGGGACAGTTGATGACCTTCTGGCAAGCGAGCGCGCAGTAAAGATAGCCGGCACGGTGAAGGGCGTCCGCTCGGTTATAAACAAGCTTGATGTAAAAACGGCAGCCAGGACAGACAGGAAAATCAAAAATGATGTAGAGGTGTTTCTCGCATCAGACCCTGCCACAGAATCATATGAAGTGAATGTATCGGTTGATGACGGCATGGTCACGCTGTCCGGAAGCGTTGATTCGTGGGCTGAAAAACAGCTTGCGGCAACGGTTGCGAAATCGGTGCGGGGCGTCACGGGCATTACAAATAATATTACTATTGCCTATGATACGCAGCGAGCCGATTTCGAGCTGAAAACTGAAATAGAAAGGCGTCTTGCCGTAGACCCGTATATTGACGAAGCGCTTATTGACGTGGCGGTTGAAGGCGGTAACGTCACCCTGAGCGGATCTGTGGGCAGCCTGGACGAGAAAACAATGGCGGTGAACAAATCATGGGTTGCGGGTGTTGAATCCGTAGACGACAGTGACCTGAAAGTCCAGTGGTGGGCCCGTGACGAGATGCGGCGCACGGAAAAATATAAGGATGTTTCAGATAAAGAGATTAAAAAAAACATAGAGGATACATTTTTATATGATCCGAGGGTGTTTTCATTTGAAATTGATGTGCAGGTGAATAGCGGCGCTGTCACGCTGAGCGGCACGGTTGACAACCTCATGGCCAAAAAAGCGGCTGAGCGTGATGCGGAAAACACTATCGGGGTGTGGGCGGTATACAACCATATCAGGGTCCGCCCGGAAGCCCCCCCCTCTGATGACGAAATAGCCGACAGGGTGAAAAATGCGCTGCTGCGCGACGCTACTGTCGAGGGGCACGAGGTTTCCGTGACTGTCAAAAATCAGAAGGTGTATCTGGATGGTGAGGCGGATACCTATTACGAAAAAGAGCATGCAGGCGATGTCGCCTCACGTATTGCGGGGGTCGTTGAGGTGAAGAACGATCTGACGGTTCAGTATGAGTGGACCTGGAAGAGCGACCGGCAGATAAAAGCCGACATAGAGGATGAATTTTTCTGGAGCCCGTATGTGGACAGCGACGACATTGCCGTGAAGGTTGAAAACGGCGTTGCCACGCTCACCGGAAAAGCGGACAGCTGGTTTGAGCTCGACGCAGCGGTTGACAATGCATTCGACGGCGGGGCCAAGAGCGTCAACACAAAAGTCCAGGTCAACGGCTCAACCGAAACCCAGTATTACTATTCGCCGAAGTCTCAGATATATTATGACTATCCCTATTATCCCTACCCTTACCCGTATTAATAAAAAAAAACGGCCCTGCGGATGAGGACAATGAAAACAGCACAAAGTTCAGAAAAGGAGGTTCGTTATGGCAGCACAAATTATACCGCGAAGGCGAAACCGGGGAACGCTCAGGCCGTTCGGCGGTGATATGGACCGGTGGCTGGACAGATGGTTTCCTGATTTTGACGAGCTGTTCGGCCGCGGGCTTGCCGTTCCGGAAGAGGATATGTTTGCCATGCCGCTCGATATCGAGGAGCAGGACGGCACATATCTTGTCCATGCGGAGATGCCCGGCATGAGCAAGGACGATATACATGTTGAGTACCACAACGGCGTGCTCGACATAGCGGGCGAGAAAAAAACTGAAGAAAAAGCCGATAAAAAAGGGTTCCGCCGGATGGAGCGCTCCTACGGCACGTATCACCGCCGTGTATCTCTGCCTTCCGAGGTTGATGAGAACAATATCAAGGGCGAATACAAAAACGGCGTTCTGGAGCTGAGCCTGCCCATAAAAGAGCCTGAAAAGCGGCAGGCGCGCAAGGTTGACATAAGCTGACGCCCGGCTGATGAACGGCTCAATTACCGGGGCAGCGTTAAAAACGGGGAAACATGCATGGCGGGCCGTGTGTGTGTTTACCCCGTTTTCCCGTTTTGTTTATTATTCAATAATAACGGGCAATACCGTGAAGTTTGACAGATACTGAAAAACATGTTTTGCTGAGTAACAGATATGCCGGAAACCCCTGACAAAGAGGCTGTGCCGCAATTCATGGATAACCTGGCAGTCGAAGGCTGTAGCGTGCGCAGCATCGTGAAATAGTTAAAGAACCACAAACGCAAGCTAACTCAAAACAGGAGACGATGCCATGAAGAGATTTCTTGCAGCAGTATTTGCCTCAGCGGTTGCCGGTAGTTTTTTGTGTGCGGCGGTTCATGCCCAGTATGACGGATCGTTAATCCGTACCGGAACGGAAAACAGCATTACGTATGCCAGCGGCGGTATAGGGGTTACTGAGCGCACTATACTGAAAGGGTGGTTTGATAAATATAACCTGTGGGTTTCCTGTGCTCTTGAGTCCGGGCACTATCTCTCCTGCGTGCCGGTAACGATTAAGAACAGCAGCGGCCGCGTGGTGTTTGAGAAAGAAACAACAGGGCCGTGGCTGCTGGTCAAGCTGCCGGCCGGCAGATACAGCATAGCGGCGGCATATGAAACCACGCAGGAGAAGCAAAACGTAACCGTGGACAGCGGGCTTGCAGATGTACGGTTTCGCTGGAAATAGTACCGGAGGCGAACAGGCCTGCATGACCGCTGTCATGATTTTTTTTGCAATGCAAGAGGTCATCGCATGATTACTTCTCTGAATTTTCCATGCCGCTATATTCAGGGCAGCGGGGTTTTTTCGTCCGTGCTAGCCGATCAGCTTTCTGAGCAGGGGCGGAAAGGTTTCACGCTGGTTGATCCCTACGTATATAAAAACACACAGCTGCTGCCCGATCTGCTGAAGGCGCTCGGCGGCAGAGTGCAGCTCAAAAACGTGCAGTTCGACGGCCGCCTGACGCCCGATTCGCTCAATGACATGGGGATAGCTGCAAAAGGGTTCCGCGCTCACTTCGTGTTCGGCGTCGGCGGGGGCAAGGCAGCAGATGCAGCCAAAGCCGTAGGCGATATGCTCGATATACCCGTGGTTGTGGCTCCGACGATAGCTGCTTCTGATGCGCCGTGCAGCAGATATACCATGATCACTGACGAAAACGGCGTGTTCGATCATTTTATGCCGGTCAGGCGGAACCCTGACACTGTTGTTGTCGATACGCAGTGGATAGCGCACGGGCTGCAGCGCCATCTGATAGCCGGCATGGGCAACGCGCTGGGTGCGTGGTTTTCTTCGGAGTCCTGCCGGAAAACGGGTGCGCCCAACATAAGCGGATTCAGCAGCTCGGAAACGGCATACAGGCTGGCGTGGCTGTGCTACGAGAATCTGCTGGAATACGGTGTTGATGCGCTTCGCGCCTGCGCAGATAAAACGGTCACCAGAGCGCTCGATCAGATTATTGAAACAACGATTCTGCTGAGCAGCATCGTGTATACCAACACGGGGCTTGCGTCACAGCACTCTATTGCCAATTCAC
Source organism: uncultured Thermodesulfobacteriota bacterium (assembly GCA_964621615.1). Lineage (GTDB taxonomy): Bacteria > Desulfobacterota > WTBG01 > CAIYCZ01 > CAIRTM01 > CAZUMW01. The sequence continues at coordinate 23,955 of CAZUMW010000005.1, forward strand.
TGACCAGGTGCCCGACTGCGCATAAATACTACTACGGCGAACGAATGGCCTTTGCCACGCTTGTTTCGCTGTTTTTGACTGAAAAAATACAGCACATCAAAGACGATGTGTATTATTTTTGTGAGGCAGTGGGCCTGCCGACAACATTCGGCGAAATCGGCCTGAGCGGCTCCGGCGACAGCGGCGTGCTCGAGCAGGTTGTGCGAAGCGTCTGCTCGCACGAAGAGCCCGCTTACCATGAGCCGGTGCCCGTAACGCAGGAAAAAATCTTGAGCGCTCTCAGGGACGCCGACAGAGAGGGCGCGCGCAGGAAAAAAGGCCGCGGCAGCGGCCTGTCGCGGGCGCAGGGGACGTTTGCTCACTGAAAAGAAGTAGAACTGAGGAATGTATGCCCGTCCGAAACAATGATGTTGCCGGCATATTCAACGAGATAGCCGATCTTATGGAAATTCAGGGCGAAAACCCGTTTCGCGTTCGCGCATACAGGAATGCGGCGCGGGCAGTCGGCGGGCTGTCACGCTCGATAAAGGATATGGTCGAGGATAAGGAGGACCTGAGCCGTCTTCCCGGCGTCGGTAAGGATCTTGCAGCCAAAATTGCTGAAATTGTTCGCTCGGGAAAGCTGCAGCAGCTTGATGAGCTTCGCGGGAAGATACCCTCAGAGCTGAGCAGCCTGATGCGCGTTGCCGGCCTCGGCGCAAAGCGCGTAAAAGTGCTGTATGACGAGCTGGGCATACAAAGCGCGGAAGATTTGAAAAGCGCAGCTGAGAGCAGAAAAATACGGCAGCTCGATGGGTTCGGTGCAAAAACAGAGCAGAAGATCCTTGAGTCGCTCAGCCGGCACGCCGGTCAGGCGCAGCGGTTCGGGCTCGCTTTTGCAGAGCAGGTTGTTACCGATCTGCTCAGCTTTCTGGAGGACACCGCAGGGGTAAAGCAGGTTACCGCCGCTGGAAGCTATCGCCGGCGAAAAGAAACGGTAGGCGACATCGATATTCTGGTGACCTGCTCGAAGGGCTCAGCCGTTATGGACCGCTTTGTCGGCCACGAGGATGTGACCGAGGTGATTTCTCACGGCACAACCCGGTCCTCGGTGCGCCTGCGCAGCGGCATTCAGGTCGATGTCCGGGTCATACCGCAGAAAAGCTACGGGGCGGCACTGCACTACTTTACGGGATCGCAGGCACACAATATTGCTGTTCGAACGCTCGGCGTTAAAAATAATCTGAAGATAAACGAATACGGTATTTTCAAAGGTGAGAAGCGTATTGCCGGCGCACAGGAAACCGACGTCTTTGAATCGATCGGGCTGCCCTATATCGAACCTGAGCTCCGGGAAGACGGGGGCGAAATCCAGGCTGCACAGAAGAACGAGCTTCCCAGGCTAATCACCATCGAGGACATGTGCGGTGATCTTCATACGCACTCCAAGCACACTGACGGCCATTTCACTATAAAAGAGATGGCTGAGGCTGCCCGTGAGATGGGATATGCCTATATTGCGGTAACCGATCACTCAAAGCATGTGACAGTGACCGGAGGGCTTGATGAAAAGCGGCTTATGGAACAGATTGAGGAGATCGATTCGATAGGCGCGCGGCTGAAGGGCATAACGGTGCTTAAGGGGATCGAGGTGGATATTCTCGCAGACGGCAGCCTGGATCTCTCCGATGATGTTCTCAAAGAGCTCGATCTGGTGATCGGCTCGGTTCACTCCAGCTTCAGCCTTTCCGCGGAAAAGCAGACCGGACGCATACTGCGGGCCATGGATAATCCGTATTTCACTATACTGGGCCACCCGTCGGGGCGGCTGATCAATGAGCGGGATCCCTACAGTGCTGATATGGAACAGATTATTCGTGCAGCCGCCGACCGCGGCTGCTATCTTGAGCTGAACGCGCATCCCGAGCGGCTGGATTTGACCGATACGTACTGCAAAGCTGCAAAAGAAGCCGGCGTAAAGGTGGCGATTTCAACCGACGCGCACAGCCTTACTGACCTTGAGCTTATGCGCTTCGGCATCGGCCAGGCACGGCGGGGGTGGCTTGAAGCCGCCGACGTGATTAATACCCGCAGCCTTAAGGAGCTGAGAAAGCTTCTGAGAAGCCGAAGATAAAAAACCTCCGACCCCCTTACGATGGGGAGGCAGACAAGTCCGGGCCCCTTTCAGCAAAGATGCTGAATTAAAATCCCTCCCGGCATACCTTTAAAAGGGATGCCGGGAGGGATTTTCTCACATTCGCTTTACAATTTCAGGACACGTATGGATTTTAAAAAAAGCGCGCCCTCGCATTTTGCGGACGCCGGCACGATGAATAAAGATGAAGCGCAGCAAGAAATTGAGTCGCTGCGCGAGGCGGTGGAATATCACAATTATTTATATTATGTGAAAAACCGCCCCCGGATTTCCGATGCCGAGTACGACAGGCTTTTTGCCCGGCTTCAGGAGCTTGAAGATGCATTTCCTGAACTGCAGTCAGAGGTGTCCCCTACACGGAGGGTGGGCGCACAGCCCGCTGATGAGCTGAAGAAGGTTGATCACACCGCACCCATGCTCAGCCTCAATGCTGCAGCTGAGGAGGAGGGCATCAAGGATTTCGATTCATTTATCCGAAGGAACATACAGACGCGCCCGGTGTATGTTGCTGAGCCCAAATTCGACGGATTGTCCATCGAGGTTGTTTTTCGTGACGGTGTGTATGATCACGGCGCTACGCGCGGGGACGGTCAGACAGGGGAGGATATTTCCGATAACCTGAAAACAGTCAAAACGGTGCCGCTGTATCTGCAGAAAAGCGGGGACGTGCCGGCCTTTCTGTCTGTGCGCGGTGAAGTGTATATGCCGCGGTCTGCATTCTATGATTTGAACCAGAGACGGATTGAGAGCGGCCGGGAGCCGTTTGCAAACCCGCGAAACGCCGCAGCGGGAATTGTGCGTCAGCTCGACCCCCGCCAGGTTGTCGACAAGCCCCTGGATGTGTTTTTTTATGAAATCATTGCGGTCGAGGGGTATCAGCTTTCAGATCACTGGCGCACGCTCAGGCAGCTTGCAGCCTGGGGGCTTAAAACAAACCGTCAATTGAAAAAATGTAATTCCTTTGACGAGATCAGATCATATTACAATGAGATATCGGCACAGCGCGATTCGTTTGATTATGAAATAGACGGCATCGTGATCAAGCTCAACGATTATGCGCAGCGCGAGCAGCTGGGCACCAGGCACCGCAGCCCCCGATGGGCAATGGCCTGGAAATTCCCGCCGAAAACAGAGGTGACCCGCCTTGATCGCATCGCCGTACAGGTGGGCCGCACCGGCATGCTGACGCCGGTCGCCGTGCTCGAGCCCGTTGACGTCGGCGGGGTTACGGTAAGCAGGGCAACGCTCCACAACGAGGATGAAGTCAAAAGAAAGGATGTGCGCGCAGGCGATACGGTTCGTATTATTCGTGCCGGTGACGTTATACCGGAGGTCGCAGAGCGCGTTGAGCAGCAGGGTGCACAGCGCGGCAAGGCGTTTTCAATGCCCGGGCGCTGCCCGTCCTGCGGGGCCCGCGTGTTCCGTGAGGGCGCATATTATTTCTGCCCTGCGGGGCTCAGCTGCCCTGCACAGATTGTCGGCCGTATTATACATTACTGCTCACGGCCGGCGATGGACATCACCGGCCTTGGTGATAAAACCGTAAAACAGCTGGCTGACGCCGGTATGGTGCAGGATATGGCCGATCTGTATCGTCTTGAAACCGGTGATTTCCTGAAGCTGGAGGGGTTTGCACAAAAGTCAGCCGAACAGCTTTACAGCGCCATTCAGAATAGAAAGCGCCCCTCCCTTGACCGGTTTGTGTTTGCGCTCGGGATACGGCATATCGGGGAGCGGGCCGCGCGGGTCCTCGCCGGACATTTCAAGACGTTTGAAGCCCTGCGCAGCGCAGCCGAGGGCGATCTTGAAGCCATTCCCGAGATCGGTCCTGAAATGGCCCGCAGCGTTACCCGTTTTTTTGCGGACGACAAAAACCGGGATGTGCTCAAGCGGCTTGAGCGATACGGGGTTGCGCCTCAGGCGGTTCAGGAGCAGAAACAGAAAACGCCGCTTGAGGGGTGCACGTTCGTTTTTACCGGAGATCTGGCATCATATACCCGCACGGAGGCGCAGCAGCTGGTTGAGCGGCTCGGCGGCAGGGCGGCTTCAAGCGTGAGCTCGAACACCGATTATGTCGTGGTTGGGGACAACCCCGGGAAAAAGCGTGACGAGGCCGGGAGGCTGCAGATACCGATACTTGATGAAAAGGGTTTCAAGCAGATGGTGGGCCGGTAGTAGCCGGCTATGTTTAATCGTCGATGGATTCAGTCATACCCCCGGCCTGTCCGGGGTGTCCAGCATATATACTGCCTTTTTATTACCCCAAACATAATGGATTGCCCGACTGCATGGTATGTCTCCATCGCATAAAAAACCATGGATCACCCGGATAAACCGGGTGATGACGGTCGGTGCCGAGCTGTTGGCCCTGTTGTCATTGCCCGGCTTCGGTCCGTGCAATCCAGTTATTTTGTGAATAGCAAAATATTTGTGAGCTACCGGCGAAGGCGTAGGTTCCTCCCATATGTATTATTTTTGACACTACTGATCGTTTTTATTAATTGACAAATAAGCATTTGGGTGTTAATTGTTAGGTATACCTAACAATCGAAAGGTGCTGAGCATAATGACGACAATGGTGACCATAGCGGAGCTTGGAAGCGGCAAAACAGGAGTTATTCGTCAGTTTTCCGGCGGACGGGGCATGGTGAGGCGGCTGCACGCACTGGGGCTGCGCGAAGGAAAAAAAGTGAAAAAAATAAGCGCCGGCGTGTTAGCCGGCCCGGTTATTGTTCAGGTTGATCAGTCTCAGATAGCCATAGGCCGGAGAATGGCTGCCCGGGTTCTGGTGGAGACGACTGTATGAGAACCGTACTTCTGATGGGCAACCCCAATGTCGGGAAAAGCGCTTTTTTTTCCCGGCTTACCGGCGTGCACGTCACGACATCAAACTATGCCGGAACGACGGTTGAATACACTAAAGGATATATGCTGCTGAGCGGCGAACGGGCTGCGGTTGTCGATGTCCCCGGGACGTATTCGCTCGAGCCGACCTGTAAAGCCGAGGAAGTTGCATGCCAAATGCTTTCGGATGCCCGCCCGGGCGATGTGGTTATCAATGTCGTCGATGCAACCAACCTCGAGCGGAACCTGTATCTCACACTTGAGCTTCTGGAGCAGGATATTCCGGTTATCGTTGCGCTGAACATGTGGGATGAAGCACACCACCGCGGTATTCATGTCGACGTCGAGCGGCTCTCCGAGTGGCTGGGGGTTCCAGTAGTGCCTACAGTGGCTGTTACCGGGGAGGGCTTTCAGCACCTGGCAGTTGAAGTGAAGCACGCCCGCAGCCCTGAAGTGCACAGCCACACGAGAAAGCAGCGATGGATAGATATCGGGGAGGTTATTGCAGAGGTGCAGCGGCTTGAGCACCGGCATCACACGCTTGCCGAAAAAATACAGGACCTCACTGTCCATCCGGTATCAGGGCTGCTGATTGCAGCCCTGATCGCCTGCGGCGCTTTTATTTTTATCAGGTTTATCGCCGAAAGCATGATTGCCTATGTGATGGAGCCTTTGTTTGAGGGCTATTATTCCCTGCTGGTATTGAAGGTAAGCGCCCTGCTGGGATCGTCCGGGTTCTGGCACAATGTGCTCGTCGGAAAGCTTTTTGACGGCACTATAGATTATTATCAGTCATTCGGGCTCCTAACCACCGGCGTGTTTGTCCCGATTGCCGCTGTGATGCCCTATATTATTTCTTTTTATCTGGTGCTGGGCGTGCTTGAGGACTCGGGATATCTGCCCCGCCTGGCAGTGCTTCTTGACAGCATGCTGCACCGGCTTGGAGTGCATGGATTTGCCATAGTTCCGGTGCTGCTTGGGTTCGGCTGCAACGTGCCCGGCATTCTGGCAACCCGTATCCTTGAAAGCAAGCGGGAGCGCTTTATCGCAGCAACGCTCATTTCGATCGGCGTGCCCTGCGCCGCGCTTCAGGCAATGATCGTCGGCGTTCTGGGAAAGCACGGCGGCGTGCCGGTGCTTATTGTATACGGATGCCTGTTTATAACCGGGGTAACGCTGGGGCTGCTGCTGAACCGGCTGGTCCCGGGGTTCAGCCCCGAGCTGCTTCTTGAAATACCGCCGTACCGCCTTCCGCCGGTTTCAATGGTGCTGAAAAAGCTGTGGTGGCGGGTAACCGGGTTTTTGCGAGAGGCGCTGCCCGTGGTTCTGGCAGGGGTTTTTGTCGTCAATATTCTTTACTATCTGAAAGTATTTAAAATTGCAGCCGCAGCGTCGTCGCCCGTTATAAGCGGCATGCTGGGCCTTCCAAAAGAGGCGGTGGTTGCCATCCTGATCGGCTTTCTGAGAAAAGATGTGGCAGTGGGCATGCTGGTGCCGCTCGGCCTTGATACCGGGCAGCTTATTGTAGCGTGTGTAGTGCTTGCCATGTTTTTCCCCTGCATTGCGACATTTGTTATCATGCTCAGAGAGCTGGGATGGTCCGATATGCTTAAATCGGTAATTATTATGGTATGTACGGCTCTTCTGGCAGGCACTCTGCTCAATGGAGTGATGCAGTATGCAGGATAAGCTCAGCCCGACTATGGAGCATTACCTCGGCATTATCTATATGCTGCAGAAGGATCACGGTCACGCACACGTGAAAACCATCGCCGAGAAGTCGGAGAACAAAATGCCCAGCGTGACCGAGGCGCTGCGAAAGCTCAAGTGGGCGGGCTTTATTAACTATACCCGCTACAGCTGCGTAACGCTGACGAATAAAGGGGTCAGGCACGCACGCCGGCTGTATGACGACCATCTCACCCTGTACGGATTCTTTCGAAACATTCTTGGGGTCAGGGAAGATATTGCCGAGAAGGATGCCTGCCTGATTGAGCATGTTATCAACAGGCAGACACTTCAGAAGCTGCGCGAATTTGTACACACGCTGGAGTGATTTTTTTCTGATCCGAGCCGTATCGGTATCCGTACAGCACTGCACCTTCCTCAGCTGCTCTGCCCTGACAGGGCAGCTTGTAAGCGTGCACAAAAAGCGCAGAGCTCAAAACAGCATGGTATATTTGAAAACCGACAGCGGTATTGCATCAATCAGCCGCGGCATGTCACTTAAGCGGAGGCCGAGTATGTCCAGCGCATCGAGCATGACATCCGCGTGTATGTGTTCGAGCTCTTCCCCTGTCTGGAAAAGGCACAGTATGCCGTCCGCAATGCTGACCAGCGCCGTGAGCTCGGGAAAGCGTGCGGCAGCGCGGGGCTCATGATGCAGCGCGATGCATTCGATAAGCGGCTCAGGCAGAGACCATAGCTGTGCAAGGCGCATGCCGACCTCGGCGTGCGTCACGCCAAGCAGCTCCTTTTCCACTGAGATAAGTTGACGATGCTCCTGTGTCATTTCGCGGTAAAAAAACGGATAGGCCGCTGCCACATGCTGGTCCAGCGCGGTTTTTCCGATATCGTGCAGCAGCCCGGCGGTGAAGGCGATATCTGTTTCAACCTTGCCGATGGTCTGTGCCAGGACGCTGCAGATAACAGCTGTGCGAATGCCGTGCTGAAAAAGCCCGCCCTTGCACAGCGAGTATCCCTGAGTGGCTGAGGTGAAGTATGTCTCAACCGAGGCCAGCATCACCACCTGAAGCAGCTGTTTCTCACCAAGCATGACAAGGGCGCGCTGAATCGAGTTTACCGGAGAGGGCAGCCCGAAAACCGCCGCATTACACAGGCTGATCACCCGTGCGCTGATAACCTGATCGCCGTATACGACCTGCGCTATGTCGCCGATATCGTAGTCATGGCTGTGTATCATCCGGATGAGCTTCAGCGCAGCCTGCGGAATCGGCTTTACTCTCTGTATCATTGACTCGATATCTTTAATTTCCTGAGGCGCGCTGCCGCCGCCTGTATGCGGCCCATCTTCAATTACCGGTTCGATGGTTGTCGTGAAGGATGATAAATCAAGGAAGAGCCGGTAGCCGAAGAATCCTCCTGTTTCCGAATCCACAACTGGAATATCCTCCCTGTCGAGAATGCGGGTTGCCTGTTCAACCGATCTGCCTCCGATATCGAGATTGAAATCCTGATCGCTCAGGGGCCCGATAAGCGCCCCGCCCGCGATTGCCGCCTGAATGGTTTCTTTTTGTGCGCCGCTTTTGTACATTTCGTCAATAAGCTGCGGCAGGCCCGTTGTCATATAGCATGCCGGTTTGGGGGCAGCGGTAAACCCCAGCGGCTCAGGGAGCAGAATGTGCACAATTCCGCCGATGCGGGTGCTTCTGTCATACAGCGCCACGCCGACGCAGGTGCCGAGGCATGCCGCCAGCATTTTAGGTGATTGTTTTTCAACCAGAAAAGAACCGGTATCAACATATACGCAGGGAAGGTACGTCTGAGAGGGCATAAGTCTGTAGACAGGCTATGCAGCCGTAAGCTGGATCCGGGTGGTGCAGGCCGGGCAGCAAGCAGCGCCGCAAACGGGTTCGGGGTGTATTGTATTGGTTAAATATATAAATTCAAACGTGTCCAAAATAAGTCATAACCTGCGGCAAAGCCGCAGGCTTGATTAATGAGCAGCTCTAAGTGGCTGCAAAAACACATAACTCAAAACAGTTGACAAACCGGGGCATTCTGCCCGTACTGTCATCACCGCCCCGACTGCGTGGTATTGTAACATCGTTACAAAAATCCCTCCCGGCCTCCCTTTCGAAAGGGAGGAGACTACCTTGTTCCCCTCTTTGGAAAAGAGGGGTCAGGGGAGATTTGTTACGCATTATCGCCGGACACGCTTCACTTTGTCCAAGCCTACGACTCTCATTCGTTCGAAATGACGCCGGTGCTATTGTTACACAGCCTCTAAACCGCGGGATGACGGTTTGTGCTGAACTGTTGACCGTTTTGTCACTGCCCGGCTCCGTCCGGGCAATCCAGTACTATTTTTCAGTATCAAAACGCAGACAAAATCATGAGAATCCCGCATATATCAAACTCTGAGAGCCCCCCGGCAGAGCCGGAGGTTTACCTATGATTATTAAAGCATCGAGCAAAAGCCGGTTCGGGCAGGGGCTTTGCAGAGCCCCGCCCGAACCGGCTTCGTTACATTATTGTGGACACGAATGTAATTTATATCATATTTTATCCGGCTGTGCAGCAGAATTTCTTGACAGAATACGCCTGACATATTAATATTCCGATTTTGGAATATTAATATTGTTTATATTCCGAATGTGAACAATACCGGAGTCTTCCATGAAAAAGAACATTGATACGCTTGATAAGCGCATAAGCATTGTCCGTGATTTTATTGAACAGTTTTACAACAAAACTCTTTTTAAAAACGGCAAGCGGGTACAGGCTGACCTGTCATCTTCGGTAATTAAAGCCCTGTTTGCCTTTACGAATCCTGAGAAATCCTATCGGGTGGGCGAGCTTCAGAAGCAGGCCGGAGTTAAGCGATCAACCATCACCGATATAATCGATCGGCTTGAGCGGGACGGCATAGCCGAGAGGATATATGACACAGAAGACCGCAGGGTCATCAAGGTCCGGCTCACCAAAAAAGGGCGGCAGCTGAAACGTGCATTTTCACAGCATCGGCGAAGCGAATTTCAGCATCTGTTCGATCAGCTGCGCGAAGAGGAAACCGACCGGCTGCTGTATCACCTTGAGGAGGCGTGCCAGATATTGAATAAAATCAACTGACCCATAAACACACGTGAGGCTATCCCATCATGCATGGATGGACCGGAACATATGCGCGGGTCGATTTGACAGCCGGCCATGTGCAGCTTTCTGATTCGAGGGATCTCGCTGCGCGTTTTGTCGGGGGCAGGGGATGGGCTGCAAAAGCGTACTGGGATGCGGTGCACCCGTCAGCCGATGCCCTGTCACCGGAAAACCTGCTTCTGATTATGGCCGGACCGCTGACCGGAACGCCGGCGATTGCCTGCTCCCGACTTATCGTTGCCGGAAAATCGCCGCTTCTGTATCCCGACCAATACGGTCTTGCAAGCATCGGCGGTGCCATCGGTTCAGCGCTCAAATGCGCCGGCTTCGACGGGCTCATCCTGAGCGGGAAAGCTTCGCGGCAGTCTTTTATTGTGGTGAGGGACGGGGCGGTTTCCATTGAGGATGCTTCGTCCTTTCGTGGTCGTGATACGGCGGAAACGCTTTCCGGCATACGCAGAGCCTACGGCAAAGATGCGCAGGCGCTGTGCATCGGCCCGGCGGGGGAGCGCTGCGTTCGTTTTGCGCTAACCGTGAGCAGCGGCGGATCAACAGCCGGCCACGGCTTCGGTGCGGTTTTCGGTGCAAAAAATATAAAGGCAGTAATCGTCCGGGGAAGCGGACGGGTTGCGGTGGCACGGCCCGATCGGCTCAAAGATCTGAACCGTCACATCCGCTCTATGGTAAAAGGCAGAATACTGATGGACCCCATGATCGAGGGCATTGAGCTGGTGCGGCGGGTCCCCTGTAAGGGCTGTCCCGCCGGCTGTCCCCGGGGGATCTACCGCCACAACTCAGGCATCGAGGAATACCGGAAAAACTGCGCATCGGCCTATTTTTACTCCGACTGGGACAAGGTGTATCACGGCGGCGAGTCAAGCGGTGAATCATTTCTGGCCACCTCTGACTGCGACCGGCTGGGGCTGTGCACGCAGGAGTTTAACAAGCTGCTGAGATGGCTGCACCGCGCGCACTCAGGCGGGGTCGTTTCGCAGGAGCACACCGGACTTGCAGTGGAAAACATCGGCAGCCGCGAATTTTTTCAATCGCTGGCTGAGTCGATTGTCGAAAGAAAAGGCTTTGGCGACATTCTTGCGGAGGGGACCATCCGTGCAGCACACAGCCTGGGGAGAGGCGGAATCGCCCTGCTTGACGGCATTGTGGAGGGATCCGGCTTCAGCGCGGATTTGTATAACGGGCGCTTGTTTATAACCAATGCGCTGTTTCATGCAACCGACCCGACAAGCCCGATGAGCCAGCTGCATGAAGTGTGCTATCCGCTTTTCAAGTGGGTTCTGTGGTATGCCAGCGACGGCGGCATGTCCCCGGTCGACACCTCCACGCTGCGGGCAATTGCGAAGCGGTTCTGGAGGCGGGAGGATGCGGTTGATTTCTCACAATATGAGGGTAAGGGCGACGTGGCCCGCATTATTCAAAACCGCTCATACGCCAAGGAAACGCTGGTTGCCTGTGATTTTTTCTATCCCGTTATTACCCCTGAGGGCGTGGAGGACCATATCGGCGACCCCGGGATCGAAAGCAGGCTGCTCAGCGCCGTTACCGGCTGTGATTATGATGAAGGCGGCTATCTGGAGCTCGGGGAGCGGGTGTATAACCTCACGCGGGCCATACAGGTGCGCGAAGGGCACGCCGGAAGAAAAGCCGACCGGCTGCCCGAATTCAATTTCATCGAGCCCTTTGACATCGATACGATTTATTTTGGAATCTTTAACCCTGAATCAATCCTTCCCGGACCGGATGGTGAGCTGATTTCACGCAAAGGCGCGGTTATTGACCGGGACAAATTTGAAAAGATGCTCAATGAGTTCTACCGGGCACGGGGCTGGGATGAAGCAAGCGGTCTGCAGAAAGCGGAGACGCTCAGGCGGGTCGGGATACCGGAAGTCATACCAGAACTTAGCCGGAAAGAGGGGCTGGCACAATGATTCTTTGTTGAAAGTGCGGCTGTTTTCCTAAAAAGAACTATGAGAACGAAAGGCAATGCTATGGACAAGGCAGAAATAGAGAAGCTTCTCAAAACCGTTCTTGGCGTGAAAAAAGATGTCATTGCCCTGAAAGCGCTGAAAGCTATCCCCTCAGATATTCCCCACTACGAGGGGGTTGCTGCTCCCGGGCTGTGCACCCAGATCGGGGAGGTGCTTCAGGAGGGAAAGACGTTTTATGTCACCAGAGAAAACAATGTGTGCTACGAGGGGCTTATTGCAACAGGGGTGTGCGATATCTCCCGGAAAGAATACCGGGAAGCGGTTGAGACATTCATCGATATGTGTCCCTATCATAAGGATGTCGATACCGCGATGTCATTTCATGAAAATCTTCCGGAAGATGAGCGTCGCGTGTTCCGGCAGCCTGAAGATATTAAAGATATCCTGCTGCATGTGCTTGGTGATGACAGTGACAGTACGGGTGAGATATTTTCTGCAGAAACAATGGATACGTGGTATCGCGAAATAGCTGCCGAGCAGGCTGAGTAACGTAATTAACAGGCTTTGTTGACTTCCTGTGGAAAACGATGTTGATACAGCTGTATATGAGTTGCTATAAAGGGGTTTTAGCATATTGCTCCAAAATTGCGCACTAAAAAGGTAAAGCAAATATAGATAGTTAGAGAAAAAAACAACGTTTTGTTAGCATGCACAGTATTTGTTAAGAAATTTTTAAGTTATTTCAACAGGATAAAAATTGCCGGGCGGCTCTGCCGGTGTAAATGATGAGTCCTGCCTGTAATAATGATAATTCTTACTTCTCTTTAAACACCTCATTACCCTTCCGGCTGTAGCGGAAGATGTCAACAATTTATTACTATACCGCCGAATATCTAAAAAAGAAATCACCCTTTAGATGCAGTGTGCCCCTCTGTCCTTTTACGCTTGGGTAAAAGAACAGGTTTTTTTGCTCGCGAGCTCTGCATATGAGCCCCGAATGAGTTCCTCTGCATTGCAATCGGTTCACACATTTTTTTTACCCAAAAACGAAATAATGCTTGAATTTGCATTTTATCGAACACTAAAATAATAAATATATACTAATCGATGTATTTGAAAAATTTATTTTTGATTTATTATATTATATAATAATAATTATCATTGATAAATATATTTTAAGAAATCATGGAGCATTCCTTTACAGATGGTGCCGGAGATAACAGGTCGGTAAAACAGAGGCGTCCCCATACCGGGCAGGCCGGATTTATCGACAGTGAACTGAAGATTATAAGTGCACTGTGTGTGGAAGAAACAGTGCCGGACAGGCAGAGCGGCGCGGCAGGTTCTGCAGCTGACGGCGGAATAACACAGCAGTATATCCCGCTGATCGTTGGCGAGGTGGTTCGTTTCGACGGGATAATTGTTGAAAGCAATGCAAATGGATTGCTTGCATTTTTCGGCGTTCCGGTGAGCCACGAAAACCACGCGCAGCGGGCCTGCTTTGCTGCGCTTGCCGTTCGGAATGCGCTTGATTTGCACGAATTGAGGCATAATCTGCGTGTTATGGTCAGCACAGGAAAAGTCCTGCTACAGCCTGATGCTGATACTGTCTCGCTTTTTTATGATGAAAAAAGTGAGGTAATAACGCAATTAAATGCACTAAGGAGCAGCGCTTCCGGCTGCGGGGTTTATGTTGATGGCCAAACCGCAGCACTGTGCCGCGATTATTTTGATTTTGAACACGTGCAGCCAACAGCATCGGCTGCCCCCTCAGAAGCCGGTGAAGAAGCGTATGAGCTGCGCGGACGCAGAGGACCCGCCACCCGGATCGAGGCCTCGATCGCCCGCGGGCTTACGACATTTACCGGACGGGGCAGCGAGCTTATGCAGCTGCATGAAGTGTTTGCTTCCGTCCGGCAGGGAGCAGGGGTGCTTGTGGATATCGAAGGTGAGGCAGGGGTCGGCAAATCGCGCCTGCTGTATGAGTTTAGAAAATCCCTCTCTGATGACAGCTGCCGCTATCTTGAAGGGCGGTGTTTCAGCTACGGTGAAACCATGATCTACCTGCCGGTGCTGAATATGCTGCGGGGCTATTTCGATATATCTGAGGAAGATGATGCAGATGTCGTAAAGAGGCGCATCCGCGAGACGGTTAACCGGCTTGACAGCACTCTTTTGGCGGCGGTGCCGTCACTGCTTGATTTGTTTTCAGTACCGGCTGATGATGCTGATTTTGCCGGGCTTGATCCGCAGGAAAAGCGGGAGCGTATTTTTGAAGACATAGCAGGGCTGCTTGCCCGTGAGGGCAGACAGCAGCCGGTCGTACTGGCAATAGAGGATGTGCAGTGGATCGATCGAAGCTCTGCAGATTTTTTGCAGTATCTTTTCGCGCGGCTTTCCGGGATGCGGCTTATGCTGATCAGGCTGTATCGACCGGAATGCGCTGTTTCAAACGGTGCGCTTCCTGAGCAGCGTTATAAACTGCGAATAGGCCAGCTTTCAGATGTGGAGAGCCTGGCGCTGGTGCGCGGAATGCTTGCTGAAAGCGGCCTTGATGAAGAGATAACCAGGCTGCTGCTGGATCGAACCGGCGGGAACCCTTTTTTTCTCGAGGAGCTGACGCACAGCCTGGTGGAGAGCGGCTCTATACGGAAGCTGGGAGGAAAATATGTTGCCGGACAGCACTTCGGGGAGTCGGACATACCGGCGACCGTGCAGGGGCTCATAGCATCACGCATCGACCGTTTAGAGCACAGTTTGAAAAATATTCTGCAGGTTGCCTCGGTTATCGGGAGGGAGTTTCTGTTCAGAATGCTGCAGGCCATATCAGGGATGCACGACGATCTGCGGGCCGGGCTTGCAAAGCTGGAGCGGCTGGAATTTGTGTGCAGAAAAGCTGTGCTTCCCGAACTGGAATATGTGTTCAGGCACGCGCTTACGCAGGAGGTTGCTTACACCAGTATGCTGCAGCACCGCCGCCGGGAGCTGCACGAGCGCACGGCGCAGGCTATAGAAAAAATGTTTGCAGACAGGATACATGAGCTGGCAGAGCTTCTTGCCTACCACTTCACCTGCAGCGGCAACTCACTCAAGGCTCTGCATTATCTTGAGATTGCCAACCGGAAGGCGGTAAGCGCCTTTGCGGTTTCCGATGCGCTTGCATTTTACCGGAGGGCAATGAGCATTCTGGAAACGATTCCCGACACGCAGGAAAACCGTGAGCGACGCATTGCACTGACACTGGGCCAGAAACTGGTTTATGCATTATGCAACTATAATATTGTTGAATTTTATCGGCTTTTGAAGCGGTTTGAAAAGGAGGTTCCGCATACGGGCAACCCTGCGCTGCAGGGGTCATATTACGAAAGCATAGCTATGTGTGAGTTTTGTTTCGGCAACCTGAAAAGCGCCCTGGAAAAAGCATTAGCCGCTGCCGAACTGTGTGAGGCGTCCGGAAACGGGGATGGCGCTTTTGCCGCCTGTTTGACCGCGCAGTGGTGCTGTCTGTACATGGCCGATTACGAAACCATGGCGCAGCTTGAAGCACGGATGCGCACCCTGCATGTTGACGACCATAATGGGTATCTTTTTTGTCGAATGCGCTGCAACAGCGTCTATGGACACTGCTCAGAAGGGGATTGGCGTGCCGCCATCGAAACGGCACGCGAGGCTCAAACACTTTGCACAGACGGCAATGTGTATAAGACAGCCGATGTGCTGTGCTGCATGGTGTATATGTACAGCCAGATGGGTGACGATGAGAAGGCTGAACAGTATCGCGTGGAAATGGAGGGGTATCTGCCGTTTGTGCGAAAAGAGGCGCAGTCGCTTGATGCAACGGGTGCCCTGGCTGAAAGCCGCTCGGGTAATGCCGCAGGGGCGGTGGTGCGTCTTGAGAGGGCGGTCGAGATGCTTGAAGGCGCACAGTTTTTCCCGCTGATGCTGCACACAAAATGCTGGCTGGGCGAGGCGTATATGCATGCTACCCGGTATGACAGGGCAGAAAGCACGTTACAAGAGGTGCTGTCGCTTGCCCGGCGGTGCGGCTCCCTCTTTTTTGAGGGTTTGGCTTTGCGCCTGCTGGGGGAAACAGCCCTGCAAAGCGGTCGCGAAAACGTGCACGGGTATTTTCAGAAGGCGATTGATATATTTACCGCACACGGATGCCGGCATGATCTGGCTCTCGCCCTTGAGGGAAGCGCTAAAGCTGCATTGCGCGAAGGAAACACTGAAAAAGCGAAAAGCTGTTTTGCTGAGGCGCTGAACATTTGTGAGCGAATCGGCACGCTGGGGAAACCGGATGAAATCAGGGCAGCGCTCAGCACGCTGTGAACAGGAAGTCCCCATGCCCGCGTGTGTAGTTTTCGGGCAGCGGGTTTATGTAAGGGGGGTGAACAATCACTTGCCGCGTTATGCTTATGCACGCTGCGATGCTTTTGTTGTTGATGATTACTCCCGGCCGCGTTCGCGGCGCGCACTATACCATCGGCGGCAAGGCGCTGAGCTGCTTCGGCTACATCACCCAGAGCGTGATGTACGGCCTCGGATCTGATCGTGATTTTGATACGGAGCGCGGGCTGCAGTCGGTTCTGACAACGATATTGATCGAGGGGGAGTATCGCCTCTCAGCGCAGCTGAAGCTGTTTGCCTCCGGCGTGCTGGCTTCTGACCGGATTTATGACATCAAACATGACGATTCCACCTGGGCGGGAAAGGGATTTAACAGGTCGCGCAGCGAGCTTTCTTTTGACGATGAATACTGGCAGCTTCTCAAAGAGCTGCATGTTACCTGGACCGCCGGCAGGTTTTATCTGCGTGCGGGGAAACAGATTGTGTCCTGGGGCGAGACAATCGGTATTCGCCTTATGGATCGTATTAATCCGCTTGACCAGCGCCGCGGCTTTGCAGACGTCGAGTTCGAAACAACAATCATTCCGGTCTGGCTTGTGCGGGCCGAATATTATCCCGACATTGTGACCGCATGGCTGTCTGATGTGGGGATCGAGTGTGTGTTTAACCCGAATGCCGATTTTATACCGGGGCAGCCGATCGAGCCGGGAAACGATGCAGGCGGCATCTGGGCGCCATACATTCCGCTTGGCACAGCCGGCGGAAGGCGGCTTGTTCTGGGGAGCCTGCGAAAGCGCATCGATGAGCCCCGGGACTGGGGCAGTGAGGGCTTTGAGCTTGCCGTGCGCATTAAGGCCCTTATGTGGAACAGCATTGTAACCCTGAACTATTTTAACGGTGTTGAAAATGATTACGTTACCGCTCCCGCCGGAGGCACCGTGCCCGTGGTGGAAAAAGTGAATGACGACATCCTTGCTCTGCACCCCGCGGTATGCGCGTATTATCCGGACCTGCGGTTTGCCGGCGTGACGGTGAGCAGCGATGTGCAGGCCTTGCGAATCGCCTCACTCGGCGATGTGTCCCCGGTTTTCCGTCTCGAGGCGCTGTATGCTTTTGACAGCACCTTTTCCACCGATGAGGGTCCCACGGCAAAGCGAGACGAAATTCGCTGGGCGGCCGGCATGGACTGGAAGATAAAGATCAGGGCCCTTAATCCGCGGGCCTATATCAGGGTGTCGCCGCAGTTTTTCCACCGCAGGATACAGCATTATCCGGATCATCTCACGCTGACCGATTTGAAAGATGACAACTATACAAGCTCCCTGTACATCAGCACCTCCTATATGAACGCCAGGCTGGTTCCCTCGGTGTTCTGGCTCAGAGACTACACGCAGAAGGCCGATATGCTTCGCCTGCAGATAGAATATTACCGGTCGCACAACTGGCTTTTTAAAGCCGGGATAATGCTGTTCAGCGGCAGCAGGCGTGGGAAAAGTTTCCGCGCGTTTGCCAACAAGGACCATGTGTACCTCAGCGTAAGCTATCGCTGGGGCTGAATTGCATTACGGTATATGTCCGTGGCAAAAGGAAACAGCATATGAAAATAATTATCTCGATCAGGGGCTTTCCTGTGCTGCGGCGCTGGTGCGTCCGTGCAGGCACGGCCTGTGCTATTATTATGATTTTTTCATTTCCTGCCGCCGCCGGCGGCAGCGAATATAGAATTACCTGCTCGCAGTTTAAAAAGCACAAGGCTTTTTTTGACGATCCCCGTCCGGTGTTGCGGCAGCTGAGCTGGGACGCGATAGTGCCGCCTGAAGACTACCGCGGGTTTGTGTATGACAAAGACAGGATGTGCGCTCTGTGGAAGCAGATTATCGGCTTTGCAGCGCCCGGCGCCGTCGGTAAAACAGCCCCTGAAATAGGGCCGGGTACATATAGCTGGAAAGACAAGAAAAAAATGCCCGGCCTGAAAAAACTTCTAACGCCGACTATGTATGCCCGCTTTAAACCCGGTGGCCCGCCGCATTGCGGCAATTTTTCACGGCTTACCGTGGTGCCGACCCGGCAGTACTATTACAGCCTGCCGGTTGCCGAGGCCACCCTCACAAACCGCGGCACGGCCCGGCTTGCCCCAAACGGCTATCTGGATGAGCGGACCTACATATCCGGGTTTCCGTTTCCCGTGCCGGAGGGCAGACACAAAGCGCAGCGGATTGTGTATAACTGGGTTAAAGGCTATCTCGGCCCGGACAGCTATTTCCACATTGCCGTGAGTAAAAGTTTCGACAAAAATTTGAGGCAGGATTTTGCCATGGAGTCCTCCTCATGGAAGCTCCGGCTGCATGCCCGGGCTATGATGCAGCCGTACGGGTGGTTTGATAAAGCTGCACGCACGCGGGGTGAGGCGTGGGCGCTCGGCTTCAGCTATCACGCCCCGCGCGACTATTACGGAAACCTCAACACTGTATTGATGTTTCTGGGATGGGACCACGACGAGCAGTTCATGATGTATGTGGCGCCGCTGCGCCGGGTGTGCAAGCTGTCGGGAACCGACTCGCACGATCAGGTCATGGGAATGGATATTATTTATGAGGATTCCTATCTGTGGTCGCAGAAAATTACGCCCCGCCGCAATCCCTATACCTATGTTCTTGCTGAGCAGCGGGAGCTGCTCTCCCCCGCCTACACCGCAGACGGCGCAGAGTATATAAGCAGCAGCGGGCTTGAGTGGCGCAGCCTCCGGTTTGAGCGCCGGCCGTGCTATGTGGTCAAACTCGTGCAGCAGAACCCTTCGTACGTGTACGGCGAGCGGCTTTTGTATATCGACCGCGAAACATTTCTCATCATCGAAATGGTGAATTTCGATCAGAGCGGCCGCCTGTACCGGACGCAGACCCCGCTATATGCCTGGCATCCTGAATCAGGGGTTTTTGAGCTGTATCAGGTGCTGCAGTGTGATTACATCGATACGCACAGCACGTTTATAATGACCTACGGCCATCCTGCGCCGTGGATGGCGCGAAAGCATGTAAGCATGCGCCAGCTTATTACGCAGGGAAAGTAGGAGACAGGGCACATGTGCGACCGAAACGGTTCTCAGCCGCATACCGGCCACGCTGAAAAGCTGCCGCACCTGATGATCATCTTCGATAAACAGCTGCGCGTGCGGTGGGTGAATACGGGTTTTGAGCGCTTTTTTTCTATTGAAAAAAGCGCGGTTCTTGATATGGATGCGAAAACTCTGGTGGAGTGTTATTTAAAAAATCAATTTGAGCACCCCGAAGAGTATACCCGAACCCTGCTGGACGCTTACAGCGCACACCTGCCGGTTCAGGGCTTGTGCTGTTATTGCAGGTGCAGGGGCGAATCGGACGGCAGGCGCTGCTTTCAGTGCTTCAGCACGCTGATAACAAAGGGGCTGTATGCAGGCGGGCGCTTTGATCAGTATTTTGATGCAGCCTGCGGCCCTGAAGCGCCGGAGGCTGAAACCGATTTTGCCTGCACCACTGACGACGGTGTGAAAAGCGCCATAGCCTCAGGCCGGCAGGCCGGGGAAAGCCTGCAGTCTATCTTCAACAGCCTTGAATACGGTATTGTGGCTGTTAACTGCGAAATGCGCGTTGTGCACGCAAATCAGGCTGCTGCAACTTTTCTGGAAATACCAGCCTTTCGCCTGATAGGAAAAAGGCTGCCTGACATAATCGGCCCGGATAAGGCTGCCTGCTGCCTGCAGCTGGAAAAAACACTTCAGGAGCGGTGTTCGCTCAGGGGATCCCGCATGGAGTGGACAGATTCAGAGGGGCAGCTGCGTGACGTTGTTCTGGATGCTATGCCGCTGTTCGGGGCGGCAGGTGCTTTTGACGGGGCAGTGCTGGTGTTAAGAGATACTGCCGCTTTGCAGGAAACGGGTCAGCCGCCTGTAACCGAAACACGGGAGTTTCACCGTATGGTCGGCACCAGCCGGACAATGCGGGATTTGTATGCACTTATTGATATTCTGGCTGAAACAGAAAGCACAGTGCTTATTACCGGGGAAAGCGGGACCGGCAAGGAGCTGATTGCGGATGCGCTTCATGAAAGAAGCGCCAGAGCGGTAAAGCCGCTTATTAAGGTCAATTGCGCCGCGCTTCCGGGAACACTGCTTGAAAGCGAACTTTTCGGCCATGTCAGGGGGGCCTTTACCGGCGCGGTAAAAGATGCTGCCGGGCGATTCCTGATGGCAAATGGAGGAACCATCTTCCTCGATGAAATTGGAGATCTTCCGCCCGGGCTTCAGGTCAAGCTGCTGCGCGTGCTTCAGCAGAAAGAAATAGAGCGGGTTGGAGACGCTACCCCGGTAAAGGTGGACGTGCGGGTTATCGCTGCCACGAACCAGAATCTGAAAGAGAAAATACGACAGGGGCTTTTCCGGGAAGATCTCTATTATCGTCTGAAAGTTGTTGAAATGCATGTACCGCCGCTGCGGCGGCGGCGGGAGGATATACCGGCGCTTGTTGACTTTTTTCTGAAATCATTGCAAAAGCGCTTCGGAAAAAATGTGCGGGGTGTCAGCGAGGAAGTCCGGCAGATATTTATGAAGCATGACTGGCCGGGAAATGTCCGGGAGCTTGAGCATGCACTCGAGCATGCGTTTGTCCTGTGTGCCGGTTCCGCTATTCTTAAAAAACACCTGCCGGAGGAGCTTGCCGGCAAGCCCGGGCTGTATGCGGAGGAGCACACGGATACACCTTTAACCGGAGAAGCCCGTGAGCTGCTCGATGCTCTCAGAAGAACAGGGTGGAACAAGGCGCGTTCCGCATCTTTTCTGGGCATAGATCGAAAGACTCTGTATCGCCGAATGAAGCGGTATCATATCACCGACCCCTTTGACAGAGCGACTAAGTGAAGGCGCTCATGGTGGTGAATTTTTGCATACAAGCGAAAAAAATAAAAACACAATACCTGATTCTGTTTTAAATCTCCCCACTTGTGTGGCGCCACACGGTGTAGCCTGTCTCAGCTGCTTATATGTGGCTGTCTGTCCTTATATCGCTTGTCTAAGTTAACCAGCCGTATTCACATCATAATTCATTTGGTTTGTTTTCGTTAATTATTGGCACACGATTTGTAAGGGTGTTGTGCAGGTAAGGATATATTGTAATAACGAGCATCATACCTTTGCTGCTGTGCAGTTTAAGGACTACTCCTTCATAAATGGATTAACACATAAGGAGAAAGCCGTTATGAGTATAAATGTATTCCATAAATACAGCTTTTCGAAAACAGCTATTCCGCTTGCCGATATAAAAAACATGCTTATTATATACGGCATAAGCTACCGGGATGCCGTTCATACACTCATCTTGTTCTGCATGCTGCTTATCATGGTGTATATTGCTGTTGCGCCGTTTTTGCACTATGTCTCCATGGTGTCATTATAGGATGTGCAGATCTAATGCGCTGCCGGGCGCTTGTGAAGACCCGCCCCAGCGGTATCATTAATAACATGGCATGCTTTAAGCGAGGTCAGCAATGGAAAAGTATTATAATAACAAAAGATATTTCAGAAGATTTCCGGTATCAACACCGGCGTATATAACCGATGTATCAACCGGCTGCTGCCAGCGGGTATCTATGTGCAATATCAGTACAGGCGGGGTCCTGTGCCATACAAATCACCCCTGCGGGAAGGGGACCCGGGTCGGCATTAGCTTTTATATGCCTTCGGAGGCTGAGCGGGGGGTTCCTCTTGGCCGCTGCTGTTATATGTCTATGTGCGGGGAAATTGTGCGCGGCGATGATGAACGCATGGCAGTTCGCATCGACCAGCACAAAAGCAGGCCCCTGCGCAGCATGATGTATATCAATTCTTTTTTGCTCAAAGAAACATTTTCTGCATGCCTGGCTGTTTCACGCAGCTTGACTTCATTTTCCAAGCGGGGTTTATGCGCAGTACGCTCAATACTTTTTTAACATGCAGGTCAGTGCCGGAATCCCGATTGTCCGTTGACGGCAGTGATAAAACAGCCTGTATCAATGTTACACATAGCTGTTTTCCCCCGGTTGTTAGCAGGTGATGTTCATATAGTGTATGAAGCTGTTCGTCGGGCGGAGTGGGTGAAACATTGCTTTTCAGTTGTTTCACGATATCCTGCCGCTTCTCGCTAAAGCCCTGATTATCGTAGCCTCCCCATTTGTGTGGTGCCACACAGTGTGGCACGGCCACTTTTTTTCTGCAGATACATCCGGATGGTAATTTTTCGATTGGTTGTAACAATTTGTAATTACATTTTAATTTATATATAGAGGGTTTTCTTAATGTTTTGGTACAAATTATGTATAAAGGCGAAATGACAAAAAAATAAACGTATGCTGCTTCCTATTGAAGCTTTTTTAAAAAACCCCGTCTAAGCATATGCAGTCCACTGTGATTTTAGACGATAGGCAGCTATCAGACAAGTGAAATGGAAGATAAACGAACCGAAGACAGAATCATTACGCAGGTGCTGGGGAATGTTAAAAAAATCAACTCACATCAGTGGGGCAAAGGGCTGTTTGTGGACGTCGGAATGGGAGGAGGCTGTGTTTTTGTTTCAGAACAGTTAGAGCCCTCAACACTGCTGGAGGTGAATATTCAGCTTGGACGGGTCTATGTTGCTGGCACTGTTGTAGTTAAATGGTCAAAACCGGTACGAGAACAGAGGGTCTGGGCAACAGGGTTTTCATTTGTCGATACGAAGCTTTCCGATCTCAAGCATTTTATAGATTATGCAGGGGCTTTGCAGCTGTAAGATTTTAAGAAATAACATCACTCAATAACAAAGCGCGGCGGCTGTGCGCTGCTGAAAGCCTTAACAGAAAAGATCGAGCAGTGCCAGATGCCGTCCGCATCTCGCTCGACCAGAACGCTGAGCTTCAGGTCTTTGTACTGCAGATGAAAAAAGGATGGATTGTGCGCCTCCGGCACTGCTGATTCCGCACCTTTAATAAACACTCTTCGCTTAATCAGCTCATCGATAATGTTTTGTGCTGTGAGGGGATCGCAGTCGGTTTCATAGACGATATTATTGTAGGTTTGTTGGGCCATAATTGACAAGGGGTTCCGGGGTCAGCGGTTCAAAGGTTCAGAATGCAGGCCGGGCAAAGCGATGCGTGTCCGGCGGACCAAAGATAAAAGCGTGATCCCGGAACCGATGACGATTTCGGGAACGATAACGACAACGAGCACGAAAAAGATATAGCTCTGACAGGGAACATCCTTTCAGGTTACTTTTTTGTTGAGCTGTGTGATGCGTGATGCGAGCCCCCGTGAGATGGCAAGGATGAGATCCGGATTCTGTGTGACCAGATTGGTGATGTCATCTTTATTTATAATGCGCACGAAACATTTTTTTGCCGCCTTCACGGTTGCGGTACGCGGGTGTCCGGTCAAAAAGCTGATTTCCCCGAAAAATTCCCCTTCCTGAACAGAGCCTACCTCCGTGTCGTCCCGAAGAACCGTTGCAGCCCCTGAGACCATCTCGAACACATCCTCTGATGTGTCACCCTGCTCAATGATGACATCATCCGGCTCATATTCTTTAAACTGAAAATCTGCCCGG
Source organism: uncultured Thermodesulfobacteriota bacterium (assembly GCA_964621615.1). GTDB lineage: Bacteria > Desulfobacterota > WTBG01 > CAIYCZ01 > CAIRTM01 > CAZUMW01. The sequence continues at coordinate 47,648 of CAZUMW010000005.1, forward strand.
GCATCCTCTTTCAGATAGATGGAGCACAGGCCAAGGCTGATAGTGTTTTCCAGTGCAAGCAGCCGCGTCCAGTCGGGCAAAGCGCACTCCTGCGAGCGGGCAAGCCCGTCAACAAGCGCCTCTTCGCCGATCAGCGCGGCGTGTGTCTTGAACTCACTTTTCAGTGACCACTCATCGGAAAACAGAATATATGGACTGATAAAGTCACCGTCTGAGTACAGTCTGATTACTTTGTCACGATGCTGCAGCTTGTAAAATCCCTCGCGTATAAAAACAAATGCCGAGCGCTTGCCTGCCAAATCAAGCATATCAGTCTCTGCAGAGATATCCTCGCAGGCGCTTCTGTCCTGAATGCACCGGTATATTTTTGCTGCCAGCTCTTTATATTCACGGTACAGGGCATCAAGATACGGCGGGGTACCTTTAGTCGTGAGCATTGACGGGTTCCTTATTTTTTTCTATGTATTATACGCGTGCAGTTTATGCCAACCCCGGCGGCTATTGCACAGTCACTTTTGCTGATTTTGAGGCGGATTCCTCTGCGCGATTAAATACAGTGACAGTTACGGTATAGGTGCCGGGTGTGCTGTAGGTATGGGATGCCGGGAAAAAGTGATGATCCACCAGCGTGCCGTCGCCCCAGTTCCATTGAATACACTCTACAGGAGCCACGACCCCGCCGTTAATAGTTACGCAGCGGCCTGATATGTGCGGCGGGCTGAGGTTGAGCTGAAAATCGTTGGCGGCGTTTGTGCGTGTATTGCTGCCGCACGCGGAAAGCATTAATGCACATATGCTGAGCACTAAGCAGCATCTGATATTACTTCTAGAACCTTGCAGCCTGGAGGTTTTGCGCACGGCGGTTTCTCCCCTTTAATAGAAATAATATCACAAATTATGAGAAGCTTAGCATATTTGTCATATCAAAGTCAAAACCGGGGTGCTTGTATGAGCTGCGGTTAACCAGGGAACCCGCAAGCAGGCAACAGCTTCAGGAAGGGAGGGCGGGGCAGGGTCTGTACAGTATTGCCGGCGCACTGCGTAATGCATCCTGATTTATTATGATGGACGTTCAAAAGCGGCACTAATGAGCCGTTGTGCCTTCTTTTATGTAATCGGTCATAATATGAAAAGTTATTGTTTTAATACATTTTTTTGTATGATTATAATTTATTTATTGTAATAAATGACTGGCGATGTTAAAGTTTTCAGCGTATCACAACGATTACATAATAGAGGAAGTTTGTTGTAATCTGCAGCGCAGGAGATCGCTATGTCTTCATGCAGGCTCAAATTGTACATTACCGGAGACACCGCCCGCTCTCATAAAGCAGTCAATAATTTGCAGCATTTATGCAATGATCTGCTTGAGGGTGAGTGTGACATGGTTGTCATTGATGTGCTTGAGCGCCCGCAGCTTGCCGAAGACGACAGAATTTTTGCCACTCCCACCCTTATCAAGGAACTGCCGCCGCCGGTACGGCGTATTATCGGTGATCTTTCCGATCTTGACAGCGTCATTAACGGACTTGAACTTTCCCAGTTTCTGAAACAATCAATCGGGAGGAAAGAATAGTATGGGCCGCAGCAGCGACGTGTCCACGGACGTGGTAAAGCTTGAAACCGGAATACGTGGGTTTGATTTTATTTCCTACGGAGGCCTTCCGAAAGGCAGAAGCACTCTGATTTCGGGGACCTCGGGCAGTGCAAAGACTGTTATAGCCTGTCAGTTTCTTGCTGCGGGCATACAGAAGTACAATCAGCCGGGGGTCTTTGTGTCGCTTGAGGAGCCGCCCGACGATATCAGAAACAATATGAAGGGCTTCGGATGGGATATCACCGCCTGGGTAGAAAAGGGAATCTGGATATTTATTGATGCATCGCCCTATGTAGGCGCTGAAACCGTTGTGGCGGGCAGCTATGATTTTGGTGCGCTTATGGCGCGCATCGAGCACGCAGTGCGGAAGGCGGGAGCTGTGCGCCTTTCTATAGACTCGCTTGGCGCTGTATTCAACCAGTTCGACGATGTTAAAGCGGTCAGGCGCGAGCTTTTTAAAATCGCCGCTTTTTTGAAGCGTCTCGGCGTTACTTCGCTGATAACTGTTGAGCGCGTTGCGGAATACGGCGACCTGACCAGGTTTGGCGTTGAAGAGTTCGTTTCCGACAATGTTATTGTTGTGCGCAATGTGCTCGAACAGGAAAAGCGCCGACGAACGATTGAGCTACTGAAGTTTCGCGGCACGGATCATCAGAAGGGAGAGTACCCGTTTTCGGTGCTGCCCGGTGAGGGAGCCGTTATAATACCACTGTCCGCAATCGAGCTCGAGCAGCAGTCGTCGGACATCAGAGTTTCGTCAGGGAACAGTCAGCTTGACGAGATGTGCGGAGGCGGCTTTTTCCGAGACTCGATCATTCTTGTGTCCGGTGCGACCGGTACGGGAAAGACGCTGATTGTAACCGAGTTTATGCAGGGGGGCTTTGCCTCGGGCGAGCGCTGCCTGCTGCTTGCATTTGAGGAAAGCAGAGAGCAGCTTTTCCGCAACGCCACCGGATGGGGGGTCGACTTTGCAGAGATGGAAAGAAAGGAGCGCCTCAGGGTCGAGTGCATATATCCGGAGGCGGCGGGGCTTGAGGACCATCTGATCAGAATACGCAAAATTATCGGCGAGTTCAAGCCGCAGCGGGTTGCAATAGACAGCCTATCCGCTCTTGAGCGGGTTGCCAGCCTGAAAGGGTTCAGGGAATTTGCCATCGGCCTTACCTCATTTATAAAAGAGGAGAACATTACCGGCATGTTTACAAGCACAACTCCCACGCTTGTCGGCGGGACCTCTGTTTCCGAGGCCAACATTTCAACGATAACCGATTCAATTATTCTGCTGCGGTATGTTGAAGTTTATGGGGAGATGAGAAGGGGGGTCACCGTTTTGAAGATGCGCGGCTCACAGCATAATAAAGAGATTATAGAGTTCACCATCGACGGACAGGGAATGCATATCGGAAAAGCGTTTCGTCATGTAACCGGAATCCTTGCCGGAAACCCGTCGCATGTTCCGCAAAGCGAAATTGATACCATCGACTCTCTTTTCAAAGAGCCGTAAGGCATATCCATTCGCCATATCAGTTGTAAGATCGGCTTAGCCCCGCCGGCATAGAGCTGCGTCAGCACCGGCCTGCGGTGCGGCCGTGATGCCGGTGTTGCGCTATGCAGGATGGTAAGGCCGACCTCCGGTCGGTATGAAAACGGGTGTGAACGTCTGGGTTAATCATACCTGTACGGTGTGTAACGAATCCGGATTAAAAAAAAGCCGCTTTTCCTCAATAACACTGGAAAGCGGCTTTTTGATTACATTATACGTAGCCGGATATCAGTCTTTCTGCACCTGCCCGACAACCTGTGCGACTTTGGCCATGTCGGCGTCGATGATATCCTGCATGCGTTTTTTCAGATCGTCTGAAACTTCCGGCATCGCCATAAATGCCTGCATAACCATGGTGGTGAAATCATACGGTGTGGCTTCCGCCTCCTCCATGACGATGGGCCGTTTCTTGGACAGATCAAAGAGAAAATCGAGCTCCTTAACGCTGAAGAAGCGCGGGAAGAGAACCCGCTTGGTGTAGTCAGCCATGCGCTTGGGATTGCGCACCCACTCGAAATGGTCGCCCCACCACTGATCGTATTCCGCGAATCCTTTTTTGCCGTTGAGCTCCATTTCAACACACTCCGCTCCCTTGTAGCCGGCCATGACAGCGCTTTGATACAGGCACTCCCCGAATGCGGCCGAGTCGCCGACAAACAGAATGTTGCCGAGCATGGGGTGAATCATCGGTGAGAGAAACTCTACGATGACGCCGCTCACGTCAATGATTTCCGCGTTTTTAAACCAGCCGGAGAACGGCCCCTTTTTGGTAAAGTGTTCGATTATGTCTGTAGCGCTTGAGGCCGGCAGAACCGACATGGTTTCCAGACGGAATGCATTGGGTCCGTTGGGGCTTGGTACCATAATAAGTCCGCCTGCCATGCCGCCGAAGTTTTTCGATCCGAAGAAAAACATGTCGCCGCGATCGTAGGGGCACTCGACGTTTGTCATTTCATATTCGATTGTCGGCCCCTTCATCCCGAAATCGGTTCTGGTTTTGTTTGCTCCGCTCACCTTTGCAGCGCGGGATGAGAGCCCGTCTGCTGCGATGAGCTTTTTGCAGGTCAGGGTTTTGTCTTTGCCTTCTTTGCGGATCATGACCTCTACGGTTTTCGGCGTTTGGGTCAGATTGCGGAAAAGCGTGCCGGGCATGAATTCGGCACCCTGCTTTTTGGCCCAGCTGTAGCGGTCGGAGTGGCACTGGCTTGGAATGAAAGTGTGGTAGAACGGCTTCTTGGTTGTGGATGCCTGCCAGTGCTTGCCCGTGTCTGAAAACATGTGCGAGTGGTGTATGCCTTCCATAGTAGTGCCGTAGATAACGGTGAAGCCCGTGTCCGTGTACTCCAGCTTGTTTGTCCCGTTATCAAGCGGCGTGCGCTTTATATATTCGCGGTTAAAGGGCTGATCGAGAAAGCAGTAGCCCGAAGCGGTTCTGATATTTGTGTCGAGCTGGGGTTTTTTGTCGATTCCGAGCACCTTGATGCCCCGCTTTGCAAGTTCTCCGCACGCCATCATGCCGGCAGGGCCGCATCCGATAACAATTACATCATAGTCAGTCATATCCCTAAAGTCCTCCTGTAGTCTTATTCTTGCAGATTCGGTCTCATATTATGAGAAGCACAGCTTACCGGGATTGAGGATATTGTTTTCATCCATTTCGGCTTTGAGCTGTCGCAGCTTATGCGTATACTGAGCGGCACGGGAGTAGACCAGGGAGGCCCAGGGCCCGTACGGGCGGTCAAAATAGGCGCCGCTGTTCATGAGCGCCTCAGAGGCTTTCAGCCAGAGCTGTTTTGTCCGCAGCCGCTCCGCACCGTCCTCGGGCGAGCAGTGCAGATCGAATTCGCAGTGCAGCGCACGGGCGCGCTCAAGCGGGAGTATGAAGCCGCCGATCTGCTCGAGGCTGTAGCCGCTGTCTAAACAGACGCTTTGCAGCTTTTCTTCAAGCAGGCAGAGCGATTTGAGCGGGCATTTGAATGTCAGATCGTGCACTGACCCCTTGTAGTGAAACTTTTTCAGTATTGTCCAGGGGCGCAGCAGCAGAGAGCGGACTGCGGCCGGTGCGCCGGGAATGTTGGGAAGGTTTTCCAGAAGCTCAACGCTTACGCTGTCGCATGCTTCCCGCAGCGCTTCGGTTTCATAGGCAACTTTTTCATCCGCCCTGCGTGCATTTCCCTGTATGCAAATAATCATCAGCCAGGCGGGCAGCTGAGATCGCAGCTGCTCAAAGGACGGGGCGGAAACCGCTTCCGCGGGAAACGCAGCGGGGACATCCCATTCTTCAGAAAAAAGGGCGGCTGTGTTGAAATTGTTCAGCAGAAAGCACTCGGTGCCGATTTCCCGTCTTTGAATCTGCTGGAGCGGCTCTATGGCCTCTGAAAGCGCATCGAAGGGGATAAAAAATATTTTCTGCTCTTTGGGCAGCGGCTCAATCTGAAGCACCATTTTGGTCATAATGCCCAGCGTGCCCTGGGCGGCGGTCCACAGGCGGAAAATAGTGTTTCTGATGGGGCCGCTCGGCGCTCCAGGGTCTCCTCCTGATGTCCAGCTGCCGGTGCGGAATATGTCGCCGTTCGGCAGTACGATCTCGGTGTCCATGATCAGATAATTGCCGTGCTCGAAGCTGGGCGCCGCAAGTACGGGGTCGCGCTCCAGATAGCTTGACAGCACTGAGCGGTCAGGGCTGACGCCCAGTGGGGTCATGATGCGGTATCCGCGCTCTGCAAGCCGGCCCTGCAGCTCGGCGTAGGTTGTGCCGGGCTCGATGACGACATGCCAGTTTTCTTCATCGAGCTTAATAATATTTTTCATGCGGGACATGTTTAGAATAATGCCCCCCTGATCAGGGATGGTTGCGCCGTGCAGGTTCATGCCCGAGCTGTAGGGAACAATCGGCGTGAGCGTTTTGTTGGCGGCCCGGACTACTTCCTGGATCTGCTCAACGGTTTCGACAAACACAACTGCTTCCGGCGTGCGGCTTTCCACAAAGCTCTGATCGCGGGAGTATGCTGCAAGCGTTTGGGGATCGTCTGATACGTTCCCCTGTCCGACTATTTTTTCGAGATCTTGTTTAGCGACTGCCATGTCCTTTCCTTTCCCTTGAAAAACAGTTCATTTTGTTCACAACGAACATACTCCTACCGGGCAATGGGAGGAAGGCCGTTCATTTCTCTCAGCTTGTTAAATCCTGCAAGCACCTCATCAGGGAATGCGTCGTACTCCTCTTTGCTGAAGATCTGCCGGCCGGGTGCGCAGATGCTGTTCGGGTCGAATATATCCCTGATTTTTCTGAACAGAAGATGGGCGTTGGGGCCGACTTCGGGCATAAATGAAGTGATCGGCTCGATGGAGACGCCCAGCCCGTTTGCGCCGGGGCCGTATTTGTCGGCGATTGTGCTGACGATACCGCAGGCAACCAGGGCGGACCCCCGCTCGAGCAGCTCGGGCTTTGTCTGGTCAGGATACACATCTGCTTCGGTAAGCCAGTAGCGGCCGCTGTGATTGCTTGAGTACAGAAACGGCGTGTCGTCCATGCCGCCCCGGTCGGTGATGTAGGTTTCCCCGAACGTCTGGACCGCTTTGGACCACACCTTCCGGGTTTCGCGGGCCACGGTATCCACCGGACCGCCGAGAATGTTGGAGCCGCAGTATGAATGCCTGTTCATACGGTAGCCGGTGACATGGCGGATGCAGTCGAGATTCCACGGGGCAAGGGCGGTAAGGACATCGCCTTTGTGCTCCCGGGAAAGAAACGTGCCGCCGACCTCTGCCACAATGTCGCGAACAATGTTTTCCTCATACTGTATCTGCTTTTCGGAGACCACGCCGCCGATGATGACATAGCAGTTATAGGGGGGGAAAAACTTGTTTTCAACCCGCTCAAGCGTCTGATCCTGCGTCTGTGAGCAATAGTAGGCGTTATACACGCCGGTTGCGTTAAGGCCCTGGCCTATGGAGGCGTGCCCGATCTCGCGAAGCGCTTTCAGCTCGGTTTCATAGTCGGGAAATTCTATCCACAGCAGCTTGTAGCGCTTTGGGGGGGGCGCCGTATCATACTGCGCCTGGTGATAGGTATGAATGCTGGGCCGGCCGGCCGGCGGTTCCGGGAGCTCTTTGCCGCCGGGCCATGCATGAAGCTTTACAACGATTTCGGTGATAATGCCTGTTGTGCCGCCGCTGCCGCGCACCAGGGAAAACAGATCGGGGCCCGGCCCGTATTCCCAGAAGGTATCGACCCCGGCAACCGTATCCGAGCCGGTAATTAATATATCGCCGGTCGGGGTCACCACTTTAATGCTGACGATGTTACGGGACAGGGTGCCGTATTTATGGTCTGTCTGCCACACGCCGGCAAAAGCGCTTTGTGAGGAAAGCTTGCACAGCGTGGTGGCCAGCGGGGATCCCCCGTTCCACAGGCCGACCTTCATGGCATCAGCCTGTACCTGGGCATAATCGGCAAACGCCTCCAGCCGGGCGGTCATAGCATCCTCGTCTATCTCCAGCACTCTGTTCATCCGGCTCACGTGGACGCATACCGTCGGCACCGGTTTTGTCGGGCCGTTGAAGGTTATCATACCGTTTGTAAAGGGAATGATGTTGACCTTGTGCCGGTTGCATACCCGCATAATCGCCTGCACCTCTTCTGTTGAGCCCGGCAGTATGATGCAGGCGGGAATATTGCTGGGGTCTTTTTTGTGTTTTTTCAGGGCGCCGGTGGAATCAACGGAAAAATTACTGTAGCATTCAACGACCGCCCGGTCCTGTGATATGTGCTCGGCCCCAACGATGTTTTCAAGCTCTTTGTATATATCCGGGGGGAGTTTGCTGGGAACCATTTTTTTCTTTTCCATGCCGGTCTCCTTTCATTGTGCCCGTTGCGGTGATGTGTGACAGGCGGCAATGTATATGCTCACAAGCTGCCTGAAATCAGCTGCCCGTACCATCAGATGTATCTATGCGATTAACTCACTACAAATACTGTAACTTTGCAGAGTTGTCAAGGTATTTAGTGTAGCTGTTTGGCAGGCTGATCCGGTGAAATGCCTTAAAAAAATCGATAATTTTGTTTAATGAGCTAAATGCCGGGCAGCAGGGGAGAGAGCCATGAATGTGAAAAATACTTTGTTTAATAAATAAAATTGGATTACAATTAACCATTTTTGAATTTATAAAATAATCCTGTGCTTAAACGTGCACACCGATTCTTTTTGATACAGGAACGCTTCCATGGATGTCTTTGTCGCCCGTCAGCCGATATTTGATGCGGATAAAAACGTGTTTGCCTATGAGCTTTTGTTTCGCTCCGGTATAGAAAATGTATATGACAGCAGCTTTGACGGTGATGACGCCACCTCGAAAATAATGACAAACAGCCTGCTGGTCATCGGGCTCGAGACCCTGACGCAGGGCAAGAAAGCCTTTATTAATTTTACCCGGAACCTGCTGCTTAAAGATGCCCCCGACGTAATCCCGAAAGAATTAATCGGGGTAGAAGTGCTTGAAACGGTTGAGCCTGACAGCATTGTCGTAAATAAGTGCGCCCGGCTTAAGGAAAAAGGGTATCTTATCGTTCTGGATGATTTCGTATTTGAGGAGCGCTTCAGGCCGCTTATTGAGATCGCTGATATTATTAAGATCGATTTTCTGGCTGTCAAAGGCCGTGAGCGGCATGAACTGTTTGAGAAGTGCAGGGACGGCGATGTTCAGTTTCTGGCAGAAAAGGTGGAAAACGAGCAGGATTTCTGCGAGGCGCGCGAGCTCGGCTGCAGCTACTTTCAGGGGTATTTTTTCAGCAAGCCCGTTGTGGTTGCCGGCAAAGATATACCCGGCAGCAAGCTGAACTACCTGCAGGTTCTTCGGGAAGTCAACCGCAGGGACATTGATTTTTCTTCTATGGAGAGCATTATAAAGCGCGACGTGTCGCTTTCATATAAGCTGCTGCGCTTTGTGAACTCGGCTTTTTTCCGGTTCAGCGTCAAAATTGAATCCATTCGCCACGCGCTGGTTCTGCTGGGCATCAGCGATATAAAAAAATGGGTCTCTCTTCTGGCGCTGGCGGGAATCGGTTCGGATAAGCCGCAGGAGCTTCTGATGCTTTCGCTGGTGCGGGCACGTTTCTGCGAGAGTATCTGCTCCCGCATCGGCCGGGAAAAGCAGTCTGACGATTATTTTTTAACGGGGCTTTTTTCGGTAATCGACGCGCTTGTTGACCGTCCCATGGAGCAGGTGCTTTCCGGGCTGCCGCTGTCTGAGCAGGTCAAACAGGCACTGACCGGGCAGGAAAACACCCTCTATCAAACCTTTAGTATCATAACCGCCTATGAGCATGCTGACTGGAACAGGATTTCACACTTTGCCGGAAAGCTCGGGATTGAAGAGTCAGTGCTGCCCGATATTTTTTTTCAGTCAGTCGAGTGGGCAAATGAGGCTATATGAGAACGGTTCCGGGTTCAAAGGTTTACAGTGATAAAGCGTATAGCCCGGAACCCTGAACCCCGAATCCGGAACCCTGTACCCCTATAACAGGAGGCGCGTATGATAGAGCGGTATTTCAGGCTGAAGGAGCACGGAACCACGGCAGGGCGTGAAGTCGTTGCGGGCATAACCACCTTTGTGACAATGGCATACATCGTGGTTGTAAACCCGAAAATTCTCGAAGCCGCCGGCATTCCGTTCGGCCCGTCTCTTGTGGCTACCGTCGTGAGCGCTTTTTTCGGAACCATGGCCATGGGGCTGTATGCGCGCCGGCCTTTTGCCATAGCACCGTATATGGGCGAAAACGCGTTTATCGCATATACGGTCGTCAAGGTGCTCGGCTACAGCTGGCAGACAGCTCTCGGGGCCATATTTATCGGCGGCGTGCTGTTTACCCTGCTTACGGCATTTCGCATACGGGGCTGGCTTACGGATCAGATTCCCGAAGGTCTCAAAATAAGCTTTGCGGTCGGAATCGGTTTTTTTCTGACGTTTATCGGGCTCAATGATGCCGGCATTGTGGTTGTCGGCACACCGGGAGCGCCGGTGCAGGTGGGAGATCTGACCAGTGCGAGCGCTTTGCTGTCCGTGATCTGCTTTGTCGGCATCGCTTTTTTAATGCTCAAAAACATCCGCGGGGCAATCCTGTTCGGCATTGTCGGCACCACTCTGCTCGCCGGTGCCTTCAACGTTATTGAAATGCCCGGCAGGTGGATGAGCATGCCGCCTTCGCTGACCCCGATTCTGTTCAAGCTCGATGTTCTCGGATGTTTCCAGTGGGGGTTCTTCTCGGTTATCCTGACCGTGTTTGTCATGGATTTTGTCGATACCATGGGAACGCTTATCGGCGTGTCCTATAAAGCCGGGCTTCTCGATGAGCAGGGCAGGCTGCCCTATATCGAGAAGCCGATGCTGTGCGACTCGACGGCAACAATGCTGGGAGCCCTGCTGGGCACCACCACCACCGGCACGTATATCGAGTCTGCTGCTGGCATTGAAGCCGGCGGCAGAACAGGGCTGACGGCAGTGGTGACCGCCCTGCTGTTTCTGCTCGCTCTTTTTTTCGAGCCGTTTTTTCATGTGATACCGCCGTGTGCATACGGCCCGGCTCTTGTTATTGTCGGGCTTCTTATGCTTTCAACCATAACGCGGGCCCGCCTTGACGATATGACCGAAGCTGTGCCGATATTTGCCGTGATTGCGCTTATGAGCTTTACCTACAATATGGGTATCGGCCTGACCGCCGGGTTTGTTCTGTACCCTGTCATGAAGGTCCTTGCAGGAAGGCACCGGGAGGTGCCGCCGGGGCTGTGGGTTCTGTTCGGGCTCTCGCTGTGCTTTTATGTGTTTTATCCGTATTGAGGCCGAGATGCTTGTCAGTACCTGGAATATTCATACACAAATGATGCAAGCACATTGAGCCGCTCAATGGTGAATGAGTCGGGAAACGGCATAAAGGGACCTGCAGCATGTATGGTGTGTACCGCCTCCCGGTCAAGAATGCCGTGCCCTGATGAATAGAGCATGTCGACTTTTTGAACCCCTCCGCTTTTATCAATTACAAACCGCAGGGTCAGCTCGCCTTCGAGAGCCTTTTTTTGTGCCTGTTCGGGATACTGCCATACCCTGTTTATTTCGTATCTGAGGTGGCTCAGATAGGATGCATACTGCGGGTACTGTGTATCATCGGCGTGCAGGGAGACTGTTGCCTCTTTCCCGGGCTGCACCTGCGGTCGGGGCTGTGCGTGGATTGAACGTGCCGGGGGCGGTGCCGGTCGCTTGGCTGATTTTTGTTTGATTCGGGGGACGGGCTGCTTGTCCGGCCGTATATGCACGGGCCGCTGAGGCGGGGGAACCAGATCGACGTCGAACAGTTTCTGCTTCCGGGGCTGCGGATCTGTTGTTGATAACGGCACCCCAAACAGTATCGTGCAATGCAGCGCGGCGGACAGCACGATAAAAAAGTGCCAGGGCTTTTTGTCGATAACGGTGCTCAGGGACATGTGTTTTTAGTGCCGGGAGGTGATTGCTGCCGGTTTTTGCGTTAAAGAAACACCGGCGTGTCAGTATATCCGAATGCTCTGGCCTTTTTTTTAATACTGATTGTATTATATTATTATACCAATTCAGTGCATACAAACAATACAATCGGCAGAAATACAGGAAGTCCGAAGCGTAACTTGTAATAAATAATGTTTTGTGCTAAATTTTACAGTATATAATTTAGTTAAATATTGCAAAAAAAGGCTGTTCCAGTGAAAAGCGTGCAAACAATCCGGGTGCTTTGTATTTCATCTATAATAATTATATGGAGCGCAGCCACCTCATTAGCGGTTCCTCCTCCCGCAATATTATATCCCGGCGAGCTTGATTTCGGTGATAATGAGAGAGAATTGCACCTATCCTTTGGTAATTACTCCGGCAACATACTGAAATGGCAGGTCAGCGTGATATATAACCGTGGTCAGGGCTGGGTTTCGGTTGATACGCATTCGTTTCGCATGGGCAACGGTGAAAAAGATCTCGCGGTTTCAGTAAGCCGTGAAGGTCGCGAGCCCGGCACCTACACGGCGCTGCTTGAGATTTCGGCTGTCGGGGCAGATTATGATTGTGAGGCTTTTGCGAACATAACCATGCAGGTTCAGGAAAGCGGAAAAACCGTTACTGAGGATGACAGCAGCTTTTCCCTGCAGCCGCCTGTGTGTTTTTTATCGCCTGCACGCCCTGAAAACGCAATAATCATTGAAAATAATGCGGGCCAAGACCTGATATGGCACGCAGGACTGGTCTTATATACCGGTGGCCCGCAGGACGGCTGGGTTACCTGTTCCCCGCGCGGAGGCAGCATAGCAGGCAACGAGGCTGACGTGCTGGTGGTCTCAGCGTCTGTTGACGGTTTACCGCCAGGGCTGTACCGCGCACGCATTCCTGTCAGTTCACAGAACGCTGAAGTATGTACCATTGAGATATTTCTTATGGTGCCGTTTCGCTGGTATATGCTGCCCTGAACGTATCTTCTCTATCTCCCGCCCGGTTCAAATTTCTCTTAAACCGAACCTTTTTTGACCTGATTCGCTGAGGGTTACGCATTTTGCTGCCGCGGTCTTTACTTTTTCTGTTCTGCGAACTATGGTTAAGCAGCAATTAGATAACAGACTGCTGGCGAATCTACGTTGCTACGCTGAACGCGATATATATGCACATATCTCAAAAAAACCAAGCCGGTATACAATATGACCGGGGGTGACCGTTATGCAGAAAATAAATGAGCAGGACTATCTTTAAAAAAGGAGCCACGGTATGACAGTCAAGGAAATACGGGAAAAGGCAAAACAGGTAGGAGTCAATGTAAACAAAATGAAAAAAGCGGATGCTATACGGACTATTCAGCGTGCCGAGGAAACCTATGAATGCTTTGGCACACCGCGGGTGAACGAGTGCGGTGAGGAGGCATGCCTCTGGCGTCAGGACTGTGTTAAAATGCAGTGAGCGGTTTTTGCCTGACATCCGGGTACTCAGAACCGGCCGGCGATGTTAAAAGAAGCACATCCCTTTCTTGCTGCGGATGTGCTTTTTTTTAGGTGGTTATTGTCTCCTTCGGGGTTTAAAACCCTCGCCTTCCCCGATATACCGTCGGGATCTTCGATAGGCGAAGAATGATTATTGACTCAGAACGTGCTGTTCGTACAGGGTGCTTACCCTCAGGAGAATTTTTGTAGTTATGTGTTTTTCCTTTAGTCCCGACACGTCGGGAAAACTGAATCCACCGGCTTGCAGCCGGTGGTAGTTCAATTCTATGCTGTTGAGAAAACTTTACATTTCGTTAACAAAGCGTGTTTAACCCTGTAAAAAATTTCTAATGGCCTGATTTAACATCATTAATGTGCACTGCTACATTTTGGCGCAATATGGTGAAAGCGGCGTTATTTAGTGATTTCACCCTTCATTCAACAGAGTATTCCACAGGTTGTGCACAGTTGGTGTTGATTAATAAACAATAACAAGATATTGTGGTCGCAGTGTGTTTTTAGTACCATATGCCCTGACGTTTTGCTGCCTGACTGTAATTGAAGATTCTTGACCGTGTACCGATAAGATGATACAACGTATCATAGCTTGACAGGGAAGTGGTCAGGGTCTGGTGGCCCTCCTGGACTTCAAATCCAGTGGGAGGCGTTAACAGCGTCTCCGGTGGGTTCGATTCCCATGCACTTCCGCCATTTAATATTAACGGATACATTGTGGCATGACAGTAAACGACCATTTCAGTTATTACCCATGTGATTGATGTTTGATCTCTTTGAGCGGTTCATCCACAGGCCTTCGTCTTACAATAGTGCAGCGGGAAAACAGAATGACCAAACAGGAAAGAATCTTCAGCGGAATACAGCCGACCGGAATCATTCATGTAGGAAATTATGTGGGAGCGATCAGAAACTGGGTTGCTTTGCAGAAAGAGTATGAGTGTATTTTCTGTGTTGTCGATTATCATGCGATAACGATCGATCACGACCCGGAACGGTTTCATGATCAGATTATGACCGCTGCCCGTACGCTCCTGTCCTGCGGTATCGATCCTGAAAAAAGCACCCTGTTTGTGCAGTCGCATGTGGCCGAACACACTGAGCTTGCATGGATCTGCAACTGTATCACTCCGATCGGCGACCTTGAGCGCATGACACAGTTTAAAGATAAATCCGAGCAGCACCGCGAAAACATTAATGCCGGGCTTCTGACCTATCCGCTTCTTCAGGCCGCCGACATCCTTCTGTATAAGGCACAGGCCGTACCGGTGGGGGAAGATCAGGTGCAGCATATCGAAATTACCCGCAGAACCGCACGCCGCTTCAACACCCGCTTCGGCGAGACGTTTCCGGAGCCGCGCTGGATTCTGTCTGAAACGCCGCGTATCCTCGGGCTTGACGGAAAAACAAAAATGTCCAAATCGCTTGATAATTATATCGGCATCCTGGAGCCGCCGGATGCTATATGGGAAAAGCTTCGCACTGCGGTTACCGATGAAAACCGCAAGCGGCGAAAGGATCCCGGCGACCCCGGTATCTGTAATCTTTTTTCCATGCACAAAGCGTTCACTCCTGCTGCGGAAATAGATCAGATTGCAGCCGACTGCAGAAATGCTGCGGCCGGCTGTGTAGACTGCAAGAAAAAGCTGTTCAGCCACATGATGCAGCACCTTGACCCGATCCAGCAGAAAGCCAGGCGGCTTGAAGAGCACCCCGATGACGTTGCGGACGTCCTTTCCCGGGGAGCTCTGCGCTGCACCAGCATTGCTGATTCAGTCATGTCTGAGGTTCGGGAAAAGCTGGGTATGCGGCGGGCGGCAGTGTGAGCGTTTATGGCTCTGCGCAATTTTTTTAAAAAGAAAAAATCGCGCAGGCGTTTTGCCGTTATCGGTCTGGATGGTACGTCATTCGGCCTTATTAAGGATTTGAGCGCGCGGGGTATTATGCCCGCAATGGGCGCACTTCTTGATGACGGCTTTGCCTGTGAGATGTATACCGCGCTTCCGCCGGTGTCCTCTGTAACCTGGACATCGTTTCTGACCGGTGTGAATCCTGCAAAGCACGGCATATTCGGCTTTATGGACCGGCGCCGGGATTCCTACGGTATTTATTTTCCAAATGCAACACAGGTGCAGTCCCCCGCGCTGTATGACCTGCTGGGCAGCTGCGGTAAGAAAACCATTGCCCTTAATATCCCTCAGACATATCCCGCCCGACGCCTGAGCGGTATGATGATCTCCGGCCCTGTTTCAATTGATCTTGACAGGGCTGTGTATCCTCCCCGGCTTGTTTCAGCCCTCAAAAAAACCGGCTACCGTATCAATGTCGATTCTGAGCGCGATGGCTGTGATGCATCCGGGCATCTCCTGGAGCTGCGTGCCGTGCTTAAAAAGCGAGCGGACATGTTTCTGTATCTGATGGATAACGTGCCATGGGATGTGTTTATCGCAGTGTTTACCGGTGCCGGCACGATTGATCGTTTATTCCGGAATGTTTTGTGCAATACCGGCGACGCTCTGTATGAACAGGCGGTGGCGTATTTTCGTGAGCTCGACACTGTAATCGGCCGGATGGCTGAGCGGCTTGATCCCGATACCGGCTTTGCAATACTGTCTGACCACGGATGCGCCGGGCTGAAAAAACAAGTCAGCCTGAACGCCTGGCTCAAACAGCAGGGCCTCCTGTTTCTGAACCATGACGAGCCCATTTCCCTTGAGGACATAGACCCCGGTCGAACAAAGGCGTTTGCTCTTGATCCGAGCCGGGTATGCATAAATACAAAAGGCGTTATGCCCTGCGGGTGCGTTGAGCCCGGCAGGGAGTATGACCGGATCTGTAAGATGCTTAACGAAGCGTTTTTAAGCCTCAAAGATCCGGAATGCGGCGATCCCGTCATACAGCGTGCGTTCCGCAGAGATGAGCTATATAGCGGTCCGCTTATTGAACGCTCCCCTGACTTTGTTCTGTGCCCGCATCCCGGCTATGATCTAAACGCATCCTTTTCACGCACTGCTGTATTCGGTACAGTGGAGTGCAGCGGTATGAACACTGCCGAGAGTGCTTTTTTGTATGTGCGGGGCCTGCGCGGCCTCAGCAGGAAGCCGCATATCTATGACCTTGTCCCGACGATGCTCTCGTATTTGCATATTCCCGTTCCGGACGGCATGGACGGCAGGCCGATACTCTGCTGATGTCGCCGTGGATCTCTCCCCATCGGTTTTTCTTTTAATTTTCGTTAATATACAGAAATCTGTTAGTTCTTTTTTAAGGAAAACCTTCAGGTTTTCTGTAAGTATACCGAAATAATAAGAAAAATTGACACAATTTCTCCATAATCTTTCAGCCGGTTTCCCCATGCCCGGGAAGGGTGAACATACTGGTGCGCCTATGAATACATACCCGGCAACAGAAAACCGGGAACAAAAAGCTGTTTTTCGGACAAGTGCGGGCTTTACACTGGTGGAAATCGCTATCGTGCTTGTTATTGTCGGCCTTCTTGTCGGGCTCGGCGCGTCAATGGTCGGCCCCCTGACCAAGCGGGCCAAGCGGGCTGAATCAAAGCAGGCTGTCTTCCGGGCCGCCGAATCAGTAACCGGCTACGCCGCGATATCCAACAACCGGCTGCCTGATGCTGCCGCGTTCGTATCCGCTATTAAGCGGCGCTATGACTCCTGGAGAAAGCCCCTGCACTATGTTTTTGACAGTTCGCTGACCGGCAGCAGCGTGTGCAGCGCAACAGCAACCAATATAACGGTTCGGCATTGCGAGAACGCCGGATGCAGCGCCTATACCGATATACGCAATGTGGCCTTTGTTGTGCTGAGCACCGGCGGCAATTATAATAACCAGACTGCTGCCACGCAGGCGATCACCTCCCCGACGAGGATATATGTGTGGGACACAGGGCTGACCGCCGATAACTATGGCGCCGATGGCACCAATCCCGGTGAGCCGGAATATGACGATATTGTTGAGGTTGTACCCCTGTATGAGCTGCGCACCGGCCTTGACTGCACGCAGTATGACTTGTGCGCCGACACGGGCGTGAGCGTTCGAAACCAGTATGGCGGCTCGCTGTATTACCGACTGAACGGCGGCGCATGCTCTCAGTGGAACAGCGGTTCAGACTGCATTGCAACGCCGACAGATTTGTACGAGGTATATGTGAATTCCTCATGCACTTCGGTGTCACAGACCTATATCACCTACAGCCGGCACGTACGCGAGGTAGATATGGACAATGACTGCTTGACTAATATTTCCTATAGCAGCGCATCGGGGCAGTTCCCCCTGTATGATCGATAACGCTCCTGCGACCGGCACCGCTCCGGGCAGCGGCTGTGGCTGCGTGAGCGCATGCTCAAAAGGGGGTGCCCGGACATACCCGGCTTCGGGGCCTGCGTTTCCAGAAGGAACAGGATGGCTAAACAGATTGTTGTAAGCTTTGAACACGAAGATGTACGGATTGTCTACGCATCGGGAAAGCGCGGCTCCTATGTGGTAGAGAAGGCGTTTACCATCAATGAATCGGATCTGGATGCCTTTCTTCGTGAAGAAAAGAGCAGGGAGTTTATTGTTGTAAGCAGCTTTGCGGAATTTTTTGTCGACACGATTGCGGTGCCCCCGGCAAAGGATTCGGTGATCAGGGTCCTTCTTGAAAAAGAGGTCAGGAAGCGCTCCCGGATGGATGCATTTTCTTTTGTCTACAGCGTGGTCGGCGAAAAAACGATTGACAAAAAGCGCCTGAAGGAGGTTTTTGTGTTTGCCGTGGCGCGGGAGTTTATCAGGGACATTGTTGACCGTTTTGCCAGGCACGGCAAAATTGTCACTGCGCTGTATCCTGATATTCTCGCCGCTGCGGGCCTTATCGGAAAGGAGCGCTATCCCCTCATGGGCATGATTGAGACCGGCTCGATCAAAAAAATTTTTCTCGTTCATGAAGGGAGGGTTTTGTTTGTCAGGGTGGTGCAATCCGCTGAGCACGGCGTCGGCGAGCAGGATATGCAGAATATTGTCATGACGGTAAACTATTGTAAGCAAACGATGAAGGTCACCCCCCGCCTGACCATGCTGCTTGGACATGTCTGTACTGATTTTACCGCCCACCCGTCACCCCAGTCGCCGGTAGCCACCTTTTTGCACCCGCTCCTGACAGGAGCCGCTTCCGGCCCTGACTTTTTTTGTCCGCTTGCGGCTTTGCTGGCGGAGCACGGCAGCTCAATTGACCTTCTGCCGCCTGCAGACCGCACCGTGTTTCAGGCTGACAAGACATTGCGCCTTCTTACGCTCGTGTTTTGCGTGGCTATGTTTTTTTGTGTTCTCCAGCTGGGATTGGTAATTGGGCAAATAGTCAATGTCAGGCAGGACATTACAGAGCGGCGGGCGTGGTTTGCGGATATGCAGGGAGTGCTGGAGCGGTATTATGAAAAAAAGGAACGCTTTGAGCTTTACCGCCCCTATCTTGCGGCATATAGGAACTATGCGGACACACCTGACACCTATAGGTTTCTTCATCATTTAACAGCGCTTGATCTGGAAAATATCCAGATTGAATCGATTTCAATCGGACAGAGAGACGCGACCGCGCCATCCGGCGGAGCGCCTGCCGGCAAAAGCCCCCCCGCCATTTTGGCCGGGCGCGTTGAGGCGAACAGTTACGCCCGGATGCGCACAAGCTATAAAGAGCTTATATCCTCAATAGAGAAGCTGGAGTCGATCAGCATTATTGAAAAAGAGCTTAACCTCAAAAACGGCACCTTTACCGTGACCATGAAATACGAATAGCAATGTATCCTTTTTTCAAAAAGACACTCACGTATTATCTTGTTACCGGTGCGGGGCTTGCTGTTCTTGTGCTCGCGACGGTAATACTGATTCATTATGAAGAAAGCCTTCAGACTACCCTCTCAGACTTTTCCCGGGCGCTCGGAAACATCAGCCGTATCCGGGGGCATATGGACGATATGGACAGAGTCATGGAGCGAGTGCAGAATCTTTTCCCGCAGGCGACGTCCATGAAAAGCAGGGAAGTGCTGCTGATAGCAACAGATGATATTAAAAGCAATATCCCCCGGGCGCAGATTACCCTGCAGGATATAATCGCGGAAGGGCAGGAGCTGATGCTGCCCGTTACCATCGATATGACGGTGAAGCGCTACGGCGCGCTGCTGCGGGCTGTCTATTATCTTGAGTCTCTGGTGTTCCCCTACGTGACGGTGCGGGAATTAGCGATTCAAAAGGAAAGCAGGGGCTCGATTGTAACCGGTATCAAATCAAGAATGCAGATACTGCTGCATATGCCGAACGATGAGCAGCAGATGCATGAGCCCGGCATGGTTGCGCCGCCGGGAGAGCCGGGGCCTCCTCCAGGCGGACCGGGCGGGCCGCCGATGTAAGCATGGCTGCCAACTCTGAGCGCAGCCGATGTAATAGATTTTTTCTGAGCAGCGGGAACGCAGTATGGATACGCGAACAAAGATGATGTGCGTCGCCCCTTTTGCCATGCTTGTGCTGGTGTATGTTGTCGGCAGCTATATACACTTTAACGCCTCGCTGACGCCCGAGGAACAGGAGGTTGTCGATTTCTTCCCCGAAGATCTGAGCCTTCCTGAAACAAAGCAGGCGGCATTTGTCCCGCCGGGGACAAACGTCATAACAGTGCAAAAGCCTGAAGCGCCTGATACAGCAGCGGCGGGCAATAGCCGCGAGCGGCGCGGAAAAGAATATCGGCTCGGCATGATTATCATCGGCGGGCGCGGGAGGATGGCATCCATTAACAACACGATATTCCGCGAGGGAGACCGCAGCGGGGATATGGTGGTTCGCCGGATTGAGAAGGGCAGGGTTCAGGTGCGCCTGATCGAGCTGGATGCTTCGGGAAATACCCGTGACCGCTTAACATGGCTTTATCTGGAGGACATTAAATGACAAAGCGTATACTGAGAGTGCTGTGCTGTGCGGTTATGGCCATGTGGCCCGCTGTAGTGCTTTGCCAGCAGCAGGAGGCGGATCAAAGCCGGACAGATACATTCCGCCCTGTTGCTGAAGATGTCGTGCCGTTCAGAAGTCGCCTGGTGTCGGTTGATCTGCGCGATACGCCCATACGGGACGCGCTGTATTCCATCGCTCAGACGACCGGTTTGAACCTGGTCATGCAGCGCGGGGTTGATCCGGATCACCCAGTAACCCTCAGCGTCAGCAATATTCCCGCACAGGAGGCGGTCGACATAATCTGCAACGCAGCCGGCTATTTTTACCGCCTGAAAAACAATATTCTTACCATTTCCGCAATGGGCACACGGGTATTTGAGTTCGGCCAGCCGGCGGTTAACCAGGAGTATTCGGTTGAGGTCGGCGGTGATATGCTCGGAGCGGTCATCGAAGGTGTTGAAGACTTCGGCGAGGGGGGCGGCGGAGGAGGCGGCAGCGGCAGCGAAGACAGCCAGACAGGAAAAATAAAGCAGACGCTTGCCTCCGACAGCCAGGCGTTTAATTTCTGGGAGGCCATAGAGCGCGCGCTGCAGAATATTATCGGCGCATCGGAGGAGAGTGCCGGCGCGGCAGGCTTTGCCGGTGAGAGCAGCCGGGGGCGACGGCCGTATTATGATATTAACCGCATGGCCGGAACGGTCATGGTGACAGCAGACCGGGAAAGGCTTGAGCAGGTCGAGCATTACATAAATTCGGTTAAGCAGGCCCTGCACCGCCAGGTGATCATAGAAGCACGTATTATCGAAGTTCAGCTTGCCAAGGGGCTCAAATACGGGATCGACTGGACATGGCTTGCTTCAGACTCGGTGACGATACAGGCAAACAATTTCAGAGATATCGTAAACCCCATGGATGCAAATGTGGAGGTGCACGTTTCCCGAAGCGATTTTGACGGCGTGCTGCGCGCCATCGAGCGGCAGGGGCAGGTCAATACGCTTTCCAACCCCCGGCTCAACATCATGAACGGCCAGAGCGCCCTTCTCAGCGTCGGCAGGAGCCAGAGCTTTTTGTCCTCTCTTGAAAGCGAGGTCACCACAGGGGATAACCCTGTCGTAACCTACACCACCAATACCAGCAGCGTTCTTTCGGGAATGGCGATCGGCATTGTGCCCTATATCAGCAGCGACGGACAGATATCCATGAGCATAACCCCTATCATTTCTGAGCTTATCAGCATGGAGGAGCGCCAGATCGGCGATCAGGGCACATCCATTTCGCTGCCGACCGTTGACCTGCGTCAGATGAGCACCACGGTAAAGGTTGCCGACGGAGAAATGATTATCATCGGCGGCCTGATGCAGACGAAAAAAAAGGCGGAGGATGAGCAGGTTCCCTTTGTGGGCAACATCCCCCTGGTGGGGTATCTGTTCAAGCGGTTTGAGGATGTGGACGAGCAGACCGACATTGTTATTCTTCTGAAGCCGCATCTAAAGAAGCAAAGGAGCGCGCAGCGGTGAGACTCGGCGAACTGTTGATAGACAGGGGCACGCTGACCGAGGAGCAGCTTAAGATAGCCCTTAAAGAGCAGCATATTACCGGCATCATGCTCGGCTCGACCCTGGTTAATCTGGGCTTTGTCACCTCCCGTGAAATAACGGAAATTATTTCACAGCAGACCGGTATCGATTTTGTCGATCTTGAGGAGTATGTCATTCCGGAAGAGGCGCTGCGCATCGTTACCATGGAGGTTGCCGAGCGCTCAGAATTTATTCCTCTTGCCTTCGAGGACGGGGTGCTTTCGATCGGGGTTACCAACCCGAGCAATATCAAAGCGGTTGATGCGGTAACGCAGGTTACCGGAACGCAGCCGCGTATTTTTCTTGTGGATTCGGAAAATTTTCATGAAACGCTTGAAAAGGCATACTACTTTCTCGAAAATCCCATCCCCAAGCGGATTGAAGCGATTATTGAAAGTGCAAAGTCGGCTGATGAGCCGCAGCCGGCCGATATATCGACAGTGACCGAGCTGCTGCTTATGGATGCAATCAGGCAGCATGCCACCGATCTGCACATCCGGCCGATGGCAACCACGGTCCATGTCTTCTGCCGGATAGACGGGGTGATGCATCTTGTATACTGCCTGCCGAAAAACGTGCAGAGCGGCATTACCTCGCGCATCAAAATTCTGGCTCAGCTGAACATCGCCGAAACCCGCCTTCCCCAGGACGGGTCGTTTTCATTTGAGTTTCTGCGAGCGAACTATGACATGCGCGTTTCCATGACCCCCACTATTTTCGGGGAAAACGTGGTCATCCGTGTATTGAAGTCATCTGCATCAATACTGCGGATCAGCAGCCTCGGGTTTCAGAAGCAGGAGTCCAAAAAGCTCCGTGTTCTGTTTGCGAAGCCGCACGGCATTATTCTGATTACGGGGCCGACCGGCAGCGGAAAAACCACCACTTTGTATTCGGCCCTGAGAGAGATTGATCTTATAGGGAAAAATGTCATGACTGTTGAGGATCCGGTGGAATACCGGCTCAGCATGGTCAGGCAGACCCAGGTCAACATGAAGGCCGGGTATGATTTCGGCGCGGCGGGGCGCAGCTTTATGCGGCAGGACCCTGACGTCATGCTGCTGGGCGAAATCCGGGACGAGGAGACAGCATCTTTTGCCGTGCGCGCCTCCATCACCGGCCACCTTGTTTTGTCAACGCTGCACGCAAACGATGCAATCACCGCTATTCCGCGCCTGCTCGACCTGAAAGTTGACCGATTTCTGCTCTCCACATCGCTTCGCGCGGTGATCGCGCAGCGGCTCGTGCGCAGAATTTGCCCTCACTGTCAGGATGAATATGTCTACGAAGCAGGCGAGCTGACCGATCTTGGGTTTCCGGAGCTGGAAGGCACGGTTGCCGAGGGGGTAAAGGGGCGGGGCTGTGCTGCATGCAATAATACCGGATACACCGGAAGAATGGTGATCGGCGAAATACTCAGAATCGATGAGGAGGTTCAGGAGCTCGTGTATCAGGGCGCCTCTCTGAACCAGATGATGGAGGTTGCCGTCAAGAACGGAATGGTTACGATTCACGAAGACGGCAAGCAAAAGGCAATGGACGGGCACACAACGTTTGAAGAAGTAGCGCGGGTAATAGGCTGACATGCCGACATTTTCCTATACAGCGGTTAATGATGACGGCGCTCTGGTCAAGGGCGTGCTTGAAGCTCCCGATCGGACAGCAGCTGCCCAGCGCGTTGAGTCAGGCGGCCTGGTAGTGACAGACGTCCGCCGCTCTCTGTCCGCAATGGCGCTGGCCCGCAGAGTGCTGTTCAGGAAAAAAGTCAAGAGGCAGGACATTATTGAATTCGCAAACACGATTTCCTTTATGCTTGCAGCAGGAGTGCCTATAACCACCAGCCTGTCTGACATTGCCGAATCGATTGAGGATAAAACGTTCAGGAATGCTGTTGAGGAGACCCGCAAATCGATAGAGCAGGGGTCAACTTTTTCCGAAGCGCTGTCGCGCCAGGAGGCGCTTTTTCCGGACATCCTTATACGGCTGGCAGCGGTCGGGGAGGAGACCGGCGCACTTGATAACAGCCTTCGCGATGTAGCCGAGCATCTACAGCGAATCGAAAGCCTGGTCGCCGCAGTTAAGCGCGCCCTTATGTACCCGCTGTTTGCCCTGTTTACCACCGGCGGCGCTCTGATATTCTGGCTGGTGTTTGTGCTGCCGCAGATAATGGAGGCCTTTACCGGTATGGGTATTACCCTGCCGTCGACCACCCGCCTGCTGCTGTACATGAGCAATGCCACACAAAGGTACTGGTATATGCTGCTTCTGATACCGGTGATTGCCGCCATTGCATTTAAGCTGATGACCCGCTCCCGCCGCACGCGGTACTATGTCGATCTGGCCTTGCTGCATATGCCCATATTCAAGCTGCTTAACAGCAACAGGCTTTTAGCGCTGTTTACCGAGCAGTTGCGGATTTTGACCGTTGCCGGTATCACGATTGACCGCTCGCTGAGGATAACCGCGGAGACAATCGAAAATGAAGTGTTCAGGACGGCGATCGAAAACATTATCGAGCTGGTCACCACCGGAAGCAGCCTTTCCGATGCTATGCGGAAACAGCACATATTCCCTCCGCTGGTAATACGGCTGATTGATGTCGGCGAGAAAAGCGGTACCAT
Organism: uncultured Thermodesulfobacteriota bacterium; assembly: GCA_964621615.1. Taxonomy (GTDB): domain Bacteria; phylum Desulfobacterota; class WTBG01; order CAIYCZ01; family CAIRTM01; genus CAZUMW01. Next base: position 71,911 of record CAZUMW010000005.1, read on the forward strand.
CGACACGCAGCTTGCATTTCTTGCGCAGAAGTTTCATCAGGTGCTCGATGATGTTGCAGAGAAGCTCGGCAAAATGATCGAGCCTATTATTATCCTGGTTATCGGTCTTATGTTTCTTTTTATCATAGTCAGCCTGCTTATGCCGGTATATGACCTGGTAACCAACATAGGTGCATAAATGGATAATTTTTACAGCTTTTTCGGCTTGCAGGATGACCCGTTCCGGCTGACGCCGGACCCTGCTTTTTTCTTTCCGTCCCCCGTACACAAAGAGGCGCTGCTTTCGCTTGATTATATTGTGCAGCACCGCGAAGGGTTTTGTATGATAACCGGCGAGCCCGGTACCGGTAAAACGACGCTGATAAATGTGTTTAGACAAAGATGGGCGGACCGGTCCGACATTGCGCTTATTTTGACCCCCCGGCTGTCTCCCGACGAGCTGATGCTGACGCTTTTGCGGGAGCTGCAGCTTCCCGCCGCATCTGCGACAAAAAACGATATGCTCAAGACATTACAGGATTTTCTTGTCGCCAGGCACCGCAGCGGCAGCCAGGTCATCATTATCGTCGATGAGGCTCATGATATGCCCGATGAAACGCTTGAAGAGCTCCGTCTGCTCTCCAACCTTGAAACGCCTACTGAAAAGCTTGTGCAGATTATTCTGGTCGGCCAGCCGGAGCTGGGGCGCCGTCTCAAGGAAAGCCGGCTGCGGCAGCTTGATCAGCGCATTGTTGAACGGATGCAGCTCAGGCCCCTTACGAAAGGCGAAACAGGGCAGTATCTTCACTACCGCCTGGCAAAGGCTCATTCTGGTGCGCTCAGCATTACAGCATCGATGACTGGCCGTATCCACCGATTTTCGCGCGGTCTTCCGCGCCTCATAAACCTGCTGGCCTCACGGTCCATTATGTGTGCCTATATGGACGGGAGCCCGGAGATCAGCCCGCCGCATGTCAAATATGCGATTAACTATTTTACCAGCCGAGGCTACAGCGCACAGCCGTTTCGGCAAAGACGCTCTGTATACACCGGCGCTGCGGCCGGGATCGCTGCCCTTGTGATATTTTTGGTCATAGCAACCGACTTCAGCCGCCGGGGCGGCGGCTTTCGCCGGGACATGCAAATACCCCGTGCGCGCACAAGCGCGCATATCGTAGCCTCTGCCGGTGCAGAGGAATACACAACCGTTGAGCTCAGATCAGAAGAAGAAAAAGCAGGAAAAGAACATAGACAGAAACAGCACCCGGAAAACAGGCTCAAAAAGCGGCCGCTTAACCAGCCTGAGACCGGCTCCGTCCGGCTTGCCGTTTCTGCTGCAACCGCCTCTGTGAGAAACGGTCCCGGGCTGCATGCATCAGTGATCGGATATGTGCACAAAGGGGACACGCTGGCATCGAACGGCCGGGCGCTGGATGACCGCAACAAAACATGGTATCGACTGAGCGGGGATAATAAAAAGGGCCGATGGGTTTCAAGCAAGGTTGTTACTGTTTTAGATCCGTAGACAAAAAATGTCTACAGCCTTGTTGTATAAAAAAGGGGAGCATGTTGTGCTCCCCTTTTTTATGACTGATTTTCACACCGCCGCAGATCAATAATAAAAGGCGGTATACCGTATCGTTCTGTCCTGGTTGCTGTAATCGCCGTTGTTGATAACCACGCTTCCGGTGTCCGGCTCACCGTCATCAAGGGCGCGGTCAAGCGCCTCCGCCGCACTGGCAGGAAGATTGTCGAATCTGATCATGTTTCCTGCACCGTGCCCGCGAATGTTTTGATAATAGATATACACATTCCCGCCGTATTTGTGCAGAACGGTGTTTGACCCGTCATATGAGCCGGTGATAAGCTCTGCAGCGGCCAAATGCTGCGGCGCATATTGCCACTCCCTGATCAGGCCGTCCCCGTTGCCGTTGGAAACGCCGCTCCAGCGTGAGCCGGCATTGGGATCATCTCCGGGATAATAGCTGTATTTGTCCTGATAGCCGTAAATGGCGGCTTCAAGACTTTCTGCCTGCTTGATAACGTTTTTCGTTTTTGCACTTTCAATAAATGAGCGCCCTTTCAGTATGCCGCCAAGCAGCAGACCGATGATGACAAGGACGATCGCGATTTCGATAAGCGTAAATCCCTTTTGGTTTCCCATATTTTCGGCCCCTCCTTTATCTTATTAATGCTTCGTATATTATTTTGGACAGTACTGATGAAATATATTGTTTCGTTCTGTTTTTGCTTTGTATTTTCTTTTCGGACGTTTTAGGCCAGCCTTTACCGTATTAATAAAAAAATATGGGTGAATCGCTTTTTCTCACAGGGCATGATCATCATTTCACCTTGATCTGCACATACAGTGTTCCTCACATTGCGCAATAATTGGGTGCGCTTGTGCATCCGGGCATCTGCGAGTTGCCCGGCACAGGGGGTTTTTTTTCTGGCTCGATGGCTCTTATTCGCCGATAACCCTGACCCATTCCACGATTTCTTTATTAATGGCGAGAAATCCTATGTCTTTTTCTACGGTGTTTGATTCTTCTTTTGCATAGGTGAGCAGGATAAACTGGCGGGGGTCGTTGAGGACGTCGCTGATTCTGTCCAGATGGCCGGGGACAAAAATGTTACCGCTGTATGTTGACTCGTGAGTTTTTACGCGAACCATAACCGGTTGACCATCTTTGCTGATTTCGCCGTCCCCCAGAATACTCCTGCAGTAGCGGCAGATGAGAGCCTTGCTGTTGATTGTTTCAGCACAGTAGGGGCACTGTTTTGTATTTTCTGATTCCATGGCACAGCCCTCCTTATTCTGTTGCGGCACATTGAACGGCGGGGGGCTTCTGATTCGCACAGCACAGCGTATGCTGACAATGCTGCCTCACTGAAAGCAGCTGAGCATCACGCAGGGCTCTGTGCAGGCTGTATGCCCGTCCAGCAATATAGGCAAAGCTGGTCTTTTGGAAGCCCGATAGCTGTTACCATATCATCAACGGTTTGAAATTTCAACGTGGTTACGCCGAGCTCCTTTGCAAGAAAGTCCACCATTTTCCTGTACTGCGTAGAGGTGTGGTCTATGTAGGGAGCTATTGCCGGCGTGTCGCTTCCTTCGATTTCCCTGATGGCTCGTCTGGCGGCAAGCTCATCCGTGCTTCGCGTGGAGAAAATGAATTTGCACGGGTACATCAGCGGCGGGCAGGCAATGCGGACATGAACTTCTTTTGCGCCGTTTTCCCACAGCTTTTTGACGGTAAAGTTTTTCAGCTGCGTGCCGCGCACTATCGAATCGTCACATATAACAATCCGCTTCCCCTCTATGATTTTTTTTACCGGGATAAGTTTCATTTTGGCCACAAGATCACGCGTTTCCTGAGAAGGCGGGGTATAGCTGCGGCCGTATCCGGGGGTGTATTTGATAAGCGGGCGCCGGTAGGGCCTGCCGGACTCCATAGCGTAGCCAATGGCGTGCGCGATTCCCGAGTCCGGGACTCCTGAAACGATGTCGGGCTCGATGTCGACGTCCCTTCTTGCAAGGCACTTGCCGCATTTCTCTCGCACCCCCTCCACTGTAATGCCCTCAAATTCAGAGGCGGGGAATCCGGTATAAATCCACATGAACGAGCACATCTGTTTCAGTTGATTGCCCGGTCGTATCTCCTGCATGCCGCTTTCGTTCAGAAGAACAATCTGTCCGGGCCGCAGGTGTTTAACAATGTCGAAGTCGTTGTTTACAAAAGCTGATGTTTCTGTGGTAATGGCCCACTCCTGTCCGTGCCTGCCGATGTTAAGCGGCGTGTAGCCGAACCGGTCCCGCGCAGCATAGATGCCGTCGCGGTTCAGAAGCAGCAGCGAGATGGAGCCGTCTATTTTGCGAAACATTTTTTCTATGCCGTCTATGATGCTGTCACCCTGGATAATCATTTTGCCGATCAGCTCGGTCAGATTGAAATTGCCGTTGCCGACTTCGCTGAAAGACAGGCCCTGCGACATAAGCTCGCGGCCAAGCTCGTCAGCATTTTCAACAAACCCGTCTGTAGTGAGGCAGAACTGGCCGAACCGGGAATCCTGGTATATAGGCTGTTCATCCATGCTGCTGATGACGCCGATGCCTTTGTTGCCCCTGAAATTGCTGTACTCCTCGAAAAATTTCGATTTAAACTGGCTCTGGCTTATGTTGTGAATCTGACGTATAAAGCTGTCACCGAGCACGGCCAGCCCCGCATACTCGGTACCCAGATGCGTATGATAGTCAACACCGTAAAAAAGAGTGGGCAGGCAGTTGTCAGGTGACACGATGCCGAACATACCGCTCATAAACTGATTCCTCCTGTATAAATTTCACAAATGGAGCCCATGGTTAATGTGCAGCCGTGCAGGCCGGGCGGCCGATCTTCAGCCTATCTCTTTATGATAGCGCTGGAGCGGCTTAACGGCTCCCGGGCCCTGTGTATATGCTTCCACCCCCTTTGCCGCCGCCCTGGCAGCTGCGACGGTGGTAATATAGGGGATCTTGTGCTTTATCGCCGATTTTCGAATATAGGAATCATCGTTTTTGCTTAATTTACCCGCCGGCGTGTTTATAATCAGGTTGATTTCACCGTTAGCGATTGCATCAACGATGTTCGGCCTTCCCTCATGCATTTTGTTGATTTGGATCGAGGTGATACCGTTTTCGGCAAGCAGCCCATGCGTGCCGGCCGTTGCCCGGATTGAAAAGCCGAGATCGGCGAAGCTGCGCGCAACATCAACGGCAGCTTCTTTGTCCTTGTCGGCAAGCGTCATGAGGACCGTGCCTGTAACCGGGAGGCGGCTTTGTGCGGCGTCCTGGGCCTTGTAGAAGGCCGCTCCGAACGTGTCGGCCATGCCGAGAACCTCGCCGGTCGAGCGCATTTCAGGACCCAGCACAGGATCGACCTCCGGGAAGAAGTAAAACGGAAAAACAGCTTCCTTTACTCCGAAATGCGGGATGGGCAGCTGCTGAAGGTTCAGGTCCTTCAGCTTTTTGCCAAGCATGAGCTGGGTTGCGATGCGGGCCATTGACATGCCGCACACCTTGCTGACCAGGGGTACTGTGCGGCTGGCGCGCGGATTTGCCTCCAGGATGTACACCGTGTCATTGTGTATAGCGTACTGGATGTTCATGAGTCCGATAACGTTCAGCTCTACGGCGATTCTGCGGGTGTAGTCTATAATCGTGTCCAGGTGCTTCTGAGGTATGCTGATCGGGGGGATGACGCACGCGGAGTCACCGGAATGCACCCCTGCTTCCTCAATATGCTCCATGACGGCCGGAACAAATGCATCGGTGCCGTCGGCTATGGCATCGGCCTCGGCTTCTATGGCATTCTCAAGAAACTTATCGATCAGAATGGGGCGCTCAGGCGATACGTCGACCGCTGCCCGCACATAGCGCTCGAGCATGGTTTCGTCATGCACAATCATCATTGCTCTGCCGCCGAGCACAAAGGACGGCCTGACCATCAGCGGGTAGCCGATTTTCGACGCTATATCCAGCGCTTCTTCAAGCGTGCGCGCCATGCCGCTTTCGGGCTGGGGGATGCCGAGTTTTTCCATTTTCTGCCGGAACCGGTCCCTGTCCTCGGCGAGCTCGATTGTATCAACAGATGTTCCGATGATGCGCACGCCCGCCTCCTCGAGCTGGCCGGCTATGTTCAGCGGCGTTTGTCCGCCGAACTGGCAAATAATACCCTCGGGCTTTTCTTTCTCGTAGATGCTCAGCACATCTTCAACCGTGAGCGGCTCAAAGTACAGCTTGTCTGAGGTATCATAGTCTGTTGACACAGTTTCGGGATTGCAGTTGACCATGATCGATTCGATGCCCTCATCGCGAAGCGCAAACGCTGCGTGCACGCAGCAGTAGTCGAATTCAATGCCCTGGCCGATACGGTTCGGGCCGCCTCCCAGAACCATTATCTTGCGGTTGGGGGAGACGTCGGTCACGTCAGGAGCGTTGTAGGTTGAATAATAATATGCTGCGTTTTCCACGCCGCTTACAGGAACCGGGTGCCAGCCCTCTGCCAGGCCGAGGAGTGTGCGCTGCTCGCGAACGGACTGCTCGGTAGCGCCGAGCAGGTGGGCCAGATAGCTGTCAGCGAAGCCGTCCTTCTTCGCCCTGATAAGCAGCTCGTCGGGAAGCCTGCCGCCTTTATGGGTGAGTATTGTTTCCTCCAGGTCAACAAGTTCTTTCATCTGCTCGATAAACCAGTTTTTGATATGGGTTTTTTCATGCAGCAGGCGGAGGTCTGCTCCCTTGCGGATAGCCTCATACATTATGAACTGCCGCTCGCTTGAGGCATCCTTGAGCATCGCCACGAGCTCCTCAAGGGATTTGTCGCGGTAATTGTTTGCGCCGCCGAGCCCGTAGCGCCCGTCCTCCCGGGAGCGGATCGCTTTCTGCAATGCCTCCTTGTAGGTTTTGCCTATGCTCATGACCTCGCCGACAGCGCGCATCTGGGTGCCGAGCTTGTCCTCAAGCCCCTCGAATTTTTCAAACGCCCAGCGCGAAAATTTAACCACGACGTAATCTCCTGACGGAGTGTATTTTTCAAGGGTGCCGTCGCGCCAGTACGGTATCTCGTCCATGGTCAGACCGCCGGCGAGAAGGGACGACACATAGGCGATAGGGAATCCGGTTGCTTTTGACGCCAGCGCAGAGGAGCGGGAGGTTCGCGGGTTTATTTCTATGACAACAACTCTTCCGGTTTCGGGGTTGTGTGCAAACTGTATGTTTGTGCCCCCGATAACGCCGATGGACTCAACAATGGCATAGGAGTATTTCTGCAGGCGCTTTTGCAGCTTCTCATCAATGGTGAGCATCGGTGCCGTACAGTAGCTGTCGCCGGTATGAACCCCCATTGCGTCAACGTTTTCTATGAAGCACACGGTTATCATCTGGTTTTTCGAATCACGCACCACCTCGAGCTCCAGCTCTTCCCATCCGAGCACCGATTCCTCCACCAGTATCTGTCCAACCATGCTCGCCTGGAGGCCGCGGGCGGCTATGGTTCTGAATTCCTCCATATTGTACACAAATCCGCCGCCGGTGCCGCCCATGGTGTAGGCAGGGCGGATCACGCAGGGCAGCCCGATTCTGTCGACGATTTTCTCAGCCTCTTCAAGGCTTGAGGCAATATCGCTTTGAGGCATTTTTATGTTGAGCGTTTCCATGGTTTCTTTAAAGGACTCACGGTCCTCGCCCCGCTTGATGGCGTCGACCTGCACCCCGATTACTTTCACCCCGTGTTTGTCCAGAACGCCCGCGCCTGCAAGCTCGGAGGAGAGATTGAGCCCTGACTGTCCGCCAAGGTTGGGAAGAAGTGCGTCCGGCTTTTCCTGCTCTATGATTCTGGTTACCGATTCGAGGGTGAGGGGCTCGATGTAGGTTATGTCGGCCATGTTGGGGTCTGTCATTATGGTTGCCGGATTGGAATTGACCAGTACGATTTCATAGCCGAGCCGACGAAGGGCTTTGCAGGCCTGCGTGCCTGAGTAGTCAAATTCGCACGCCTGTCCGATAACAATAGGGCCGGAGCCGATAATCATAACCTTTTTAATGTCGGGGCGTTTGGGCATCGCGCTCTCCTGTTGGTGGTGATTTTTGTGTGAATACGCGCCGGCGGTTTCTCCCCGCTAAGACGGGCTGGGATAGCCGGGCAGCGAAATTAACCGCGTTAATGCACCGTGGTGCCTTTTTGGTCATGCCGCGATTCAGCAGGGCCGTCCGGGCTCTAAACCGGGGTGTGGCTAATCGCAATTACTCCATCTGCTGTCTGTGTTTGTCAGCACACGACCTGTGCTCAACCGTGTATAATACTCCTGTCAAAAGCGCCTGTCACGGGATTTTTGTTGAGGCGTATAAAAAAGGGGACACGAACAGTGTACGTGTCCCCTTGTGAGCGTGCTGTATCCCTGTTCTATGCAGTGAGAATCTTTCGCGCGCTTTCGTCAAGCACGTCGGTCATGAACGGTATTTTTGTCACTTCCTCGGTTTCTCTGTTTGCGGAGAACAGGTCGTCGCGGGCTATGTCAACCAGGTTGAATTTCCGGGCCCCGGCCAAGAGCTGCTGCAGCCCGGCAGACAGCTTGTCTGCAAGCGTCCAGATGGCGATAGCGCCGTACGGAATGTTTTTCATCTCTTTTGTGCCGACCTTTTTCTGAACGTCGTAGTAGCCTGCAAAAATCTCGTCCGCGCTTGCTCCGAGCTCCTTGACCGCTGGCGGCAGGTCACTCCACAAGCCGTTAACTGTTTCCGTGCGCTCAGGGTTCAGAACACCTTCGACGTTTGAGCCAAGGTAGCCGGGAATCATAAGGGATCTGCCCATGCATACCAGTTTGGTGTACGGGGCGCCGAGAGCAATCGCCTTGAATATGTGGTCCTCGCGGGCCAAGCCGCCGGCAAATGCCATATCGACGACCTTGTGCCCCTGAGAGGCAAGCAGGGCGGCGTATTCATATGCTTTAGCATGCAGGTGGATTGAGGGCACGCCCCAGGACTCCATCATGTTCCACGGGCTCATGCCGGTTCCGCCGCCTGAGCCGTCGATGGTCAGAAGGTCGAGATGTGCGTCGGTTGCATACCGTATCGCCATTGCAAGCGCTTCCATGCCGTAGGAGCCGGTTTTCAGGGATATGCGCTTGTAGCCGCACTTGCGCAGGTAATCGACGGACTTCATGAACTCCTCGCGCACCTGGTCGGGATTTGCAAGAGCGGTAAACCCAAGGCGGCTGTGGCGCGCAAACGACTTGATGGAGCCGTGCTCGAATGCCTTTTTCACTTCGCGCTTGGTGGGATCGGGGTCGACCACGTATCCGCGGTCCTTCAGAAACTGCGCGTATTCAAGGCTCTCGACCTGAATTTCGCCCCCGATGTCTTTTGCGCCCTGTCCCCACTTGAGCTCGATGATGACTTTGTCGCCGTATTTATTGATGACGTATTCGGCAACACCGTTTCTTGTGTCCTCTACGTTGAGCTGAACAATAATAGCACCGTTGCCGTCGAAGTATCGCAGAAAAGTGTCGATCCGGCGGTCAAGCTCCGGAGCCTTTGATATTTTGCCGTTTTTGATCTGGGCCTGCTTGTCGACGCCCACGACATTTTCTCCGACCACGATCGGAAATCCGACCAGCGCAGCGCCGGTTGCAAACGATGTCCAGTACTTTGCCGCTACAAAGGTTGAGCCGAGCGCTCCGGACATAATGGGCACTCTGAATTTTGTTTTCATTTTGGCTCCGAATTCTCCGGCGATGCTTACATTCGGGAAAATGCAGTCGTCTTCTGAATGGGAAAGCCCTTTGCGGAGCCCTTTTGATCCGTAGTTGTATCCCTGGATCCGAAGATTGTTATAGGCGGCGCCTATATGGCAGGTATTTGCACTTCCTGCGGTAACAATACCGAAATCGCGCGGATACAGAATCTTGCGCCCTTTGAGGCTGGAAAGCCACGTTTCGCATTTTCCCTTGCAGTCTGCGCGGCACAGGGTGCACAGACCCGACTCTGCGGGATTGCCCCGGTTGACGGTTCCCAGTGCATCGTTTGATTTTGGCCATTGAATCATACTGTTTCCTCCTGTGTGGTAACGTCTTTCGGCAATCGGTTGCCGTGTTAACGGCAATAAGTTGCCATTATTAATTGCTCGAGTTAGAATAGTAATTAGCATCGAAATGCTGTAATGTCAATGAAAATAGGATCAAAAAGCTGTTTTGCGGTAATGAATAGTTTAGCAATGAGACAGGAAATATATTATATATTGGCAATATTGCCGGAATATGATATTCTGGTTGCCGCAATATTAATGTATTTAAGCCGGTAAAATGTCAGAAAAAACAAATGATTACGAACTGGTGATCGGCATCCTGTACAGTGCGGGTATGCTGTATATATATTTTATGCTTCAGTTTCGGCAATAAAGAGAGGATTTTCGGCAATGAGTGAAAAAATCCGGGAAAAAGAAATGGCTATCCTGCGAATCCTCAAAACACAGCAGGGGCCGCAAAGCAGCTCGCGAATCACGCGGGAGCTTGAAGCAACGGGCTATGATATGCCTGAGCGCACCGTAAGGTTTTATCTTCAGAAACTGGATGAGGAGGGGCTGACCAGCAGGGTCGGGAAGCGCGGGCGGGTTATTACGGGCCGCGGCATAAAAGAACTTGACTCATCGCGCATCATGGAGCGGGTCGGTTTTTTGTCAGCCAAAATCGACCAGATGACCTATGGTATGAATTTTGATCTCAACACGCGCTCGGGGACCGTTGTCGTTAATATAACGCTTGTTGAGCCCCCCCAGGTATCAGAGCGGCTTGAGCTTATCTGTAAAGTTTTTGAGCAGGGGTATGCCATGGGCCAGATGGTTACCCTTCTGGCCCCCGGGGAAAAATGCGATTCCATCACAGTGCCCCGGGGCATGATCGGCATCGGTACCGTGTGCTCCATTACCCTGAACGGTGTGCTGTTAAAGTGCGGGGTGCCGGCTAATTCACGGTTCGGCGGGCTGCTTGAGCTGCATAACCGAAGCCCGCAGCGGTTTGTTGAAATTATCACCTATGAGGGCACAACCATCGATCCGCTTGAGGTGTTTATCCGCAGCGGCATGACCGATTATGTCGGTGCCGTTACAACAGGCAGCGGCAGGATCGGTGCAAGCTTTCGGGAATTCCCCTCGCAGAGCCGGGATCTTGTTCAGGAGATGGCAGCCAGGCTGGAGGAAATCGGGCTCGGCGGGTTTATGGACATCGGAAGAAACAGCCAGCCCGTTTTGGATGTTCCGGTAAGCGAGGGAAGGGTGGGAGCAATAGTTATCGGCGGGCTGAACCCGGTTGCCATTTTAGAGGAAACCGGAGTGCGTGTGTACTCCAGGGCGCTTGCCGGGCTTATGGATTTCGGCAGGCTTTTTCACTTTTCAGAGCTTCCGCGACGGCTTCGCTCGGTTATGTAAAAAATGTTACAACACGTTCAAGTGTACCTGAAAGCCCTCCTACCGCCTCGGGACCATGCGGATTACCCCGCCCTTGCAGGTCTCGGCACATGTTCCGCAGCCGCCGCACAGATTAAGATCAATATGAAACTCATCACCCTCACGGGTGAGCGCACCGCGCGGGCATGCGCTCACACACTCATCGCACTGCACGCAGACGCCGCAGTGCAGGCAGCGAAGCGGCTCCTCTCCCAGCGGGAGAGATTCTTCAGCTTTGCTGTGGCGTTCAGGGTGCAGATCAGCCGGGTTTACCGGGTTCTTCAGGATAGGCTCATAGGCAAGCCCCTGCAGCAGCGCATGGGTTTCCCGTGCGCATTCGCGTCCGCGGCCGATGTTGGTGGTGACCAGGCCGAGCCCGTTCACGTCGCCGACAAGGGATACCTTTTGATGCGGGGTGCGAAACGTGAGCGGCTCGTCCGGTCCGTTGATGAAAAAACCGCGCTCATCAAGCGCTCCGCGTGCTTTTTTAGGCAGAAACGAAAGGTCCGGGCGCTCGTTGATGAACGCAAGCACGGTATCGGCGGCCAGGGTTTCACTGCTTCCTGATTCGTTTTTCAGATGGACCGCTCCCTCGGTTACCTCCTGCAGCATTACCGGATAGCGGAATATAACGCCCAGGTTTTTCAGCTTTTGAATTTCTTCCGGATCCCCCGATGGAGTTTGAATATCGATCACCGTTATATGTTTTGGGTCAGCGCCGTGCAGAAGCGCTGCCTCGATGCCGTCGATTGCCGCATCACCGCAGCCGATAACGATCACATTCCTGCCGAGCTCGATCGTCTTTCCCGTATTGTGCTGTTTTAAAAATGCTATCCCCGGTTTTATGTGCTCTCTGCCTGCCACGGGCGGTATGACACCTTCCTGTGCGCCGGCAGCGACAATAACGTAATCATGCCCGCTGATAATGCGCGCGCACAGCTTTTCGCCGACGGTTGTGTGTAGTGTGAAATTCACCCCGAGAGCCGCGATCCGGGTCAGATCATGCTCCAGGTCTTCAATCGGCAGCCTGGTCCGGGAAATAACCTGATACATTTTGCCGCCCGGCCTGTCTGCCGAATCGTACACAGTCACGCTGTAGCCGAGCCTCGCAAGGTGGTATGCAGCAGAAAGCCCTGCCGGCCCGGCGCCGATAACGGCGACACTGCCCTCAAAATGGCCGATTTTTTTCGGCGGCGTATCGATCCGGTAGGCTTTTGCCAGCTCTGCAGTGCGCACAGGGAAGTCAACTTTGCAGCGGGTGCAGGCCTGCATGCACAGGTGCGGGCAGATGAATCCGCAGCAGCTGTATCGAAACGGGGTGACCTCATCAAGAAGCTCAAGGGCCTGCTCAGGCTCTCCTTGTCGCAGGTGGCGCAAAAATCTTCCGGTCGGCACGCCGGCCGGACAGGCCGCCTCGCAGGGGGAGGTGCGCTCATGCTTTTCCGGCTGGAGGTTGCAGCTTATGGGATAGGCCTGAAAATAGAATTTTGCAAACGGCCTGCTGCCGAGCGGGGATATGCGGAGAATGCTCCGGTTGAAAAGCAGTTCCGGCCCGAGCTGAAACCGGTCGGCGAACTGTTCAATATAGTCGTGAAGCCGCTCATTCTGTTCCTCCGTTGGCTCATCCATTCGCGCCCCGATGCCAAGCAGATAATCGGGAACTTCGTAGCCGAGGATAAATATCTCGCCGCCGTGGATTCCGGTTGCAAGCGTCTTGTCTGAATCGCCGCATACCAGCTCTTTCCGGTTGGTGCGGTTGAGCAGGACAAGGGTTCCGCCCGCCATGTACTCGCCGAGAAAATCACCGCTTGTGCCGCCGATGACCAGAAGCGGCACCTTTTCACGGAATGCTTTCATGTGAATGCCCACACGGTAGCCGACATCATCGCGCACAAACAGGCTGCCGCCTCGCATCCCGTAGGCAAGCGCGTCGCCCGCAAGGCCGTGCACTACGACGGTGCCACTGTCCATGGTGTTTCCGATTGCGTTCTGCGCGTGCCCGTGCACAACGATCGTAGGCCCTCCCATGCCGAAGCCGAGATCTTCTCCGGGAATTCCCTCTATATCGATAAGGAGGTCAGGATCGGTCAGGGCGTCTCCGATGTATCGCTGCCCTCTCACGTTCTTGAGGATTATGTGTTTGGCACCTTTGCTGTTCAGACGCTGAATCTCACGGTTTAGCTCGCGGTAGTGCAGCTCTGAAGCATCGATAACATACTGTGCCGCTGTTTCGTTATTCACCTGCATAGCTGATTCCCAGTATCTGGAGTTCTTTTTCTGTAAGGCCGACACCGCGAAGCACGAGGCGGTTGCCCCGGAACGAGCCGATATCATATATGCCGTTCAGGCCCATAATTTCCTGCATTTCATGGCGCCAGGCTGTGATAAGGTTGTCGATGCGCTCGGCCGCCCATTCAACATCAAGGCGGTCCCGAAGATGCTCGCTGTTCGTGGTAAGGCCCCAGGGGCACTTGCCGCTGTTGCACCGCTGGCAGCCGTGGCAGCCGCAGGCTATTAAAAGGGGCGTGCCAACAGCAACAGCATCGGCGCCCAGCGCTATGGCTTTCATTATGTCTGCGCTGTTGCGCACACCGCCTGCTGCTATGATGGAGGCGTGGTTGCGTATGCCCTCTGAGCGCAGCCTGCTGTCAACAGCTGCAAGCGCCATCTCGATGGGAATGCCCACATTGTCCCGCACAATGTTGGGCGCAGCCCCTGTTCCGCCGCGATGTCCGTCGAGATACACCATGTCCGCGCCGGCGCGGACTATGCCGCTGGCAATCGCTGCAACGTTGTGTACCGCTGCTATTTTTACGCACACAGGCTTGTAGTTGTTTGATTCCTTGATTGCATAAATCAGAAGCCTGAGGTCTTCGATAGAATAAATATCATGCTGGGGCGCCGGGGAAATCGCATCCGCATTCAGCGGTATCATTCGCGTTTCGGATATCCCTTCGAGCACTTTTTCACCGGGCAGGTGACCCCCGATTCCCGGCTTTGCGCCCTGGCCGATTTTTATCTGATAGCCGCGGCCCTCTTTCAGGTAGCCGGGGCTGACGCCGAAGCGGCCCGATGCAACCTGAAGAATTGCCCGGTCGGCAAAGGGCTGAAGATCCTTGTGCAGGCCGCCCTCGCCGGTGTACCACAAGAGCCCCCGGTTGACGGCAACGCGTGCAATTGCCTTTTGCAGGTTCAAATTAATGCTGCCGTAGGACATTGGCGCAAACACAACCGGAAGCGATAGCGGTATCAGTCGTTTGACAAACTGATCGGGGTCTGCAACATCGCGAATGCTTTCGGCTTTGCGGCCCAGATGGGTTACCGTTTCCATGGGCTCGCGCTGCGGGTCTATGGAGGGGTTTGTAACCTGGCAGGCATTGAAAAGCATGCTGTCCCAGAAAATCGGCTGATTGCTTTCCGCTCCGAACCCGGTGAGGGCAACCGATCCCGAGGCCGCCTGCAGATGCGCCCGGTGTATGTTTTCCGGCGTCCAGACCCCGTGCCGGCGCACGGCAAACGGGCGCTCCACGATGGTTATCGCCTCCCGGGGGCACATGACCTCACAGCGGTGGCAGGCCCCGCAGGCTTTTCCGTTTGCAACAGGAACAAACGTGTCTCCGTCGGGTACCATCCTGATTTCATTAAACGTGCACTCCGCCGCGCACTGGCCGCAGCGGTCGCACCGGCTGAGATCGAATTCCGGCTGAAACAGTGATCGAAGTGACGGTTTGGCCCAGCTCACAATATGGTCTCCTTAAGCGGCGTCCCGGTATTTCACGATGACCGGCTGACCGGCCCTCGGCGTTATAATCTCGGCAAGGTTGTCTTCCATTTCATACAGCGATGATATTTCGCTGGCGTAGTAGGTATACCCCGGCGCATGTGCAACGGTCATGGGGCGCAGCTTGGTGTTGTCTGTAATGCTGAAAAGCCCCTGGTCGAATCCGGCAAGAATGGCAAACGGGCCGTTGAGCATTGCCGATTCGTAAATAATTTTCATGGCGGTGATTCTGTTTTTTTCCTTTATGTCGGTAAACCGTGCGGTGCTGCTCCAGTACGGGGGGGCCAGCACGGTTACCGCATCGGGTATAGACAGGGTGTCTCGCCGCATCAGCAGGTCCAGCAGATAGGCGGCCACTTCAGTGTCCGTCTGCAGAGTGCACATATACCCGTTTGACTCAAGGTAGCGGCGGTTTATGCCGTAGGATGAAATTTCGCCGTTGTGTACAATGGACCAGCCCAGCAGATTAAAAGGATGCGCCCCGCCCCACCAGCCGGGCGTGTTGGTCGGAAAGCGGTTATGTCCGATCCAGCAGTAGCCCTGATACTCATCGAGGCGAAAAAATTCGGCAATATCCTTCGGGGTGCCGACCCCTTTAAAGACCCCCATGTTTTTACCGCTTGAAATGATAAACGCACCCGGAACCGAGGTGTTTACATGCATAACCTTATCGATAACAAAATCATCGTGGTTTACGGTCTCCTCTTTTACTTTGGGCTCGACAAAATAGCGCATAAAGTACGGGTGGTCTCGCAGGGCCCGGTCCCAGATGGATATTTCCTCCATGTGCGCGATCCAGAAATATTGCTCGATATATGCCGAAACGTCAGCCAGGATGCCGTGTGATGTCCCCATTACATGAATTGCGTAGTAGTCTTCATAGTCGGGATATATGCCGTAGGCTGCATAGCCTGCACCGAGTCCGTTTCCCCGGTCATTCTGAATGACCATTCCTTTTTTGATTCTTTCGCCGTTTTCCTTTATCCGGTTGTGGCTTATTATTCCGGCAATTCCGCACATGACAATGGTGTCCTTTCTCTATTGGTCAGCGGCTGTGCTCCTCGCTGCGGCAGATATGCCTATCCTGGTTTGTATGTATTGCTATGGTTCAGCCCTCAACAGGCAGGCTGCAGTTGAAGATGCTTATGCCTGTATTTGCAATAACAGTAATTACAAAAAGGATGCCATGCAGTTAACGTGAAACAGGCGGTATGTGAATGTTTTGTTTTTAATTAAAAAAATGCATTATTTATTATAAAGAAAAAAATTTAACCAACATGGATGGAGATAGCAAAAGACTCTTATCTTACAATAATGTAGATAAGCAGGGTATTTTGTTACAATAATGTGTAATATTAAGCTGCGGGGGCGGCAGCAGAGTTTTTATAACAGGATGTGCGGCTTTTTGATTGAAAATATTTCATAATGATAAATAATTACCATCCGATGGTACTTCAATAGAGTTTTAAGAGGATGCTATGACATATTCATCGATGCTGGATGCTCAGGCGCGTTTTGATACTGATTTTGCTGCCGTAGACCACGGTGTAATTGCTGTGGATGCAGATGCGCGCATTATAAAAACAAATGCTGCATTCGACAGTATGCTGGGATATGAACGCAATGAACTTGCCGGTACGTTATTTATTGAGCTTGTTCACCGCCGACATGAAGTTTTGCAATATACAGCTGGGTTCGGCATGTACCATTTCAAGCGCGCCGGTGAAATGCCGCTGTACATTGAGCTGACATCCCGGCAGGGCGGTCCGGTCATGGTTGAGTTTGCAGCTGAATTGATAACCGGTGACGGCAGCACTTGTGAGGGGGCAGTGGGATTTGTTTCTAAGGCTTCAGATGAGCGTGACCCAGAGGGCCGGGACCGCCTGGTGTGGGAAACAGAGCAGACCCTGCAGATGGTGTTTGCCAATTCAGGGGACGCCATTGTGGTGGCGGACGGGAACGGCAGCATTGTTATTGCCAATGAGGCACTGTGTAAAATGCTCGGCTACAGCCGTAAGGAACTTATCGGCAGCCATATCATAGGGCTTTCACCCCAGCAGGGAACTTTTGATACCTTTACCGGCGAGCAGGTTACCCTTACCGAAGACTATATTAACTATCAGTACGAGTGTGCGACAGAGCTTTTTGAAAAAGGAAAGCTTACCTATGAGCTGTATTATATCCGGAAAGACGGGAAAATAATCCCGGTTGAAACCACCATTTCGCTGCTGACAACGCCTGATGGAGATTTTAAAGGATCTATAACGATCTGCAGAGATATAACCAAGCGTAAGCTGGCCGAGCAGGAGCGCGACCGGCTTGCAACCGCCGTTACACAAGCGGATGAAAGCGTGGTCATAACCGACCGAAATGCCAGGATTATTTACTGCAACCCTGCCCTTGAGCGCTTGACCGGCTACGGATGCGGGGAGCTGCTTGGCTCATCTATCGATATGCTTCTGAAGCAATATCTCGACAGGGGACATTTTAACAAAATTATTGAACAGCTCAACTCCGGTGAAACCTGGAAAGGACATATAATTATAAAGGCTCGCGAGGGGACGGCCTATGATCAGCACGCAACCATTTCACCGATGAAAAGTGAGCAGGGCCACCTTACGCATTTTATATGTGTTATGCATGACATGACCGAGCAGCTCAAGCTTGAAAAAAAACTGCGGCAGGTCCATAAAATGGAGGCGATCGGCACGCTCGCCGGCGGGATTGCGCATGAGTTCAACAATATTATCGGTGCGATTATGGGCTATACCGATATGGCGCTTGCCGAACTGGATGAGCAGTCGGAGCCCTACGACCATTTGCAGCAGGTCATCACTGCGGCGGATCGGGCAAAGCATATTGTGAAACAGGTGATCGCATTCAGCAGGACCGCTAAAAATCAGCCCCAGATGGTACACTTGAAGACGATGGTCGATGAAGCCGTGCGAACGAGCCGGGCATCACTGCCTTCTTCGATAAAAATAATTGCTCAGGCTGAAACAGGCAAAGACATTATTGCGGCCGATCCGATACAGATCCATCAGGCAATCAGAAATCTGTGCGCAAATGCTGTTGAATCAATTAACGATAAATGTGGCAGCGTTGAGCTTGTCTTGCGTGAGCGAAGCGTTAACGGCGGGCAGGAATACGATCTTGCGCCCGGAGATTTTCTTGAGCTGAGGATAGCTGATACCGGCTGCGGAATGGATGCGGAAACAATGGAGCGCATGTTCGACCCCTTTTTTTCCACCAAAGGCCCCGCTGTAGCAGCGGGTATGGGGCTGTCGGTCGCCTACGGCATCATAAAAAGCCACGGCGGCACAATACTTGCTGAAAGCACACCCGGCGCCGGAAGCACTTTTCGCGTGCTTCTTCCGCGCGCATGAGTTTTTTCTGACTTTTATTGCGAGCAGGTATCTGCAGGTAACCCGTTATACCCCATGATATTATAATTGAAATTAAACAGCGTGTCGTTTTTTTATAAAAACAGCAGCAGGCTTACACACATGACCGCCATGCCGGCGATGAGGCCGTAAATGGCGTGGTGGTGACGGCCGTAGCGCTCTGCCGTGGGAAGCAGCTCGTCAAATGAGATAAAAACCATAATCCCCGCCACCGATGCGAACAGCATCCCGAACACAATGTCGTTCATTAGGGGCATCAGAAGAAACCAGCCAAGCAGAGCACCTGCCGGCTCGGCGATACCGGATAAAAATGAATACATAAACGCTTTTTTCCTGCTTCCGGTCGCAAAAAAGACGGGCACCGATACGGCGATGCCTTCGGGTATATTATGAATGGCTATAGCGGCTGCTATGGGGACACCCAGCGTGGGGTCGCGAAGCGAGCTGACAAAGGTGGCAAGCCCTTCAGGGAAGTTATGGATGCCGATGGCTATTGCGGTAAGCACCCCCATCCGGAGCAGTTTTTCAGGGGGCGGGCTTTCACGGGCGGTGTTCATTTCCTCGATACGGTGCATCTCATGAGGATTTTCATAGGACGGCACGAGCGCGTCGATCACCGCGATGAGCGCAATGCCCCCAAAGAAGGCCGCGACGGTTATTCCGCTTGCAGCCTGCTCGCTCATCTGCGGGGTTATGGAATTTTTTGCTTTAAAAACGATTTCAGTGAGCGATATGTATATCATAACACCGGCTGAAAAGCCCAGTGCGACTGAAAGCAATCGAGTGCTTGTTTTGCGGGCAAAAAAGGCGATGGCGCTTCCGATGCCGGTCGAAAGCCCGGCAAACAGGGTAAGCCCGAGAGCAATGAAAACATTTTGCGGGTCCATATGGTCAGGATATAATAAACGGCGCCCCGGATGTCAAGTGCGTAGGTGGACACGGATGTGACCACCGGATCCTAAACGATAAAGGGTATGTGTATGTTCCGGCTCCATAATCGGTATAATGTTATCCCTTCTTGGCTGCTTATGCTGTATGTGCTGTGCGCCGCTGCGGGAGGCTGTGTGTGTACAGACCGCTCAAGGGTAACGCCGTCGCCTCATGCTTCTGCATTCTCAGAAAGGCGGGGACAAAGCCCGTATTCCATCAACGGCATTTTTTATTATCCCATTCCGTCTGCGGAGGGCTTTGCGGAAACCGGTACGGCAAGCTGGTATGGCGGCAAGTTTCACGGTCGGCCGACCGCCAGCGGTGAGCCCTATGACAAACACGGCTGGACTGCGGCGCACAAGATTCTTCCGCTCGGCACCTACGTAAAGGTGACACACATGAAAAACGGAAAAAGTGTTATTGTTCGCGTCAATGACAGGGGTCCCTTTGTGAAGGGACGCATCATCGACCTGACCCGCAGTGCGGCGCAAAAGCTTGATATGCTGACGAGCGGAACCGCTCCGGTGCGGGTTGAGGCGGTATTGCCTGCTCATAAACACCGGGACGGAGAGGATGTGTACTGGGAAACCACACCGGTTCCGGATTTCCGTCACGGGCGGTTTGCTGTCCAGATGGGAGCATTTGCCGCGCTTGAAAACGCCCGGAGCCTGCAGCAGGAGCTCTCGGAGCTCTATACACCTGTGAAGATCACATCATCTGAAAGCGGGCAAAAGGGGGACCTTCACCGGGTTATGCTGGGTGATTTTTCCGACCTGATCGAAGCTCACCTGACCGCCGGACAGCTCGAGGCGCAGGGATATCCCGCCGCTTTTGTCGTTGCAGTGGAGAAACAAGGGGATCCGGTTAATTGATATTGGTGTACAAAGGTGTCCAAAATAAATGAAAGCATTGAGCAGAGAACCGCCTGAACCGGCTTCGTTAAACTATTTTGGACACTGCTGATTCAGTAGTGTCCGGTTAAATTTTGAAAAATATCTGTAACCGATTAATATTACTTAACAAAAAAGAAAAAATGACCTGCATCGATTTCAATTTTACAGTAGCCTGTAGCCAGGACCCAAAAGGAGGACTGGCTTATGCATACCGGCAGGACTATTTTCTCTCAGGTCATGGATTATTTTCCCCTTCGTCGTTTCAAAACCTGTGTGGACCGCTACAACGGAGACAAAGCAATAAAGTCGTAGGCTTGGACAAAGCGAAGCGTGTCCGGCGATAATGCGTAAAAAATCTCCCCTAACCCCTCTTTTCCAAAGAGGGGAACACGGTAGTCTCCTCCCTTTCGAAAGGGAGGCCGGGAGGGATTTTTGTAACGATGTTACAATACCACGCAGTCGGGGCGGTGATGACAGTACGGGCAGAGTGCCCCGAACCGGCTTCGTTAAACTATTTTGGACACTGCTGATTGGTGAATATCGTTTACCCCATAGCCTTCAAACTTGAAGATGCTCCGCTCTCTGTATAAAAATGTGCCGGCCCCTCCTCCTTTTAGTGCGGCTGTGTGGATTATCACAGACGAGACTGCGAGCTTTCTGCAATAGACCGCCATAACCTGATAACCCTTTAGAACAGATGATTTACCCCCTTCCTGTCAATATTTTCAAAAAAAATCGCTTTTTTGACATAGGTCAATGTTTTTCGGTTCGGCGGATATTATACTGTTACCCGAAAACAAACGATATGGCCGTATGCATATAACGCATGGTTTCGAAGCGTGAGCAACGGTAACGGAAACCAACTGCCGAAAGGAGAAAAATATGTTTTGTTTTCAATGCCAGGAAACAGCAAAAAATCAGGGATGCACGGTAAAGGGAGTATGCGGCAAGCCGCAAACGACTGCGGATCTTCAGGATCTGCTTATTTACGTGTGCAAGGGAATCGCCGTCTGCAGTGATGCTGTGCATGGGCAGCAGTCCGCCGCCGAGGCGGGGGCAGCACGGTTTGTATGCAAAGCCCTTTTTACCACCGTTACGAATGTTGCCTGGGACGACAATGAAATTATAGCGCTTATCAGGGAAGGGCTTGCGGTCCGGAACGATCTCAGGCACAGGGCAGGCGAAGCCATATCGGGAGAAATTCCGGACTGTGTCCTGTGGTATGCCGATGACCGGGAGAAAATCATTGAAAAGGCGATGGCCGATGAAGTCCGGATTACCGCATCAGAAGATGAGGATGTGCGGTCTTTGCGCGAGCTTCTCACGATTGGGTGCAAGGGTATCGCTGCCTATGCCGAGCACGCTGCGGTTCTGGGGCAGGAAAGCGATGATATTTACAGTTTTATTATGCAGGCGCTTGCCTCAACCACCCGGGAGCTTTCAGTCGATGAAATGGTCGATATGGTTATGAAAGCGGGTGAAACAGCGGTTCAGACCATGGCCCTTCTTGACCGCGCTCATACTGCCGCCTATGGGCATCCCGAAATCACGGAAGTCAATATCGGGGTTCGCGGCAATCCCGGCATACTGATAAGCGGCCATGACCTGAAAGATATGGAGGAGCTGCTGAAGCAGACTGATGGTACCGGCATAGATGTGTATACTCACGGGGAAATGCTTCCCGCCAATTATTATCCTGCGTTTAAAAAATATGACCATTTTGTCGGCAACTACGGGGGATCGTGGTGGAAGCAGAATGCGGAGTTTGAATCCTTTAAGGGGCCGGTGATATTGACCACTAACTGTCTGATACCGATAAGAAAGGACAATTCCTATGGCGAGCGCCTGTTTACCACCGGCGTGGTTAATTATGCCGGCGCACGGCATATCCCCGACAGGGATCCGAACGGGGAAAAGGATTTTTCACCTGTTGTGGAAATGGCCAAAACGTGTCCGCCTCCTGAGGAGATCGAATCCGGAACAATTGTGGGCGGATTTGCCCACAATCAGGTTTCCGCATTAGCTGAGAAGATAGTCGACGCGGTGAAGTCCGGTGCCATCAGGCGGTTTGTTGTTATGGCCGGATGCGATGGACGCCATAAAGAGCGGGCATATTTTACCGAAGTGGCTGAAAAGCTGCCCAAAGACAGCGTGATTCTCACCGCAGGATGCGCAAAATACCGCTACAATAAGCTGAATCTTGGCGATATCGGCGGCATTCCGCGGGTTCTTGATGCCGGCCAGTGCAACGATTCCTATTCTCTGGCAGTCATTGCGTTAAAATTAAAGGAGGCATTCGGGCTCAGCAGTATTAACGATTTGCCAATTTCATATGATATTGCCTGGTACGAGCAAAAGGCGGTAGCTGTACTGCTGGCACTGTTGTCCCTGGGCGTTCAAGGCATTCGGCTGGGGCCGACGCTGCCTGCGTTTCTGTCTCCCAATGTCGCCCGGGTTCTTGTGGAAAAGTTTGCAATAAAACCAATCGGTACCGCCGAAGAGGATGTAGCGGCGATGATGAGCGGTAAGTAATAAAACAGTATTTACACGCAAGGCAGTAAATTTTATTCGTGACAGGAGCAGATAATATGAAATGTCCTGGACAGGATACCCGGTACTGGAAGCCGGGAGATATATTCGATATACCCTGCCCGCACTGCGGCAGCGTAGTGGAATTTTTCAAAGATGATTCGAGCAGGATCTGCAGGCGCTGCGGCAGGCGGATCCCGAACCCGAAGTGTGATTTCGGCTGTGCGGCATACTGCAGATATGCAGATCGGTGCCTGCAGGAGCTGCCGCCTGATGTGCTTTCCGGGCGGCCGGATCTGTTCAGAAAGCGGGCGGCATCAGAAATGAAGCGCTTCTTCGGGGCCGATATCAGGCGCGCGGAACATGCGCTGCGCGTTGCCGACTATGCTGAGCGGATAGCTCAGCAGGAGCAGGCTGATATGGGCGTTGTGCTTATTGCCGCCTATCTGCACGATATAGGTATGCCGGAGGCTGAAAGGCGGTATGACAATCCGGACGAGCAGTGTCACGAACGGCTCGGTGCTCCCGCTGCACGCACACTGCTTGAAAATATCGGTGCCGAAGCGCCGCTGATTGATGAGGTGTGCGATATCATTGGCCGCCATCACCGTCCGGGGCCGGAAGAAACAATAAATTATAGAGCGGTGTATGATGCTGATTTGCTTGTCAATCGAATGCAAAAGTATGCAGACAGCTCTCAGTGCCGGGACACAGCGAACGATGTGTGTGCAAACGGTTTTTTGACTGAGGCTGGCAAACGCCTGGCTGCAGAGGTTATACAACAGCACATCGACACACGGGAGGTATGACGGTATGAAGATAAAAAGAAAGATTATCACTATAGATGAAGAGCGCTGCGACGGGTGCGGAAGCTGTGTCAGCGCCTGTTCTGAAGGGGCGCTGGCAATTGCAGACGGAAAAGCACGGGTTGTTTCAGACCGGTTTTGTGACGGGCTTGGCGCATGTATCGGGGAGTGCCCTCAGGATGCGCTGCACATTATCGAGCGCGAAGCCGATGAGTTTGATGAGCGCGCTGTCCGGGAGCATGTTAACGCACCGGAAAAACAGCATCCGGATGCTGCCGGCACGATGCCGTGCGGCTGTCCGTCATCGCAGATTATGGTGCTTGAGCGGGATAACGCGCAGCCTCGAGATGACAGGGGTCTGCCCCGGGAAACCGAGCTGACTCACTGGCCCATTCAGCTTCGCCTTGTTCCACCGGATGCAGTTTTTTTACAGGGGGCCGATCTGCTTATTGCATCAGACTGCGCAGCTGCTGCCTGCCCCGATTTTCACCGGCGCTTTATTGCTGGCCGCGTGCTGCTTATGGGATGCCCGAAGTTTGATGATCTTGATAGCTACAGGGAAAAATGCGAGCATATTTTCAGAACCGCCGGCATACGGAGCATAATGGTTGTAATTATGGAGGTCCCCTGCTGCAGCGGAATGCCGGCGATGGTGCGGCACGCGCTTTCAGCAGCACCGGCGCCCGTGTCGTGTGAGGTGGTGACCCTGAATTTACACGGTGCAGTGATTGATCGCCGCAGTGCTGCATAGCGTGGTTTCTGACGATAATCAGAGGTAATACAGGAAGCTTTCAGGGAAAGGAGAATATTAATTATGCAGTGGGAGCAGGAAGCGCTGAGCATCGTTGAAAGCATACCGGTGCCGCCACTCATGAGTGATTATGTCAGCCTGGATGCAGAGCGGCGCGCGCGCCGGCGCGGCCTTGAGGTTGTGACTGCTGATGTTGCTGTTGAAACACGGAAAGGCTATGAGCAGGTGTTCGGTGCCGAGGCCATGGAGAATATGGGAAAAATGATCAAGGGGGAGGATGTCGGTCTGCCGGATGCATTTTTCGAGCAGGACGAGGGTGAGCTTTTTTCTGTTCAGCTGTGTCCGGTTAAATACGGCGCATGCACGAGGAAGAAGAGGTCGATGGTTGAGGATATACTCGTGCCGGTACGCAGCCTGTTAAAAAAATTAGACATCACCCGAATCGTCATGGACCGGGCCAGGACGCCGCTTATGTCACATCACGTTTTCAGAGTTTCCATTATCGGCTGCCCGAACTGCTGTGCCTCACCGTATTTTTCCGACATAGGGATAATTGCGGCATATCCTCCGGCTGTACGTTCTGAAAAATGCATCCTCTGCGCCAGCTGTGTAGACGGCTGCAGCGAGGGGGCTGTTTCCATAGCGCATGATAGCGGACCGGCCATTGACAGGGAGCGCTGTGTTGCCTGCGGGGCATGTGAAGATCTGTGCCCGGAAGGCGCTTTGTATACAGAGCGCTGCGGCTATACGGTGGTGGCAGGCGGAACAGGAGCACGTCATCCGCGCCTGGCCCGGACGGCTGCTTTATTCACCGACCGTCGCGGCGTCCTGAGGATTCTGGAAAACGCTGTGCATATCTATGAAAATGCTTCTGCAGACGGCAGGGAGCGTCCCTTCTATGACATAATTTCGCAATATGATAATGATGCGCTCCTTGATAGCGTGCCTCAGCGATAAATGATGCAGGCAATGAGCGAAGCCTGCCGTATATGGATCGCAGATGAGTTTTATGAGGCTGCTGATTGGTGCACGTCATTCAGGGGCTGCCCAAATGTGCGGTGAGCTTCTGTGCAATATGCCCTGCGGCCCGGGTAAGCGCATCTGCAGTGTTTGAAGAAATAATACGAATATAATACCTCCCGATCACTAAAAAATAGTGCGAGCGGATCCGGTAACCGGCCCGGCCGAGCGAAACAGGGTCGGCGTGTTCAGGGCGTTCAGCGGAAAAAATGCTGAGCGCATGTTCCGGAGCCCCCATGTCATATATGTACACGTCGATTACATGCCGGGGGTTCTTTGTTTGGATAAACGCCATAAAAAAAGCTTTTTCTACATGATGGGCACGATATCTGTCCGCAGCGCCGTTAATGAGCTGATATAAATGTTCCGGAGTGTATTCACGGACGCTGCTATCGATTTTCCAGCTTGGAGGGGCAGCGTCTTCGGCTGTTTCTTTCGTGACAGCCGGAACAGATGCTGCTGTTGAGCCGGGGGATCCGTTGTTGAGGGTCTGTGTGGCAACGGCCGGCAGCCGGTTTGACGGTTCTGAAGCCGAGGCCGTGCAGCATACAGCAAGAAATACCCCGACCAATGCCGACTTCCGGGGCAGCACATGTATACCATATCGTACCAGTGTGTGCGGCATAGCAATCCTCTCTTTTCTGCTTAAGGCTAGCATAGCACCGCCTGTTGTTAAAGACGTGTTTTATCCTGTAACACCCGTCCCTGCAATAAGCTCTATTATGTAATGTTAGTGTGTTGTTTATAGCTTATTGTTCTGCTATAATATATTATAAAAACGAAATATGTGAAAAATTTTCTACCTGTTTCCTTTCGATAAAATGCTATATTGTGCAGACGATTAATTGTATCACGTATGTCCCTGACAGTTCCATTGTCAGGGTATGTTTTTCTGATTATACTTTAAACATAACATGGCATCATCTGTCTGCAGGGAGCATATATGCAGAGTCATAAGCCGTATCAGCCTCTGATAATGCGGTTGTATTCCGGAATCTTTCTGCTGTTTGCGCTGCTGCTTTTCCCGGGATGCCGGTATAGTCCGCTCAGCGACGGCTCGGTTGACCGGATTGTGCAGTCCGGAAAGATCGTGATGATAACCCTGAATAATGCAAATTCCTATTATATGTACCGGGATAAGCCCGCAGGGTTTGAATACGATCTTGGCAAAGCCTTTGCCGAGTATCTCGGCGTAGAGCTGGAAGTAATCACGCCGGGCTGGAACAACCTGGCTTCGTGCCTTTCTGAGGAAAAAGGCGACTTCATCGCTGCAGGAATTACAATCACGCCTGAGCGCCGGGAGCATGCTGCATTTTCCGATGGATACATGAATGTGCAGCAGCGCCTGATAATGCATAAAAATAATTACAGTATAGACTCGCTCGATGATATTGATAACGCAACAATTCATGTGCTCCGCCATACCTCATATCACCGTCGCCTTGAGGAGCTTATCGAGGAGGGCATTCCGCTAAAGCTGCGCCTGTATGACTACATCTCAACCGAAGAGATGCTCCGCCGCGTTGCCGCAAAAGAGATTGAGCTGACAGTGGCTGACTCACACATTGCGCTTTTGAACCGCCGCTATTATCCGGATATCAAGATAGCCTTCCCCGTTTCTGAAAATCAGTCTCTTGGATGGGCAGTGCGAAAAGGGGATGAGCAGCTCCTGGGAAAGATTAACGAGTTTTTTGATACGATCAGGGAAAGCGGCCGCTTCGGCAAAATTTACGAAAAATATTATGCAGATGTTGAAATATTCGATTATGTTGATTTAAAAAAATTCCATATCCGCGTCGATACCCGCCTGCCCCGGTACATAAATATGATAAAAAAAGAGTCGGATAAATACGGCTTTGACTGGCGGTTAATCGCCGCCGTCATTTATCAGGAATCTCACCTTGATCCGCGGGCGCGCAGCTATACCGGCGTGCGGGGCCTTATGCAGGTGACGCGGCTGACCGCACGGGAAATGGGCATCTCAAACCGGCTTGACCCCAGGCAGAGCATACAGGCGGGCGTTAAGTATCTGGCAAAAATGTACAAGCGGTTTCCTGAAATCGAAAATCCGCGGGAGCGGATGCTGTTTGCCCTGGCAAGCTATAATATCGGCTATGGGCATGTGCGCGATGCCCAGCGGATTGCGCGGCGCAAAGGGCTCAATCCTCAGAAATGGTCGTCCATGGAAAAAACACTGCCGCTGCTGCGCTCCCCCCGCTATTACAGAAAAACAAAGCACGGCTATGCCAGAGGCACGGAGCCGGTCCGCTATGTTGACCGCATTGTCATGTACTATGACATACTGCGGCAGAAAATTTGAAAATCACTGTTTATCAGGAAAGGTGTACTGAAAATCCAGGGTCATGGTGTGTACGCCCATGTCGCTGACAATATGCCTGGTTCCGCTGATGCCTGTTTCTGAAATTTCGTCTTCCTGAAGATCGATTTTAGGCCACTCTGCCAGCCCGCATTCATTGTACTTGTACGATTCCCCCGAGCCGGTACAGGTCACCCAGTTATAATCCTTTGCATCAGGGTACGGCTCGAATATCCCACCGGCCCCGTCTTCATCAATAGAAAACTTATACGGCTCCTCACCCTCCTCATACGTTTCATTCAAAGAACCGCTGCAGGTATATGAGCTCTGTATAGTGCCTGCCGATACCGTAAACGTGGACGAGCAGGTCGCATGCCGCTCTATGATGCGGTACTGATCTTCAGCCGGGTCATACACAATCACATCGGAGGAATAGTATTCGGCATCGCTGGTCGGACCGGAAAGCGTAATGTGTGTGTAGCCCGCTTCGGTGCAGGGCCCCTCCGGCGGCAGCATCCTGTCGCCGTCTCCCCCCCACAGAAAGCATGCTCCAGGCGATGAAGACGTATACGGGTCGCAAAGGCCGACGATGCTGATAGTGCTGCCGTACGCCTGCCGGGCATTCATCTGGCTTACCAGCTCTCCCCAGTAAGATTCTGCAATGTCTTTGGTGAATTCAGAGTCGACTTCCCCCGTATAGCCGCTGTATACCTGTGCACCGCATGACAGAAAAGCATTTGCCACCCCTGCGTTATATAGCGAGAAGCAGCATCCGGAATGAACGATGCTGTCGGGCATGCCTTTGCAGTAATGCCGGATAAACGCAGGGGTAAGTGCAAAATACAGTGTATTGTTGTCGTATTGGCCAACCAGGCGTTTTTTCTTTTTGGGAAGCTTGATATCCGCGGCGTATGCACGTGCGCTGGCCTTTGTGGCAACCTCGCCGGTTACAATAATTTCTTTGCCGTTGACTATGTTTCCGTGTGAGTCAATGCAGACGGCACCATAGGTGCCCATTGTTTTAAAGGCGGCAACATCTGCGCTGCTGTCCGGAACGGTTTTTACGGTCATGCCGGGGCAGGGGGCTCTGTCAAAAATATCATCAAGGCGGTGCGCCATTGAATACTGTCCGAAGTATGAATGAAACGGGGCGATCACAAGCGCCTTGTTATTGCCTATGCGGGGGTTTGCTGCAGGGGCATCTGCTGTATTCAAAGAAGCGGTGTAATGCGAGGGCACTGACGGTGCAGAGCTGCGACATCTGCGCGTTTGTGTGCTCCCGCTTCGGGTATCCAGCAGAAGCCCCTGCAGAAACCCCGAGCTCAGCTCATACCAAATCCCCCCGCCCTGTTCCGGTGCGCCTGCAGCTGTAACATCTCTTTGTTGCTGAAGCCAGGTGACGGTTTTTTCCCGGGCGATGTCTTCGTCATATTGAGAGGTGTAGTCTTCGTATTTCTGCTGAACTTCAGCCGGGAAGGAGAGCGCCCGGTCCAGCTCTTCATCAGTGAACGGGCTGACGGCCCAGAGGCTGACGGCTTCGCTGTATGAGGTCTGTGTCTGCCCCTGCTCTTCGGTGGTCACTTTAACCCTTAGACGTATCTGCTTTTCATCGCTTTCTGTAAACAGGGCGGTTCCTGAATATACACCGTCACCCGCTGCGCTGTCCCCTGAATCGGCTTCTCCGTCATCTTTGAGCTCTGCAACAGTATCCGCAACTTCTGAATCTGCGTCGATGCGTTCGACTTCTACGACGGCATCCGAAAGGGTTGTCGGGTTATTCAGGGCAGCAGTGAATGTCACGGGTGTCTGTTCGTTTGTAAAAATTGTGTCCGGCTCAGCGGCAGGGGGGCCGGAAAACGACACATACGGGCTATAGGTGACCGTGAGGGTGTCCTGCATTATGGTTCCGGAGGCTGAAGCCGCCTGAACGGTTACTGCTGTGTCGCCCGGTTCAAGCGGTACATCCCTGATTGTCCATTCAGCGTCAGCTTTAATTTTTCCTTCCGCTTCAGCTCCGGCAGACCATGATATATACGATAGCGGAGCGGCATTCAGGCAGAATCCGGATAGATCTATGGAATCGCTTTGTGTTGAGCAGGTCTCATTGCCTGTCGGAGACGTGATGACAATGGAGCCGGGTTGCGGCTGATGAGTGTCTTTACACCCGATACATACTACAAAAAGCACTACAAAAAACAGTATCGGAATACAGAAACAAAGATTTTTCACGGTGCTCCCCCAGATAGTATTAATCTTTTTATAACAAATAACAAGATTATGATGTGTAAACAAGAAAAAATTTAATTATATCAATATGGATACAATTGTAAAAACATACTTGTAAACATGTTTTGACGTACGGTAAAATCCTTTGAGTATATAGTCTAATAAAATACCTGTAATTGTACCCTGAAGGCTTACTTAATAATGGAATGCACTAACGACAGCATAAAAACGGCATTAACTACCATTCGCCGCCTGATTGAGACGGCGCAGCGTATCCTTATAAACACATCTGATCCTGTGGATCCGGATTGTGTAGGAACCGCCCTGGCACTGCGCTGGCTGCTTCAGCAGAAGAAGAAACAAGCTGACATCGTCAGCTTTTCGCGTATTCCGCCATCGATGTCGGAATTCCCTGACATAGAGCATGTTAGAGCTGCAGAAACTGCCGGGTTTGATTTTTCGCCCTACGATCTCCTGATTCTGGTGGACGGGAGCTCCTGGGCGCAGTTTTGGGGAAACAAGTGGCAATCTGTACTCGGCAAGATCGATACGGAGCGCATTGTTCACTTCGATCATCATCAGCCGGAAGAGATGTATGCCGGCATTTCAGAGCGCTCGCTTACTGTGCAGACATCATCGACGGTGCAGCTGATATACGATTATCTGATAAAGCCCGACGCCGGTTTCGTTCCGCCGCATGTGGCACACTATCTGTACCTTGGCCTTCTGTACGATGCGCGGTATTTTAAAAATGAGATATATCCGGGTGAATACCGGTTTGCCGAGGAGCTGCTTGCCTGCGGCGCCGACCATGATCGGGCTGTTGACACCAACCATGAGATGCCCGAATACTGGTTTCTTGCATGGGCAATAGAGCATACAGAGATGATACCGGAGCTGGCGCTGACCCTGCTTGTGATCGATGCCCGGCAAAACCGGGAGCTTGCCGAACGATTCGGAGAGCACTGGAAGGACTTCGATACCCTGTACAAGGGAACATTTCAGCGTCAGGTTCGCGGGTATAATTACGGGATTATTCTCACTGATAACCTGGACGGGACCATTCGATTTAACTGGCGTACAAGAAGCTATGGCCGGCATTTGAGTATCGCCGACATAGCGCGGGCAGCCGGCTTCCGTGCGGGCGGTCATAGAAATGCAGGCGGTGGTATATTTGAGGGAACTATCCACGATGCGCGGAAGCGTCTGCTCGACGAGCTGTCCAAAGCCACGAAGCAGCCCCCGCCCCGTTCAAGCCGGTGAGCTCAGCCGCTGCCGCCGGTTTTTTTCATTCTTCATTAAGGTAATCCCTGTGGTCTTCCGATATATATAGTACTATAAGTATATAATATTGTTATTGTTTTTAAAAAATGAGTAATCTTTCTGCCGTTTCAGAATATTCATATCCGCTCCATTTATTTTCATTGGTCTTTGATGAAAATCTGTCCGGAGACCAGCCGCTGGATCGAATTAGCTCCACAGTTCGGCAGAAGGCGGAATCCATTATACATGTGTCTGATAATGAAATACATGCAACGTTTCGGGCAGCCGCAGCATGTTTTCAAACTGCACAAAAGGTTATAGAGGATATCTATATTCTTCTGTATGGCCGGAATCTGTCCGGTGCCGGGATTACCATTGGGCTGCATACTATCGAAGGCGCCGGTTTGAGCAGAGATGACATTATCGGATTTTTTGATCTGCCGATCAAAATCCGGGATTACGGAAATGCCGGTGACATTATTATGTCCCCTGAATTTTATGCATCGCTTCCACAGAATATCCGGAATAATTGTGCTGAGCACACACCGTCCTCCGGAAGCGACTCGGCAGTATATATTCATACAATATCCCGCCCCCGTGATGGCGATACGGCATTCGAGCCTCTCTTAGAAGCGGGAGGGGGGCAGGCCGGAGGCAGGGCGTGCTTTTATTGCGGCGTTACCGAGCACCGGGCTGCCGAGTGCCCCTCAAAATTTATCGATCAATCGACGAGCTGCCTTGAGGAAATCGGGTATCTGCCGCTTGAGCACATACGCGGTATTGTAAACGATGGGTATCAGGATATTGTCCGGCCCATGCAGAGCGGTTCAGAAGACAGCAGGTTTTCTGTTTTGTTAGATGAGGAATCGGAAGACCATGCCTCGCGCGCGCTTTTTGCATTCTATGAAATTCGGGAGCTGTTTCAGCTGCGGACGCTTAAGAAGGTATTTACAGATGCTGTCGAAGGCAAATCTTCAGAGAGCGGGAAGTCAGCCTCTGTCATGATGGGGCTCGATTGCCTCAGAGTTTCGCGTCACGAGGAGGCCGGGGAGTGGTTCGAGAAAGCAATTGCAGAGAATCCCAATGATTTCCGCCCCAGAGTGGCGCTTGCCCTTGTGGCAATGGAGCAGGAGGCATTCCAAAGCGCCTTTGCATTCTTGAGAAAGGCATTTTCTTTTTGCGAAACGCAGGACCAGGAAAGCTTTATACATCGTATGTACGCCCGCCTCCATGAAATACTGGGCGCACCATTCGAGGCAAAGCAGGAAGTTGAAGAGGCGCTTAAACTGAGCAGCAGCCCGGACAGCCTGTCATATTATTTTTCAGAAATACTTGCCCAGAATAATGAGGCAGGCCGGGCGGTAGATATGCTGAAGCGTCTTGTTGACCAATCGCCGCGCTATTATATGGCTGCAGCCCTTGATCCTGCTTTCAGCACTGCACGCGATATAATCACAGGATTTCTCAGCCGGGAGCTAGACCGGATATCAGAAAATGCCCGGGAGGATCTGCAGTCGATACAGGGGACAATCGATGATTATCAAGATTCTGTCTCCCCCGAGGATGAGCACTTTGTAAAGGCACTGGAGATTTACCGCACGGCAGAGCACTATTACAAAGACCAGTGTATATCCGGCATGCTGGATATGCCGGGAATGTTGGTAGCCGTTACTCAGCTGTTGCGGCGCATGTCTTCAAAGAGCCGCGATCGTCTGAATCGGCAGGTTGCGGAATATGAATCATTAATCGGACAGCACGAACGATATTTAAAACGATACCCCTATAAAGCAATTATTTTACCCGCTGATTACAGTGCATTCAATTCTATGTCACAGCTGATACACCAAACAAAAAGCGAGCTTCGCTGCTCCGGAACCAGCCATATGAATCAGGCAAAAGAATATATCGGTCAGTTGTCAGGTGCAGCGGTGAAAATAAAGGCTTCCCGTAACCGGCTGGATATATATAAAAAGGCAGTGTTTGTTCTCGAGTGCATTGGAAAGGCGGCTGGGTTTTTTTTCGTATCCAGCTTTGTCACCGCTGTTTTTTTCAGCGTCCTGCTGATGCTGTACCAAGCTGTTTCAGGCTCTGCCAGTGGTTTAAGCGTCGATATCTTTGTCAAATATATTCAGTACGGGTTTTTTATCGGCATATTTTCCGGCGTATTTGTTACAGCCTTCTGGATGAGACGAAACATAGATAAGCTGAAAAAAAAGATTCAAGTGTGATTTTAGCTTGTTAGTCAACTGATCCCTTCGTCCATGCTCCCCGACCTGTATCCCTCAAGATCAACTGTTACATACACGTAGCCCAGCTTCTTCAAATGGCAGACGATGGCTTGCCGCTGTCCAGGTTCGGCCATACGGTTCATCGACTCAGCGGGGATCTCGATGCGTGCAATAGAGCCGTGGTGGCGGACGCGCACCTGTGAGAGCCCGATGCTGTTTAAAAATGTTTCGGCGCCGCTGATTTGATCAAGAGTTTTCTGGGTGACCGGCGTTCCATACGGTATTCTGGTCGCACGGCATGTGCGGGCGGGGCGGTTCCATAAGGATAGCCCCAGATGCTGTGCGCTGGCGCGTATTTCCTCTTTGCTGAAGCCGATCTCGCGAAGCGGTGTCTGAATCCCCAGCTCTTCTACGGCCTTCATACCCGGCCTGAAACAGCTGACATCGTCAGCGTGAGAGCCGTCCAGTATGTAGGGTATTTTATAAGCAGCAGCCTGTTTCTGCAGCTCATGATAGAGTGTTTTTTTGCACCAGTAACATCTGTCGGGGGTATTTTCTGTAAAAGAGCTGTTGTTTAGAATGTCGATATCCACTTTAAGATGGTGTGCTGAGCAGCTGAGCGCGCTTGCTTCGGCATCGGCAATATCTTCCGGAAGGTGGATCGGGGAAACAGCGGTAGCCGCCACGACATTGTCTCCCAGGATATGCTGAGCCGCTTTCAGAAGAAAGCAGCTGTCTATCCCGCCGGAAAGCGCTACCAGAACTCGCTTCATGTCAGCCAAGCGAGCGTAGAGCAATTTCAGTTTTTCATGGGGAAATGGTTTGCTTTTTGTCATAAATCCGCTCCTGTGTCAGTGAGCGCCCGCTTGATAATTCCGCCGCCAAGAACGATATCCCCGTCATAAAATACCACTGACTGGCCTGGGGTGACAGCCAGCTGCGGCCGGTCGAACACTACCTGAACCGATCTGCAGCACGCTGCCGGCTTCAGCCATGCATCGGCTGCGGGGTGCTGATGCCTGATTTTAGCCTGAATGCGCAGCGGACTTGACGGTGCGCTGATGCTGATGTAGTTTAACTGATCGGCAATGAGCGCCGATGCATAGAGAGCGTTTTTCGTTCCGACTGTGATGGTGTTTTTCCCCGCGTCGATGCCGGTAACATACAGCGGTTCAGTGTGGGCGATGCCGAGGCCTTTGCGCTGGCCGACAGTGTAATAAATAATCCCTCGATGGGTTCCGATGCGATTGCCCTCAGCATTAACGATGGGCCCGGGCTTTACCGTGCGGGGATTAAAAAGGTGCGTATAATTTCCGGCTATAAAATCCTGGCTTTCAGTGCGTGCTGATGCAGGCAGGACTATGTCACCGGCCATGCTCCGGACCGCATCTTTAGAAAAATGACCGAGGGGAAAGCGAAGAAACGGCAGCAGATCTGTGGAAAGGCCGTAAAGAAAGTAGGACTGGTCCTTTGAGAGGTCGGATGCTTTCTTGAGAATAAAGCTCCCGCTGCGGCCGTTTTTATCGATACGTGCATAGTGGCCGGTTGCAAAGAAGTCAAATTGGATCCCGAAGCTGCGGGCTTTGCGTATCATGGCACCGAATTTAATGAGCGGATTGCATCTGGTGCAGGGATTGGGGGTTCGGCCGGCACAGTACTCAGCGGTAAAGTAATCAAGCACGGTCTCTCGATATTCTTTTGTAAGGTCGATTGTGTAATGCGGGATGTCAAGTGCTGCAGCTGTTTTTTTTGCAGCGTCTATCGTATTATTTTCCCCAGGGCCGTAACAGGAGGATTTATCCGATGAGGGGACCGGCTCCCCCCCGTATATTTTCATCGTAAGGCCGATTACGCGGCAGCCCTCCCTTGCCAGCAGGGCGGCCGCCATGGACGAGTCCACACCGCCGCTCATGCCCACGGCAACGGTTACCGTTTTGTTGTTATGATGCCTGTTCATTCAAACAGCCAGGTTGTCAGATACCGCTCTCCGGTATCGGGCAGTACGGTGACGATTAGCTTGTCTTTATGTTCAGTGCGCTTTGCAATCTGACAGGCCGCATGTACGGCAGCCCCCGAGGAAATACCGGCAAGAATGCCCTCTTCCCGGGCAAGACGCCTGGCCATGATTCCTGCATCGTCACTGGTGACGGTAACTATTTCATTAATAATAGAGCGGTTAAGAACATCCGGAACAAATCCTGCCCCGATTCCCTGAATTTTATGCATCCCAGGCTTCTGCCCTGAAAGCACTGCAGACTCGGACGGCTCGACCGCGACAGCGGTAACGTCCGGTTTTTTCTCTTTAAGAACTTCTGCAACCCCGGTGACTGTTCCGCCTGTTCCTACACCCGCCACGATAATATCCACTGCTCCGCCTGTGTCATTCCAGATCTCCAGCGCGGTGGTGCGGCGGTGCGCTTCAGGATTTGCACTGTTTTTAAACTGCTGGAGCATAAGATACCGGCTATCCTTCCGGGTGAGTTCCTCTGCTTTGCTCACCGCTCCCGCCATACCTTCATTGCCCGGGGTCAGAATTATTTCAGCGCCGAATACGGCAAGCAGCTTCCGGCGTTCTATGCTCATGGAATCCGGCATGGTAATCGCAAGTTTGTGGCCTCGTGCAGCACATACACAGGCGAGCCCAATGCCGGTGTTGCCGCTTGTAGGTTCAATCAGAATTGTGTCAGGGCGTATTTTCCCGGCTTGTTCAGCTGCATCGATCATGCTGACCGCAATCCGGTCCTTGACGCTCGCGCAGGGATTGAAGAATTCCAGTTTTGCCGCTATCTGTGCAGACTGTTCACCGCAGATTCGATTCAGATATACAAGAGGGGTTCGGCCGATGCAACGGGTAATATTCTGTGCTATGTTTTGTTGATTGTTCATGAAGTATAATCCTTTATCGTAATAAAACAAAGTCCGCTTATTGCCCCTCGCGGGGAATAAAAGCATCGCCTTTCCCCGACATGCCGTCTGTGATTTCCGATAGGCGAGGGCTTTAGTATGCACGCGCAGTGCAGCTTTAATTGTACATAAATCTTCAAGCGAATTTCTGCGTTGCTTATTTATTTCATTTAGCCGCCTTGAAGTCGGTGGTGATTCTACCCCGACATGTTGTCGGGGTAGTAGTTCAATTCCGGCGGGCTTTGAAGAGGTAAAAATGATGCTCTAGAGGGCTGCTGAAAAACATTTATCTGTCCCGGCTTCGTAAAATTATTTTGGACACTACTGAACTCAACTATTCTTTTATTTCTTCAAATTTATCTTTCGACGCGCCGCAGACCGGGCACTTATCAGGAGGGGTATCACCTTCATGAATATAGCCGCATACTGTACATCGCCATTTTTTCATACATGCTCCTTTCTCCGGTTATGCGTTTGTGGTTTCTCACGGTTTTCCCTTCATCTAAGCGTGCCGGCAACTCCCATATATACCGCTGTTTCCTCTTTGCCGTCAACCCCGATAATTTGATTAACTTCATCATCGAAAAAGGCGCCGATTGTACAGCACCCGTGCCCGAGCGCTGTTGCGGCCAAGTAAAGATTCTGGCCGATATGGCCTGCATCGAGGTATATATAGCGGTATGCACGCTCTTTGTATTTCCACTTGCTCCGCTCGATGACCGCGCTCCATATGAAGGTCGCCGCGCTTTCAGCAACCATTGACTGCCCCAATGCCGCCCGGCTCAGAGGTGCAGAAAAGTCCTGTTGGCGGAGCAGCTCAAGGCTGTTTTGAACGACATTCAGGTGATATATCCCTTGTGGAAGCTTTTCCACCCTGTTTGCAAAGATATAGGTCTCAATCGGGAAAAGACCGCCGGCGGAAGGGGCTGTCCGGAACAGATAAGGACCGGCTTCGGCGGTGACCCCCTGTGTTGCAAAAAGCAGCAGATGAAGGTCATGCTCTGTCAGGGCAGTGTCTGTAAATCGGCGTTCGGAGCGCCGGCGTTCCAGTACCTGCCAGAATTCAGATCCGCGGGGGAGCGGGTCTCGGGGCAGGGGATAGGATTCGGAAGCATCAGAGTATTGTTTGTACGGAACGGGACGGTTTGCAGGCTGCAAGCGGGATCCGCCAAGGGATTCCCTGGTATATTTTGTTTCCTGCTGGTACCGGTCACCGATGCCGGATTTCTTGTGGTCCATTGGGATTTACCGGGTAAATAATAATTTGCGAAATGACAAATGAAAATGGCTGTCTGGCCCCGGCCATTCCGGAGCAGGCGATTTCATTGCTCCAAAAATACTGGGTTGCCCTGACTGCCGCCGGGCAATGACAACAAGGTCGAAAGCCTGCGGTTTTGTCCAGGTTTTGATTCCATGATCTTTCTCGCAGGGCGGGCAAAGCGTCAGGGGTGTCCACCGTAAATTTACCCTTTTTCTGCAGTCAGATTTTTCCCGAGCTCGTAGGCCTCGCTACAGGCGGAGGGGTGATTGAGAACAGCGCCTTTCTTATCAATTTTGCGATATTCACGGTGGTGGATAAAATCCATATCAAGTGCATCAAAAAAATATTTTACGGTGAGGAGTATGCCGTCGAAATTCTTTGTACCCGTTGAGCCGCCCAGCGTCAGAAGCATTCCCGAACCTTTGCATCCGCGAGCAATGCTTGCCGGCTTTCCGAGCAGATATTTTGCAGCCCAGAGGCACTGGCAGCGGTCGACCATTGCTTTTGCCAATGCGTTCATCCCGTAGAAGAATACCGGCGCAGACAGCACAATAGTATCGGAATGGATAAGGTGCGGGTATATGCTCTGCATGTCGTCTTTAACAACACACCGGCCCGTGCTGTTACAGCCGCCGCACTCAATGCAGGGTGAAAAGCTCATCTGCCGAAGCACAATTTCCTTGATGTCAGCTCCTGATTCACGGGCGCCGCGAACGAACGACTGGAGAAGCAGATCAGTGTTTCCATCTTTGCGGGGGCTGCAGTAAACCGCAGTGACAGTCATACCGTATACTCCATTTGGCAGGCAGGAGCGAACATGTGATCAGGATGTCATTTTTGACATAACTGTGTCTGCAAGCGCGTCCAGCTGGCTGTTTTCTTTTTCATCGGGCATATACAGTGCCCTGACCCCGGGCTCAATTACTTCCAGGGGTATTTCCTTGAGCTGATCGGTTATGAGCTGGACGGATTCACCGCTCCACCCGTACGAGCCGAAGGCGGCAGCAGTTTTGTTTTGCGGCTTGAGGCCTTTCATGTAGCACAGAAGATCGGCAACCGTCGGGAAGATCTGCCGGTGGATTGTCGGCGAGCCGATCAGTACCGCCTGCGCATCGAGTATTTCGGTCATAATGTCGCTTCTGTGATTTTCACGCAGTTTCAGAAGCTTTGTTTCGATGCTTTTATCGATGAACTGTTCGACAAGCGTGCGAGCCATATCTGCAGTGCTCTGCCACATGGTGTCGTATACGACCACTGCCTTTCTCCGGGCTTTAAACGAGCACCAGTCTGTATATGCCTGTATGATTTTTCCGGGATTTTTCCGCCAGATGATTCCGTGGCTTGGGGCAATAATGTCTATGGTAAGGCCGAGCTCCTGAACTTTTTTGAGCACGTTTTGAATAAGGGGGGAAAGGTGGGTCAGCAGGTTTGCATAATACTTTGCCGCTTCATACATCAATTCGGCTTCGTTCACCTCATCATCGAATCTGCCTGATGTGGCTATGTGCTGACCGAACCCGTCGTTTGAGAGCAGAATGTTGTCACCGGCAATGTAGGTCATCATGCTGTCAGGCCAGTGCACCATGGGAACCTCAAGAAACTGCAGCTGTCTGGATCCCAGAGAAAGCGCGTCCCCTGTTTTGACGATTTCAACGGGCATGCCGGTGCCGTAATATTTATCAAGCCCCTTTTTTGCCATAGCGGTTGAAAATACTTTGACGGAGCCGAATTCGTTCAAAAAAGCCGGCAGTGAGCCTGAATGGTCCTTTTCAATATGATTGCAGATGAGATAATCTATCTTTGCCGGGTCGATAATTTTTTTGATGCGCTCGAGCATTTCACCATAGAAGGGCGCCTTTACCGTATCAACCAGGGTTGTTTTTTCATCGATAATCAGGTAACTATTGTATGTCGCTCCGCGACCGGTTACGTATCCGTGGAAATCCCGCAGGTTCCAGTCGATCGCCCCGACCCAGTAAATGCCTTCCTTCAACTGAACAGCCATGTGATCTCCTTTGTCACTTTACGGTTACCGTTGCTTCAGCCTGTACCATGTCCACTACCGGCAGGGTGGGTGCATCTTTGCCCAGCAGCTTGTCTGCCAGCTTTTGCGGATAAGAGCGGTATCGCAGCACTGCTTTTACGCTCAGCGGTCCGGGTGCGTTATCCGGAACAAGGGACACAAATGATTCGGTAGCAGATCCCTTGGGCGGTATGGTTTTGTTATATTCGAATCTGGCTATTTCCCACGGCTTGACGGTGTGCTTTCCCTCTGTATCGACTGCGTGCGCATTGAATATTCTGGGATCGTTGATGATGGTTCCAGAGGCATCGAGATTGCCCGAGCGATAGATTTCAGTCCCGTTTGCGTCGGTGACCTGTACATCGAGCCACATTTGTCTGACTTCAGTGAGGCTGGTTGGGAGGTTGTGCCCCGCAGCTACGTTGGTCACTTTAACTTTGAGGGTCAGAAGCGTGCCGTTTTCTATTGATTCCGGAGCGCTGAGGCTGAGCTCTGCAGCGCTCTTGAGGCGCTTTTCTGCTATGCCGGCGTGCTTCTTATGGCCGAGCATAGCGGGAACGGTGAAATTCGCGCCCACAAATTCATGAGTGAACATATTGTCGCGCTTTGGTCCCATAATGCACGGCTGTCCCGGATTTGTCGGCGGAGTAAGAGTTTTGGCAGCTTCTATGGCCTTTTCCACCGGCATCATGTGACAGTGCTGGCACTGAATGCCCTTCTGGGCGTAAATCGAGAACTTCCACTCATCGTAGGTGCGCTCTATATGAAAGTTGCTGACCGGATGAAACACATTATGGCAGTTGGCACAGAATTTCGATTCGGTGTGCAGCTGCGAGTACGCTGTTTCATGATGGGGCGATACGGAGTCTTTGTACGGACCCCGCTTTACCTCGCCCGGCTCGATGATAAAAGAGGCGTTCTGCGGCTCGTATGTCGGTGTCTCAAGAAATGTACTTTCCTTAATTGTGTGACACAGATCGCAGTGGACCCCCTCCTTGACGATAGGGCTGGCCTGGAACTCACCGTCCTTAAAGGAAATGTCATGCGAAACGACACCGATGCCTGCATGGCAGCCGCCGCACAGCTCGCGGGTGAATCCTTCGGTTTCTTTTTCCCCTATTTTCCATAGCGCCTGAAATACCGGATCAATGAAAGCTGTCGAGTGCATGGATCCCTTCCACTGCTTGAATATATCTGTGTGGCATCCCGAGCAGATTACCGGCTCTTCAAAATCGGACGGCTTTACCGGTTTGCCGGTCGCTGTATTGATCAAAGACGGGAAAAAGGGAAATTCGTCCTTGTTGGCTGACGCTGCGTGTGAAGGGACGGCTGCAAAAAGAAAAATGCCCAGAAGCAGCACGGTTATCCCTGTCCCTGGACGTGTTTTCATATGGCCTCCTTTTTGGCGGAAACTTCGGTTACGAAGTGTTTTTTTTGCAGTCCGGGCATATTCCCTGAAACTCAAGGCAGTGCCCTAGAATTTCATACCCCTTTGTTCCGTCAAGCGTTTTTTCAAGATGGGACAGGGGCTCACCGTGAATGTCGTCTACGCGGCCACAGCGGATACACCGGACATGGTAGTGGAGAGAGGTGTTTGCATCGTAGCGTTTTTGACGACCGCCGATTTCCAGCTTTTGCGCAAGGTTCTGATCGCTCAGCCATTCCAGGTTCCTGTATACCGTTGCAAGGCTTATGCGCGGCAGGCGTTTGCGGATACGGTCATAAAGCTCATCAGCCGTCGGGTGGGAAGTCACAGAGCGCAGCTCTTCGAGGATAATTTCTCGCTGGTGGGTTATCCGTGCCGTATGCTCATTGCCGATAGAATTTTTCATTATGATGGCGTTAAAATAATAATAATTATTATAATTATAACAGTATGATCAGCAATGTGCCATACTATATTCAATAAAGCCGTTGAAAAATTCAGGATGAGCCTTTACAGCGTGCAGCTGTTACACGATACCGCTGCAGGTGAAATGCGGATCCGGAAAGGCCTGGAAAAGCCTTTCCGGATAGAGTATCTGCACTTATTCAACGATAACTTTGCCCGTAAACTCTTTAATAGCACCGCGGTGTTCATATGTTGCACCGGTTGCAGATTTGCGGGCAACATAGGGGAATTCTCCTTTTTCGACAAAGCACAGGCTGGCGACTGAACCCTGAGGAATTCTGTCTGAAATGAAGGAACCGTTTTCATCAACGACGAAGTGGACGGGGCTTTTGCATGCCATCGTAACCTGCTTGCCCTGAAACTGAAGCTCAACGGCTGCGCGCGAATCGTTCATCCATATTACTGTCGTGCCCGGTTTAATGGTAATTTCAGAAGGGTTTATACCCCCGATGTAATGGAGGCGAATAACCTTATGGGCTGCAATAGCTTTTTCTTTTACAATTTTCTTTTGCTCTTCAGCACACACAGTGCTTACAGCAAATACGCTCATACAGACAACGGCCAACAAGATTGATACGGTTTTTTTCATCCTCATAATTGGTCCCTCCTGTTATGGTTTGTTTGCCTCTTGTTTTATATAGTTATTCACGCTACTCAGTCAGTCAATAGTATAGCGATTTTTTTTGATTGTAAAGCATTTTATTAATTGCGTAATGGATACTCAATATGAGTGCCGTTTTTGTGTTATCAGTGAGACAGATTCCGGACCTTCTGTGCCGGCTTTATAAAATTCAAGCAGGCTGCCGCGCCTGATGCATTCCGCACAGTCTCTGATAATGGGCGTTAAAAAGGACCAGCACAGCTCTTCGGAATCCTGGCGGAGAAAAAGCATTTTCTCACCGTTCATACAGTCTAGAAGCACTTTTTCATATGCATCAAGCGCATTTCCCGGGTCTTTCTCATAGCTGAACTCCATGTTCATCGATTTGAGACAGACCGCCGGGCCTGGATTCTTAGCCTGAAAAGACAGAGATATTTTTTCATATGGCTGTATGGTGAACTTCAGCCGGTTTGCGCTGATACCGTCCTGGAGAATGTGCCTGAAAATAAAATGGGGAACATCTTTAAACTGAATGGTGATCGCTGTGTGTTTTTGGGAAAGCCGCTTGCCTGACACAAGATAAAACGGCACGTCCCGCCAGCGCCAGTTATCGACAAACAGCTTCATAAGGGCGAATGTGGGGGTGAGAGAATCAGAGGCCACCCCCTGTTCCTGCCGGTATCCGGGAACAGGCTGTCCGTCAATTTCTCCGGCAGTATACTGTCCGAGAACGATGTGGTGTCTGGTTTCCATTGTTTCAAAAGGCCTGAGCGATCGAATAAGTTTTGCTTTTTCATCGCGAACGGCTTCCGGGTCAAAGTGTGCAGGAGGTTCCATTGCAACGAGGGCGAGCAGCTGCATCATATGGTTTTGAAACATGTCTCTGATAATGCCCGCTTTTTCATAATAGCCTGTACGGTGGCCGACTCCGAGCTTTTCAGCGGCGCAAATATCAACATGGTCGATATACTGCCGGTTCCAGACAGGCTCGAAGATAGCATTTGCAAAGCGGAAGACCAGTATGTTCTGTACGGTTTCTTTTGCAAGATAGTGGTCAATGCGGTAAATCTGCTGCTCTGTAAAGCTTTTTTGAAGGGTGCGGTTTAGCTGCACCGCTGTATCAAGATTGCTGCCGAAGGGTTTTTCAACAACAATACGCGGCCAGCTGCTTTCGGCAGCCTGAATGCATGAAAGCCCGCAGCTGCCGAGCATGTTCGATATGGTTTCGTAGAGCAGCGGGGGCACGGCCAGATAAAAAATCCTGTTTTTGTGCGTATAATAGCGCCTGTCAAGCGCTTCACACGCTTCTGCAAGTTCGATGAACGAGTCTTTGCGTGTGTATTCGACCTGCTTATAATAAAGGCGTGAAAAAAATGCGCTCAAAGTACCCTGATCATGTGCACCGTCCCCGGGAAGGAGGCTGTTCATAGCCGACCTGAAAGCCTCATCATCCATAGGCGTTCTTCCGCAGCCGAGGATATAAAATGCCTCAGGCAGTGTGCTGTTTTTGTAAAGGGTAAACAGGGCAGGTATGAGCTTGCGTGCGGTCAGATCACCTGATGCTCCGAATATGATAAATCCGCAGGGCGCATCAGGCTTCCGGCAGGAACACGGGTGTTCCTGCATGTCGGCGGTGCTGTTGCCGGTAACATGAACAGTATGCTTTGCATGCGATGACATACCTGATATCCCTTTGTTGCCGGCCCTTTTAGGCTGTCCGGGCAGAACGCCTGCAGGCGGCTATTTTTTTTGCGGAATATGTCCGCCAAAGGCCGTGCGCAGAGAAGTCAGAACCCTGTGAGAAAAGGTGTCTGCGCCCCGCGAGCTGAAGCGCTGAAACAGCGACTGCGCGATTACCGGTACCGGCACTCCTGAATCTATGGCCTGCTGGACTGTCCATCGGCCTTCTCCTGAATCGTCCACCCATGCATCATGATCGCTCAAATCGCTGTTTTGCGCAAATGCCGGAGCCAGCAGCTCCAGAAGCCATGATCGTATAACGCTGCCGCTGTTCCATACGCTGCACAGGCGCCCGAGCGG
This sequence comes from uncultured Thermodesulfobacteriota bacterium, assembly GCA_964621615.1. Taxonomy (GTDB): domain Bacteria; phylum Desulfobacterota; class WTBG01; order CAIYCZ01; family CAIRTM01; genus CAZUMW01. Next base: position 115,734 of record CAZUMW010000005.1, read on the forward strand.
CAGTGACTCGGCATAGGGGGAGTGTTTCAGCAGATTAAACCCTTCTGCATATGCCTGCATCATACCGTATTCTATGCCGTTATGAACCATTTTTGCAAAGTGGCCGGATCCGGCAGGGCCGCAGTACAGATAGCCGTCAGGCGATGTGAGGGTTTCAAGAATCGGCGTGATATGCTCAAATGCGGAACTGTCTCCGCCGGCCATGATGCAGTAGCCGCTTTCAAGCCCCCAGATACCACCGGATACGCCCGCATCGACATATCGTATATGCTTTTTTGCCAGCAGTTCGCTGTGTTCAATATCGTCTTTGTAATAGCTGTTGCCGCCGTCTATCAGTATGTCGCCTTCTTCTAACAGTTCAGAAAGCTGTTGTACATGAAAATGTACCGGCGGCCCTGCCGGGAGCATCAGCCATATGACGCGGGGCGCTTCAAGGAGCCCGGAAAGCTCTTCAGGAGATGCAGCCCCGCGGGCGCCTTCCTGTTGCATGCGGGTTACTTTTTCGTGAGTCCGGTTGTACACAGCCACATCATGCCCCCCCCGGATAAGGCGGAGGGCCATGTTCTTTCCCATGCGTCCGAGCCCGACTATGCCAAGCTGCATCGATCACTCCTTTTTATAGCTGATTTGTACTATTGTGCTTTTCAAGACACTCAGAGGCATTGTCCTGTCTCAGGGGGAGTCGATAAGCTCTATAACGGGCTGCGCCTGTGTTACCGTGTCTTTAACGATGCACCGAACAGACCATTCGGTAGCGCGCGGAATGCACAGGCGCTCGGCACGGGTGCAATAGCCATAAGACAGGCTCACGTCCAGCGTAACCTCTCCGGCCTTGTTTGTCCTGAAAGGAATTTCTGCGGCACTTCCCTCAACACTGCCGGAACGATATTTTTCCGCTATCTCCAGGGCGGCTTTTCCTGTTTGTGCCAGGATTGTATACCGTGCCGGAAAATCTGCAAGCAGCTTTTTGTTTTCTCCGAGCTTTATGCGAATGTGCAGTGAACCGCTGGTGGCTGTTTGCAGCTCAAACGGCCCTGCGGTTTTTTTCGGGCTGTCGCCGGGCGGCGGGGGTAATGCGTTATCTGCACGGATGTCCAGGACAGCGGTTTTCCCCGAATCAAGATCAAGGCTGCATATCCGGTGATTATTGGTATCGGCGATATACATTGTGGTGTCATAAAATGCAAGCCCTCCGGGTTCATAGAGGTCAAGCGTGCCGCCTGCGGCGAGCGTTTCTACTAAGCCGTGCAGATGTATTTTCCTGATGGCATTGTTGTATGTATCCGCAGCATACAGGCACTTATTATGAGCGGAGAGGGCAAGGGGGTGCTGGAACCTGGCGCGGCTTCCGGGGCCGTCGGTAAAGCCGAATCCGAACAGATCGCAGGATCCGGCTACGGTGGATACGCTCCCGTCTCCCGCAATATCAATGCAGCGGATGGATGATGATTCGGCATCGGCTACATAGAGCCTTTTCCCGTCGGTGCAGATGCCAGAAGGCTGGGCAAAAGATGCCTCTGCTGGAGGGCCGTCTGTGCAGCCCTCATGACCGCTGCCGGCACAGAGGGTAACGTCCATGGTGGAAAGATCTACTGACCAGATTTGATGCAGGCCCGCCATAGCAATATAAAGTATATTTTTATCTATGGCCAGATCCCAGGGCGACGGGCGCGCAGGCGGTATGCAGGCAGGCAGCAGTTTTTTTATGTGTGATGGTGCCCTCAGAAACGTTTCTACCGTGCGGGTATTCAGGTTCGCCCTGCGAATGCACTGATTGCCGGTGTCGGCGATGTAGAGGCTATTGCTTTTCAGCGCGAGCCCGTGCGGTCTGTCAAACTGCGCTGCGTTAAATGGGCCGTCGCGAAGGCCGGCCGCCCCGGTACCGATTATCAGGGGATCGGTGCCTGAGATGTCAGCGGTAATGACGCGGTTGTTGTTTGTGTCTGCAATTATGATCCGCTTTCTTTCATTATCGATATGCACCCCTGACGGATAAGACAGCGTGCCCGGCGGCGGAGACGGTGCTTTGGACGGCGGAATGTTCTTTTCTGCTGAAAGCGTACCGTTTTTTTTGTAGTAATCAAGAGCTGCTGCTATCAGCCGGTCGATTGTGCCTCGATGCCCCTCTCCTGAAAATCCTGCAATAATGCGGCCCTCTGGATCGACAGCGATACTGGTCGGCCACGCATCGATATCATATGAATTCCATATGCGGAATTGTTCGTCAATTACTACGGGGTGTTCGATACCGTAGCGGATAATAGCATCTGTTATGTGATCGGCATCTTTTTCATGGTCAAATTTTGCACTATGGCACCCGATAACCGCAAACGGCTCGCGTGCATATTTTTCTTCGAGGTAGCGAAGGTCTGATTGAATGTGAATACAGTTGATGCAGCAGTACGTCCAGAAGTCGATAAGGACTATGTGGCCGCGCAGGTCTTTGTGCAGCGAAACAGATGGGAGCGGGGTGTTCAGCCAGGTAAAGCCGGAAGGAAATTCGGGCGCTTTGAGGTTGATCTGTGTCCTCTGTTCAAACCAGGCGTCGTCAAACATAATATCGGTATAGCCTGCAGTGGGGAATCCGTAACAAACAATGCTTATAATAAACAGGATACATACCCGCCGGTACATGCCGCGCATGCTTTCTATTGCGGATTCACGTTCTGAAGAGCCTGCCGGATATTGTGTATTGCGCAGGAGCCCTTTGCTGTCACTTAATACTTTGTTTCAGCTTAACGGCTTCTTTTGCAAGAACCCCGTATGTCTGAAATCCGCGAAACCGCTTAGTAATAGTACCGTTACCGTTGACAAAAAGCGTGGTGGGGAGTATGCATATTCTATTTTTTCTAGCAGCACCGGCTGTGTCCAGCAGAAATGGAAACCGAACGTTGTTTGACGAGGCAAATTTTTTTATGGTTTGCATGTCTTCGGTGGCATCTATGTCGACCGAGATAATTTTTATCGGTGCAGTTTCATGCTCGGCGTGCAGCTTGTTAAGGATGGGCAGGAGCTTGATGCACGGTCTACAGTATATAGATCCAAAGGTGATGATGAGACCGGTACCGCGATGCTGCTTACTGTGAAAATATTTTCCGTTTTTAACGTTTACCAGGCAGAAATCACTGATCCGGCCGGTTTCTTTGGCATGGCAGTATATGGGGTCCAAAACAGCTATGCTCCACAAGAAAAGGGCAGTCGCTGCCAGACAGTAAACAGCCGCGTATCGTGTCGTGCCGAGAGTCATGTGCCTGCGATGCTCCCGCTATGATAATGGTATCAAATTGTTTCGTTTTGTGTTCTCTTTGTATGGCGTGGGGATTACACAAAAAGCAGTTCTTACCTGAATTTTAATACTAGTATATCATATTTGGAGCACTTTGCATAAACAGGATTTAACGCATATCAAGGCAGAAAAAGCGAACTGCTCACAAAAACATCACTTGTTGTCAGTACATCCTTCAGTATTCAATCCGTGAATGCTGCAAAGCACCGATCCGTCAACTACTATATACATGCCCCCCAGCGGGCATTCGGGAATCGACTCCCCGGCAATGATCTGCTGAAGCAGGTCATCCGTGAGCTCAACCGAATCATCCTCCTCTTTCAGCGCGCTGAGCTTTTCTCTGATACGGCAGATTGACCGGAAACAAAGCTTCTCCCAATGCCCGCTCCGGAACTTATATTGTTTGAACCCCTCAAACACGTTTTTTGCTTTATTGAACGATTCAAATACCAGGCTCGAGGACATTGTTGCAGCGGTAACGGCATCAGTTTCCGGATCGAAGCTGAAGTCATCAAAAATACTTTGTCCGGCAAAATAATCCCGTATTTTTTTTACATCATCTGCATCCCAGCTTATGTTGCCGTATTTGGTAAGCTCAAGGGGGATGAAATCGGTAATAATGCTTTTCTGGTTGAGAACATAAATAAAGTGGCTGTCGTGGCATATATCGCAGAGGCTCGGCCGGCTCTCAACGCGGGAAAACAGATACCGCCCGCTGCGCTTCGGGGAAAGCGCGCTGACATATACCCCTTCTCCGTTATCCATGATGACCTTTTCAGTTGACTCGATTGTGTGACCCTTTGTGCGTATTGCGGTTTCAATAACCTCTACAATTTCCTCAGGGCTCATATCGGGGGATGGTGTATATTCGCGCCCTTTCAATATGGAGGTTGCGTTGTAGAAGGTAATGGCATCTCCTTTGTAGCCTATTCTTCCGTATTCGTTAATGTAATACACAACCGGGTTCTCAGGGTCTTTAAACGAGAACTCGGAATCGGGCGTGTCAGCGTCAGCGAACACAAACCGTTCCCTGTGCAGGTCGGCAGGCAGCGTAAGGCCGTTAAACGGGAATACCACAATGAGCATGTCCGGATAGCTTGTACGGATTCTGTCGAGTATATAGAGCTGATTTTCAGGGATGCGGGTGTCAATTTCAAGAGAATACTGCTGATCACAGGGAAAATACAGCAGAGCTTTTTTGCCCAGAAAATCTTTATGGGTATAGGATTTTTTATCTGCTGTAAACGAATAGGGGGGGCATTTGTTGCCCGGCTCAGTGCCGAGGAACCGGCCGCGCATGGCATGTTTGATCGTGGACAGATAGCGCGTGTGGGTTGTAACGCCGCCGGCATGATAGTCGATAATGAACCGCCGCTCCTCTTTTCGAAGGATATACGTGTGCGGCGTGCCGCGCGTGTTTCCGGTTTGGTTGAAAATGGCTTTCTCCGGGTCGGTGACGATGGGGTACGAAGAGCCGAACATACGCTGAAATTCTGTTACTTCCTCGGCATCGTTCCCGACGGCTATACCGATAATACATACCTTTCCCTGCAGCTGCGGATCGTTCTCAATGGTCTGGTACAGCTCATTGAAAATATTTACCTGCATACGGCAGGTATGGCAGTATACATTCAAAAATTCGATGATAATAACATCATGGCTGAGATCGGCCAGGCGAAACGAACTGCCGCAGTCTATTTTTAGATAGGCACAGTGATCTTCAGTCAAAGTGTGCGGTCGGTCAAACAAGGGAAAAGGATCACCGATGTTTACTGCATATGCTGCATCCCTCAGCAGGGGTACCGTTGTCAGCAGGAGTGCCCCCAGCAGTATGAACGCAAAAAAATATCTTTTCATAAGCTGTGCTCCGTTTGTTATGTGTGCTATTTATACAACTATACAAGGTATTTTATATAATGGCAAATGATTAGTGTTAACGGCCATCATCAGGCATGTTCCTTTCAAGAGCAGCATAAAAATGTTTTTCAGCAGATTAAGGCTCTGCAGGGGTGATGCGCTGCACAAGAAAGTATTTATAGCAAATGAGCGTATTGTGCTATGAACCGGCATAAAAAATACGATTGTCCTGATTGTGCGTTTTGTCAGTACTGTGCTGAAACACGATGCAGAGCGTGCCGGAATACCGGAAGAAAAAAGCGGAAATTGACCATACGCGAACAGATTGCCCGCTATGAGGCTCTAAACCCTGAAATTCGCTCACCCACCGACCCCATTTTGTATACACCTGAAAAATCGTACCCTGATTCTTGTTCTGATAAATAATATTGTGTTTCCTCCCCTTGACGTGCCAGGCGGTGGTGTATATTACTGTCAACAAAAGATGAATTAAAAACTGTGCCATACAGGAGGGGTGTCATTATGCAAGATAGAATCAGCTCTATAGAAATTGCGCTTGAAAATGAAACAAAAGAGCGCGAATTTTATCTTGAAAACAGCCGGCGCACAAAAAACAGTGCGGGCGCTGATATGTTTGCAACAATAGCCCGTGATGAGGAGGAGCACTATAATCGCTTGAAAGAGCTGCATGAGAAGCTTCAGCAAAAGCGGCAGTGGCCGGAGGATGTTACGCCTATCCAAAGCGGATTGAATGTTAGGCAGGCTATAGGGAAGCTGTCTCAGGCCGGCAAAGATCAGGCGGCCGTCGATGCCGACGACATTGCTGCGATAAAAAAAGCCATAGAGTTTGAGACAAGCGGCTATAATCTGTATGCAAAACTGCGCGACAACGCGGAAACAAAGCCAGAGCGTACGTTCTTCGGCATGCTCGCATCCTTTGAGAACGAGCACCTCAATTCCCTTAAAGAGTCTCTTCTGTTTTTTGAAGATCCGGCCACGTGGTATGAACAGCACGAGAAGCCGCATTTTGAAGCGTAACCAGCGTGTGAGTACAAAATAAGTATCAGGCTTGCTTTGTGGTGGTGTCACAGCAGGCAACTGTTTTATTATCCCTTTGTTCGGAGCTGATCTCAATGGCAATAGATGTAACGGTAAAAATAGGGGGCGAAGCCGGTCAGGGCATTCAAACGGTCGGCCAGCTGCTGGCTCAGGTGTGCAGGAACGCCGGCTTGTATGCTTTTGCAATTAACGATTTTGAATCGCGCATACGGGGCGGTCACAGCTTCTGCCAGCTTCGTATAAGTGATGGCCCGGTTGATGCTCCCGCAGCTGCCGTTCATCTGCTTGTCTCCATGAACTATGAGACCTTTAATCTGCATAGGGGTGAAGTTGCCAAGGACGGGCTCGCAATCCTTACCGAAAAAGCAGATGAACGTGATGGGATTCTGAATCTGCCGGTCAGCGATCTTGCAAAGCAGGCGGGAAGCCCGATAACGGCAAACACCGTTGCTGCCGCTGCAGCGCTTGGTGTTTTAGGCGCTCCGCGTGATCTGTTAACAGAGGTGCTCGAGCAGCGGTTTGGCGGAAGCAATGGAAAAGTTGCCGAACAAAACAAACAGGCAGCCGGGCTGGGGTATGAGGCAGTGCAGGATAGGCCGTTTGCGTACCGGTTCTCATGGGAAGGCAGCGATAAAACGATGCTGATGGCTGAGGGTAACCAGTCAATCGCCCTTGGGGCTCTTGCGGGGGATTGCCGCTTTGCCTCGTTTTACCCCATGTCGCCGGCGACCGGTATTATGCGGCATCTGGCTGCGCATCAGGATGATCTTCCGGTGGTTGTCGAGCAGGCTGAGGATGAGATAGCCGCTGTCAATATGGTCATTGGTGCAGCCTATGCAGGCGTACGTTCGATAACCGCCACATCCGGGGGCGGCTTCTGTCTGATGTGTGAGGGGCTCGGCCTTGCCGGTATTTCAGAAACGCCTCTTGTCATTGTCAACGCCCAGCGACCCGGCCCGGCAACCGGGCTCGCGACCCGGACCGCCCAGGGCGATTTGCAGTTTGTTATTCGGGCTGCTCAGGATGATTTTCCACGGTTCGTTTTCGCACCGGGATCATTCCAGCAGGGGTACGCAACAACTGCCCGCGCTCTTGCGCTTGCTGAAAAGTATCAGACACCCGCTGTCGTGCTCGTTGATCAATATTTTAATGATTCGCTGCAGGTAACGGACAAACCCTTTGCAGCACCGGATATTGTTGAGCGTTTTATCGATACGGACGAATCACTTGATAATCCTGAACAGTATCGGCGATATGCTCTCAGCGGGGACGGCATTTCGCCCCGCGCTTTGCCGTGCCGTGGCAGGGCGCTTGTCACCGCGCTCGGAAATGCACACGGCGAAGACGGTCATCTTTCGGAGTCGGCTCAGGACCGCACTGCCATGGTAAATAAGCGGGCGCTCAAAATGCGCTCAATGCTTTCGGAAATGCTGCCCCCTGAAACCGGGCATCCTGGTGCATCCCTTCTGCTTGTATGCTGGGGATCGCTGAAGGGGATCGTTCGAGAGGCGGTTGAAATGATGCGCAGCAAAGACATTGATGCCGGCTGGGTCCATTTTTGCGACATATGGCCGTTTCCGGCCCGCGACGCACAAGAGATCGTGAGTAAGGCCGAGCGATTCATTGTTGTGGAACAAAACAGCACCGCACAGTTTGCACAGCTGGTGCGGCAGGAAACAGGGCTTGTCCCCTCAGGAACGGTTCTCAAATATGACGGGCGACCGTTTTACCCATCGGAAATAGCCCTTACCGTTGAGCAGATGGAGAAATAATAATGCCAGAAGCTGCCGATTTTGACAGCACGTTTGAAAACAAATGGTGCCCTGGGTGCGGGAATTTCGGAATACTGAATGCTATGAAAAAGGGCCTTGCAGCCGCCGGCATCCTTCCGCATCGGATTCTTATTGTTTCAGGAATAGGGCAGGCGGCAAAAACCCCGCATTTTTTGAAATGCAATTATTTTCACGGCCTTCACGGCAGGGCGCTTCCGGTGGCAACCGGCGCAAAGATAGCACATCATGCGCTAACCATACTGGTTAACACCGGCGACGGTGATTGCTACGGTGAAGGCGGCAACCACTTTATTACTGCGGTACGCCGAAATATTGATCTCACTGTCCTGGTACATAACAATAAGGTGTACGGGCTGACAAAGGGGCAGGCTTCGCCTACCTCTGACCTTGACATGAAAACCCGCGCGCAGCCGCACGGCGTTATTCTTGAGCCGTTTAACGGCCTGTCAGTCGCGCTTGCGCTGCAATGCGGATTTGTGGCCCGCGGCTACTCCGGCAATCTTGACCAGCTCAGCGGGCTTATTCAGGAAGCAATAGCACACAACGGCTTCAGCCTTGTCGATATACTGCAGCCCTGTGTTTCCTATAATCATATAAATACCTACCAGTTTTACAACGACCGGGTATATGATCTTGCAGAGCAGAATCACGACAGCTCGGATTATGCAGCGGCCTGCGAGAAAGCGCGAGAGTGGGGGGACCGAATTCCCACCGGCATTCTGTACAAGAAAAAAAGCGACAGCTTTACCGATAAGATACAAACGCTGCAGAAAGGCCCGCTGCTTGACCGTGAATACGACAAGCAGAAACTGGATGCTATTTTGGCTCAGTTGTGATATATCTTTTTCGTGTCCGAAACAAGCTGATGAAGCCATGACAAATGGATTTATACACAGATGAAACAGGAAGGAGAGCTTAAAAATGGGTGACACAGAAAAGAAACATATCCCGCTGCCGAAAAATACCAGGGCTTTTTTTTGCGGTGAGTGCGGCGCCGTCGCACTTGATGAAAACAATATCTGCAAACCGCAGGGACGGGGCACGAAAGCGGACTGGTGCGGAACCGGAAGCGGTCGCATTCCTGAATCATGCCACAATAAAGTACACACGCTCCGCTTTAAGTGTAAAAACTGCGGCCAGGTAGCGGTTAATCCGGAGCTGCTGTGTGATCCTGAAAAGATGCAATGATTTATATGTGGTATAATAAAAAAAACACAGCCGGGGAAACCCCGGCTGTGTTTTTTTTTGTCCTGTGTACATTGCGCAAAAGGATTGTTAAGCGCGTGTTTACTTGAACAGGTATATCAGCCTCGGTGTTGCCGCTTCTGGGCCGTAAACGGTTGTGGTTCCATTTGCGTCAATATCTTCCAGCTTGTAATAATATGTCTTTCTGTTTTTCACGCTGTCATCGATAAGTTCATAGGTAGCACCTTCGGTCGGTGAGCCGTTTGAGGCTATAATTCCGGCGTTAATTTTTTCATAGCCGCCGTTTGCTGTTTCAGACCGGTAGACATTGAATCCTGCATTATTTGTTTCTGCAGCGGTTGACCAGGTTATAACTACCTGATTGCTGCCTGCATCGACAGCAAAACCCGTCAGCTCGACAAGCGTCTTTTCTTCGCACACGCAATTGTTGCACACCCAGTCGCTTCCGTAAAGGTCAACGCAGGTGGCATTGTCACCATCACACTCTTCGCCCTCCTCAATGATACCATTGCCGCACACAGGAGGCGGAGGTGGAGTGTAGGCGCCGTTTTCATACACAAATATGGAGCTTGACTGCAGCGTATTATCTGTTTTGTCAACACTGGTATCATATATAACCGCGACAATATCCTGGTCGCCGTCCCCGTCTATATCATAAATTTCAGCTTCACCGGGCATACATCCGGGATCTTCATACAGTGCTGCGCGGGAATAATACAAACAGTTGTCCGAAGACCCGTCAGATTCATAGTAATAGAGAGCGCCTTTACCGTCGCCGGGAACAACCAGTTCGGGATAGCCGTCCTCAATAATATCGCCCGCACGAACCTGACCCGGCGAGCCCTGGCTGTAAGGACCGCCTGCACGGTCAACCGCATACACATCATTTGCCACCGCAGCCGGATCGTAGGGGTCAAGAAGCGGATCGCCGGTGTCTATTGAAACGGGTCCCCACTGTGCACTGTTTTTGGGATCATCGGGAAGGTCAAGATAATAAATACCGGACGGCCAGATTCGATCCTGGTACGTGCCGTCAGGTTTATAATCCTGATGATTATGATTGCTGAACAGTAACTCATCGGATCCGTCATTGTCAATATCTGAGGCGATGACTTCCATGCCCTTACCCATGGGGTTCGGCGAAGTATACCAGTTGTCTATGGTGTAATAATTCCAGGTGCCGTATATGTCGCCGCCGGGTCCGGGGTTTTCACACCACACAAGGCTGTCGCCCCGGGGGTTGCCCGGACCTTTAACAATAAGGCTGCCGGAATCCTGGATAAAAAACTGCGGTGCGACAAAATCAAGGTCACCGTCACCGTCGATGTCCATCATGTTGAACAGGAATCCTCCTGCCTCCCCGACAGTATAAGGCCCGGAAAAACCGGAAGGATACGTGACAAGATCGGTCTCCTTTTTGAACCACTCGGCAAACATGTATGGCTCACCCGTATTCTGCCAGTCAAACATATTTATTTTTGTTGTCATGAAATCGTCGAGGCCGTCTCCGTCAATGTCCAGAAATACAGCGCGGTGGTAGCTGCCGATGCCGTCGGTGCAGTCTGAGCCGAAACAGGGCGGCTGCGGCTTCGATGGGTCAAACTGTCCCTGATATATGGTTCTGACGATCCAGTTCGAGGCAAGGGTAATGTCTCCGCCCTGGTTTTCAAGATAGTAGATGCCCTCCTGATAACCGGTAAACCATCCGGCAAGAAAGTTATCCATGATCATGATGTCTGTGTCGCCGTCGCCGTCAATGTCCCTCAGCAGCGGGTCATTGGGGAATGCAAAATCTCCGGTGGTGCCGGTTGGATGAATAATCGATTGTGTCCAGGAATCCAGATTGGCCCCGTCCCAGGTATATACTGCAACGGCACCATCTTTGATAGTAAAATCGGTGCTCAGACCGACGCCGGATGTGCACACGATGTCGGTGATGCCGTTATCGTCGATGTCGCCAACTGCGAGGAATGCTGCACCTAGGAATCCGGGCTCACTGTCATCGACCGGAAGTGGGGTAGTTATGCCGGTGACGGTATGACGGGTAAAGGCATCCACAACGGACTGATCTGCTGTTACGGATACACAGGGCTGAGACACGAGGCGGTAAATTTTGGCACCGCCGGCTGTCGGGCTCTCATCACCTTTAAACCCTGAAAAATTAACACTCGATGCCACTACATACAGTGAGCCGCCGAAATGTACAAAGGACTCAAACTGCAGGATATCGCCGTCACTAAATCCGGTTCCGGTAAGCCTGGTCCAGGTGAGGCTGTCTGCAGGGCCGGTAGCCTTCCACAGGTCGGCCCCATTGTGGTCCGGATACGAAAGATTATTAATAATGGTCCCCGCATAGAGCGTGGAATCGTAATTATACAGGATTGCGCCGAGGTTGCTGTGGTCGCCCCACCCGTCAACATATCCGGTATTGTTGTCGCCGCCGACCGCATAGGTCCATGCATCATCGGCAGATGAGCCGGTTTCGGAGCGCATGATGCGGCAGCCTTCCTCGAGCCGTACCACACTGACAAAGAGATTATCGTCATAGGGAGCAAAGCTCCATGCCTGGAAATTTGCATTGAAAAAGCTTGTCATTCCCAGGTTGCCGAATCCGTTTTCGTTGGTCCCGGTTTCATTTTCATCGACAAAATAATCGACGATTAAATCCCAGCCGGATGTCTGCAGCTTTGCAACACGTGCCCCTCTGCCGTTACAGCCGCTCGAGCCGGTGCCGCCGGTGAAAAGGGCTCCGTTGAAAATTTCCATGTTTGTTGAGCTTGAGCACACCGGATTGCCGTTTCTGTCTGTTAATCCCGTAAGCGGGCACTCTTCATCCGGTATAGGGGTGCCGTCAGGTTCGTATCCGTGAAAAAGGTTAAAGCTGTAATCAGAGGTTGGCACCCAGTTAACGCCGTCTGCTGTTTTCCACACACGGGTCCCATCTTCATAATTGAGGCCGATCGTCGCGTACAGCTCACCTTCGTAAATTTTAAAATCGACAATAGATTTGTTCCATACTTCGCCGAATCCGTTTTCGTCTGTGCCGCTGATGATAGTATAGCTGTCGCCGGCTGCAACAGGCGGAATAACGATATCGGGCCGTCCGAAATCGCCGGGTATCCTGAGGCGGGTTTCTGCGCAAACCGTGTATTCATCAAGGTTTGCCATTTCGTTCTGCTGAACGGTCAGCGTGTCCGCGGTGTTTGAAATGATATCAAACAGCCTGATGCCCGGAGTGCCGGCATCGGTCAAACCGGTGCTGTTGTTATAGGTGGCTTCAACTCGCAGAACACAGCCTGCCCACTGATCGACAGCCCAGCTTTTAGTGCTGTCTGTAATGGTCGCCGTATATGCAGCGTCGCCGTCAGCGCAGTCTGACATGCCGTCGATTGCTCCCGATTCTTCAGCATCGATTGTATGTGAAACAATCGGCTCCCAGGTGCTGTTGTCAAAGCGCCAGATTTCAAGGCCGGTTGATCCGTACAGCTGTGCGCCCTGATAGCCGGAAGAAACAGCTACGTACAGCTTGCCCTGAAATTCGACCATATCACCCCAGATATTTTGCCTGACATGAAATTTAGCATCATATTGGGGGGCAAAGCTTCCTGGTTTTAAATAGCTGTACCGCTCCACGTCAGTGAAACCGGGTACCGATATCTGTGTCCAGCCGCCGGCACTGTTTGTTTTCCAGATTTCAAAGCCGGTATCATCATTTCTGGTTATTGCATACAGGCTGCCGAGGTAGGGTTTTAAAGCGACAATGCCTTTATTGCCGGCGTTTCCGAACCCCGGTTCATTAACGCGCTCCCATACCGAACCGTCATCTGCCGTTATTGTTTCAAGTGCGCCGGGGTTGTAGTATAGCTGTCGTTCACCTGTGGCAAGCGATGTTCCCGACCAGAAGAAAATCATAAAGAGTGCAAAAAACGCAGGGGTTATTCTAATATTTTTCCAATAACCCCTGAATATATCGTATAATCTTGTTATCTGAAGTGTTGACTTGATGTGTTCCATTTGTTCCCCTCCAAAAAAATTGTTTTTTATTCAGTTTTTATTTTATTATAGTACCGTATATGTGGATTGTATTTTTATAATTTCTATGATTAACTCCTGGACAGACCATTAGCTAAACGTGTTTTCAGAGTATTTACTCATATTTTACTGTCCGATAAAAAAATCCGCAAGAAAAATATTCGAAATTTGAACTAAAACAATTAAGAAATTTACCTAGTCTATTCTAGGGCATAAACCTATTTTGTATAAAAATACATCAATTATTAATATATTGATTTAAAAAATTTTTCATTTTTTTTGGATAATCATTTGTATTGCGGTTGAAAAAATTATATGGCATACCGCTTGTGGAAAAAAGATTTGCCCGAGGCAATCCGGTAAAAATCATGCATATAGTTCCCTATAGAAAAAAAATAATCAAATCACTTTTTATAGAACCTGCTTTTATAACCAAAATAACGCTTATTGCGGCTACTGCTATCAGTCATGTATGTGCATTTATTTTTCTATACAATACCTATGGTAAAGGACTCGCCGCTCTTTCCATTCTCCCGGTGAGCGTCTGCGGGTGGTTTTACGGTGTACGGGGAGGGGTTTTTGCCGCCGTGCTGGCTCTTCCGGTAAATCTTTCCGTCATCAATCTTTTCAGTTCGTATGCGCTGCGCACCTATATTATGGAAGGAGGGGCGCTTGCAGGCATGATCGCTCTTTTGTTTGTGGGCGCTGTTGTAGGGAGGGTGTCAGAGCTGAGTGTTCGTGTGAGGAGGGAATTGAAAGAGCGAAAAGAGGCGGAAACCGAACTGCGGAAGACGAAAGAATTCCTTGAAAACATTATTGAAAGCTCTCTTGACTGTATCGCCGTTACCGATGACAAAGGCTACATTACCCGTGTTAACCGCGCTTTTCTGGATATGGTCGGCTACACCTATGAAGAGGTGCTGGGAAAAGGAATGTATTATTTTTTTCTCAGAGGCCCCGGAACCTATGAATCGACAACAGGGCAGAAAGTCACTCTGGACGAAGCTTTTTTTGTTGAGGCGGCAAAAACCATTGATACGCTGATGACCAGGGGGATTATATCAAGCTGGCAAAGCTATTATATTTCAAAGGATGCGCTGATTATTCCTGTTGAGCAGACTGCTGTGCTGCTGAAAGACAAATCGGGGACCCAGATAGGGTCCGTGGGTATTATCAGGGATATAACCGAGCGCAAAAAAGCCGAAGAGGAACTCAGTGCAACGAGCCAGAAGCTGAGCTCTCTTATTTCCTCATCTCCGCTTGCAATTGTTGTTCTTGACCCTCAACTGGCAGTGACGCTCTGGAACCCGGCAGCGGAAAAAATTTTCGGATGGTGCGAGCAGGACGTGGTCGGTTCAGCTGTCCCGTTTGCACGCAGCAGCGGAGGCGAATGCTCCCGCTTTCTGAAAGATGTTGTGCGGACGATGCAGGGCAAAGAAACCGAGCTTCGAGTTCCCCGCAAAGACGGCACGATAATAGACGCCGCCGTTTCCGCAGCCCCTCTTCGTGATGAAAGCGGACATGTTACCGCAGTAATGATGATCCTGTCGGATGTGTCTGAGAACAAGCGCCTTCAGCGTGGAATACTGGACGTGAGCGGCAGGGAGCAGACGCGTATCGGCCTTGACTTGCATGACGGGCTTGGCCAGGTGCTGAGCGGCGTCAGCTTTATGGGAAAAGCACTTGAGCGGAAGCTTGCCGACAAAGGCCTTGAGGAGGTTGAGGATGCCAGTGAAATCACCAGGCTGATCAATGAGGCTATCAGCCAGACGCGGAGCGTTGCCCGCAGCCTGTATCCGGTAACGCTCGAATCCGACGGTCTCATGGCTGCGCTGGAAGAGCTTGCTGCGCACACTGAAAATTTGTTTAACATCTCGTGTGATTTTACTTATAATGAACAGCTTCTTGTTGACGACAATACCGTGGCGCTGCATCTCTACCGTATCGCTCAGGAAGCGGTAAACAATGCCATCCGTCACGGAAAGGCACGGCATATTGTCATTTCGCTTCAGGCAGGTATCAAAAATGTGCTGAAAATATCCGATGACGGAACAGGTTTTAATACCGCTGAGGCTGAGCGCACAGGCATGGGCATCGACCTTATGAACTACCGTGCGAACATGATCGGGTCTTCTATTGCCATTGAAAGCACTCCCGGAAGCGGGACGTCCATAACCTGCGCGTTTGGATCCGATAGATAATACATGCACAGGAGGAGCGGCTCTTATGGGGGCTGAAACAAAAAGAATACGAGTGCTGATAGTCGATGACCATCCAATCATACGCCATGGGCTGTCCCAGCTGATTAATCAGGAAACAGATATGGCAATATGCGGTGAGGCTGAAGACGGAACGGATATTATTCAGATTATAGATCAAACCGGGCCCGATGTGCTGCTGCTGGATATTTCGCTTAAATCATGTAACGGTATTGATTTGCTGCCTGACATACGCGCCCGCTTTCCCGGGCTTCCTGTGCTGATGCTCACCATGCACGATGAAACGCGGTATGCTGAGCGCTCGCTGCGCGCGGGAGCTCAGGGCTACATTATCAAGAAGGACCCCCCTGAAAGCGTAATACAGGCTATCCGGCAGGTGCTGGCCGGTGAAATATATTTGAGCAGAAGCATGACGTCAAAAATGCTGAAAAAAGTTGCAGCCGGTGACGAAGCCCGCCGCACATCGCCGGCTGAGGTGCTCAGCGCCCGCGAGCGTGAAATATTTGCGCTTATCGGGGAGGGCAAGGGGACCAGGGAAGTTGCCGAGCTTCTCAACCTGAGCATCAAAACAGTTGATGCTCACCGCGCCAACATAAAGAAAAAGCTCGAGCTGAAAAGCGCCCCCGAGCTTGTTCAGACAGCCATCAAATGGACGCTGACCCATGGAAAACTTTAAATCGCGTTGCAAAACAATATATGGTACGCCGATTCCGGCGCGCCGGGTATATTCCCGGCACGTTTTTGTACACACGTATGACAGTAAAGGAATATGGATATGAAAACAGCCGGCATGCACGAAGCAGAGCGCGCATTCAACGATAAAATGCGGGCGGACTTTGCCACCTTTTTTAACAGAAAGCCTTCAGCCCCTTCTGCGGAGAAGCTTCGGGAGCGCATTGTCTCTTTTTTGACGAACAACTGCATCGGGACATTGGCAACCTGCAGGGACAATATCCCGCGCGCAACACCGGTGCGGTATAAAAACAAAGAGCTCGATGTGTATATCCTCACAGAGGGCGGGGGCAAGCTCTATAATGTAGAGCGCAACCCCGAGGTTTCGTTCAGCGTGTACGGCAATTACAGCGGGTTCAAAACCGTCCGCGGGCTGCAGATGTGGGGAACGGCAGACCTTGTAAGCTGGGAGACTGAACAGGCATATGCTGAGGCGTATGCATTTTTAAACCTTGACGAGCGCAGCGATCTTGAGGATATTGACCTGAACAACATACGGAATGATATGTATTTTATAATTATCAAACCCCGCAGAATACGTTTTTTAAGTTTCCCTCAGGGCATTCTCAATGAGGAACTGGTTCCGGATGCATGATTCGTGTTGATAATCTCGCCAAAAGCTACGGGGCTCGCACTCTTTTTGAGGGCGTCACCTTCACCTTGAACCGCGGAGAGCGCACGGGACTGGTCGGCCGCAACGGTCATGGTAAAAGTACGCTTTTGCGTATTATCATGGGCCGTGAGCAGGCTGACACGGGAACCGTCACCGTACCCAAATCTTACCGGTTCGGCTATGTAGAACAGCACATCGATTTTACCTGCAGCTCTGTTCTCGGGGAAGCGGTAAAAGAGCTCGGCCCTGACAGGGAGCATGAGCACTGGAAGGTTGAAAAAGTGCTTGCCGGCCTGGGGTTCAGCGATGATGATATGCAGCGTCACCCGGACGAATTTTCCGGCGGCTACCAGGTCCGAATCAACCTTGCTAAAATACTGGCAGCTGAGCCGGATGTGCTGCTGCTTGATGAGCCCACCAACTATCTGGATATCACATCGATTCGCTGGATGGAAGAGTTTCTGATTTCCTGGCCCCGCGAGCTCATACTCATTACGCATGACCGCGGCTTTATGGACAGGGTCGTAACGCATACCATGGGGATCCATCGAGGAAAGCTGCGCAAAATTGAGGGGAAAACGGAAAAATATTACCATCAGCTTGCGCAGGAGGAGGAGATTCACGAAAAGACCCGCGTCAATGAAGAGCGCCGCCGCAAGGACCTTGAGCAGTTTATAACACGGTTCAGGGCAAAGGCCCGTCTCGCAAACCTGGTGCAGTCGCGGGTTAAGCTTCTGGAAAAGCAAAAGCCCGCCGGGAAGCTTCAGGAGATAGAATCGCTTGAGTTTTCCTTTCAATCATATCCCTTTTCAGCAAAATATCTGCTGACTGCGCATGAGCTGTGCTTTGGCTATACTGAGAGCGATCCGCTGATTGAGGATTTTACGCTGTCAATTGCGCCGGGCGAGCGCATATTTGCAGTGGGGAAGAACGGCAGAGGGAAAACGACGCTGCTGAGGCTGCTTGCCGGGCAGCTTTCCCCGCAGCGCGGCACCATTGCCTTTAATCCAAACGTCAGAAAAGGCTTTTTCGAACAGACAAACGTGAGTACGCTTGTGGGTTCCCGGACAGTGTATGAAGAGATTATGTCCGCACACGCAGATGTTGAGCCTCAGCGCGCCCGCGATATTTGCGGCGCAATGATGTTTGAGGATGATGATGCGCTGAAAAAAATAGAAATGCTTTCCGGCGGAGAGCGAAGCCGCGTTCTTTTAGGGAAAATACTTGCCTCCCCGGTAAATCTTCTGCTTCTCGATGAGCCGACGAACCACCTGGATATGGAATCCTGCGATGCGCTGCTGCGTGCGCTCGATATATTTGAGGGGGCGGTGGTGATGGTGACTCATAACGAGATGATTTTAAATGCCCTGTCAGAGCGGCTGGTGGTTTTTCAGCAGGATCGCCCCTTTATATTCGAAGGCAGGTATGGAGATTTCCTTCGCCGGGTGGGATGGGGGGACGATCAGGCACCCCGCAGGCTAAACAGAAAGCAGACACGGCCGGCGAGTCACAAAAAAGAGCCCGGCAAAAAAGAGCTTCGCCGGAAACGCTCAGATATTATTCTTAAGCGAAGCCGGGCTCTTACCCCGCTCGAGCAGCGCATGGATGAGCTTGAACGTGCTATAGAACATCATGAAGCGGCGCTTGAGGACTATTCCAGACAAATGCAGGAAGCATCGCAGAAGGGAGACGGGCAGCGTATTGCCCGGCTGTCGCAGTCACTCAGCAGCGGCAGGGAGCAGGTGGATCTGCTCTTTGACCAACTCGAAAGCGTTACCAGCCAGTTTGAGCAGCAGAAAGCCCATTTTGATAAACTCCTGGAAACCTGAAAATCAAACGTGTACAAAATAAATGAAAGCATTGAGCAAAAGCCGGTTCGGGAGGGTCTCTGCGCAGCCGCCGCCATATGAAACCTCACTTCATGGACGGCCCGATGCTGCTCACTGTAACTATGATGCAGGCATTGTGCAGGGATTGACCCGGGCAGCCCTTCCGCCGGGCCTTGTGTGTACTGAAGTTTAACGGCACATGCCGTTCCATACCATTATTAAGTTGTTGCGGGGGCTTTGCAGATCCCCGCTCGAACCGGCTTCGTTGCATTATTTTGGACACTACTGTCTGAAAATAAATCACAACACGAAATTTAATATATGAGCCGCGGCGTTGCATTGACGGGACCGTATGCGATGGAGGTGGTGGTGCCGTTGTCCACGTCGAGCCGGTAATAATAGCGCTGTCTGTTTTTGAGTGCGCTGTCGGTATAGCGGTAAGATAGAGTGCCGTTGTCGGCGGCCCGGGCCGTATCGGTCAGGAGGGCAAACGGGCCGTTTTGATCTGAGGCACGGTAGACATGAAAGCGCTCTATGGATGCCTCAGGATTAATTTCCCAGGATAGATATACTTTTCGGTTTCCCGGGGACGCTGTAAATGAGCGGACAGCGGGATGTGCCAGTTTTTCCAGCGAAATGTACTGAGGGGATCCGTATCGGGCTGTGTAGGCATGCGGCGGCCCGAGCGTGCAGTACATTCCATCTTCAGTGAATACCGTGCTGAATATGGTTGCGCTTGTGGTTCCGCCTCGGGAAATAGTTGTGTTGCTTGCCTCCCCGCCGTGTGTATCGCTGAGAATTGCTATGCACGCATCAAGGTCGAATGTCTGAGCGCCTTCAATCAGTGACAGGAGGCGCTCATATCGTTTTGCCGACGATTCGTAATAATAATCGGGGTCGGGCTGAAAATCACCGGTATAGTGATTTGCCGAGGCTATGTACCGGGCGCCCGCATCGGTGATTTCGCCGTAGCTTACATCAATTGTGCCGGAGCGCACCTGAATGCGTGCCATTGCGTTGTCCCTGAAATCGACAATGTGCAGCATTGCTCCTGCCAGCCCGAAGCTGTACCCTGCATCTATGTGCTGCTGGAAGCAGCCCACCGCTTCGTCAAGCGTTGATGCATGTTCCATCACAAAGCGTACCATAAAGTTGACCGGCAGGCCGGGCTGCGCATCCATGTTGTGATTGCCGCCATTCATAGTAATGCCGATTCCCTTTTCGTTTAGCCCGTATGCAACGTCGGCCCATCCGGGCGGATCCATGGTCAGGTAGGAATAATCGCCGTTCAGCGGGTGCCAGTACATCGCCACCGCAATATTATCACCGCTGCCTGCGGTAGAATCAGTGTTATGGCACAGGAATGTGCCTGCATCCGATGAAACGGCAAAGCCGGTACAGCCGAATGCCTCCGGAACCTCGGGTATCGTTTCCATGTTGTTATTCATGTTGAGAAGTTCGGTGAAAACATTCTGCGTCAGGACAATCTCCCATGCGCGTTTGAAGCTGATGGGGCGTGACTCTGAAAGACCCGCGGCCAGCCCGTACAGGTGGTCTTTAATGCTTTGCGGTATGAGGTGCTCAATTGCGTCGTAGTATGCACGGGGTGTCCAGCCGTTGCCCGGTCCTGCGAAAATCAGCACCGTATTCATGGTGGTTCCGAATTCTGTAATATATTCGGGGAATGTTACGCCGATCTGACGGCCGATTTCAAACCATGATCCTTCAAAGTATGCAGCCGGTGCTGTTTGAACGACGAGGCTGTCGATATCGGCGCAGTTGCCGGTGCTGCAGAAAATGAGTATACAGGCCAGAACTGACAGCCGGATCGTGTGGTAAACGCGTTTTGTGCACATACAATTCATACCTCATGATTGTTCATGATTGTTTTTGTTTGCTGATGGCTTTATGCAGAAATACGTACCACAGAATATTTTACAAAGGAAGTTAATTTAATTCGACGGGGGATCGCAGTACGTGGGGCGCCCGGTGCATATGACATAATTTAATTTATTCTGGACACGTCTGGTATGAAGAAATGAAAACCTCATGCGGTTCGGTAAGGGGCGATTTGATGTCAGCCGGTATGGCGAAGGCCTGAAATGATGCAGATAATACCCGCAATTACATACAGAAACGGTTTCACCCAGTTATGCGAACGTGAAAACGTTTTTGCTATGCCGAGTTTTTCCATTTCAGCCCTGAGGTTGCCGTCGTCATCTGTGTTCATCATTCCCCGCGAGAATATTTCACAGGTTTTATGGGTGTCGCCCTGCAGATGATAGAGGCGGGCAAGGTTGCAATATAGATCGGCGCTGTGCTCATCAAGTGAAAGGGCATATTCGCACAGCCGCAGCGCCAGGATGTCTTTTTTGTCGAGCAAGCCCAGCGAAAGTCCCAGAAAGGATAAATACCGGGGGTTTTCGGGCATGGATTGTACCGCCTGCTTGAAGGCGACAACCGCTTCACGGATTTCGTTGATTCTTAAAAAATAAAGTCCTGTATCAAACAGCTGTTCAGGATGTGCATGCTTGACGGAAATCGTGCCCCCGAAACCGGCATGCTCAACATGGGCCAGAAGCTCTTCGTTCATTGATTTACCCCCGCTTATAACAATGTCATTATTTGTGGACTGCTCCTGCTGTCACCGTAACGGCTGGTCTGACCTATACGATGCAAGAAGAAGCACAAAAAGCTGCAGCCTGGCAATACATGGCTTGAGCGTTCCCTTAATGCTCAGTATGGGTATGCTCGGCGGCGGTTTCACCTCAGGCCTGTTCATCGGTAATTGCAGGGCAAACACGTTTCTGCCCGGTCTCAGGTACTGTTTGCAATTGCTGAGATCAACACTGAACCTATCATAATTATCGGTATGTCCAATAGATTTGTTAAGTGAATTATTAGGAAAGCTGAAGCATTTCTGCCCGTTCAGATATGCTGAGAAGATGATCGGCTTAAAGACGGTGAGCGTGACTTTGCCGATAGCGGAAAAGGGGTTCAAGAAGATTTTTCTGAGATAGATGTGCCCTTCAAATCCCTCACTCAGCACTGAATCATGTCCCGCAAGGTGAAGGGTTGATCCCGTGCCCGGGGCACTGCGCCAGGAGGAATCGTCAAGGGTAATGGATGACCAGTGTTGTGCAGGGGGAGTGTCTGAAAAGGTGCATTTCCATGGTGAAGTTTCGTCATTTACCGTCATGGTGTGCAGTCGTCCGGGGGATGATCTGCCGGTGCATACACCGGTAAAGGCGTATGCTGTTTTGTCGGGAAATAGTGTCACAGCTATGCATATAATAGCAAATATTGTCAAAAATTTGCTAAAAAAAGCTATGATTGTTGGTTTTTTAATTGTGGTGCTCATAGTTATCCCCCTGTTTATGATTATTGCCGGACAATAATGTGCACCCGAATAGCGTTCTGTTTATGTACTATAGCTTTTTTAGTAATTTCTATCAGTTAAATGGTTACCCGTCTGCTGTGAAATATTTACCGAAGTGGTTAAAATGGCTCTATTTTTTATGAAAAGGCTGAATGTGAGGCGGGATATGCGTGCACGGTTGTGTCAATATGGCGTTGATCCCGGTTCTGTGGATCGTCGCGTTGCAGGCACATACATCGGTTCCGCTTAACGCACGGGTTAGCTGAACAGAAGGGTGTACTTCAGGTCTGTGAAGGAAACGATTCGGCAGACAGGAATATTAACCCGCATAGGGGGCAAGTGCGGCATGAATGAGCAGAGGCTCCCCTGACACAAGAAAGCAGCAGGTTTCAGAAGAATTGTCTGCCGGTGGTGTGTAACGGCTCATTACTTCAGGGATGGAAAGCTTGAACGGGGTATCAGCAGCCAGAAGACGTTTTATAACCGAACCGCTGATTGTATTCAAAAGCTCGGCGGTCAAGTCGGCCACCATTTTATCAGTAGCGCTTTCTCCGTCAATCGCATAAATAGTATTGACCAGCATGCGGCCGAGATTTTCGGACATACACAGGCACAGCGTAGCATACTCGGGTTCAAGAATATGCTGCTTCACCGATATGCATTCCTTAAGATGCGGGGATATGGTCTCACAGGGTACCTGATCAGCTGTTATAAAAGCCATATTCTCTATCGTTTCGCTGACAGACCTGGTGATTACTTCGCTCAGCCTGTCCTCATGTAGGCCACCCATGGTTATCCTCCTTTGGATTTACAAGTGTTCCCACCGCATCGGCTATGGCGGCAGGCGATACCGGCTTGCTCAGAACCGCCACCGCTCCGCAGGCCATAAGCTCGAGCTCCTTGGCCGGATTGCCTGCGCTGGTTATAACCACTACCGGAATATCATGCAGCCGGGGGCGCGCTTTGATTTGCTTCAGGAGCATTTCGCCGTCACACTCGGGCATATTCAAATCCGTTATCACACATGTTACCGAATGGTTATCGAGAATGCCGAGGGCCTCATTGCCGTTGCCGGCTTCAAAAAATTCTGCGTCGGCAAGCCCTGCAATCTCTATGCATCTTTTGATAAACATTCTGGCGGTGCCGGAATCGTCGACAATTAGGATCTGTGCCATGATTACCTCTGTATGTTTTTAACCTTTTCGGCAAAATGTCCGGAACCTTAAAAACAGTCCCTTTTATTTTTTATACCCTTTTGCTTTGCGGACTTAGCATTCAGGAATATTTTTGGCTATTACTTCTTTGAGCTCCATCAGGTCGACCGGTTTGGGCATAAACCTGGTAACCCCTATTTCCAGAAGGTGCGATATATCTTTTGCCCGTATGACCGACGATACAAGCAATATAGGAATTTCGCTGAAGCTTTTCTGATCCCGTACGAGCTGCACCAGCTCGCGGCCGTCCATTTCCGGCATGGCAACGTCGACAAGCAAAAGGGATATATCGTGGTTGCCGTTCAAAATATCCCAGGCGATTTTACCGTTATGGCACTTAATTGCGGTGTGCCCCATGCTTTCCACCAGGTTGCCGAACAGGTCCAGAATCTGCTGCTCATCATCTGCTATAAGAATTTTTGCCATAACGGAACCTTTTTTTTGCTGTTAGCGAACTGGGTTGTAGATATTACGGCTATACCATTCAGTTACAGAGCCGCTGATTATATTTCCCAGCTTCCCCTGCCTGCAGAGGTGATGATGACCCGGCCGCGTTCAGTGTCCACCGCAACGCTTCTGCTGATGTGTCCGCCGACGTCTTCAGAGCGCGGCCCGAGGCCGTAGGACCAGAGCATTTTTTTGATCATCAATATATTTCTTTTGCCGATATTGAAGCGGTCGTTCGGATCAAGAACGTTTGCGCCCCCGGCAAGCTTTACGATCAACTCGCGGCATTTGCCGTTGGTGTTCATCTGCTGAATGAGGGCGGGGATGCCCGTGTCGGCAAAGTAGCCGGGCTTTGCTTGTGCGCGGGCTGCATCGATGGATGATTCGGGGAGTGCCACGTGCACCATACCGACCGTGCGGCTGCCGGGGTGCAGCATGACAACGGCAACGCATGACCCGAGCCCGAGGGTTTTAATCACTTCGCCGGGTATGTTTGTGGCGGCCATATCGCCGACGCCGATTACGATGGTTTTCATTGGGCCTGCCTGATATTGGGATTTAAAGAAACTGCGGCTATCTGGCCCAGCCCGACAAGCCGGTCAGCACCGCCGCGCTCCCAGGCTGCTTTGGGCATGCCGTATACAACGCAGGTGTTCTCATCCTGTGCAACAGTGAACGCGCCCGCATTTCGCATTGCCACCATGCCGTTTGCACCGTCTGCGCCCATGCCGGTAAGCAGAATGCCGATTGCATTGCGGCCCACCTGGTCGGCAACCGAATGCATCATGACATCAACCGACGGGCAGTGCCCGTTTACGTTTTCCCCGGGCGTGCAGCTTACCCGGTACTGCCCGCCTGACCGGTGCACGCGAAGGTGGTATCCGCCCGGAGCGATGAGTGCGCAGCCGGGCATGACGCGGTCTCCGTCGGATGCCTCCTTGACCTCCATAAGACACAGCGTGTTCAGGCGCTCGGCAAAAGCCTTCGTGAACCCGGCAGGCATATGCTGAACCACAACAACGCCCGGAGCGGTGGCGGGATAGCAGGTCAGCACCGTTCTGATTGCTTCGGTTCCGCCGGTCGACGCTCCGATGGCAATGACTTTGTCTGTTGATTCAGACAGGGATTTCGGCGCTGCTGCGGGTGCGGGGCGGATAGATTCCCGCTTGCTTTTCCAGTGAGATACATTTGCGGTAGAGGCTATTTTGACTTTGGTGCGCAGCTCCACCATCATTTCTTCAAGCCCGCGGGCAATGTTGGTTGCGGGCTTTGCAACAAAGTCGACCGCACCTGCTTCAAGGGCGTCAAGCGTTATCTGCTTGCCTTTCTGGGTCAGCGCGCTGACCATGACAACCGGCAGCGGGTATTGCGGCATGAGGCGCCGCAGAAACTCGACCCCGTCCATGCGTGGCATTTCCACATCGAGCGTGAGCACATCCGGTCGGTGTTTTATGATTTTATCGCGGGCAACATACGGGTCAGCGGCATTGTCGACGACCTCAATGCCGCTGTCCTGTGCAAGCCCCTGAGACAGAATTCCTCTGACCAGTGCTGAGTCGTCAACGACAAGAACTTTTATGCGCTTTTTTGGTCCGGGCATTGTAGGCTCATTGGCAATACGGGTAAAGCAGAAAGCGCTTAAGATAACCAGGTCACATCAACAGTGCGTTCTCTGCATCGGTTTTTGCTGCTGTTACATTCTGCCGGTCATCTCCCTGAGGGGTGTCCCGTTTTCTGTCTTGAACTCATGCAGCAGCCTTTGCAGCTTTTCTGTATCGAGAATACCCATCTCAACCAGAATTTCACCAATAGGGGTTCTTTCTTTTCGCTGCAGGTCAAGCAGCTCGTGTACCTGCGGCTCCTCCATGTAACCGCAGTCAACGGCGATTTCACAGAAGCGCTTCCGGACTTCCGCCTGGCGGTTGAGAATCTCAAACACCTGCTCCATGGTTAACATCCGGCGCTCAAGCGCAAGCGTGCCGATCGGCCGCTGCCGGGTGCGCTGGGTGTTCAGCGCTGCAACGATTTGTTCAGGGGTTGCTGCACCCCGGTCTACCAGATATGTCCCGAATTGGTACACCATAATACATCAGCGCTCCTGAAATTATAAGCTTTGCAGCGTTTCCTTTCTTATATTCAATAAAAATACTGCTGTGATCGGCTTGTTATTTCTTTTTGTATATACCGGGTATTATGTATGTGAAAAGATCCTGCTGCCGTCCGATCGATTCAGAGTGTCCGATAAACAGGTGCCCGTCCGGCAATAAATGCCGATGAAATTGATTGAGCAGCCGCGTCCGCGTCTCGCGATCAAAATAAATCATAACGTTCCGGCAGAATATGACGTGAAACGGCTTTTTGAATGGATAGTCCTCGTTCATCAGGTTAAAGCGCCTGAACGTTACCTCGCGTTTAATTTTTTCAGAAAGCACGAATTCATTTTCGCCGGTTTTCAGAAAATGATGCTTTGCAAAAGAGGGGACGTTCTGTACGTTTTCCGCAGCGTAGACGCCGGCCCGGGCGCGGTCGAGCACGCGTGAGGAAATGTCGGTTGCCAGAATCCCCCCGTCCCACAGGCCGTATTCGCTTCCTAAATAATCAATCATCAGCATAATAAGCATATACGGCTCTTCGCCCGATGAGCACCCTGCGCACCAGATGCGGATATCGCGGCTGTTTTGCCGCTTCAGATCTGCGCACAGCTGGGGGAGCAGGTTTTTCCGGAAATAGTCGAAGTGAGAATGCTCGCGATAAAAAAATGTGTGGTTGGTGGTAATGCGGTTTATAAAGGTTTCGAGTGCTTTACCCGACTCGTCGGCGACAAGAAAGCGGTAATACTCTTTAAAGGTGGAAAACCCCTGGGCACGAAGAATACTCTGGAGCCGGCCGACCACAAGAGAGCGCTTTGCCTCGGTGAGATTGATACCGAAGCGGCTGTACACGAGCTCCCTGATAAGGCGGAATTCGCTGTCTGAAAGCTGCATGATACCTGTGGTACCCACGTCATCAGGGAGACCCGTTGCCATAAATTGCAGTCCATCCGTATGATCGGTAATTTTTTGTAACATTATATTATAAATATAATAAAAAGACAATAAATATGCCGACGAAACGGCGTGCTACCGTATTAAAACCGATCCGCCGGCATGCGGGGGGTACCTGTGGTATCTACGCGAATTATGCATTCCATGTTCTGCTTTATGCTTGTTTTGTTTTTAAAATGCCCCGACGCTGAATGACACTGTTATACCGCACCAGAGGTTATCGTCCTTGTCTCCCAGGTTTTCATTCCGTATGCCCCCGTCAATCAGAGCAGAATAGTGAACAGACGGAGCAATGGCGATATGTTTAGTAACCGGTATCGACAGCGAGGCCGAAACAAGCGCATCGGTAACAGCCGTTTTCCGTTCGCCGTAATAATAGCGTGTCATGCGCCTGTTTGCACAGCCCACGGTTGCGCTGGTTGACAGCGTGCTGTTCAAAAAGAATTGAAGATCAAAGTCGTGGCTTATGCCGGCTGTAACATAATACCCGTCATTGGCCCGCAGATCCCGGTATACGGTTAGTGTGGGGGACAGGAGGCAGTCATAGCCGAGGGCAACATATATTTCCAGGGTGTCGGTGAAGCTGGTGTGTGGAAAATCGTAATAAATTGCCCCCACGGAGTAATTGAATCGGCTTAAGCTGCCTGAATAGTCTACAATATAATCAAGCTCAGTGAAATCCCCGGTATCGCCGTCAGCGCCGTGATCATTATATACATCTGTGAGCTCCATGTTTCCCCACACAGCTGCTGAAAAGCCTTTATAGCCGATGCAGATTTCAGGCTGAAAAACGGGGTCCTCATTGAGCTCAAGCCCCCGCCACAGGTACTTGCTGTTTAATGCGAGATCTGCTTCGACGGTAAGTTCAGAAGCGTAGAGGCGCACGGGAGCAAGTGAAGCCACGCACAGAGTGAACGCACATATCAGCGAAATTATAAAAGATACCCGTTTGTTTATTGTTTTCTTTAACGTCATCGTTGTATCTCCCGGACAGCGTTAAGAGATAGTGCACTTCGGCAAAGCGGTTATATACCGGATGCCGAAGTGCTGTTTGAGCCTTAGTATTTTCCGAATTCCTTGTCATCAAGATGAATTGCGGGCTGCGGCTGCTGTCCGGATTCGGCGCCGCCACCCCAGGCTGCTCCCTTTCCATGATCATGTTCACCTCCGTTTCCGCTGCTGGAATCGACTGATTTACTGCTGTCCTGCGCTGTCGGCTGGAGCTTTTTTGCCTGACTTGTTTCTGTGCTGCCGGTTTGCTGCTGCCGGATTGATTTGTCATCAGAAACGGTAAAGGTGCTGATGAGCTGCTGCAGCATGGTTGCCTGGCTTGCCAGCTCCTCTGAGGCTGAGGCGCTTTCCTCAGCATGAGAGGTGTTCTGCTGGGTTACCTGGTCGATCTGTCCCAGGCCCTGCGTGATCTGGCTGACGCCCTGAGCCTGCTCATTTGAGGCAGCGGCAATTTCGCCGACAAGGTCGGTCACCTTTGCGACCGACCCGACAATCTCCTGCAGCGCCTCGGCGGTCTTGTTTGCGATACCGCTTCCGTCCTCTACCTTTTTTACCGACTCCTCGATCATCTCGGCGGTTTCTTTGGCCGCCTTTGCACTGCGCGCAGCGAGATTGCGAACTTCCTCAGCAACAACGGCAAACCCTTTACCGTGCTTGCCGGCACGCGCCGCCTCCACCGCTGCATTTAGCGCCAGCAGGTTTGTCTGGAATGCTATTTCATCGATCGTTTTAATAATTTTTGATATATTCTGGCTCGAGTCGTTAATCTCGGTCATGGCGCCGACCATCTGGTTCATCTGCGCGTTTCCGCTTTCCGCAACATCCCGCGTTTCGCCGGCAAGCGAGTTTGCCTGGCCGGCGTTTTCGGCATTCTGCTTTGTTTGAGAGCCGATTTCGTTCATCGAGCTGGTGATTTCCTCAAGCGAGCTTGCCTGCTCGGTGGCGCCCTGGCTCATGCTCTGGGAGGTCGAGCTCATCTGCTGGGAGCCGGCGGCGACATTGTCCGCAGACACCTTTATTTCGGACACTACATTGGTGAGCTTTTCAACCATGTCCTTCAGGGCATGTCCCAGCGCGTCCTTGTCCGAGCGCGGGTGTACGTCAACTGTTAAATCGCCCTGCGCGATGCGCTCAGCGATTTTAACCGTGCCCTGCAGGTTTTCCACCATTGTGCGCATGGCATCGGCAAGAACCCCAATTTCGTCCTTCTGGTGGATATCGATGGTTGAGGTAAGGTCGCCCATGGAAACATTGTCAGCAATAGCTGCCGTTTTGGTAATCGGGTTCGCAATTGTCCGGGCAACAAAGAAAGCAACAAGGGCGATGAGTGCCGCCAGTATTATTCCGGCGACAATGATTGAGTTTCTGAGCGCATTGATCGGGGCAAGGACTTCCGCTTCGTCGATTTCGGCAAGCAGGGCCCAGGTCACGTTACCGACCTGTACCGGCGTGTATGCAGACAGCACCGGATGGCCGTTGTAATCCAGGATAACCTGTGCATCTGTTTTGACGGAAATTGCCTCTGCGACGGCTT
This sequence comes from uncultured Thermodesulfobacteriota bacterium, assembly GCA_964621615.1. GTDB lineage: Bacteria > Desulfobacterota > WTBG01 > CAIYCZ01 > CAIRTM01 > CAZUMW01. The sequence continues at coordinate 144,989 of CAZUMW010000005.1, forward strand.
TTGTATCGACGCCGTTTTGTGCAACGGTACCTGCAAAGGATGCTTTTACTGAATGGCCCTGGGGGTCGAGGTATGAGTCAGAGCGCATCAGCTTGTCCGGGCCGACCAAATACGTTTCACCGGTTTCTCCCATGCCGTCGCGCTCCTGCATGATGCTGTTAATCGCCTCGAGTGGCAGCTGAAGCGCGACCACAATCTCTATGTTCCCGTCATAGACAAAGGGCTGAGCGATAAATGCGCAGGGCTCGTTGTTTGACGGCGCATAGGGCTCAAAATCTGCCAGCCCGAATTTTCTGGTGTTTATAACTTTCTTAATCAGCCGGCCAAGATTTGACCCCGAATAGGTGCCGGTGAGGAAATTCGTCTGATAGTCTGCTTCCTGTGCGACGGTATAAAAACAATAGCCGTCTGGGTTGACTAAAAACAGATCATAGTAGCCGTACATTTTCTGGTATTTTTCATAAAAGGTCGTTCCGCTTTCGTCGCGGGGACAAAAGGCTTCCGCCACGTCGATTTCCGTCATCATCGCCCAGAGGACTCCGCTGCCCAGATCAACAGCATCCCAGCACGATAGAACCGGATTGCCGTTATAGTCGCTGATTACTTTCTGGTTGTTACCACCTGACAGCGCTTCGCGAACCGCTTCGGTGTCAACGGTTGAGTTGTTTTTAAATGACGCGGCGACAGAATGCCCTTCTTGGTCAAGGTATGAATCTGAGCGCATCAGCTTGTCCTGCCCGACCAGGTAGCTTTCCCCGGTTTTTCCCATGCCGTCCCGCTGGAGCATGATTTTATTAATCCTGTCAAGCGGCATTTGAAATGCGATGTACCCGACAAGAGAACCGGCATCAGTGCGCATCTGCGCCATCATAAACCCGGCCGGCTTGCCGCCTGATGGAGCATAGGGGGTGAAATCACCCACTGCGATTTCGTCCGCATCCATTGTCCGCGCTTTCTGAAAGGCTTTGCCGATCCCCTGGCTGCGAAGCGGGCTTTCCGGGATGTTCATGCCGAGGTCTGATTCGCGTGTGACGGTGTATACAATATCGCCGTCTTTGTGGATAAGAAACAAATCATACCAGCCGTTGTCCTTCATGATACCATCCAGGCGCGTACCATATTTTTTTGCAGACGAGCGCCAGCCCGGTGTGTCGACCCGGTCACCTGCAGCCTCATACGCACGGTCAAGAGCAACGAGGGCGTCCATTATATAGGGATCGTCTTTCAGTATGTGAAGCTGCGCTTTCATTGTTTCAATATAATCAGTGAGCTGCGATTTTTTAATTTCCTGTATCGCTTTGAGCTTGGCAAACGCCTCTTTCCGCAGGGTGCCCACATTTTCGACAAGCACCCCCATATCTCCCTCACGCTCGGCAAAATACTTTTCTATCTGTGTTTTTTTGATTCCGCGGACCGCCTCAAGCTGTGCGTAATTTTTCTCCATGAGAGAATTCGAAGCCAGGTTCATGCTCCACCAGCCCACAATGACAAGCGGAATAAGCCCCATGAGCAGAAACAGACCTATAAGTTTGGGCTTCATTTTTACATCCTGAATGCGTACCATACCTCCCCCTCTCCTAACAGATTTAAAGGGTTAAACATTTTTGCCGCAGGAACTGCGCGTATCCCCCCGGAACAGACTGCCCCGGCATGCAGCTAGTATTTGCCGAAATCCTTGTCGTCGAGATTAATTTTAGGTTGTGCATACTGCTGCGCAGTTTGAGTGTTTCCCCACGATGTTTCTGTTTTAGGTTTTTCGGTTTTGGTTCCGCTGTCTTTGCTTTCAGAGGTGTCTTTGCTCGAAACATCTGAGCGGTCAGACAGCTGTTTCATATTGTGCTGCTGAGTCTGATGCTGACTTTTGCTGACTTTATCATCAGATATAGTGAAGGTGCTGATCAGCTGCTGCAGCATGGTTGCCTGGCTGGAGAGCTCCTCTGCGGCCGAGGCGCTTTCCTCGGCGTGCGAGGTGTTCTGCTGGGTTACCTGGTCGATCTGACCAAGTCCCTGGGTGATCTGTGTAACGCCCTGTGCCTGCTCGTTTGACGCAGCGGCAATTTCGCCGACAAGGTCGGTCACTTTTGCCACAGAGCCGACAATCTCCTGCAGCGCCTCGGCGGTCTTGTTTGCAATTCCGCTTCCGTCCTCTACCTTTTTTACCGATTCTTCAATCATTTCGGCGGTTTCCTTTGCCGCCTTTGCGCTGCGCGCGGCCAGGTTTCGAACTTCTTCGGCAACAACGGCGAACCCTTTCCCGTGCTTGCCTGCCCGGGCCGCCTCCACCGCTGCATTAAGAGCAAGCAGGTTTGTCTGGAATGCTATTTCATCGATCGTTTTAATGATTTTTGATATATTCTGGCTCGAGTCGTTAATCTCAGTCATGGCCCCGACCATCTGGCTCATTTGCTCATTGCCCTTTTCAGCCACATCGCGCGTTTCGTTTGCGAGGTTGTTTGCCTGGCCGGCGTTTTCGGCATTCTGCTTAGTCTGGGAGCCGATTTCATTCATGGAGCTGGTGATTTCCTCAAGCGAGCTTGCCTGCTCGGTGGCGCCCTGGCTCATGCTTTGAGAGGTGGAGCTCATCTGCTGAGAGCCGGCGGCGACATTGTCTGAGGAAACCTTGATTTCAGACACCACATTGGTGAGCTTTTCAACCATGTCCTTCAGGGCGTGCCCCAGGGAATCCTTTGCCGAGCGCGGGTGGACATCAACCGTCAGGTCGCCCTGCGCGATGCGCTCGGCGATTTTAACCGTGCCCTGCAGGTTTTCCACCATCTTGCGCATGGCGTTCGCCAGGATGCCGATTTCATCCTTCTGGTCGATATCGATGGTTTTGGTGAGGTCACCTTCCGAGACGGCGTTTGCAAGATCAACGCCTTTTTTGATCGGGCCGGTGATGCTGAGGGTGAGTACAATACCGATTATGACGGCAAGAATGGTCCCGATGATCATGCCGGCTATAGAAATTGCTTTGGTGCTTGCGGACAGGCTGTGTGCTTCCTCAAGCTCCCGGTGTGCAACGTCTTCATTTATATGGACGATTTCATTAAGCAGATCAAGTGCGGCTTTCTGTTTTGTGAGGCACTCTCCCATTGCAAGATTTGTTGATGCGTCATAAAGCCGGTCGGCATTTTTAGTCTCCTGCTGCATCCGGTCGAATTCGTTAAACGTTTTGTGAGCAGCTGTAACCATGGTGCCGGTATACATGCTTTCTGCTTTGCCGGCACGGCCCTGTGCTACCAGCTGTTTTATGTCACCGACACAGCGATGGAATCTGTTGTGATGCTCGCGTATGTTTTTGAGCGCGGTTTCGATGACTGTATTGTTTGTCTCAAAGTGTGCAAGCCATTTGCCGAATGCACATTGGGTAGGATCTTCGCCGCCTTCGAAGGTTTCGCCGGTCAAAATGCATTTTAGCGTTTTTGATTCCAGCTTATAGTGGTCACCCTCGAACCTGCTTATGTCCGCATAAAGCTGGGTAGGGTTCAGTATGTCCTTTTTGATGAGTTTTTTTGCTGCTTCGAAATAACTATCATTTGCATCCTTCCATGCGGCAAGTGCAGGCTTAAACTGGTCCCACAGCTCAGCTTCCTTTTCGGTCTGGGGCAGGGGGGCATATATTTCCATCGCTTTTGTGTATAATTCCCGTGCCGCATCAACGTTTTTAAATTGCTGCTGACGCTCTTCCTGGCTCAGATTAGGATTGAGCAGGGTTCGCTGGGCGGCTTTCAGTTTTTCATACCCGTATTGCATCTTTACAAGGTTTTCGATACTGGGAAGTCGCACCTCACCGATCTCATCGATAGCTCCGGTAAGGGAGAGTGCGCCTCTGAACCCGATAATGCCGACAATAAGAGTGATAAGGGCAACCAGTATAAAGCTGCCCATAAATTTTACGCTGAGTTTTATATTTTTCATGTCAATGCTCCTCATAATTAATTGCAAAAACATCAAATTTGTTCATACTGAGGCAGTTTCAGCCTGTGGTGATGCTGCAGTCGAGGCAATACTTTCGATATCGCTTGTGCTGACAAGTTTGCCCACATCAAGGATAATGTTCACCTCCTCGCCGATTTTGC